>CAMZAM010000013.1 GCA_947304185.1 uncultured Bacteroidales bacterium
TGTTGTTCATGGCCGACGAGGTGCAGTGCGGTATCGCCCGTACAGGTAAGATGCTTGCTTGCGACCACGAAGGCGTTCGTCCTGACATCCTTATCCTCGGTAAGGCTCTCGGCGGCGGCGTGGTGCCGGTTTCAGCAGTGCTCTGCGACGACTACATCATGATGAACATCAAACCGGGCGAGCACGGCTCAACATTCGGCGGCAACCCAGTGGCAGCAAGAGTTTCTATCGCTGCATTGCAGGTTATCAAAGACGAACACCTGATGGAAAACGCTGAGCGTCTCGGTAAGCTCTTCCGTGAGGAAATCATGAAGATCAACCACCCGATGATTCAGAAGGTGCGCGGTAAAGGCTTGCTCAACGCAGTGATTATCAAGCCTATGAACGGCAAAGAGGCATGGGATGTCTGCTTGAAGATGCGCGACAACGGCGTTCTCGCCAAGCCGACCCACCAGCACATCATCCGTTTCGCTCCACCTTTAGTGATCACCGAAGCCGAATTGATGGACGCTATCGAAAGAATTAAGAAATCGATAATGTCGTTCTAATTGGACTGGTTCAAAACCCAGATATTGAATGAAAAACCCGTTGTCTTCGATCCGCTTCGAAGGCAATGGGTTTCTTTAACGCCTGAAGAGCAGGTCAGGCAGAAGATGCTGTATTACCTTGTGGAGACACGAAAAGTTGCTGCCGGACTTGTGGCAGTGGAGTATTCCATCAAGGTGAATAACCTCCCTAAACGCGCCGATATCGTGGTTTTCAACAACCTCGGCGAGCCCCATATGATAGTCGAATGTAAAGCGGAAACAGTGCCAATAACCGAAAAAGTGTTAGACCAAGCCATAAGATACTACTCCGGCTTGAAAGTGAAATATCTCACCTTGACTAATGGTAAAACGATGTTTTGCTATAAAGTTGAGGAAGGCAAACTGGAACCTTTAACAGATTTTCCTACCCTTTAATCGAATCAATAATAGTTTTTATCTTCCAAAAGACGTTTTCGAGAAGCGTCGTAATTGCTGTTGATGAAACTTCGGCTCGCATCGAGACAGCTGGTGGAGATGCTTCCTAAATCTATTATTGTGTGGAACAAATCGTCAATCATATAAGGCGTCGAAGTGTCTCTTTCGAGGAAATCGTATTGTTCTTCAAGATAATTGGTCTGCGACTGTGAGAACCAGAAAATAAACGGGATTTCGATGTTGGCATGAGGTATCTTGTCAGAATAGTCATGCCCCGCATACTCGCCTTCGTCGTAAACATTTTCACCGTGGTCGGAGAAATAT
This sequence comes from uncultured Bacteroidales bacterium, assembly GCA_947304185.1. Classification (GTDB taxonomy): domain Bacteria; phylum Bacteroidota; class Bacteroidia; order Bacteroidales; family F082; genus Limimorpha. The sequence goes on from CAMZAM010000013.1 coordinate 1,287, forward strand.
AAAGCCGAGACGTGCACCTCGGGATGCTGCTGACTGTAAAAACCAAGCAACGAGAAGATGCTATCTATAACAAAATCGTTATATAAAATACTGTTGTCGTAAGCATCGATGATGGCCTGTTTGTTGTCGGATGAGCCTTTAAACACCTCATAATCAGAAGGATAACGCTTGTTGTAGCTTGTGTGCGAACCGATGAGATGCAAAAACACAATCTTGTTCTTAGCCTCGTCGGTAATCGCAGTGTTGAGAGGCTCGATGAGGTTCTCGTCGAACGATTTCATGGTGGTGCTCTCCATCGATGAACTCGCCATCACGTTGACAAACTTCACTACGTCGGCGTTCTGAGCGAGGTTGGTGACGCCATTGTCCCAAAGTCCGATTGGCGATTGGTTGGAAATCCAATACGATTTGTAGTCAGCGGAATGGAAGACGTCGAAGATATGGATACAGCTATCGATGGGCAAGGGGTTACCGATATTTCGCTCGGTAAGGAAGTTCATCACCGAGTTCAAAGTGCTCGAGTTGGAGCTAATCACATTATCGAAAACCATAATATCGTCGCGACTTTTCAGACGTGGCGTGGTCTCGCGTTCATAGCCGTAAACCGACATATGGTTGCGGTTGCACGACTCTCCGATTATCATCACTACAAGTGTCGGGTCATCGGTAGTAACTTCAGCGTCTAAATCATATAATACTCTGGTTTTCAAGGCTTTAAAAGCTCTTGATTCGTCGAAAAACGATACAAAAGCACGTTCCACATCGGGTACTGCAAGTCGCACAAACCTGTTGTTGATGATGTTTTCGGCAAAAAATATCACCATATAAATCCATAATGCCGACCATACAATCTTTTCTGTTTTTGATTTAAAAGAAAAATTGGGAACGCTTTTTAAAGTCTTGATAAACAATAAGATAAGTGGAATAAGAAGCAACAGTAACGGCGTCAGCTTGACTGTCATGAACTCCGATGCCTCGCTGAAGTTGGTGTTCATGAAGACGAAAATAGACGAGGCGTTGAGCGGACATTTTAAGATTATCCAATGGAACAAATTTATGAAACCATCAGCAAATAATAGTGTTGCCGCGATGACATAAAGAAATTTCCTGCGAAAAATGACGTATGGGACAAGCAGCAATATCGTCCAGGTGAGTAATATCGGGATGATGCGAGGCACAAATACCTCGAAGTTGAGGCACATCGCGACTGCAGGAGTGTAAAGCACCGTCGCTAATAGCCATAAAACCTTAAGATATCCCGATTTGCTACTCATTTTTTGTGATTCGATTTGTTAAATAACCTATTCCGAAACCAATAATCATTCCTACTGCCGCTCCGCAGATGATGTCGCCAGGGAAGTGCGCTCCCATATAGATTCTGCTATAAGAAACCACCGTTGCCCAAATGAACATCAGCCAGCCAATTTTGGTGTAGTGTTTACGCATCGTCATGTAGATGAGCGATGCTAAGGCGAAGGTGTTTGCAGCATGCGACGACATGAAACTGTACATTCCGCCGCAATGTCCGTCGGGCAGGTACACCAAGTCTTTTATTAACGGGTCGTGACAAGGTCTTAGTCGCATGACCAGAGGCTTGAACACTGACGATGCAATTTGGTCAGATAAGGTGATGGCAACAACAACGCCGAGAATGACCCACAGCCCTTTCCAGCGGTATTTGTAAAAAACCAGAAACACCAACACCGCGTAAAACGGAATCCAACCTGCCGTAGATGAGATGAACGTCATCACAGGGTCGAGCCACCCAACATGTAAGCTGTTGAGAAACAGAAATAGCTGATGGTCCCAATTATTTAACACGGTGTTTTAATATTTTCAATAATACAATGTTTTCGTTCGTGGAGGATTTATTCACCAGAGGTGAATGCTTTCGCAAGCTCAGGTCTCGACTACACTTCGTTTCGCTCGAAATGACGTTATTCAGTTAATGAAAGCCAAATCAAATCCTTCAACTCCTTAATCCCTTCGCCTGTTGCCGAGCTGATGAACAAGTGCGGCACCTTCTTAGGGAGATGTTTCTTTATCTCTTTTTTCGCGTCTTCGTCGACCAAATCGGTCTTGCTGATGGCTAATATCCTTTTCTTATCCAGCAATTCAGGATTATATTTCTTCAATTCGTTGAGCAAAACGTCGTATGCTTCCTTTACATCCGGACTGTCGGCAGCGATTAAGAACAGCAATATGGAGTTTCTTTCAATATGACGTAAGAATCTGATACCCAGTCCTTTACCATCTGAAGCGCCTTCGATGATTCCAGGGATGTCGGCCATGATAAACGACTTAAAGTCATAATACGGTACTATTCCGAGGTTTGGTGTCAATGTGGTGAATGGGTAGTCGGCAATCTCAGGTTTTGCTGCTGATACCACCGATAGGAGGGTGGATTTTCCGGCATTCGGGAAGCCTACGAGCCCCACATCGGCCAACAGCTTCAACTCGATGATTATCCAGCGTTCCTCCGACGGCTCGCCGGGCTGCGAGAACTTCGGTGCCTGCAACGTCGCTGTCTTGAAGAATGTGTTTCCCTTTCCGCCTCTGCCGCCTTTCATGATGACGATCTCCTGTCCATCTTCGGTCACCTCGCCTAATGGCTCATGTGTCTCAGCGTCGTATGCCATCGAGCCCAGTGGCACCTCGATAATCACGTTGTTGCCCTGTGCGCCTGTCCTTTGGTTAGCGCCGCCCGACTCGCCGTCGCCAGCGAACAGGTGTTTGGTGTAACGCAGATGCAACAAGGTCCAAAGCTGAGCGTTGCCTTTCATGATCACGTCGCCGCCCTTGCCTCCGTCGCCTCCGTCAGGACCGCCCTTAGGCACGTATTTCGCATGGTTGAAATGCATAGCGCCGTTGCCGCCCTTACCCGAACGACAGAATATCTTCACATAGTCAACAAAATTTGAGTTTGCCATATCTTAAAATTCGTCTTCTTCATTATCTTCAGGCGCCGACGCTTCCTGCTCCTCCTCGTATTTGTCGCAGTCGAACTCAAGGTCGACATTGGCGAGAGGCCTTGGGAAGTCGCCCCTGCTGATGTGCAGAGTCGGGTCGGCATACACCTTCTGCATATATAAAGCCCAGATCGGCAACGCCATGTTAGAGCCTTGTCCGAGCGTTATAGTCTTGAAATGCACCGAACGGTCTTCAGCGCCTGTCCAAACTCCGGTGGTGAGGTCAGGAGTGATGCCCATAAACCATCCGTCGCTTTGATTCTGCGTGGTGCCGGTCTTGCCCGCGATAGGGTTCTTCAAGCCGTATTTATATCTCAACCTAACGCCAGTGCCTTCATACACGACGCCCTTCATCAACTCTATCATCTTATATGCCGTCACCTCGTCCATAGCCTCATGCTGCTCGGCCTTGAACGTCTCGATGATATTACCGTTCTTATCTTCAATCTTCGTGATGAAGATAGGCTTCACATAGACGCCTTTGTTGGCGAATGTGCTCATCGCACCCACCATCTCGTAAAGCGAGATGTCGCACACGCCTAAGCATATCGAAGGCACCGCCGGGATGTCGGAAACTACGCCCATCCTACGCGCCATCTGGATTACGGCTTCCGGACCAAAACGTTTCATCAGGTATGCCGAGATACGGTTGTTGGAATGCGCCAAAGCCCAACGCAGAGTCACCTCCTCGCCGAACTTGTTCTTGCCCGAATCCTTAGGCTCCCAGAACTTGCCGTCAGGCAGCTGTATGCTGTAGCTGATGTTAGGGACCTTGGTGCACGGCGTGTATTCGCCTTCCTGCATGGCCAGAGAGTAGAGGAATGGCTTGAATGTCGAACCCACCTGACGTTTAGCTTGAGTCACGTGGTCGTATTGGAAGAAACGGTAGTCGTCGCCACCTACGTATGCCCTCACATAGCCCGTGCCGGTCTCTACCGACATCAATGACGACTGCAGGTAATACTTGCTGTAACGTATCGAGTCCATCGGACTGAGCACAGTGTCGATGGGGCCGTCCCACGAGAATAAAGTCATCTCGACAGGAGTGTTGAAGTTGGCGATGATAGAGTCCATGCTGTAGCCCGCTTTCTTAAGCAGACGATAGCGCTCCGAGCGTTTCATCGACAGCGTCATGACTTTATCCACCTCTTCTTGCGTCTTCAACGCAAACGGCGCCTTCTTGTCGTTCTTCCAATGACGGAAGAAAGCAGGCTGGAGATCCAGTGCAAGATGTTCGCGCACCGCCTCTTCAGCATATCGCTGCATCCTCGAATCGATGGTGGTGTATATGCGCAAGCCGTCACGGTAGATGTTATACGGTGTGCCGTCGGGTTTGTAATGAGTTTTAGCCCATTCGTGCATCTCTGATCTCAAAAACTCGCGGAAATAGGTGGCCTGACCGGCTCTGTGGTCGAGCACGCCGAAATGCGACATATCAATCGGAATCTTCGAGATGGAGTCGTATTGCTCTTGAGTGATGAAGCCGTTGGTCTCCATGCGTTTCAGCACGAGGTTACGGCGCCACAGAGCGTTGTTGGGGTTACGTTTCGGACTGAATTTCGTCGGGGCGTTGACGACGCCGGCAAGCAAAGCGGCTTCTTCTATTGTGAGCTCGTCGGGTTCCTTGCTGAAGAACGTCTCGGTGGCCTTCTTGATGCCGTAAGCGTTATGTCCGAAAAACACAGTGTTCAGGTACATCGCCACGATCTCATCCTTCGAATAGTTATATTCGAGCTTCGATGCCGTGACCCATTCCTGCAGTTTTCTGATGACGAGTCTCGTCTTGCTGAGGTTCTCTTCGCGAGGGAAGAGGTTCTTAGCAAGCTGTTGTGTGATGGTACTGCCGCCACCTTGGTCGCTCTGACCCGTCATAATGCCTTTCGCCACACGGAAAAGCGCTATCTTGTCAATTCCGCTATGCTCGTAAAACCTAATGTCTTCGATGGCGATGAGCGCATGAATCAAATCGGGCGAGATATCGTCAAAGCTGACGTTGGAACGGTTTTCGATATAATAAGTGCCCAAAATCTTGCCGTCGGCAGAGATGATCTCGGTGGCGAGGTTAGTCTCAGGGTTCTCAAGCTCCTCGAAGGTAGGCATGTCGCCAAACCATTCGTGCGTGATGCCATGGAAAAGCAAGAAGACACCCAGACAGAACATCAGGAAAAGCGACCAGATGACTATCAGGTAGACCTTGATATCTTTTTTCTTATTCGATTTCTTCTTTGCCATAACCTATTGTTTTTCAAAGCATAAGCCTATGTCGGTGATGCCTTTCAACTCTTTCTCACGCATCGCCTGCTCAATCTCGAAATGATAAGTCCCCTTCAACGGGAAACGTAAAGCTGGATTCAACATGATCTTAGCCGAACGCATGGTTCCACTGTTTTTGCCCATCCAACGTCCGTCAGGCATCGCCAAGACGCATTCGATGGTATCGTGAGTGACGTTGCCGTTAGGGAGCTCAGTGTGCATGAAGAGGAATATATTGCTATAGCGGTAGCTATCTAAGTGTCTGATATTCAAATAGAAAGTGTAGTCAACCAAAGTGTCGTCGACAGTGACATTGAAATATGGGATGTTCTCCATGTCCCACTTCGCGTCAGGAATCACGACGCTCTCGTCGTACAGCTTGTCGTTGCCGCACGATGCCAACATAATAGTCGCTAAAACGAAATATACTAACTTTTTCACTTTTAACTTTATACTATTCTAAACTCTACACTTTATTCAAGCTTCGAGAGATCCGCTGGCTTTCCATCTTCACCGTAGTCGTTGTTCTTCTGTTCTTTGATAAACGCGAAGTCCTCGAGCTGCTCAGGGAATATGCCTTTTTTATTATCTTCGATGATCTGTTTTACCTTATCGGCCGGAATCGCCATCATGTTGTTTCTGTCGAATGGGTAGGAGTACCACATCAAGCCCTTGAAGATGTCGATTTTCTGATATATGCCGTCGCCTTTCTTAGTCTTCAGCACTATTCTGTTATCCGGGAATCCCTTCAGAGCGTCGACGTATGCGTCGTACTCGTAGTTGAGACAACATTTCAGCTTGCCGCATTGGCCCGCGAGCTTCTGCGGGTTCGGTGAAAGTTGCTGTACTCTCGCCACGTTTGTCGTAACCGACTGAAAATCAGTTATCCATGAGGCACAGCAGAGCTCGCGGCCACATGACCCTATGCCACCAAGCTTCGCTGATTCTTGACGGAAGCCTATCTGACGCATCTCGACACGCACATGGAACTCCTCTGCCAGCTTCTTGATCAACTCACGGAAGTCGACACGTCCATCGGCAGTGTAATAGAATATCGCCTTTGTCCTATCTCCTTGATACTCAATATCATTTAGTTTCATTTCAAGATTTAGACTCGATGCGATCTCGCGGCTGCGATACAGAGTGTGATCTTCCTGGCGGATAGCTTCGAGGAACTTCTCCACGTCGTTGATTCTCGCGCGACGATAGATTTTCTTGAGTTCCGCGATAGGAGTGAAGTTCTTCTTACGTTTACGTTGTTTCTCAATGAGCTCGCCCACCATTGTCACAATGCCGATATCGTGGCCGATGGCTGTCTCCACCGCAACCAACTCACCCTCAAGGAGATGCATCTCCGAAGGATAGCTGAAGAAGTCTTTTCTATCGTTCTTAAACCTAACTTCGGCAATCTGCAGCTCACCTTCTTTAGGCGTCTCGTTCTCATAGTCCTTGAGCCAGTTGAAGCTGTCGAGCTTGCATTGTCCGTGGTGTAACACGTTGCTTGCAAACTCATATTTGTCGGCTTTGATGCGACATCCGCGATGAAAATCGTTGGTGAGCGTCTTCTTCATGTCGTCGTGCAACGGCCATGTAGCCTTAAACTCCTCTCCCTCGTCCTGCTTGTTCACCATCTGATCTTCCTGGTCCTCATCCTTCATGTTGAATTTCTGAGGGGCCGATTTTAGCAAACTATCAACATCTTCAGTGGTTTCCGATATATTTTCGTCAAGAATTTCTTCTTCGTTAAATTCTTTATCTTCCATAAAAACAAATTTCTCCAATATATATTAATAACCTGCAAAGATAATGAAAATTATATTACGAACCTTTATTTTTTGTATTTTTGCCGAATGAAACGCATTTTTGGCACGACACACGAAGAAGACGCAGAGCGGAGACAAGCCCGTTTCGTCATGATGACGGAAAGTCCTGTGCGTCAACTTGTTATGAAGATGGCAGTGCCTACCGTCATCTCCATGCTGGTGATTGCGCTGTATAACATCATTGATGCGTTTTTCGTCGGTCACCTCTCCACCGAGGCAACTGCAGGCGTGGGAGTGTCGTTTGCCTTCATGACTTTTATCAATGCCATTGGTTTTTATTTCGGTCATGGCTCGGGAAACTACATCTCGACGGCGCTTGGCGCGAAAAAATACGACGATGCCGAGAAGATGGCTGCCACGGGATTTCTCTCTTCGATGGGATTCGGCACTATAGCCGCCATCGTCGGACTTTTCTTTCTTACCCCGCTTTCGCGGATAATGGGCGCCACCCCCGATATCGTACCGTATGCTAACGATTATCTGCTGTTTATCCTCATCGGAACGCCTTTCATGATGTCGTCGCTGACGCTGAATAACCAGTTGAGGCTTCAAGGCAACGCCAGCTACGCTATGATAGGAATCACGACCGGCGCCGTGCTGAACATCTTCCTCGACGCCCTGTTTATCTATGGTCTCGACATGGGTGTGATGGGCGCGTCGCTCGCCACCTGCATAAGTCAGATGACGGGATGGCTCATCCTGCTGCTCGGCACCGAAAAGAGCGGCAACGTACACATCCGACTAAAGAATTTTACGCCTACGCTGCGTAGCTATATCGACATCTTCAACGGCGGAGCGCCTTCGCTGATGCGTCACGTCTTTGTATGTACCAGCACCATCATGCTCAACCGCTATGCTGCCTACTACGCCGCTCCAGGCACCGAGGCGAGCGCCATCGCAGCCTTCGCCATAGTGTCAAGAATAATGATGTTTGCCTTCTCCATCATTCTTGGACTAGGCCAGGGGTTCCAACCGGTGTGCGGCTTCAACCACGGCGCCGGTCTGCGCGAACGAGTGCGGAAATCATTCATCTTTACTACCAATATCTCGACTATCATATTGATAATCACCTCATTAACGTATGCTATATTCGCCCCGGATTTGATAAAAATCTTCCGTAGCGAAGATGCTGAACTGGTGAGAATAGGCACACGAGTACTGCGGTGGCAGTGCATCTCATTCCCGCTTATTGGGGTGAGCACCGTCACCAACATGATGTATCAAACTACTCGTAAAACATTGGTAGCCACCATATTATCTATGGGACGACAGGGCATTTTCTTCATCCCTACCATCATGATTCTGCCTCTCTTCCTCGGCCTTCAAGGTGTTGAGATGACTCAGGCTATCGCTGATGCGCTGACATTTCTGCTTGCGCTACCATTTGCCGTTAAAGAATCAAAACAAACAACTATCTAATTCTTGTTTGATCTTTTCTTTATCCAATTTCTGTCCGATAAAGACAATTTTTTCCATGCGGTCGCCGTATTCCTCGTCCCAGTCATTCAATATGCTTGGATCGCGCTCCGCAAACTGGCGTAACTCTTCTTCCGATGCGGTTGCAAACCAATAGCCGGCTTCACTGAGTTTCTTCTGCTTGCCAGCGGTCTCAAAGATGTACGACATGTCCTGGTTGTCGGCAAAATAGCACAATCCCTTGCAACGGATGATGTTCTTCGGCCAGTTGTTCAGCACTAAATCGTTGAATTTCAAGGTGTCGAAAGGTTTTCTGTTAAAGTAGACATACGTCCCGATGCCATATTCCTCAGCCTCACCTTCGTCTTCATCATGGTCGTGATGGTGATGATGTTCGTGCTCATGATGATGCTCATGTTCGTCGTGTCCTTCGATAACCTTAATCCAGCCCGCCGAGCCCGCAACAGTGTTATAGTCGAACATATAGGTGTCGATAATCCTGTCCAAATCGACATTTGCGTAATCGCAATCGATGATTTCAGCGTCAGGAGCGAGGTTTTTCACAATCTGACGGATGCGCTCCAGTTCTTTCGGCTCGACTTCCGAGACTTTGTTCAGCAACACTATGTTACAGAACTCAATCTGTTCGATGACGAGATTTTCGATGTCGTCTTCGTCGATGTTTTCATTTTTGAGACTGTCGCCGCAGCCGAACTCGTCTTTCATTCTCAGTGCGTCGACTACTGTCACTATGCAGTCGAGGCGTGGTGTGCCAAACTGCGTGTATTCCTTGCCCATCTGAGGTATTCCGGCTATGGTGCGTGCTATCGGCTCGGGCTCGCAGATGCCGCTGGCCTCGATAACGATGTAGTCGAAACGGGCCATCTTCATGATGTCGTTGAGCTGTTGGATGAGGTCCATCTTCAAAGTGCAGCAGATGCAGCCGTTCTGAAGTGCCACCAGACTCTCGTCTTTCTTGCCTACCACACCGCCTTTCTGAATGAGGTCAGCGTCGATATTTACCTCGCCTATGTCGTTGACTATCACCGCGAATTTGATGCCTTTCTTGTTTGAAAGGATATGATTTACCAAAGTTGTCTTTCCGCTTCCGAGATAACCGGTCAGAAGTAGGACCGGAGTTTCCATTCTACTCATATTTCAAATTTTAAATTTTTTCCGACTGCAAAGATACAATTTAATTTGTAATTTTGCGCCCGCTATGAAAAAGTCTTTAGGTCATATTTCAGCTTTCGTCGCCTACACGATTTTTGGCTTTAACATCATCATCTGCAGGGATTTGTCCACTATGGCGCTGATTTCTCCGATGGGATTGCTGTGTTTCCGTGTTGCCGGAGCGGCTGTTCTTTTTTGGCTGACATCGCTTTTTATGCCTAAGGAGAAGGTCGAAACAAAGGATTTCCCGAAGATTTTTCTTGCCTCGATGCTCGGACTCTTCCTGACCCAGTGGTCGTTTTTGAAGGCGAGTACCATGACGACGCCTTTCGACACCAGCATCTTGACGCCATTGACACCTATTTTCACGATGTTCATCGCCGCCATAGTGCTGAAAGAGCCTATCACCTTGAAGAAAGCGGGCGGTGTGGCTTTGAGTTTTATCGGTGTCATTTTCTTGGTTTTCAATACAGTAGGAGTAGAAACGAGCAGCGTCACTGAGACTCAGCCCATGGGCATCGTCTACATGATAGGCAACTGCATCTTTTTTGCTTGTTATCTCGGCGCTTTCCGACCTCTTATCGAGAAATACAGCGTCGTTACCTTCATGAAATGGATGTTCCTTTTCTCAGCGATAGTGGCTATTCCATTGGATATCAAGGAATTAGTCGGTATAAACCTGACTGCTTTACCTGCAAAATATCTGCTTGAACTTGGTTTTGTGATTCTTTTCTCCACCTTCGTTGCATATTTCCTTATTCCAGTAGGGCAGAAGGTGTTACGCCCAACGGTGATTAGTCTTTACGGCTACCTGCAGCCTATCATCGCCACGGTGATGGGTATCGCTACGGGTATGGATCACCTCACATGGCAGAAGATAGTAGCCGCAGTGCTCGTCTTCACCGGCGTTATCCTTGTGAATAAAAGTAGGGGCAAATTATCATCTGCCCCTACCAAATAATCAATTATTCTTCGCGTTTACGTCTTGCGACCGCATATCCTGCACCGAGCATTGTGAGCACCATGATGCCGCTGCCGAGAGGTGCTGGGGTGTCGCCACCACCGTGACCGCCAGGCAGACCCGGGTCTCTGAAACCGTTGTCGAAGGTGTTGATCTTATCAAGACCGTTGCTCACATCGTCCCAGTCGTTGAAATAGCTGTCGCGCTGTGCGTTAGCTCCGAGGCTTAATGCCATTACCAATGCTATTGCTAATATTAATCTTTTCATCTTATCTTCTTTTTATCTTGTTACATATTCAACTATTCACTGTTTCTTTTTTTGTCTTCTGACTTTGGCCGTTGGCCGTTAGCTGTTGGCAGCCAAAGGCCAATAGCCAAAAGCCAAAGTTATCTTACAACGATCTTCTGAATATTGTTATTCATATTCAAGATATAAACGCCTTGTGGCATAACGATGTTCTGTACGCCGTTGACGGTGGTGTTCATGACCATGCGGCCCATCACGTCGAAAATCTGCAGCTGGCCTTCGCCGCTGACGATGATCTCGTTACCGTACTGATAGGCGAACATGTTGTTCTCGAAGATCTCGTTGATGCCGTTCACGCCGAAGTCGAGACGGAAGCGGGCTTCGTTGTCGCCAACGTTAGCTGTGAATGTGTAGCTTGGATCGAGCAACAGGTCGACATCTTCGCCTGTGAAGTTATCGATGAGGTGCATGTATTCGACCTCGGCATTCTTAGCCTCGATGGTGATGGTGTATTCGCCGTCGGCAGCTGCCTTGAAGCAAACCGGCATCGAGCCGATGAGCTCTTCAACTCTTGCAGCAGCGAAGTCTTTACCGTCGTTAATCACATAAACGCTGGTATTGTCGTCCGAGAGGTTCATCTTACGTAATGTGTTGCCGTTTGCAATCTGGATGAATGCGTTGTCGTAGCGGCTCTCATTACCGGCAACAATGCTGATATAACCATTGTTATCACCTTTTGATGATGATGGGTTGAATATCAGATCCTGTCCGGCTTCGTTGACTTGGATCATGAAGCCTTGACCAGGTTTAATCGGGTCGGTGGCGATGTTACGTGACACAATAGCATCCTTTTCATCACTGATGCCATAATACACGGTCACTTCTGTTTCGCCGAACTTCATATCACCTATTCCAAGGTTGCGTGTGAATGGGTTACCCATGAGGTTGAAGCCTCTCACATCGTCGCTCTGTGTGCTGGTGTAGCTTAATTCTTTACTGATCTGAGTGCTTGTAGCTTTCATGTCGCCGGCTATGTACATGTCTCTGTCGGCTGCATTTGCATAGAGGTAACCGATGCCGCGTTCGAGTGTGGTGAACGGATGAGCGGCAGGCTGTCCCCAAACTTCATGGTCGACATACCATGTCGCATCCGGCTCGCTGTATGCAAACAAATCGTAGTTGCCGAACGCAATCATCGGAGATGTTTCATATTGGTCAACAGGTGACGCGATGAAGTACCATCCGTCAACGCTTCCGTCTTTCCATGACGATGCATGGGTGGTTTGTTTCTGAAGTGTTGCCTGGAAGTCTGAGTTAGGGGCGATGAACTGGCCGCCTTCGTTAATCATAATGTCGTCCGGGCCATTGGTTGTGATTGTGCCTGTAACTGTGATTACGCCGCCTTCAACAACGATACATCCTGTGGCGCTTGCATCGAGGTCGTCCATTGTCACCTCACCATAAATGTCGTATGTGTCGCTTGCATAGATGTTACCTAGAGCTACGTTACCAGTTGCTTTATTGGTGTAAATCCATCTGACATATCTGGCATTTTCATTATCAACTATGAGTGTAACAGTTTGTGTAGCACCAAGTTCAGTGTATGTTGCTATACTGGTATAATTAACACCATCAGAAGACAATTCAACGTCGAAAGTGCCGCCGGAGAAGTTATTGCCTTTAATGTCGTATGATAAAGATTTAAGAACACCGTCAAACTTCAATACTACCCATGAACCGGTATTTTTGAACTTCAACTTAGGTGATGTATTATAGTCACTGTCGAGATCATATTGTGTAAGACCGACAGTGTTCTCGATATCGGCTTTGCCACCGTCGAAGCCAAATGGCAACTCTACGTAGTCAATAACGTAACCGGCCTGGTTGATTGTTATTTCATTTGAATAAACATCTTCATTAGTGTTGTCGTTTTGACCTGTCACTTTGAATGAAGCGGCGCGAGCTTCGGTATCGGTGTTCTCAGAAATGGTGTATGCGACATTGTTATTATTGTCGATTGTAAGAGTAACCCAGTTTGGCTCCTCGCTAGTCCACTGAATGTCGACAGTATTCATATTAATATTATGATATGTCACTGTGAGTGTGCCGTTGGTTGCTGCTGCCGGAGCATTAACTGTCGATGGACTTACTGCGATTGTAGCCGCTGATGGGTCGACAACTTTCTTATAGAGTGACAATGCACCGCCGGTGCTTGTGGCATAGCAAGCAAAACCATAAGTGCCATTTTTTCTAAGGTTTGCATTAATACTATTAGATGCGTTGTTTTTGTTTACAAACTCATAAGTATCAGTTCCTGTAACAGTCCACAAAGCTTTGTCGTCGACAGTACTCGACATAGTAGCTTGGTTCTTTGTACCGGTTGATGCAGCATAAGCATCTGCTGCTGAATTGTAAATTGTCCAGTATTCGCCGCTTGGTGCAATATGCCAAACTATTGCAGTGTTGTCGGTTGTGATAACATTGTTGTCAGGTGTTACTTCGTCAAACATAAGTCTGTTGTTTGTAACAGTGGTGTTCATTGCACAGTTATCAAAAACAATCAGATAATCACCTTCGACGAGTGCTCCGCTGTAAAGGTCATATTCGTCGCCTGTAGGAGGAGTCACTGGAGCTTCCTGGTTGATGCTTACAAGATTTGAATAAACTAAGCCTGTATCACCCATTCCATAGACTTTAAAGAATGCCTGTCTATAATCACCGTCATTTTCAGCAATTATATAATAAACAGAGAAGTTTTCACCAGATTCATCGAAGTCATCAAAGTCAACCCAATCCGGTTTGGTTATTGTGGTTCCGTTTCCATCGTAGAATTCGATGGCGAGGTCGGCATTAGGATCGGTGATTGTCATGTTGCTCACAGTAATGGCAAGAGTGCCGTCGTGTTCTTCAGCATTAACATTGATTTCATCAGGGGAAACTGTGATGCTTGCGGTGGTAATAACCACTTCTTCAATGTCATCAGCACTACGTGGAAGAATTTCTTTGGTTTCACCACTATTTGTGTTAAACTGCTGATAAACACCGGTGATGTTGTATGTCTTTCCGGCTTCAAGTGCTCCAAATGCGAAGAGGGAAGTGTACACTTGAAGGGTTGTTGTGCCATCTGTGAGATAATATTTGTTATTATCAACACTGCAGGTCAGATTTTCATAGTGAACCAAAGCACCTGTGTTGACACCGGCGAGGTCGGCCATATCGATATTGACCTCAGTGACAGTGCCGCCGCTTGTAATTGATAGATTTGTTGCGTCTACGTTGAGCAACTCGGCAAATCCATTATACAACTTCAAAGTACAAGATACTGCAGTGCCTGAGAGGATATCACCAGCCGAATAAGTTTGGCTCATGTCGCTGCTATAGAACATTACAAAACCGTTGCCGTTGTTGTCGGTTACGAATATATTCTTGCCGTTGGTTGAAACACCTGAAACCACCCAGTTGTCGAAAGTGACAAGAACGTTTGTTTCTGTGCCTGTTGCAGCAGCAAAGATGTCAGGTATGTTGGTATAGGCTACAGGAGCACCGGCCTGTGTAATTATAACTTCTTTTGTAATAGTTGCGCGGTTGTATGTGTATCTGAGTTCCACGGTTGCTGTGCGCTCGGTAGCATTAGGGTTTACTGAGCAGGTGAAAGGAACAGTGCCGTTAGCTGCCTCACCCATAATGAAGACATCACCACCATGTGTCGGGACGGCTTCCAAAGAAGCGCCTTCAACAGGGTTGATAATGTTATATTCAATCATACCTTCGGTTGCATCGTAAGCGATGCTGACGTTGTTGGCAATAATTGAAGGAACTGACGGATCCACAACCTTCTTATAGAAAGCAATTGTTGGAGCACTATTTGTGTTTATATATCCGCGCCAATCTTGTGCTGTTCCTGAATTAACATAAATACTAAGATATCTGTCAACATAATCGTCATTTGTGACAAGATGATTATCGTTATCAAGTACAAAAACTTTTCTGTCGCCAGTACCAACTTTAATATTGTTATTATTGCCAGAGTCTGAAGTAGTTGAGCAGTATAACCATTTTTCGTTATCCCCGTTAGGATAGAAAGTGTAGCCATTGGCTGCAGTACCACTTATGTTCCATTGGATATTTGTGGCAGGCTCATCTGACAATGCGCCATTGGCAACAGTAACTGCAACAACGCCAGGTGCATTCGTGCCGTTGTCATTTTGAATTGCATAAGTTGCATCACCTAAAGTTCCAACGATAACAAAGATATCACCTGCTGTCAAGTCTGCTAAATCTGTGAGAATCCAACCGCCTGTTGGAGTTGGAGTGCCACCAGCTTCCTGGTTGATTGTCACGAGATTTGATTCGGCGTTCACATCACCGTTTACACCGTAGACTTTGAAATATGCAGAACGTGCTGCACCCGTGTTGGCATTAACAGTGATGTTAACCTTTTCTTCTGCAGTAATAACAGCTGTGATCCAACTGTATGTTGTTGGCTCGCCAGTAGCTGAGTAGAAATTAACTGAGAATGTCGGGTTGTTGCCCAAACCTTCATAATCGAAACTCATGGTTCTGTTATCGCCGCCAGCCATAATATCTAATGAAGTCGTATTAAATACTATGCTTGCTCCTGCCGATGCAGCCTGATTGATCGTTACAAGATCCGAGTAAACCCAGTTGTTATTGGCATCGAGACCTTTAATCTTAAAGTAAGCTGTACGAGGTTCACCTTCGTTTACATCGATATGTCCGTAAAGTGTGCTGTTGCTGACAGTACCTGAGATCCATCCATAATTATATTCTGCGCCTGCTGCATCACAAAACATCACGTCAAGTTGTGGATCAGCGGCCAAATTCTGTGTGGTAACAGGAATTTCAGCATCTCCGCCATCAGCATTCAAACTGAACTCATACTGAGGAAGAGTGATTGAAGGAACAGCAGGGCGTTCGAACTCAACAAGGTAGTTGTCGGTGTCGAATTCTTTGATGCTATTGTATATCTTAACAATACCGGTTATTGTCACGATATCGCCAACCTGGATGTCATCTTGTGATGTGAAAGCATCTCCGTTCAATCCTTTTCCTTTATAGACTTCAAGTTGGTTAGTGGTAGTGCCGTCGTCTGAAATGTAATAAGTCAGCTGGCCACTACCAGTCGGGTTTTGTGTTGGAGCTGTTGAGACAATACCGTGGACAAATATTGTGCTTGTCGGATAGTCAAGGAATTCCAAAGCTTCCGCCACACTGTAAGGATCGTTGATTGAATTGATGTGGTATGTGGCTGTTGTCACATTACTGCTTTCTGTACCTTTGATGGCAATGGCTTTGAATGTTGTGGTTTCTTCAACAGCAATTTCATCACCATCGAAAAGTGTGCTGTTTTCAGTAGGGGTGGAACCATCCATTGTATAATAGATAGAAACACCTGCTGTCGCGCAATCCATTGTCACGTCAACCGGATACTCCCATGTTCCTGGTTCAGGATCAAAGGTTGGAGCTTCGACAGCAACAGTAGGATGTTCTAATGATACTAAAGTACATCCTTGAGCAAATTCGTAGGTTGAGCTGTATTTGGTAAGATTACCATAAACTACAACAATATCGCCGACTGTAACTTCTGATGCATCAACTCCAGTACCACTTCCGCAGCGGTATGCTTGTAGGAAGTCTGTGTCACCTGAATTGTCCACAAAATTGAAGGTGATGTTGTTGAATGATGAATTCCAAGCTGTTGGAATTTCCGAAACGATACCAGTGGCGTAAACGCCCTGTGTTCCTGTTCCGGCATCAATAGCAGCACGTGCCTGAGCCACAGTGTAAGGGTTGTTTTCTGTGCCAGGTCCGTTAGGGTTGGCGCCTTGTGTCACATTAACGTTCTTCGTAACGGTTTCCTTCGCTGAATAAGTGTAAGTAAGAGTTACTGTTGCTGAACGTTCTACGCCGTCGTTTTCTTCGCATGCGAAAGGAACGGCGGTGTTACTTGCGGTGCCAGTTGTGAGCCAAGTCGCAGTTGTTGAAGCAGTTAATGAGCCTCCGCTGACAGGGTTGTTGACGGTGTATTCAATTGAACCATTCGTGGCATTGTAAGCGATGTTAACGTTCTCAGCAGAAATTGATGGGTTGTCGCTGCCGCCTTCTTCTTCAGATGTCACACCCCAAATCACGAAGCGCTTGCCACCAACAGCAGTGAACGTAAGATCGGTGTTCGCTGTTAATGCGTCTGAGAAAGTGATAACTTTATAGTAATCAGATGTACTCGCATCACCATTAAATGTGAAAGGTGAATTGTTCGCTATGCCGCTATTGGCGGTTAAACTGATGTTATCGGAATAACCTTCAGGTGTCACTTTCAATGATGCTGTCGTGTTGTTCCAAGCTGCGGCATGAATGTGAAGATATTTGGTTCCTGAAGGAACTGTAATCATCACAGCACCAGCTTTGCTGCTTGTGCCTGCTTTGATACCAGCGTAGCTTGTGTTGCCGATGCTTATCTCACAAGCTGATGCATTTGATCCTCCTGTTGTTGAAAGAGTGATGTTACCCGTGTAGTCAGACGAGTAGTCACTTTGCCCCCACATTGTCCCTGTCGAGGCCATCATTGTCAGCAGCATTACCGCCGCCGCGATTAAAAATGTAATTTTCTTTTTCATTGTACTAAATTTTTAATTTATTTAATTTATTGTTAATCAATATCTTTTAACATACTTGCCAACGGCACATTCATACCATTGTAAACTGCAAATATAACCATTTATATAATAGGTATGACATTTTTTTTCAAAAAAACAACAATGCAACTTTTTTAACTTTTCTCTTTTATCTTTCAACAAAAATTCGTAATTTTGCAAAAAATTTTCGAAAATTTTAAACTATCATGAGTAACCACAAGAAACTTTTTGAGGAATTTCCTCCAGTAACCACCGAACAGTGGGAAGCTGTCATCGAAAAAGACCTCAAAGGAGCCGATTACAACAAGAAACTTGTCTGGAAAACAGCCGAAGGTTTCCAGGTAAGGCCGTATTATCGCGCTGAAAATCTCAAGGATATACCATGGCTCGACACCAAACCGGGCGAGTTTCCGTATATCCGCAGCACGAAAAAAGAAGGTAACGACTGGCTGGTGTGCGAAGATATAGTGGTCAACGATTACCACGAAGCTAATAAAAAAGCCCTCGACGCACTCAACCGCGGCGCAACAGCGCTCTCGTTCCGCCTTGAATACGACAAGCCATACGATGCGGTCGAGATATCAGGCCTCCTCAACGGAATCGTCGCCGAAGCGGTCGAAATCAACTTCTACAACAACAAGTATCATCTGCCACTCCTCGAGATGATGTCGAAGATCCCGGGCATCCGTGGCTCGCTGAACTACGACCCGCTGACACGTTACATCCGTCGCGGCACCTGGTTCATCACCGAGAGTACCGATATGGAACTCGCAGCAATACTTACTAAAGCCGAGATTCCTAACGTCCAGACCATTGGTGTCAACGCTCACGTGTTCACCAACGCCGGCGCAACGATATCTCAAGAAATGGGTATCGCCCTCTCAGTAGGCGTCGAATACATCGAACAGCTTCTCGCCAAAGGCCTCACCATCGATGAGATAGCACCTAAGATGCGTTTCAATGTCGCCGTGGGTCAGACCTACTTCATGGAGATGGCTAAGATGCGCGCCTACCGTATGCTCTGGGCAGAGATTCTCAAGGCTTACGGCGCAAAAGAAGAAAACTGCAAGATTCGTATCCACGCCTTCAACGCGTTGATAAACATGAGCTTATACGATCCGTACGTCAACATGCTCCGTACCACGACAGGTACAATGTCAGCAGTGCTCGGCGGTGTCGACTCGTTCTGTGTCACTCCGTTCGATGCCACATTCGAAGAGGCTACCGAGTTTGCCGACCGTATCTCTCGTAACCAGCAGCTCATCCTCAAGGAAGAGTCACACTTCGATAAAGTCGCTGACCCGGCTGCAGGTTCATATTACATTGAAAATCTTACAGAGTCCATCGCTACCGCAGCATGGAACGTGTTCCTCCAGATTCAGGAAGAAGGCGGCTACCTCGCCTCGGTACGCAAAGGCACAATCCAAAACATAGTGAAGGAAAGCGCAGCCAAGCGTTTCAGCAACGTCGCCACGCGCCGCGAGACCATACTTGGAACCAACCAGTTCCCGAACTTCACCGAGACGATGAAGTTTGACCCGGCAGAGTGGGTGTTCAAAGCCGACAGCAAACGCGAAGCCAACGCCGAAGTCGAGACAATCGACACATTCCGTGTGGCTCAGCAGTTTGAGACGATGCGTTATGCAACCGACGTCTACGCTAAAGACCACAAACGTCCTACAGCATGGATGTTCACCTATGGCAACCTCGCCATGCGTAAGGCCCGTGCCAACTTCGCATCTAACTTCTTCGCCTGCGCAGGCTTCGAAGTGGTCGACAACCCAGGCTTCAAGACACTTGAAGAAGGCATCGAGGCAGCACGTCAGGTGAAACCCGAAATCGTGGTCATCTGCTCATCCGACGAGGAATACGGCGAAGGCAACGCCCTTAAGATTTACGAGGCATTGAAGAACGACACCATCGTGGTGCTCGCAGGTAACCCTGAAGGCACCGTCGACATACTCAAAGAAGCAGGTCTCGAATACTTCATCCACGTGAAGAGCAACGTCCTTGAGACATTACAGAGTTTCCAGAAAAAATTAGGTATAACGAAATAAGAAAGGAGTAAGCAATGAAACCAGATTTCAAAAATATCAATATCAACGCTATACCTAAGTCAAAAATCAAGGCTGACTATAAGCCTGACTGGGAAACTGTTGAGCATATCAACGTGAAGCCGGTTTATACGGCTGAAGACCTCGAGGATATGGAGCACCTCAACTATGCTGCAGGTATCGCCCCGTATCTCCGTGGACCTTATTCAACAATGTATGTGATGCGTCCTTGGACCGTCCGTCAGTATGCCGGTTTCTCGACAGCTGAGGAGTCAAACGCATTCTATCGTCGTAACATTGCTGCTGGTCAGAAAGGTCTGTCAGTGGCATTCGACCTCGCTACTCACCGTGGCTATGACGCTGACCATGAACGCGTTATGGGTGATGTGGGTAAGGCTGGCGTATCAATCTGCTCGGTAGAAGACATGAAGGTCCTCTTCGACCAGATTCCATTGAATAAGATGTCTGTCTCTATGACAATGAACGGCGCTGTGTTGCCGATTTTGGCATTCTACATCGTCGCCGCTCTCGAACAAGGTGCTAAATACGAAGAGCTCCAAGGTACCATCCAGAACGACATCTTGAAGGAGTTCATGGTGCGTAACACATATATCTATCCTCCTGAGTTCTCGATGCGTATCATCGCCGACATTTTTGCGTTCACATCGCAGAACATGCCGAAATTCAACAGTATTTCAATCTCCGGCTATCACATGCAAGAAGCTGGTGCTACATGCGACATCGAGCTCGCCTACACCCTCGCCGACGGTTGGGATTACCTCCGCACAGGTGTCAAGTCGGGTTTGGACATCGACGCTTTCGCTCCACGTCTGTCGTTCTTCTGGTGCTCTGGAATGAACCACTTCATGGAGATTGCTAAGATGCGTGCCGCTCGTATGCTGTGGGCTAAGATCGTGAAGACATTCAACCCGAAGAGCGAGAAATCATTGGCACTTCGTACTCACACACAGACTTCAGGATGGTCGCTCACCGAGCAGGACCCGTTCAACAACGTGGCCCGTACATGTATCGAAGCTATGGGTGCTGCCCTCGGTCACACACAGTCGTTGCACACCAACGCTTTGGACGAGGCTATCGCATTGCCTACCGACTTCAGCGCTCGTATCGCACGTAACACGCAGATCTACATCCAGGAAGAGACTAACGTCTGCCGCGTGGTTGACCCATGGGCAGGTTCATATTATGTCGAGTCGTTGACTCGCGACATCTACGAGCGCGCTTGGGCTCACATTCAGGAGGTTGAAGCTATGGGCGGCATGGCCAAGGCTATCGAGACAGGTCTGCCGAAGATGCGTATCGAAGAGGCCGCAGCCCGTAAACAGGCTAAGATCGACGCTGGCACTGAGACCATCGTGGGTATCAACAAATATCGCCTCGAACATGAGGACAGCATCGACACCCTCGAAGTCGACAACACAGCGGTGCGTGAGTCACAGATCCGCCGTCTGAAAGAGTTGAAAGCTAACCGTAACGAAGCCGACGTACAACGTTGTCTCGACGCCATCACCGAGTCGGTGAAGACTGGCAAGGGCAACCTTTTGGCTCTCGCTGTCGAGGCCGCGAAATGCCGCGCCACATTGGGTGAGATATCCATGGCATGCGAGAAAGTTGTGGGTCGTTATAAAGCTGTAATTCGTTCAATATCAGGAGTTTATTCTATGGAAGCAAAAGGTAATGACAAATTCGCCAAGGCACAGGCCATGGCCGATGAGTTCGCAAAACTCGAAGGTCGTCGTCCTCGTATCATGATCGCCAAGATGGGTCAGGATGGTCACGACCGTGGCGCTAAGGTCGTCGCTACAGGCTACGCCGATATAGGTTTCGACGTCGATATGGGACCGTTGTTCCAGACTCCAGCCGAGACAGCACGTCAGGCAGTGGAAAATGACGTCCACGTGGTCGGCGTGTCATCACTGGCAGCAGGTCATAAAACCCTTGTGCCTCAGGTGATTGCTGAACTCGAGAAACTCGGTCGTCCCGACATCATGGTGGTGGTGGGCGGCGTCATCCCTCATCAGGACTACCAGTTCCTGTATGACGCAGGCGCAGCAGCCATCTTCGGACCTGGCACCATCGTGTCAGATTCAGCAATCAAGATGTTGGAATTGTTAATTGCAATGAGGAAACAATAAATGACAACGTTTGTAGGGGCGAATCATCATTCGCCCTTGCATTCAATATGGCGAAGAACAATTTTTATACGGTATGGGTCGGACGCGAAACAGGCGTCTTCGGCAGCTGGGACGAATGTCGTCAGCAGGTCGATGGTTTCCAAGGTGCGAAATACAAAGGATTTCCAACCAAGGAACAGGCCGAGGCGGCATTCAATTCGGAACCTGATTTTAACAAATCCGAATCAGAACCGATAAAAACGTGGGAGACCCTGCCAGAAGGCACGCCGAAACCCGAACTCAACGCCATAGCAGTCGACGCGGCATGCTCCGGTAATCCTGGAAAGATGGAGTACCGGGGCGTGTACGTCGCCACAAACACCGAGGTGTTCAAAAGCCCAGTGTTTGAAGGTGGTACCAACAACATAGGGGAGTTCCTCGCCATAGTGCACTGCCTCGCATGGCAGCGGAAAAACAACCTCAACTATCCAATCTATTCCGATTCAGTCAACGGACAAAAATGGGTGAGCGAGGGTCTCTGCAGGACGAAACTCGTCAAAAATGAGAAGAACAGGTACCTATTCGAGGTCATCACACGAGCCGAAAAATGGCTCCACGACAATACTTTCAGGGTGCCGATACGCAAATGGAGAACTGAGATCTGGGGCGAGATACCCGCTGATTTCGGTCGTAAGTAATTGAGAATCAACGTTATGATAAATTACGATACTTTTTATATCCAATGCCCTAAATGCGGAGCATGGCTCGAAGGCCACCTCGTGAAGTCGGAGATGGTCAATAAATCGATATTGTATTCCGATGGTAAGACGTTGAACGACAATTACATAACTGAACAACAAAAGATTATAGCATGTCCTTCATGCAGCCACTGGCTCTGGGTCGATGAATATAAAGAACCCGTCGTGACCTACACCAAGCCCAACGTGCCTTATTACAACTGGAACCACTGGCGTTTCTTTGGCGTTCATTTCAACAGCGTAGAAGGCCGTCTGGCTCTCGTTGAGCACTATAAACAGTGTTTGAAAGCCATTGATAATGATAGAGATAAGGAACTTTACATCCGTCGTCTGATGTGGTGGGCTTACAACGACTTGGTGCGCAACAACTATCAGATGCATCTGAGTTATCTTTTCTCAGGTAAAATGAGTTTCAACGTGTGGCGCAAGAATCGTCGCAAACAGAAGCAAGGCCGCATGATGTTTAAAAAGCTTCATGAGGAGTATATCGATAATATCAAATCTCTGCTTGTGATGCTGAAAGGCCGTTACACTCCCGATGATGAGGAATATGAGGCTTCGATATTGGAAATCATCGAGTTATACCGCGAAATGGGTGAGTACGAAGAGGCTCAGCGTATCCTCGACACCATCCCTCGTCGCACGCATTACATCGCGCACATCGAGAAAGAAGTCAAGAACAGACACGATTTTGTGTTCCTAGTAGCTGGTTGATGACGTGTGATGCGCAGAAGCATCCAAAAACGGCCGGCATATATGATATCGTTCCCACTGTAGCTATTTTGTTTTGTTGCTGCTCGTCTTCCACGATGAAGGCGTCGTCGGCTACTTTTTCCGGTGAGAATACTACCGTGATGCCTTCGCGGATTCCCAGTCGGTGCAGGCGTTTACGGATGTAGAAGGCCAGTCGGCAGTTATACGACTTCGACATGTCGCAGATCTCTATCTTGGTAGGGTCGAACTTTCCGCCCGCTCCCATGCAACTTACTATATTTTGATGATTCTGCACTGCGTAATAGAGCAGAAACACCTTTGGTGCCATGGTGTCGATGGCGTCGACCACATAGTCGAACTTCTGTGCCATCAGATCTATAATCGATTGATCCTTAAGATATTGCGTCAGCACATGTAACTTGATTTCTGGGTTGATGTCACGTAAACGTTCGGCCATGACCTCGGTCTTCAGTCGTCCGATGGTGCTGTCGAGCGCCAAAAGCTGACGGTTTTTGTTTGTCGCACTCACCGTGTCGCTGTCGACGATGGTCATCTCGCCGATGCCAGCGCGGGCTAGCTGTTCCGCTGCATATGCTCCCACGCCGCCGAGTCCCACCACCAAGACATGAGCCTTGGCAAGGCGCTCGACACCTTCGTCACCTATTAATATATTAGTGCGCTGCTTCCAGTCTTCCATAGTTGTCAAAAATCTTATTGCACAAAAAATCCATGTCGCATCCCATCAACGATGCCGCTTTTGCGTAGACGTCTTTGATATCCCTTCCCGAGACGTCGGTTTCCAAAAACAGTCGCTCAACAGGAATGTCTTCTAATATCTTAACCGCCTGATTTTCATTACGATACAAAATATCGCCAAGCGAGATGTAAATATCGTACCTCAAAAGTTGCTGCATAGTATCGACAGAGCTGTTGAAGCCGTGAATAACCCATGGCATCGTGGCTTTCGTCTTCTTTCTCATCTCGATTATCTCGGAGTAAGCCCTCACGCAATGAACTATCATCGGCTTGCGGTAACTCTCTGATAATCTTATCATTTCCTCGAAAACCTCTATTTGTTTTTCAAACGTATCCTTGTGCACTTTATCCAACCCAACCTCACCGATAGCAAACAGTCCCGTCATTTCGACTGGAGCGAAGCGAAATGGAGAAATCTCATCCAATTGAGGGAGATTTCTCCACTCCCTCTGGTCGGTCGAAATGACGTTTACCTCCCAGGGATGAATACCCCAAGTTTTTAAAATTTTTTCCTCAAAATTATCGCTAACAATCTTTATAACAGATTGATTATCAATGTGTGTATGGATGTCGACAAACATCAGAAATCGACGTTCGGTTGGGCGACAAGTTCCATATTCTTGAGTTCGAGGGCCATGAGGTTGCCGAAACCTACCTTCTGGTCGCGGTAGTAAACACCGTTGTCGAGAGCTATGAAGTCGTAGCCTTCCGACTCGATAAACAGCTGGATGAGGCTGTGTTCGACCGGCACGTG
Source organism: uncultured Bacteroidales bacterium (assembly GCA_947304185.1). Classification (GTDB taxonomy): domain Bacteria; phylum Bacteroidota; class Bacteroidia; order Bacteroidales; family F082; genus Limimorpha. Next base: position 25,953 of record CAMZAM010000013.1, read on the forward strand.
ACCATGGATGATCTTCTTGCCTCCGATTTTACTGGTATCAACCTTGAAGTCGCGCACCCACAGCATCGACATGGTGTCGTCGAATGGATCCTGGATGTTGAAGTTCATACCTGCATGGACAAGGATGAAATTATCGAGTTCTATGTAATATTTACCCTTTTTCATCCAGTCGATATACTTCTGTTCGATGTCGCGCGGATGTCTCACGCCGAAACTGGCCAACGTGGTCTTGGCTCCATAGCGCTCCCATTCCTTCTGTATGCTGCTCTTGCCAAACCATCTGTGTTGGTCTTTCTCATAAGAGTTCATGCAGTAATATTCATGATTGCCGATGAGGTAGTCGACTTTGTAGCCGTTCTCTTGCAGACTCATGATATAGTCGATGACGCCTTTGCCGTCGGGACCGCGGTCGATGTAATCGCCGAGGAAATAGAGTTCATCCTCCTTTGAAGGCTGTATGCCGTTCTCTATCAACTGCTTAAGAGTGTTGACACATCCGTGGATGTCAGGTATAATCCAGGTTTTTGCCATGTCAGTGTTTATTTTGCTTTACCTTGATTTGCAACGCTTTGCATCTTCTTGGCAATCTCTTCAGGGTCACCGAGGAAGAAATCTTTCTGAAGATTCATCTTGTCGTCGAACTCAAAGATATAGGGTATTGCTGTTGGAATATTGAATTTTATAATCTCGTCTTCACCCATATTTTTCAGCTCTTTCACAATGCCGCGGAGACTGTTGCCGTGAGCCACCACCATCACTTCGTCGTGATTCTCGAAAGCCTTGAGTATCACTTCTTTATAATATGGCATAAGACGTGCGATGGTGTCTTTCAACGATTCGGTAAGCGGAATCTGATCGTCGGTCATCTCGGCATAACGCGGATCCTGACGCGGACTCTTCGGGTCGTCCATAGCCAACGCCGGAGGCTGCACGTCGAAGCAACGACGCCATTTCAGCACCTGTTCTTCGCCGTATTTCTTGGCCATGTCGACTTTATTCAAACCCTGCAGCTGACCATAGCTCTTCTCGTTGAGTCGCCAGGTCTTGTACACCGGAAGCCAGTCCATATCCATCACATCGAGGATGTTGTTGAGCGTCTTGATGGCTCTTTTCAGATATGATGTAAAGCAAATCTGTGGCTTGTATCCGTTATCTTTCAACGACTTACCAGCTTCAATGGCTTCTTGAACACCTTTTTCCGACAAATCGACATTGGTCCAGCCTGTGAAGAGGTTGAGTTTGTTCCATTCACTTTCGCCGTGGCGAACTAATATGAGTTTCTTCATTTTACAAATATATTAATTCGCAAAAATAAACATTTTTTCAATACAATGAAATAATATTTTTATCTTTGCAGCATGAGAATGGTCAGACCTACAAAGATTTTTAGGATGTGTTATCCGAAACTGCTTTGGCATATGCCGAAGACAGACAAGAAAACCATTTATCTTACTTTCGACGACGGACCACATCCGATGATAACGCCTCTGGTGCTCGAAATCCTCAAGCGTTACGATGCAAAAGCCACTTTTTTCTGCATCGGAAACAACGTGAAACAATATCCGGCGACCTTCGAAATGATTAAAAAAGAAGGTCATGTCGTCGGAAGTCATACGTTTAATCATGAGAATGGCTGGAAGACGAAAAACGACGATTACATCAAATCATTTCAAGATGCTAACGAACTGATTCACAGCAATTTATTCCGTCCGCCTTACGGGAAAATAAAATATTCCCAAATCAAAAAACTTAAAACTCTAAACTTAAATACTGACTCTACACTCTACACTTTCAACTCTAAACTAAAAATAGTCGCATGGACGGTAATCGCCTACGATTTTGACCATGCACTTTCTCCGCGTCAGGTTTATAAGAACGTGATAAGAAATGCAGGTGATGGTGCCATAGTGACATTCCACGACAGTATCAAGGCTTATTCCAATATGATTACGGTTTTGCCTAAGGTTTTGGAGTATTACAAAAGTAGAGGTTTCGAGTTCAAATCGATAATTTTTTGATAAAAAACTTGTTAATATTCAAAGAAATACATATTTTTGCAAAAAAATACAAACATTATCAACTAAAATAAATCACTATGAAAGCTAAAAGACTGTTATCATTATTAGCTATTGCGGCACTCGTTATGGGCCTTGTCGCATGTAAAGACAAGAAGAGCAGCAGCTCATCATCATCAACCAGCGGCACGAAGAAATATTTCAAAATTGAGGGTGCCAACTACGTCTCATCATCATTCCCTCAGTCAACATCTGACGTTGAATTAGACGTGAACATGAACAGTTCGGTACTCGCCGGCGGTTCAAACTATGTAACAGTGTCGTCACCGGTTGCAGCCCAAAAGGTATTGGTCGGTGTCAGCGGTGTTTCGGGTTACTATGAAGTTCCAACAGAAGTACGCGGTTATGATAAGAACAGAATCGAATATGATTTCATTATGATTATCAACCAGACTCTTACAGCGGATGAATTCACGGTAACTGTCGCTATTCTTGATGAAAACGGCGATATCAGCCAAACATACGATGTCACAATGGAGATTATCGTGGCAGGTACCGGCCGCCTGCAGGTCAGCTTGTCGTTCGACACACCTAAGGATGTCGACCTTCATCTGTTTGAACCTAACGGATACCATATCTATTATGGCGACAGACAAAGCTATAATGGTGGTGAACTTGATGTTGACTCAAATGCAGGTTGCTCAATTGATAATATTAACAATGAGAACATATTCTATAGCGAAGATGCATATGTTGAGCCAGGAACATACACAGTGTATGTCGATATGTGGGAAAACTGCAACGAAGATTATCCAACCAACTTCATTTTGACAGTGTTCTACGAGGGTCAGATACTTGTAAACCCGATTGCAGGTCACTTTGCAGCTAACGAGCCAAGTAACTACAATAATCTCGAAGCTATCAACCCTGTCTGCACATTCCGCATTCCTGACAATGGTCAGCAGCCACCTGCGAAATCTATGAAGAAAGGTCTTCCAAAATTCTTGAGATCACTCGACAAGATGCAATAATCATATTGTAGATCTTTGAAATACACGTTGTAGAGACGCCATATATATGACGTCTCTACATTTTTTACCTGAAATCATATTGATTTATCCGATTCTGCTCCAGTCGAAATCACGCTCAAACTGCTGTGAGAAGTATTGTCGTGTGGCGTAATGCTCTGGCTTTGAAAGCGTCGGGTCGGCATCCAGAAGCAGGTTCGCCATCCTGCGTGTGTGCCTGATGATAGGCTCGTCGTACTGGAAGTCGCCGATTTTCATCTCAATCATGCCTGATTGGCGTGTGCCTTGTGTCTCACCAGGCCCTCGCAGCTGCAGATCTGCCTCCGCGATCTCGAAGCCGTCGTTGGTGCGCACCATCGTCTCCATACGTTTTTTGCCTTCACCTGTGATCTTGTGGTCGGTCACGAGGACACAGTACGACTGTTCGGCACCGCGTCCCACTCTTCCTCTTAGCTGATGCAGCTGCGAGAGGCCGAATCTGTTGGCGTTTTCGATGATCATCACTGAGGCGTTAGGCACATTCACACCGACTTCGATGACTGTCGTCGCAATCATGATATGTGTCTCGCCGCGCACAAAACGCTGCATCTCCCAGTCTTTGTCCTCCGCCTTCATCTGTCCGTGCACCACGCTGATGTGATAGTCGGGCTCGGGAAAGTCGCGCATCATTGCCTCGTAGCCTTCCTGAAGATTCAAAAGATCCATCTTCTCCGACTCCTTGATGAGCGGGTAGACGACATATATCTGATGCCCTTCGGCAATCTGTTTCTTCATGAACCCGATGACCCTAAGTCGTTGTTCCTGAAACACATGCACCGTCTTCACCGGCTTTCTTCCAGGAGGCAACTCGTCGATTTTTGAGACATCGAGATCTCCATATTGCGTCATCGCCAAGGTGCGAGGGATAGGGGTTGCCGTCATCACCAGGGTATGGGGTGGGAATGCCGTCTTGTCCCAGAACGAGGCTCGCTGTGCCACGCCGAAACGATGCTGCTCGTCGATGATGCAGAGGCCTAAGTTCTTGAAAACCACGGTGTCTTCAATCAGAGCATGCGTTCCTATTATAATCTGAAGATCGCCGTTGGCGAGGTCAGTGAGTATTTGTTTTCGTTCGGATTGCTTGGTGCTTCCTGTCAGCAAGGCGAAATGCACATCCATGCCTTTGAGTTGTGCTCTTAACGTCTCAAGATGCTGAGTGGCAAGGATTTCCGTGGGGGCCATGAGGGCGGCTTGATAGCCGTTGTCGAGTGCAAGAAGCATTATCATCAAAGCGACGATTGTCTTTCCGCTTCCGACGTCGCCTTGCAGCAGTCGGTTCATCTGGTGACCGCTCTTCAGGTCGGCGCGGATCTCCTTGATGACACGTTTCTGCGCGTTGGTGAGCGGGAAGGGGAGATGTTCCTTGTAAAAGGTGTTGAAATAATCGCCAACCTGTTGAAACACAACGCTTCGGGTATTTATCTGACGGTCTTTTTTATGAACCAAAAGCCTCAGCTGGAAGAAGAAATGTTCCTCATATTTCAAACGCGTCGTGGCACGTTGGATATCGTTGCTGTTCGATGGAAGATGTATCTTGTAATAGGCTTCTTTTCGAGGCAGAAGCTTGTCGTGAATGATCAGACTCTCAGGTAAAACCTCCGGGATCGTATTCCACACCTGCAGGACGCATGTCTTTATGATTTTTGCCAACTGTTTCGTGCCGAGACCGACGTTTTTCATCTTCTCGGTGGTGTTGTAAACGCCTTGCAGAGCTTCGCCGACGAGTGCGTCATCAGGGTTATAGTCCTCCACATCGGGATGCGTGAAGTTGAAATGGTTATTAAACACGCTCGCCTTGCCGAAGATGAGGTATTTCTTGCCTGGCTGGAAGCGGTTTTTTATCCATTTCAGACCTTTAAACCACACTAATTCTATCGAGCCCGTATCGTCGGTAAACGTTGCCGTGATTCTCGTAAGTCGCGGAGCACCAATGCATTGCATGTTGCTAACCGTGCCGACGAGCTGGTAGTAAACGCTGTCGTCGCTTATCTGCCTCACCTTATGGATCTGCGAACGGTCGATATACCTAAACGGGAAATAGTCGAGGAGGTCCTGAAACGTGAAGATTCCCAACTCCTTATTCAGAAGCTCGGCTCGTTTCGGCCCGACACCCTTAAGATATTCGATTTTCGTCTGCAGCAAATCCATGACTACCGATGATAGTTTTTGCAAAAATAGTGAAAAAGTTTATAAAACCATAAGATTTTTTGTAAATTTGCATCATGATATATATCAACGAACATACGGAATTGCTTGATATTGAAGATGCTTTGGCGAAGGTGTCGGAGCAAAGGCGTGAGCAGGCATTGAAGTTCGCCCATGAAAATGGTCGTAGGCTGTCGCTGGCAGTGTATCTGCTTCTGATGGAAGGCCTCAGGAAAGAATATGGCATCACCGAACCACCTGTGTTTGACTATCTGGAAGGCGGCAAGCCAGTCATCAAAGGACATTCCGAGATTCATTTCAACTTCAGCCATTCGGGTGATGTGGCCTTGTGTGCCATTGATAATCAACCTGTCGGCGCTGATATCGAGATGCCGCGTAAAATTAGGCCATCGCTGATATCTTATACCATGAACGAAGAAGAGTGTGCAAAAATAGCCTCAGCTCCCGACCGAATAATCTCGTTTTTATCTTTTTGGACAAAAAAGGAAGCCGTGCTGAAACTCACAGGCGAAGGCATTCGCAGCGACCTCAAAACGGTGCTCGCAAAACCGGAATCATACCAAATTGAAACCTTCACGACAGACAAATTCGTCTATTCCATCGCAAAATTTAAATAAAATCAGTAAATAAAAGTGCACTTACTGAAAAAATGCTTATCTTTGCAAGTTTATTGTACATATTTGAAAAATAAAAAATAAGAGATATAACATGTTAAGCGAACAAGAACAAATTAGAAGGAATTCACTTCAGGAGCTTTACAAATTAGGTATCAACCCATATCCGCAGGCGGCGTTCGACGTGAACGTGACAACGGCACAGATTAAAGAACAGTTCGACGACAACGACCTGTCGAAGTTCGAACACGTCAGCATTGGCGGCCGTATCATGAGCCGTCGTATCATGGGTGCCGCGTCATTCTGCGAGCTGCAGGACGCTCACGGCCGTATCCAGCTGTATCTCAACCGCGACGAGATATGCCCGGGCGAAGATAAGACGATGTATAACGTTGTCTTCAAGCGCCTGCTCGACATCGGCGACTTCATCGGAGTGAAAGGCTTCGTGTTCCGCACCCAGATGGGCGAGATTTCAATACACGTCAAGGAGATGACAGTGCTCAGCAAGAGTCTGCGCCCACTGCCGATCGTGAAAGAGAAAGACGGCGTGAAATACGACGAGTTCAACGACCCTGAGCTTCGTTACCGTATGCGTTACGTCGACTTGGTTGTCAACGATAAAGTTAAAGATATCTTCGAGAAGAGGACGCGAATCATCAACAGCATGCGTAACTTCTTCAACGAGAGAGGCTATCTCGAGGTGGAGACTCCGGTTCTTCAACCAATCCCAGGAGGCGCCTCGGCACGTCCGTTCATCACTCATCATAACGCTCTCGATATCCCGATGTACCTGCGTATCGCCGATGAGCTTTACCTGAAACGTCTCATCGTAGGCGGCTTCGACGGCGTGTATGAGTTCTCACGTAACTTCCGCAACGAGGGCATGGATCGCTCGCATAACCCTGAGTTCACTGCGATGGAGATCTATGTCGCATATAAAGACTACCTCTGGATGATGGACTTCACCGAGGAGATGATATGCCGCTGCGCTCACGACGTGCTCGGAACAGACACCTTACATGTCGGCGACCATGAGATAAGCTTGAAACGCCCGTTCAAACGCATCTCCATGATCGACTCCATCAAAGAGAAGACAGGAATTGACATCACAGGCATGGACGAGACTCAGCTGCGCGAGGTGTGCAAGAAACTCGATGTCAAAATCGACGAGTCGATGGGTAAAGGCAAACTCATTGATGAGATCTTCGGCGCTAAATGCGAAGGCACTTACATCCAGCCGACCTTCATCACCGACTATCCTGTCGAGATGTCGCCGCTATGTAAACGCCACCGCGAGAATCCGGAACTCACTGAGCGCTTCGAGCTGATGATCAACGGTAAAGAGGTGGCTAACGCCTACACCGAGCTCAACGACCCGATCGATCAACGTGCCCGCTTTGAGGAACAGATGAAACTTGCAGGCCGCGGCGACGACGAGGCTATGGTCATTGACCAGGACTTCCTCCGCGCACTTGAATACGGCATGCCTCCTACATCAGGCATGGGCATCGGCATCGACCGTTTCGTGATGCTTCTCACCGGACAGACACAGATACAGGAAGTGCTTCTCTTCCCGACGATGCGTCCTGAAGTACATAAGAAAGTGGCCACAAAAGAAGACTTTATGGCTGTCGGCGTACCTGAGGTATGGGCAGAAGTGCTTGTGAAACAAAACTTTACATCTGTAGAGCAGTTGCAGTCGGAGAAGCCTTCAGCACTGCGTGAGAAGCTCAACGGCATACGTAAAAAGACAAAAATGGACGTCCCGGCACTGCAGCTCGAGGAAGTCGAGAAATGGATAAACGCATAACCATTAAAACATTCTATAAAATGAAAAAAGTATTGTTTGCATTAGTTCTTTCTGTGATTCTGAGCACTCTGACATTTGCTCAGACAGTACAGAAGACTTATTATTTCGGAAAACCGACGGTCAACGTGGTGAATGGCTACGATGTGATCCGTTTCGCTGATACCTATAACAACGGTACCCCAGGCGAGGCCACATTGCCATATCAGGCTGTGTCGTTGCTGCTGCCGCAAAACACCGATGCTCAGAACATTACAGTCGAATATTCCGACTTCGTTGAGCTCGAAGGCACCTACACACTGCTGCCGCAGCAGAAGGCACGTCCGCTCTCATCGACAGAGCCGTTAGTGTTTGAGAAAAACGAGGATTTTTATCGTTCGGATAACGTATATCCTGAAACCACTTATTCACCGGTGAAGACACAGTATCTCAACGGATGCTCTTTCGCCTTCGCACAGTTCACCCCAGTGCGTTATGTCCCTGCCACAGGTAAGGTGTCGTACGCTAAGTCGGTGACCGTCACCGTTGACGTGACAGCTTCGAAAACCGACAGAAGCAACAAGCTCTGGATGACTCCTGAGGTACAGGCACGCGTGGAGCGTCTGGCACAGAACCCTGAGGCGGTGAAGGCTTATAAATCACGCGGCCGTTCGATGAACGGCTACGAGCTCCTTGTCATCACACCTCAGCAGTGGGTGTCGCACTTCGACGAATATGTCGAGTTCTACGAGGCCCGCGGTCTCCGCACCCATGTCACTGCGTTGGAAGACATCCTCGCCAACTTCGCCGGTCGCGACGATGCTGAGAAAGTACGTACTTACATCGATCACGAGTATACCAACGAAGGCATCGAGATGGTGCTCCTCGGTGGCGACTCTAACGTGGTGCCTTGGCGCGCACTTTATTGTAATGTCTACGACGATGAGGTGGATAACCTCCCAGCCGATATGTATTTCGTTTGCCTCGACGGCACCTGGAACGATGATAACGACGAACTCTGGGGCGAAGTTGGCGAGGACGACCTCCTCCCTGAGCTGGCTATCGGACGTATGCCGTTTAACAACGAGCTTCAGTTTAACAACATGATGCACAAGACGTTAGAATATCAGGCCAACCCAGTGCTCGGCGAGTTCCACGACGTCATACTCGGCGGTGAACATCTCGGCGACGGCTACTATGGCAGCACTGACCTTAACCTGCTCATCGGCGGATCAAGCGAATTCGGTTATACAACCGTAGGTATCCCGGAAGATTATAACTTTATTCAGATTTACGATGATGGCCCGACAGGATGGAGCGGGACAATATTCAGAAAAGCTATCAATCAGTATGGTGGACAATATGTGCATCATGTAGGTCATGCCAACACTGACTACGTGGCAGGCTGGTATGTCAACACCACCGACGACAGCTCGTTTGCACAACTTGACGGCGTACATCACAACTATAATTTCTTCCACTCACATGGATGTATCTGCGGTGACTTCACCCATGCCTGCATGCTCGAGCGTCTGGTCAACATCTCGACCGGATTTGTAGCATCGACAGGTAATTCACGTTATGGTTGGTATCAGCCTTGGGGCGATGGCATGGCAGCACACCTGCACCGTGAGTTCATTGACGCTTACTACAACGACCGCCTTCCATACATCGGAACAGCATTCGTGGAGATGAAAATCATGACAGCTCCATACGTCAACACACCATGGGGTGACGATCCTTGTATGCGTTGGAACCTTTACGACATCAACATCTTAGGCGATGTGGCAGTGTGCCCGTGGCTCGACGAGCCATTCCGTCCAGAGGTGAGCTATGCATCAGCATTGACACTTGGGACAACGACGATGCCTGTCACAATCACCAAGCGAGGAGAGCCACAGAGTAACTTCCGCTGCAGCTTATTCCATGACGGCGAACTGCTGGCCTTCGGAATGACCGACAACAACGGATATGCTGACGTCAACTTCAGCGCTGGTGCTCTCGATGTCGCTGATACTCTTCAACTTATCATCACCGGACCTAACGCATGGCCGCAGACTATCAATATCATCGGACTTAACGACAACACTGCATTTGTTTATCCTCAAGATATTGATATTCATGGCGAATTCGTCTTCGGAACCAACATCTCAATGGATATCGACTTCAAAAACGCAGGTAATATCGATGCAAATAACGTAGTTGCGACATTATCAACAGTCTCCGATTTCGTCACCTTGTCGAAATCAACAGTGAATGTGGGTACAATCAACGCCGGCTCGACAGTTACTGTCAACGATGCGTTCGATATCACAGTGGCAAACAACATCCCGGATGATACTTGCGTCGACTTCATCATGTCATGCACCGATGGTACCAATGTGTGGAATCGTAATGTCTACTTCCAGGCATCAGCTCCTTTGCTGACAATCGAAGAGATAACATACGAAGAGGCATCAGGTGATATGAATGGTTTCCTTGATCCTGGAGAAACGTTTATCGTCAATGTGAAAGGTAAGAATATCGGTCACTATGTCGCTTCAGATCCTCATATCCTTGGAAGTGTTGACTCAGAATACCTGACATTCATCAGCAACGATGTTCATTTCAGCGATGTGAACATCAACGGTGAATTTGAACAGAGTATCGAGATTCAGGTTGCAAACGATGCTCCGGACGGCACCCCTGCACATGTTAATGTCAGTGCTTTGACAGGATTGTATTCCTCACAAGGCAGCTTGTCGCTGGTTATAGGTACTGTTAAAGAGGATTTCGAAACAGGTGATTTTTCGAAGTTCAACTGGCAGCACGAGGGTGACGCCTCTTGGTTTATCACAGACACGGTGTCGCATAACGGCACTTTCAGCGCACAAAGCCCTTATCTTACCAAGAACCAGTCAAGTTCAATGGTAATTGAGATGGAAAACACCATGGCTGGCGAGATTACATTCTACTATAAGATGCACATCAAGCACAATAGAGCAGCTCTTCTTCTCTATGTTGACAACCAGCCCGTAGATTTGCTCTATGGCGATCGCGATTGGACCGCTTATACTATCGAGTTAAGCGCCGGACACCATATTGTGAAATGGTGCTATCATACAGCTCAATCAGGCAGTGTTGAGGAATATGTATGCTGGGTCGATGATATCACCTTCCCAGGAAACACAATGATTCTCAGTGTGGAAACAGCCGCTGAAGATAACAATGTTACAATTTATCCTAACCCGGCAAACGACGTCATCAATGTTTTGGGTGAAGATATCCAATATGTCGAGATTTACAATTCTATAGGATTAAAAGTCTTTGAAAAGAATGTAAATGACTCAGAATCAATAAGTATTGCCGATTTTGCAAGTGGCATCTACTTCGTGAAGGTGGCTGATAAAGACGGTAATGTTTCAACAACGAAAATCGTTAAGAGATAATGCGTTTTGCTGATGTTATAGGGCATGACGACTTGAAAAAACGCCTGATTCAGAGCGTTCAGGAGAGTCGCGTGCCTCATGCTCAGCTGTTTTTAGGTCCCGAAGGCAGCGGGAAGCTACCTTTAGCTCTGGCTTACGCCCAATATATCAACTGCACTAACCGTTCGGAAACAGACAGTTGTGGTGAATGTCCGTCGTGTAAGAAGTTTATGACGCTCACTCATCCCGACCTGCATTTCGTGTTTCCGACAGCCACAAACAAAACGGTGAAACAAGATCCACAATCCGACCTGTTTATTACCGAATGGCGCGAGTATCTCACTGAGTGTCAAGGATATGCCGATCTTTCTGATTGGTTCAACAAACTCGATATCGAAAACAAACAAGGCATCATCAACGTACGCGATGCGGCTACGATAATGCGCAAACTCAGCTTCAAAGCATACGAGAGCGAGTATAAGATAGCGATAATCTGGATGGCTGAGAAGCTTAACATGCAGAGTGCCAATAAGTTACTGAAGCTTATCGAGGAACCACCTGAGAAGACGATGTTTATCCTCATCGCAGAGCATCAAGAGGAGCTGTTGACCACCATCCGCTCACGTTGCGTAATGCTCAAAGTCAATAAGCTTGGGCATCAGGAGACACAGCAGGCGTTAATGGATAACTTGGGATGCACCGAACAGGAAGCCTACGACGCGGCGGCATTGTCGAATGGTAACTGGATCTTGGCGAAGCATTATGCTCAAGATATAGAGGAAGAGAAACTCTACGCCGAGACATTCCAGAAATGGATGCGTTACTGCTTTAGAGGTGCTGTGTCGGAACTCATCGACTTGGTCGCCAACGACATCAAGCCGCTCGGACGTGAGAAACAGAAGGAGTTTCTCGAATATGGACTTAATATCTTTCATAACTCATTGTTATTCAATAACAATATGTCCGACGATGTGATGCTTCCTGCCGACGAGAAGAGCTTCACTAAAAACTTCGCACCTTTTATTAATTCAAAGAATGCTGCTAAGATTTGTGAGTTGTTTGAGGAAAGCATCAACCAAATCGAACGCAATGCCAATGCTTCCATTGTCTTCCTCGACGACAGCTTCAAGATGTCTAAACTATTGAGAATCAAGTGATGAAGACTATTATGAAAGTGGGTTTGGCGGTGTTGAGCGGTCTCTTGATTGCCGCCGCATGGCCTGTTAACGGCCTCGCGCCTCTCGCTTTCATCGCCTTCGTCCCGCTTTTATACCTACAGGATAGGATAGGAGATAGGGAAAATCCCGAAAAAGGCAGTATTTTCTGGTTGTCTTTTCTCGCTTTCTTGGTTTGGAACTCCCTCACGACATGGTGGGTGTGGAAAACCACAGCTGCAGGCACCGTCGCCATGATACTGCTCAACAGCTTCTTCATGACATGTGTTTTCTGGGCTTTTCATTTTATAAAAACAAGGCTTTACGACAATAAAAAAGGCTATTACGTGCTGATTATCTTCGTGTTAGCCTTCGAATACCTGCATCTTAACTGGCAACTAAATTGGCCATGGTTGAACTTAGGTAATGTCTTCTCTCACTATCATTCTTGGGTACAATGGTACGAATTCACAGGCATCGCCGGCGGCACAATCTGGGTTCTGCTAGCTAATATTTTAGTTTATAAGTTGTTAAAAAATTATAACAAATTACACGCCGTATATATCATATTAGTCTTATTCATCCCATTGATTATCAGTAAAATAATATACTCTTCTTACGAGGAGCGAGGCGAAGACGTTGAAGTCGTAGTCGTCCAACCTAACCTCGATCCCTTTTCGGAGGAGTTTACCCTCACACCTCAGGAGATAATGCTTCGTAACCTCTCGGTGGCGTCGCCTATTATGACAGAAAACACCCGTTTTGTGGTGAGTCCTGAGTCGGCGATACAGGAAAATATATGGCTTGAGAGAATAGATAAGTATTACTCAATCAAAGAGTTACGTAGTTTTATCTCAAAATATCCAAACACCTGCTATGTGATTGGCATCAGCGCCTATGGCTTAGTGCCCGAAGGCCATGAAAACGACTTCGCAGCACGCAAATTCAGCAATATTGACAGGTATTTCTACGCTTATAACACAGCAGCTTTAATCACCGCCGACACGATACAACTTTACCATAAGTCAAAACTGACGCCTGGAGCTGAGTCGATGCCGTCATGGTGGATCCTTCGCATGATGAAAGACCACGCCCTCGACCTCGGAGGCACCGTAGGTACACTACAGAAAGATACCGAAGCACGTACATTATCCTTTGATAATCATCAAGTTGCAACGTTGATATGCTACGAGTCGGTGTTCGGTGAATACGTCACCGAGTTCGTGAAAAAAGGCGCCGACATGCTGTTCGTCATCACTAACGACGGCTGGTGGGGCGACTCGCCAGGCCATAAACAACACCTAGAGTTTTCGAAACTACGTGCCATCGAGACTCGCCGAAGCGTCGCACGGTCAGCAAACACCGGCATATCAGGATTTATCAATCAACGAGGCGACATCATCGAGCAGAGCAAATACTGGGAGCAGACGACGCTGAGAAACACCATAAAAACCAACGACAAACTGACATTTTACGTACGCTTCGGCGATTACCTAAATAAGATATCGGTCTTCATGACGGCCTTGCTCGTCGCCCTGACCATTGTCAAACTAATCCTTAGAAAACAATGGAAACACTGAGTCTGGCGCCGTTTCAAGGTATCACCGATGTGGTTTACCGCAATGTTTTCAAGAAACATTTTCGCGGAATAGACAAGTTCTATACCCCGTTTTTCACCGGCATACAAAAAGATAACTCGAAGAGTCTGCGTGGCGAAGAGATAAGCCCCGAGTTCAACGACGTGAACACCGTTGTTCCACAGATCTTAAGTAATAAAGCCGACGAAATTATCAGATTTGCAAATCAATGTAAATCAATGGGTTATCTTGAGTTTAACCTCAATATGGGATGCCCGTTTCCGCGTGTCGCCAACAAAACCCGTGGCTGCGGTCTCATGACTAGCCCCGATAGCACCATCGCGATGTTAACCGAGGTATGCGAGCACATCGATGGCATAAATTTCAGCATCAAATGCCGCCTCGGTTACTACAACGACGAAGAGATCAATGCTTTTATTGATGCTTTTAATTCATTGAATATAAGTGAGATAATAATACACCCACGCATCGGAAAACAAATGTATACCGGCGAGGCATCACTCGAGAAATTCGTGAAGCTGATACCTCTAATCAATAAACCTTTGGTTTACAACGGCGATGTTTTTGATATCGAAAAGTATAAAACGGTTAGAAAATCAGTGCAAAACGTATCGTTAGGTCGCGGCTTATTAACAAATCCATTCCTCGCTGAACAAATTAAAAGCATTGATAATAAACAAGATAGAAAGGTGCGTCTGCATAACTTTGTAGTCGACCTTTATGTTAATCGTCTGCATCATGCCGGAGGCAGTCCGAAGATAATAGGCAGCATGAAGGAGCTGTGGAAGTATATGATGAACATCTTCGACGATCCGCAGAATGTGTGGCGTAAAGTGAAGAAAGTCAATCATCTGGACGATTACGAGACAGCAGTCGAGACAGTTTTTAACGAACAAAATCTAATACTATGAAAAAGATATTTTACGTTTTGATAATCAGCGTGTTGCTGGTTTCATGCGCTGTAAAGCAACCGAAAAACGCCAAAAATTCATGTGATCAGAAGGAACTGGTGATATTGTCGGTTAACGATATGCACGCAAAGATTGAGAATATGCCTAAATTTGCTTACGTTGTCGACAGCTTGCGTAACCTGTATCCAGAGCTTATCGTCGTGAGTGCCGGCGACAACCGTACTGGCAATCCTTACAACGACAGATTTCCGGAACACCCGAATTTTCCTATGATAAACATGATGAATGAGTTAGGTTTCGACGTTTCGGAACTCGGCAACCACGAGTTTGACGGCAACATCGACGGACTCAGATATTTCGTCAACACTACGAAATTCCCAGTGATCTGTGCCAATGCGTATTTTACCGGTTATCCTGATCTGAAACTGCCTCCTTACGTTACAATAACACGCAAAATCGATGGCAAAGACGTTAAAGTCATCTTCCTCGGAATGATTGAGACAGAAAACCATGGAAAGCCGAGCGCACATGAGAAGAACCTGAAAAACATAGATTTCAAATCAGCTGAAAAGGTGATTCCTGATTATCTTTATCTTAAAGACAGCTGCGATGTTTTCGTCCTCCTTTCACACTGCGGAATGCCCGATGAAACCAAGTTTGCCATGGAGTTCCCTGAATTTGACCTCATCATCGGCGGTCATTCGCACGATTTATGCACCAAACAGTTCGATTCGGGCGTGCTTTACACCCAGTCGAAGTCATATATCACCTACACTACCGTCAGTAAGATCAAATTTAAAGACGGATCTATCGTTTCTGTTGAAGCGCAACCTATTGATTTAAAGAAAGTTACAAAGGTCAATGCCGATATCCAGAAAGAAGTCGACGGCTACTATGCTAACCCAGACTTCCATACCGTGCTGGGTCGTGCCAAGACTCAGTTTGACGGCTGGGATGCCCTCGGAGCTTTTATGGCCGACGCTGTCCGTTATATCGCCAAAACTGACATCGGCATGCAGAACCCTGGCGGCGTGCGTCTCGACAGCCTGCACGGCGGCGACCTCACAAAAGCCGATATCTTCACCCTCGACCCGTTTAACAATGAGTTGGTGATAGCCAAGATGACAGGCAGTCAGATTGAGGATTATCTCAATGTGGCTTCGACGGAAGACGGCGACTGCACCCATGTGTCTGGCATCACTTATACCATTGATGCTAATCGTTCAAACGATGGTAAGATTACATATAACAACGCAAAAGCATACCTCGAAAATGGCCAGCCTATTGATCCTAAGAAGGTTTATACAGTGTCACTCAACAGCTATATGGCACAATGGGCTAAAGACCGCAGTGTCAGCATGGAGCAGACCGAATACACCGCCAACGACAGCGAGATATTATATCTCAAAGATCATCAACAGGTTGATTATAAGGGAGTTAGTCGTTATACTTTGAATAAAAAATTCTAAAATGAAGATATTACTCATCCGTTTCAGCTCTATCGGCGACATCGTCCTCACCACGCCGGTCATCCGTTGTCTTAAACGTATGGACGACGACGTTGAGCTTCATATGCTTATAAAAGACAAGTTCGCGAGTCTGTCGCACAACAACCCGTATGTCGACAAGACCATCGAATATTCCAACTCGATTCGCGAAACCATCAAGGAGCTGAAGAAGGAAGAATACGACTATGTCGTTGATTTACAGAAGAATAACCGTTCGAGACGGGTTTGTTTTGCATTGGGTTGCGAGCATCATTCGTTCCATAAGCTGGATTTCAAGAAGATGTTGCTTACTACATTTAAAATCAATAAGTTACCTGATGTTCATATCGTCGACAGATATTTTGAGGCAGTAGAGCCACTTGGCGTGAAAAACGACGGTCGCGGTCTGGAGTTTTACATCTCGGAGACTAATATGATGCAGGAGCCTGATATTCCTGAGGAATTCAGAAACGGATTCTATGCCATCGCAGTGGGCGGCAGCTATAACACCAAGGTGATGCCGACTGAAAAGATCATAGAGATAATTGAGAAACTCGATGAACCTGTGATCTTACTAGGCGGTCCAGGCGACATGCATCGCGCCAAGGTCATCGCCGACGCGGTGGGGGAGAACGTCTGGAATCCCGTGGGAATGCTCAACCTCGAACAGTCAGCGTCTATCATCAAGATGTCGAAGGCGGTGCTCACCGGCGACACCGGCATGATGCACATCGCGGCGGCACTGCACAAGCCTATGGTGTCGGTGTGGGGCAACACCGTGCCTGAATTCGGGATGTATCAGTATTATCCGCAAAAACTCGACATCCCCAATCATATAATAGAAGTAAAAGGCCTGAAATGCCGTCCATGCTCGAAACTCGGCTATAAAAAATGCCCGAAAGGACACTTCAAATGCATGATGGACATCAGTACTGATGAAATCGTATCATTACTACGTCAAGAATAAACGTCATTAAATCATGTTACTAGTCAAGACATTCATTTTCAATCAGATACAAGTCAACACCTACATCGTTTACAACGAGAAAAAGGAATGCGTCGTCATCGATGCAGGCAACATGGAGCCGTTTGAGGACGAGCAGATACTGAATTATATCGACAAAAACAGTCTGAAACCGTTGATGTTGCTCAACACCCACTCGCATATCGACCATGTGATGGGAAACAAGGTTCTTGCCGATAAATATCATGTTGAACTGGCTGCGCATCCTATCGAGAAGCCGCTTTACGAAAAGGTGTGGGCGTATGCCGCTGCTTTTGGCATCAATTTCACTCAAGATAGATGCCTGAATCCGACAAAAGACCTTAACGACGGCGATATCATCAAGGTTGGCGACGATGAGCTGAAGGTTTTATTTACCCCTGGTCACGCTCCCGGACATGTTTGTTTTTATGATGAGAAAGACGGCATCGTCTTTACTGGCGACACTTTATTTTACAGAGGCATCGGGCGTTGCGACCTCCCTGGCGGCAATTATTCTACGATAGAATCCAGCCTTCGTGAGGTGCTTTACAAACTGCCTGACGACACCATAGCCTACTGCGGTCACGGTCCGAAGACGAGGATAGGGGACGAGAAACGTAACAATCCTTACGTTGTTAGTTTTTAGTCGTACGACTAAAAACAAGAAAAGCACCGAAACTTCGGTGCTTTTTTCGTATCGGGTAAGGGAATCGAACCCTTATTTCGACAGTGAGAGTGTCGTTACCTAACCGTTAGTAGAACCCGACCTAAATTGCGCTGCAAAAATACAACAATTTTTGACACGCGCAACATTTTTTTGAAAAGTTTTTTGGATATTAGTTAAAAGAGTAAAGATAAAAGAATTGTCATCTTTTAACTCTACTCTTTTATCTTTTAACTATTATCTTTTAACTATCTTCTTGACGATGCTATTCCCCTTCATGTCGCTGATCTTTACGAAGTACAAGCCCTCGCTCAAATCCTCAACATTTATTTCATTTGTATTTTCGACAAACAAAACCTGCTGTCCGACAGCGTTGAAGATTGCCACACTCTGAACGTTGTTGCTTTCAATGTGCAAGACATTGCTCATCGGGTTAGGATAGACCTTGGTCTCGGCCGAAATCTCATCAATACCAAGCAATGAGCCATCAATATAAATAGTAAGGTCGATGTTACCACCATCCGATATGATGCAAATAGTTGTTACTGCCTCATCTCTATTTAAGTTAGGATTGATACCAACATTAACCAAGAAGTTTTCGCCAGGTGCTAAAGTATAAGGCAATTCAGGGAAATCCAAAGCCAAATATTGTGTATCAGGATGAGCTGTACTGGTTGGCTCGTAAACCTCTGTAATTACAATAGGTGTCTGTGTTCCTGTATTGCCGTTAGTCACACCAACCACCATAGTCGGCTCATTCATAAAATAAACCGTTTCTGATGTATATAAGCCACAGTCGATAGCTGTATCCAATACCTCAACCATCACGGTGCGTGTACCTAACGATGTGTTGATGTCAATCTGTGCTTCGACATAACCTTTATCACCTTTAGGAAGAATCGGAATAGTCGCAAGAGCAACGTTTACTTCAAGAGTGCTACCTGGAGTTAATGTATATGGAAGTATAACGCCGTCATCGATATCCAAATATTTATTATTTCCAAAATCATAATTGACATCATAGTTCTCAATCACGACATCAGCTGATGTTTCATTGGTAATGTAGAACGGAACTTCTTCCCAGTTACTTGTCAAATACACTGTTGAAGGAGAAATCACCAGCTCGCCTGACGGGCTGTGAGGTCCGACAGTGAAATGGTGCGGGTCGAGCTCAGCAAAAACGGGCTGTGTGTAACGGTGTCCCGACTCATCGGCGCCGAAAACATAATAATCAATCTCCGAACCGCCTTGATAGCCGGTGATATAGCCCACGTATTCGTCGGGCTCGCCAGTGGCTGTCATGTGCGCCACTTGATAAGCACCGCCGTCGATGCTATAGTAAACCAATAATGAGTCCTGTTTTAAATCCATGCCGCTGTAGGCGATAAACTTGCTGGTTACAGGATATTCGGCTTGCCATTCTTCTTCTCCGTGATAAACATCGCGATGGTCGACAAACAGCATGTTGAAGTCCATCACGCCACGGGTGCGGCAGTGCAGAGCGTCGGTGTTCTCCCAACAAATGTAATAGTCGTTGTTTGTAACGCCCACGATTTCATAACCTGGCATAGCCTCCTGATAAACTGCCAAAGCCTGCTGGTTGTAATTCGAGTTGCTGCCAAGTGGCACATACACCGATTTATTGAGAATCAATGAGTTAGTATATGGTGCGAGTGTGCTTCCACCAGGTTCCTGTACGCGGTAAACGTGGTAAGGATAGCCCCAGCAGCAGTTGGTTGTCGCAAAATAGTTGGCAACGGCATCGTAATCAGCAGCGTGGCTGTTGCTCGCCGGCAGCTGTGCAATCAAAATCTTGTCAGGTGCAAGGTACTTACCCCAGCAGTCGACGTGTGCGATGTAGTCGCCTTGAGGGTCGATGGTTACATGGTAAGGGTCAATGCCGAGATAGTCACGCATCTTTTGGCGCACGTTGGCTTCATTATTGCCGTTTTCCTGAAATACCAATTCGTCGCTAACGCCATGGCCACGGCCGTCTTCCATCATGTTACCGCCAGTGTGCTCAAGGTTCATGCCGTACATCGGGATCTGCCAATAGTTGGCAAACACGCCTGACATGTTGTCGTCGTTAGGACGTGGACGGTTGTAGATATTGTCGACGATAGCTGGGTTTCTGTCCTCGAAGATGTACCACGGGCCGTAGTCGCGAACCCAATATGAGTCGGAAGCGGCATTCACAAAATGAACATTGCTCATATTGACGCCTGCACTCTGGAATGTGTTCTGAGCACTGTTCTGCTGCGATGTTGAAACGATGCAGTAAACCTGACAGTTGTTCGAAAGCTGTGCCACCAAACTTGTTGGAATTCCAAGAGGGTAACGGATCATCACACCCTGCATAGGCTCAAACTCCGCAACGAAACGCGGCGTGCCGGTCGGAGGAGGTGTCTCAGTGAAATTGACAGCCCTTACAGGCGTATTCATTTCTTCTTCCGAGAGATAATGCCATCTCTTCCAATCCGGAGTCTTCTGCTCTTGAGCGTTCACCTTAATGCCGAAGCACAAAGCGATAACAACTAAACTAAGTAATATCTTTTTCATAGTTTCAAATAATTTCAAAATATTAGCTTGCAAAGATACTTATTTGTTGCATACAAGCGTTGTTTTTATTGAATTTTTTTGTAACTTTGCACTTTAAAAATATTGAAAATGAACTGCATCTTATTGATTTTCTTGACTTTTGCTCAGATTAACGATACTGTAGTGAAATCTGACACCTTGGTGATGAATCAGCGCCTCATGAACGACTCCATCGACATGTCTATTTTGGATGATGTTTATGAGATGGATTCTATCGATTACAACCTTCCTGACAGTATCCAAGAGAAGATTCAGCAGATCTATGACGATGAGAACTCAGGAAAAGGCATTGTCGATGAGTCGCGTGACATGTTGGAAGCCATTGACACTCTTCGACTTATACCATATTTTGATAATAGTCTTGAAAACACCTGTAACTATCCTCCAGGATACATCCCAACCTTCCCCGACAGCATCTATGCTCAGCGTATCGAAGAACTGAACCGCAACACCACCATGGAACTTGTCTACAATAAACACGTTAAGTCGTTTATTGATGTGTATGCAGTGCAAAAACGCGATAAAACCGAGCGAATACTGGGCTTAGCAGATGTTTATTTTCCTCTTTTCGAGCAGACTCTCGACAAATATAACATGCCGCTCGAGCTGAAATATCTTGCTGTTGTTGAGTCAGCTTTGAACCCGCGCGCTGGCTCGTGGGCGGGCGCTAAAGGTCTGTGGCAGTTCATGTACGCCACCGGAAAAGTTTATAAACTCAACGTCACCACGCTTGTCGACGACCGTTACGACCCTCTGAAGTCAACGGAAGCGGCCTGCCAGCATCTCAACGACCTTTATAAAACGTTCGGCGACTGGTTCCTCGCTCTCGCAGCATATAACTCGGGTGCAGGCAACGTGAAGAAAGCTATCCGCAGAGCCGGAGGCATCAAGAATTACTGGGCAATATGGCCTTATCTGCCTCGTGAGACACGTGGTTACGTGCCGGCATTCATCGCAGTCAACTACGTGATGAATTATCCTGCCGAACATAACATCTGTCCGCTCGACCCGGGTATCATCAAAAACGGCATCGATACCGTGATGGTGCACGACGCATTGCATTTCGACCAGCTCAACGAGATGCTTGGAATACCGATGGAAGACCTTAAATTCTTCAACCCGCAATACACGAAATCGATAATCCCAGCTACGGCTAAAAATCCGATGGTGCTGCAGATTCCGGAGAAATATGTAGGTCCTTATATCGACCACGAGAAGGAACTGTATACCTATAAGACAAAGAGCGGCATCGATAAGGAAAAGATGCAGGAGCAGATGAAACAGATCTCCGACCGTAGCGTACATATCGTGAAGAAAGGCGAGACACTGAGCTCTATCGCAAAGAAATATCACGTCGGCGTGAAACAGCTGAGATCGTGGAATAACCTAAAATCCGACAATCTCAGAATAGGCCAGAAACTGATAGTTTATAGCTCAGGAGCTCCTATGGCTCAGGCTGGCAACGCCAAACCTGTCGAACGCTCTACCACACAAACGATTCACGTGGTGAAATCGGGCGAGACACTCGGCAAGATAGCACAGAAATACAAATGCTCCGTCACCGACCTGAAGAAATGGAATAACCTGAAGAGCAATACCATCAAGGTCGGACAGAAACTGAAGGTATATCCTCCTGAGTCAAGTGGAAAGCAGACGACCGGACAAAGCAACACGTCAACCGCCACATATACTGTGAAGTCCGGCGACAGCCTCTGGTCGATAGCTAAGAAATATAACGTTACCGTCGACTATATCAAGAAGAAAAACAACTTGAAGTCGAACGAATTGAAGGTTGGTCAGAAGTTAAAACTTTAAACTCCAGATTATCGTCTCAACCTGTCTCAACAAATCGCGTTTCGGCTTGTTGGGGTAGTAGATATAACCCATGACAGTAATCAACCTGGTAGCTTCCGGGTTGATTATTGTATATGCGACGTACGGTCCGCCCATAAACTCACCAACAGTATTCCACTGGCCACGCATCTCAACGGCGTAACCTGCAGGAAAATCAGGGATTATCTCGAAATACGGAGGCACAAACTCAGTGTCTAAAGCCATATAACTGCCCTCAGCAGGACCTGGGATGTATTTCTTCAACACCGAATCACATGCTGCGATGAGATTTTCCTCATTTAAATCGTCAGTGCTCTTATAAGGCAGTTGGTAAATTACCAGACCAAAACTCTTATCGATCTCCTCTTTGCGGAGCCATGTGCAGTAGTCTTTGTTTGTCGCCACATAATAACCCTCCGGCACCGTCATGGTGAAGCCGTAGGTGTTCTTCAAAGTCTCAACAACCTTGGCGTTGATCATTGGACGGAAGAAATCCATGAAACGTGCACGCTCGTTCTTGTCAAATATCTTTTTCAACTCATCTTTTTGACTATCAAACACCTTGAGCCAGCTGTCGATGTCTTTTGCCTTGATCTTTATGGCATATTGCGGTGCCGACTGCCAGTCGTTCTGCGACTCGATGACAGGATTCTGCATATCGGGATTGATCTCAGCCATGATGAGGTTACGATGTTTCTTAAACATGTCGTTGAGCGCGCCACTGTTGATATGCGCCACACGGTAGGTCTTCTCTGGCTGAGGAAGTCCGTACTGCACATCCTCGAAGAAGTCACGCACCGCCTGACCGATGCTGCCTTTCCATTGCTCGTCGTTCTGCGTCACCAGCAAAACCTCGGAAGTGCCGCCAACAGAGCGGTCTTTGCTAGGTTGTCCTTGTTTCTTGCTTGTGCATGATACCAAAACCGCCAACAAAGCGATTGTGAGAGTGATAAGTTGGATTTTTTTCATAGCGATAAATTTCTTTTTCAACGTTACAAAAGTAAAAAATATTTTGATAGCATTAAAATAATTGGTAATTTTGCACCATAAACAAAGACTTGATACAATGAACGGGTTTTCAGTTTCAGCATCTTCTCCTTCAAACATCGCTATAGTGAAATATTGGGGCAAGCATGGCAACCAGCTGCCAAACAATCCCTCTATAAGCTTCACCTTAAGTCGCTGTCACACTGAGACACAGATAAAAGTCAATGAAAATGGTGGTGAGAACTATTCGATGCGTTTCCTTTTCGAAGGTAAGGAGTCGCCGAAATTTCAGGAGAAGATTGAAAAGTATCTCGTTGATAATCAAAAATATTTTGGTTTTCTGAATGGTCTGGACCTTGTCGTCGAGAGCCGTAACACCTTCCCGCATTCGTCGGGTATCGCCTCAAGCGCCGCCTCGATGAGCGCGCTGGTGCTTTGTCTTCTTAAGGTTGAACAAAAGGTCAACGGCAGTGTTGCGCCCCTCGATATGCGTAAGGCCTCGTTCCTCTCGCGACTGGCATCGGGAAGCGCAGCACGTTCCGTCTACCCTGTGATGGCGCTCTGGGGCGCAACACCTTCGGTAGCTGAGAGTTCCGACGACTATGCAGTGCCACTGTCCGACGTCGTCAGCCCCGTCTTCAAGACATATCACGACAGCATCCTGATAGTCTCCAACAAAGAAAAGAGCGTGTCGTCTCGCGTCGGTCACTCACTGATGAACGGTCATCCATTAGCCGAGAAACGTTACGCAACAGCGCGCGAAAACACCGAACGACTGCTTCAAGTACTGAAAAATGGCGACCTCGACGCTTTTATCGACATCGCCGAGTCAGAGGCGTTACAGCTGCACGAGATGATGGCAACGTCAACACCTCCTTATAAGCTTATGGAACCTAACACATTGGAAATCATCGATTTGATAAGGCGTTTCCGCCGCGAGACTAACATCCCGACATGCTTCACCCTCGACGCAGGACCTAACGTACATCTTCTGTATCCGGAGGCTTACGACAAACAGGTGAAAAGCTTCATAAACGATAGTCTTTTAGTCTATTGTCATGATAATCAATGTATTGATGATGTCGTCCAACAATAAAAAGAAAATAACTCTGTCATGGAAATAAAGAAATATTACGGTAAGGTCATACTTTTTGGTGAATATTCAATGATTTTCGGCTCTCCGGCGCTGCTCATGCCGCTCTACACTGGCGAGTCGCACTGGGACTATATCTGGCGCAACCACGGCAAGAAAAACTACTCCTCAAACCGTAGCCTGCACGTCTTCGCCAACTATCTCGAAAGCAATGAATATTTTACCGAACATATTGACGTTGAGAAGTTTAGGGCTGAACTTAAGAAAGGTCTCTTCCTCGATTCATGTATCCCGTCGGGCTATGGAGTGGGTAGCTCCGGCGCCCTCTCCGCCGCTGTCTACGATCGTTTCAAATCGAAAGAGATAGAAGACCCTATGGTGCTGAAAAAGTTCCTCGGCGACATGGAAAACTGCTTCCATGGCAGCAGCTCAGGTCTAGACCCGCTGCAGTGTTATCTCGGCAAGCCTTTCATCCTAACTGAAGACAAAAAAATAGAGATCCTCGACAAGGATTTTGTGCCGAATGATATTCATATCTTCTTGATTGACAGTAAGATAAAGAGCGAGACAAAGGCTCTCGTAAACTATTACAAGGAGCAACGCGAAGACCCTCGCTACCTGAAAGCCTTCAACGAGCTTTACTATCCTTTCGTGGGTCGCTGCATCGATTCTCTCGTGTCGGGCGACACCGACAAATTCTTCGACGACCTCGCACATCTGTCTTATTATCAGACTGTTATGCTTCGTCCGATGATCACCGACAATATGCTGCCACTCTTCTTGCTGAAGCGGAAAGACACACATTTCCAAATAAAAATCTGTGGCTCCGGAGGCGGTGGTTACTTCCTCGGATTTGCCGATGATATGGATGCTACAAACGAGTTTATGAAGGGAAAAGATTTCCCGATAACGTGGCTTATATAGCTGATTCTCTTAGTGATAGAGGATGTTCAGTTCCGGACGGCTGGCTCTCAGTTTGTCGATATCCTTCGACTTTACCTTCGATCCTATAGCCTTGATGTATCTTAACGACTCCAAGTTCGCCACCGGCGCCAATGTCCTGACATTAGTGTTGGAGATGTTGAGCTCTTCCAACGTGGTGCAGTGAGCCAACACCTTGACGTTCTTGACACTGGTGCTAGCGATGTCGAGCACACGAAGTCCATGCATGTTCTCAAGCGGGTTGAGGTCGGTGATGCGGGTGTTCTCAAACGAAAGCACCTCTATTGTGGTCACAGTTGCCAAAGCCGCGATGTCGTTGAGTGCGTTACCATCGATATGAAGCTCTGTGAGGACCTTCAAATCACTCAACGGACTCAAGTCGGTGATATGGTTGTCGGTGATACTCAATTTCTTAAGGAACATCAACTTTGTCAGCGGCTCCAGACTCGTGATGATAATCTTATCGCTGATGACGATCTCCTCGATGTTGGCGACAGACTGCAGTTGTTCAGCTGTAGGGTTGGTGTCCATAGCTACAATGTCTCTGAACACGTCTCTCCAAGTGCCGTCGATGGTGTTCCACCAGCTACGAAGCTCATCGGTCTGGTATAATACCATCACATTTGGCACTGCGTTTCTGAGGTTAAACACCTGCTCCGACGTCACGTTGCTATGCTCAGCCTTCACTATTGCCAGACTCTTCATGTTGTGAAGTGGTGTCAAATCAGAAATCGGGGTTTCCTCTATATTGATTTCCAATAAGTTGCCGAGATTTTCGAGAGGCTTCAAATCGTGCACTTTAGTCGCCCTCATATTGAGATATTTGAGGTTGTGCAGGCCATGAAGCGGCGTCAAGTCAGTGATGCTCGTGCCTTCAATACTCAGTCTCTCAAGACTTGTCAGTCGCTCGATAGGCGCTGCATCGTTGAACGATGGACTCAGAGTGAGTGCTTTCATCCCGATGATGATGTGCAACTCCTCAGGATTCGGCTCGATGTCGGTGTTGTTTTGCATCGCAAGCACCGTCTTCCAGGTCGACGGGAGGCTCTCCCACCAATCCTGCAGCGCCTTGGTCTCGTAAATGACCATGGCGTTACGGTTTTCGCGCTTGAATTCAGCGGCTTTGTCCGAGTCGATATAAGTGTTGTCGCAGTAAATCCTCACTAAATGTGTCATGTCTTTAAGTGGCATGATATCGCTGACATGAGTGTTTCTGCACTGTAACTCATTGAGTCTGCTAAGGTTGGCGATAGGTGTCAGATCGCTGACAGGAGTGTCGTCCATAATTAGCACCTGCAGGTTCTCAAGGTGTGCGAGTGGCGTGAGGTCGCTGATCTGCGTGTTGCTGATGTTGAGATATCGCAGCGACTGCGGCAGTTCGATGGAGTCGAGACTCGAGACTTTAGTACCCGAGATGTCGAGGTCGGTGAGCTGACTGTACATCTCAATGATGCTGATGTCGTTGATATCCAGATTTGCAATCTTCAACACCCTGATGTCGTTGGTGTATCGCAGGTCAGCGATGCTTCTGATCTGCGTATTGCTGATATCTAACCTGTTGAGTTTGTTGAGGTTTCGGATAGGAGCGACGTCTTCGATATCGGTGTTCGAGCAGTCAAGGTTTTGCAGGTCAGAGAGCTCATAGAGCGGGTCGAGCGAGTGTATCTGCTTGTTGCCATTGATATCGATGTCGGTTGTCTTCGTAAAACTGGTCAGTCGTGCGTACAAACGAGGCATGTCGAAAGGCACAGTACTCTCCACGAGGCTGTCGTCGACGATGACCACCGAGTCGCGGTAGATATGCACTATCTGGCCTTCGCCGAAATAGAGCTTCCATGCTGCTGACATCCTGTTCCACCAAGTCCTAAGTTCTTCAGTCTCATTAGGTTTGGTGGTATACATACTTGCGATCTTCAGGTCTTTCTTCGCCGGGTCGATGTTGACTTCCATAAACCTCTTGCAGCTGTTGTTGACCGAGTCACCAACGATGGAATGTCCCGCGATGGTTCGCATCATCGTCACCTTGAAATAGGTGTCGCCCTTTTCGTTGGTCTGCGGCTTGATGTCATCGATTTTAAAGGTGAACTTGACATCTTTAAAGAAGAAATCAATATCTTTAAGATAAGCCTGGACATCCTTATTTATATAGGTACTCCGGCTGTCGTCGAGGTCGTCCTCAATCTGAACCTCGTCGTCCAAAAAGATTTTGGCGTAGCTTTCCTTGAAGATAATATCTTTCTCTTGTGCAGTGGCTTCCGGGTCTCCGATGAATGAAAACGTCTCTTCGAGATATCTCACCATCATCTGGATCTGACCTGTATATTCGTCGATTTCAGCTTGGCTGAGATCGGTTTTCTGCGCAAAAATGCTTTGGCAGGAAAAGAATAAAATCGCAAATAAAACTAATCTCTTCATTGTTTAGGCTGATAAAGCTTTAAAAGTGCAGCTTTTTCTTCATCTTTGAGATAAATAAGGTTTGAGATAAGCCATCCGGCATTATATCCGCTGCGGTTGAACCACGACACTTCGAAATACCAGTTTTTAATCTGGAAGATATGGAATTTCACGCTCTCGACGTGGTCAAACTTCAGATTACCTTGTTTTATCTCGTAAAAAAACAGTGCCAGATAATCTGGTTGATAATCGGTAGATGCATAATACTCAATGGTTTGAGGGTCATTGAACACCTTATAGATGTTCATGAAGTCGAGTTCGTGACTCATAGGGTGAAGGAAATGCTTCTCGCGTTCAGCCATCTCGCCTTGCGGGAAATATTTCTGAAACTCGGAGAAAAACACATTCGATAGTACCCATTTCGAGCCCAAGCCTTCTTTTTCCAGCATAAGAATCATGCTGATGTCGACCATCTGGCCTTTCCATTTGAACTTCGCCGACACTTCTGAATACCAGTTGCCACCAAGAAACTCCATATATTGGTTGTTCTTGATGAGGTCTTCCACGAAGAAATCGCGCAAAGCGCCGGCAGTTCTAGGGTTCTCGAGGTCGAACAGCAACGGCAGCACATCCTTGCGTTTGTTGGGGTTGCGGAAGCTTGGATCATTAGGATTCAGCTTCTTGCCGTATTGGTCCTCCTCGTAGTTGAACCTGTTGATAAACTGGCCCATCTGCTTTGTCATGGTGTAGAGTTCACGCTCGTCCATCTCGACACTGCCGAGGTCGTTTAGCACCTGTGCATCAACTTTAAAACATAGTGCCAGCACGAATACTGGCACTATAAGTCTCAAAACTTTACTCATTATTTCTTTGTCGTTTCTTTCACACGCATGTCGCCGAGCAACACATCCCAGAAGCCGATGAGACGGCCGCCGATCTGAGTCTCTTTACGCTTGACGTACACTGTGATGTCTTTCTTTGTCGTATCCTGATAGATGAGTCGTCCTTCAGCGTCGTAGCCTTTGAATGTCTGGAAGATAGTGATTACACCGACGTATGTTCCGTCAGGTTGGCGCTGCAAGTCTGACACATACTGGATCTTATACCAGTCGATCTCGACGCGGTCGTAGTTGAGGCGCATCAGTCTTTCGAGGTACTGACGAACTTTATAATACTCGATTTTTGTCTTGGCGAGCGATGAAACGCCGATCTCTGCATCAGGAGCGAAGAGCTCTTCGGCACGGTCGATGACTCTGTTGGCCTCACTCCATGGAGTGTTCTTCGAGCCAATCAGTTTGACGTATTTTGACAGGTCGCGGACTTTCTCAAGGGCCAGACTGTCGATGGCTTGCTTGCGCTCAGGGCTTAACTCAGGTTCCTGTGCTAAGGCCTGATAGCCTGTGAGTGCGAAAAATGCGAATGCTATTGCAAATAATACCTTTTTCATCTTATTATTTCTTAATTAATTCAAGTTCTGTAATCTTGTTATCTTCGTTGTATTTCACGTTGTCGACTGCCACGTTGACCTTCTTCTGATCCTTCAGGTAGTTGAGGTAGTTGACGGCTGTTGTCGGACGGTCGTAGTCGCCGAAGTTGTTGAGACGGATGAGCACCACTGCGTCAGGTGATTCAAACAGTTTCAAGGCTTCCTTGATGTAGTTGTTGGCTGTCACTACGTCTTTTGCCTTCGCAATCATGGTGAAATAATCGGTGAGAGCCGTCTTAGGCTTATTCTGCTCCTCAAGCTCGCGCAGACGCTGCTCTTCTTCGAGACGTTTCTGCTCAGCGATGCGGTCTCTTTCAGCGATGGCGTTGGTGACCTTCTGCTCGGCACGTTCTATCATCTCTACGATTTCAGGATTTTTCTTTGAGAAATCGATCTGCTTCAGCTCGTTGATACGCTCGAGTTGTTCCTCCAAAGTCCAATCTGTCTCGTCATTCAAAATGGCATTCAAGTCCTTAGTGGCCTGCTGGACAGCGGCTTTGTACTCTTTTTTTGACATTCCTTTAGAAGAGTTGCAACTTGTTGCTCCACAGAGAGTTACAAGAGCAATCATTGCTAAAATAATAGTGCTTTTTAGTTGTTTTAACATACTGCTTTAAGTTTTTTCAATATTAATAACTCGCAAAGTTAAGAAATATTTTGATATTGTACACGATTATTGAAGATTTTTTAGCAATTTTGATGTCGAAATGAGACATTATAACATACCGATTTTCTTACCTGAACTCGCATGCCCTTTCCGATGCGTTTACTGTAATCAGTTTAGCATTACAGGTAAACAGCAACTACCTGATATTCAAGATGTTAAGAACACAATAGATAAACATCTCGATTCCTTTAAAGAAAAAAATAGGGTGGTGGAAGTGGCGTTTTTCGGAGGAAATTTCACCGGTTTGCCCGAAAAAATGCAGGACGATTTTCTGAAAATTGTGCAGCCTTATCTCGAAAAAGGCGTCATCGATGGCATCAGATGCTCGACAAGACCCGATTATATCGATGAAAAAAGGATAAAAGTTTTGAAAAGTCTCGGTATGAAAAATATCGAACTCGGAGCGCAGTCTACAAACGATATGGTATTACGGAAATGCGGTCGAGGACATACCCTCAAAGATATTGAAAACGCTTCGCATATCATTGTTAATGAAGGTATTACACTTGGATTACAGATGATGATAGGACTGCCGTTCGATACTTTTGAAAACGACATGCAGACGGCAAAGGATATCGTCAGGCTTGGCGCAAAAGAAATGAGAATCTATCCATGCATCGTGGTGAAGGATACGGAGTTGGAAAGATTGTATAACAACGGAGAATACAAGCCTTTGAGTCTCGATGATGCTGTCGAACAATCGGCTACACTCTATGAATATTTTAATGAAAATGATGTAAAAGTTCTTCGAATTGGGCTTCACACCTCCGAAGATCTGAATGGCGCGGCTTACGTGGCAGGACCGTATCATCCCAACTTCGCCGAGATGGTTTTCAGCAGGTTGTGGGGTCGCAAATTCGATAAGATAGATGAGAAATCCGATGAAATCACCATCGAAGTGCCGGAAGATCAATTGAATCACGCAATAGGGTATAAAAGTGAAAACAAGAAGAAACTCGAGCAGAGATTTAAGATGGTGACGTTTACGTCATTTCGACCGACGTCATATTACCCGTCATTTCGAGTGCAGCAAAGCGGAATCGAGAAATCTCCAGCAAATATGATGGAGATTTCTCCACTACGCTACTCTTCGATACGCTTCGGTCGAAATGACGGTGTTGCAATCATCGCCAGCGCCACCATGCCCGAAGAAGCAAAAAAATCGCTCTCGAAAATGGGCGAAGTTTTGTGGCTCGAGCCTTCCGACAAAGCCTATCCTTCAATCTCGTCACATCCCGATATTTTCTTTTTTTGCAAAGACGAAAGACATTGTAAATCAGTGATTTGCGCGAAAAATGTCGATATTGATTTGCCACCTGATATTGAGGTGATAAAAAGTGAACAATCAGTAGGGAAAAAATATCCCGACACCGTCCCATACAATGCTGTTGGAGTGGGTAACACCTTGATACACAATTTGTTATATACCGATTTGTCGATAAAAAATCTATATGGAAAAATATCAACAAAATCCGTGCAACTCACTGTAAATCAAGGATATACGCGATGTAATTTGTTGGCTTTGGATGAGCGTAATTTTATCACATCTGATTTCGGAATAAAACATGTTTTGGAAGAAAACGGATGCAATGTCTTATATGTCGACCCGCATCAGATCACTCTTCCCGGACATGATTACGGTTTCTTTCCTGGTTGCTGCGGACTCGTCGGCAATGCCGTTGTTGTGTGCGGAGCGTTGAAACATCTGAAGGAATGTAAGGAACTTAGAAAGTTTATTCGTCGCAACAAAATGAATATCATAGAGTTATACGACGGCGAACTTATCGACGTGGGAAGCATTTTCTTTATTCAGAAAACGAAAAATTAGCTATCTTTGCAAAAAATATCAGTCTTGGAAAAAATAGAACTTCTTTCTCCGGCTAAGAACCTCGAAGTGGGTATCGCCGCCATCAACCATGGCGCTGATGCGGTGTATATCGGCGGACCGAGTTTCGGCGCTCGTGAGAAAGTCGGGAACAGCATCGATGACATTGCCAAACTCTGCGACCACGCCGCGATTTTCGATGCGAAAGTGTACGTAACTCTTAATACTTTGCTGTTTGACAATGAGTTGGAAGATGCGCGTAAGATCGCTTGGGACTGCTATAATGCCGGCGTCGATGCACTGATAGTGCAGGATATGGCCCTCCTTATGATGGATATGCCTCCAATAGCGCTACACGCATCCACCCAATGCCACAACACTACGCCCGAGAAGGTGAAGTTTCTTGAAGACGTCGGTTTTCAGCAAGTGGTGCTTGCTAGAGAGCTGACTATCAACGAGATAAAGGAGATTCGTGCCAAGACCACGGTGCCGTTGGAGTTCTTCGTCCACGGTGCTTTGTGTGTCAGCTATAGCGGTCAGTGCTATCTCAGTCATGTCATCGGGCATAGATCAGCTAACCGTGGAGCCTGCGCCCAGCCTTGCCGATTGGCATGGAACCTCGAAGACGAAGACGGCAACACGTTGATAGCCAATCGGCATCTGCTCTCTCTGCGCGACATGAATAACTCACAAAACCTGGAGGAGCTCATCGACGCGGGCATCACCTCGTTTAAGATCGAGGGCCGACTGAAAGACGCCGAATATGTTAAGAATACCACGGCATACTACCGCAAGGCACTTGATGAAATCATTGCCAGAAGGTCTGATTTGGAGCGCGCGTCACGAGGTGTCTCAACATCATCGTTTGAGCCCAACCTTGAAAAGTCGTTCTCGCGAGGTTTTACTGACTATTTCATACATGGCAGACAGAAGAATATCGACTCTCCATTCACCCCTAAATCGATGGGAGAATACATCGGAGAAATCAAGAAAATCGACGGCAAACGCCTGACAGTCAAGCTGAAAGACGGTGTTACCCTTCACAACGGCGACGGCCTCTGTTTCTTGGATGATGACAAACAACTGCAAGGCTTTAACGTAAATGGAGTAGAAGGTAACGTTGTGTTGGCTTCGTCCGTCATTTCGACTGGAGCGAAGCGTAATGGAGAAATCTCCGCCACACATTTGTACCGTAACTTCGACATCCTCTGGCAACGTTCCGTCGACAACTCCACCGGCAACCGCAAACTTCCAATCAACTTAGAGCTTTCTGAGATCTCTGACGGTTTTAGATTGTCGTCAGGAAACGTCAGCATTTGCTTGCAATGTCAAAAAGATGTCGCAAAGAATCCTGAAAAAGCCCTTGAAAACATTCGCACAAAGCTGTCGCAATGGGGTGACACAAAATTCAAAATAGAAAGCATCGACATCGATTTCAAAGATGTTTATTTCATCCCGAATTCCATTTTAGGAGAATTGAAACGCCAACTGGTTGTTGAACTGGAAAAATCGTTGATAAATAATCATCGACAAACCGACGGCGTCATTTCGACTGAAGCGAAGCGGAATGGAGAAATCCTCCATCCGCAAAAGCTTTATGCTATAGAGGATTTCTCGACTTCACTCCGTTCCGCTCGAAATGACGGGCAGGATGACCATCTGTCCTATCTCGGCAACGTCACTAATTCCCTGTCTCGTCAATTCTATGAGAATCACGGTGTTACAAACATCGACGACGGCTTGGAAAAATCGATGCCAGAGGGCGAGACCGTGGTGATGACCACCAAACATTGCATCCGTTTCGCCAACGGTATGTGCGCCAGAGAGATAGGCAAGCCCGCCACATCTTTATATCTCACCAACGAGCGCGGCCGTTTCCGTCTCGACTTCGACTGCAAAAATTGTTGCATGAAGGTGGTCAGTATTTAAAAAAGTTGTAAATTTGCAATTTTGTAGAATATAATAGTTAAACGATATGTTTAGAACTCATACTTGTGGTGAACTTCGCATGGCCAACGTGGGTCAGGAAGTCACTTTGAGCGGCTGGGTGCAGCGCGTTCGCGACAAAGGCGCCCTGCTTTGGATTGATCTCCGTGATCGTTATGGTATTACGCAACTCTTTATGCAAGAGGGAGTTAGCTCGGCTGAGACGATGAAGACCGCCCGCGAGATTGGACGTGAATTCGTCATCCAGGCTAAAGGCGTCGTGGTGGAACGCGAGTCGAAGAACCCGAAAAACCCGACAGGCGACATCGAGTTGAAGGTCGAATCTCTCATGATTTTGACCACCTCTAAGGTACCTCCATTCACTATCGAAGACGTCAGCGACGGCGGCGACGACATCCGCATGAAATACCGTTACCTCGACTTGCGCCGTAACCCAATAAAGAATAACATCATCTTGCGCCATAAGATGGCACAGGAAGTGCGTAAATATCTGTCAGGCAATGACTTTCTCGAGATTGAGACTCCTTGCCTGATTAAGTCGACCCCTGAGGGCGCCCGCGACTTCGTGGTGCCGTCACGTATGAACCCGGGCGAGTTCTACGCTCTTCCGCAGTCACCGCAGCAGTTCAAGCAGCTCCTCATGGTGGCAGGCTTCGACCGCTACTTCCAGATCGTGCGCTGCTTCCGCGATGAGGACCTCCGCGCTGACCGTCAGCCTGAGTTTACTCAGATCGACTGCGAGATGTCGTTCGTGGAACAGGAAGACGTCATCAACATGTTCGAGGGCTTGGCAAAACATCTGTTTAAGACCATCAAAGGCATCGAATTTGGCGATTTCCCAAGAATCACTTGGCATGACGCCATGAAATATTATGGTTCCGACAAGCCGGATATCCGTTTCGGAATGAAATTTGTCGAACTCAGCGACGTGGCGAAAGGTCACGGATTCTCAGTGTTCGATGAGGCTGAACTCGTGGTCGCCATCAACGCTGAAGGCTGTGCCAACTACACCCGCAAGCAGACCGACGCACTCACCGACTTCGTGAAACGTCCGCAGGTGGGAGCTAAAGGTCTCGTTTACGTGAAATACAACGAAGACGGCACAATCAAGTCGTCAGTTGATAAGTTCTACACACCTGAGATTTTGAAGACATGGCTCGACAAATGCAACGCTAAGCCAGGTGATATGCTGTTGATACTCAGCGGTAAAGCCATGCCGACAAGAGTGCAGATGAACGCTCTGCGTCTCGAGATGGGTAACCAGCTCGGCTTACGCGATCCTAACGTGTATAAACCATTGTGGGTCATCGACTTCCCGCTTTTGGAATGGGACGAAGAGACACAGCGTTATTATGCAATGCACCATCCGTTCACAGCTCCTAAGCCAGAGGATGAATACTTGCTCGAGCAACCTGATAAATGGGGTGAGATCCGTGCAAACGCTTACGATATCGTGCTCAACGGCACAGAAGTCGGCGGCGGCTCGGTGCGTATTCACGACAAGAACTTGCAGAAGAAGATGTTCCACACCCTCGGCTTTACCGATGAGAAGGCTCAGGAGCAGTTCGGCTTCCTGATGAATGCTTTCGAGTACGGAGCACCACCTCACGCAGGATTGGCATTCGGATTTGATAGACTTTGCTCGCTCTTCGGAGGTCAGGACAGCATCCGCGACTTCATCGCATTCCCGAAGAACAACCAGGGACGCGACGTCATGGCGGAGTCACCGTCAGCGATTGCGCAGGAGCA
>CAMZAM010000014.1 GCA_947304185.1 uncultured Bacteroidales bacterium
ATGTGTCAGTAACGACAGCGATTGTGACGTTTGAAGCGGTGAGGCAAAGAAGAGCTTCCCATTAAGAAACCATATCGCATCTCCCTCTAAATTCCTAATTCTTAATTCCTAATTCCTAATTCCTAATTCCCCACCCTCACCCTCACAAACACCGGATAGTGATCCGACGGATTCCGTCTGACGTAATTGTCAAAGGAGATCTCTTGTGGTGCGTCGGATGATTTGAGTGTTTCTTCTGTTTCGTCGGGAGTCCAGTAGCTATTGGTGAGTACGCCGTACGATTCGACTGTCATCTCGGGGGAGACGAAGACGTGGTCGATGCGGCTGGTGGTATAGTATTCCGTCTTGAAAGCGTTGAAGGTGCCGTTTTCCGCAAAGCGGATGCGGGCGGCATCGTAGGAGTCTTTCAGAATGCCCGACTCGGTGAAGATGGTATAAATCTCATTGTATTGATCCACGTTGAAGTCGCCTGTGATGAACACTGGAGCGCCTTGGGCTATCTCCTTTACCTTGGCTACAATCAGCTTGGCTGCTTCGCGGCGGGCCACCACGCCCACATGGTCCATGTGGAGGTTGAAGAAATAGAACTTCGTTTCCTTGTGTCGGGGTCCTCGGTTAAAAAGTCCACGGCGGCGACCGTCGTCTGGCCGCACCACGCTGAACTTACCCCAGGTGCAGATGCGGATGCAAGCAGCATCCCAACCCAAGCCAGGTTTTTCTGGGTTCTCGCTCAGCCAGAAATCCCCATGATCCAAGAGTTTTATCTTCCCCTTTTTATAAAAGATAGCCTCATGTTCACCGCCGCGCTTACCGTCGTCGCGACCGATGCCTATATAGTCATAGCCATCGAGGGCTTTTTTCATGTCCTGAAGTTGTCCATACAACACCTCTTGTGTCCCAAAGATATCAGGTGCCATAAAGTTCACCTGGTCGCAGATCACTTGGCAACGTTTGGTCCAAACATTGCCTTGAAGGCTGTCGTTGGCGTTTTTATAGCGGATGTTGTAGGAGCCCACAAGGAGTTGCTGGGCGGTCATTTGCAGGGTGACTGCAAGCAACAGGGTGATAAGAAAGTGTTTTTTCATCTGATGGTGTTTTGTTATCGCAAAAATAAACAAAATACCATATCACCGTACCTTATTCCGTTGATAATGCGGAGTCACCACGAGAATAAAGAAAACCAGAGAAACGAGAACCGAACCTGAAGCCACCAAATAGGCTGTAGCGAAAGAAAAATGCTCGGCCAACATGCCTCCGGAGAAGATACCGATACCCAAACCGAGATCCCAAGAGGTAAGGTAGGTGGAAGTGGCAGTGCCACGTTGGGCATTGGTACCCAGATTAATGAACAAAGCGTTAAACGAGGGGAAGGCAGCTCCGAAACCCAAACCGCAACACAAGGCAATCAAAAGAAAAGCGATGGCAGTGTAGGTTGAGCCGATAGCGTTGACATAATGGCAAAGGCCTAGCCCCAGCAGGGCAAAGACAGTGATTCCAAGGCCCAAGGCAATGGTATGGGTGACCTTGCCCTTGTCAACCATCCTGCCTGCAAACAAACGCGAAGCGATCAGGCCCACTGCATACACCGTGAAAAACAATCCACTGCTGATAGTCAAGCCCATCTCCTTGGCATACAAGGCGATGTAATTGGAAATCTGGCCATAGGCAAAGGCTAGCATCAAGAAAGAAATTCCAGCCAACAGCCCTTTAATCAAGATAAAACGGTCAAGTGAGATATGGGGCCGTTTCACAGGAGGCCGCACCTTGGTCTGGATGCGCGAGGCAAACAGCGTTGCCAAGAAACTGCAAGCCATGCAACCCATGAAGATGACATTGAAGCTGAGATGCTCATAAACAAATAGCCCTACCATAGGTCCCACAGCCATGGCGATATTGTTGGCCACGCCATAATAACCGATGCCCTCTCCCCTATGCTCCGATGGCACTACGTCGATCACCAGGGTGTTCCCACCCACCGAAGTCAAGCCAAAAGCCAAACCATGAGCGACGCGAATGACAATCAACATCGTGATGGTGGCGGCGAAAGGATAGCCTATGAAGATGGCGGTGAAAAGCGACAACGCCAGCATATAAAGGGGTTTGCGTTTGAAGGTATCCATCATGTAACCCGAAAACGGACGTACTACCAAGGTGGCCAAGGTATAGCACGAAATCACCGTGCCGATGACGGCATTGCTCCCCTGAAATTGCTCAATGATGAAAAAGGGCAACACAGGCAGCAAGAGGTAAAACGAGAAGAAAAACAAGAAGTTAGCCGCACATAAGCAGAGATAATTCTTATTAAAAAGCTTTTCTTCCATGATAAGTTTTCGTTTTCGGGCTGCAAAATTAACAAAGAAGTCTTTATTATAAAGGAGTTTTTCGTATTTTTGCCGTACTAAGAAACGGGCATGGAGTTACTGGATCTATACGACAACGATTTAAGGTACACCGGACAGACAGTGGAACGGGGAAAAATGATTCCCCAGGGTCTGATGATTCCCATCGTGGCCGTGTTTATCCACAACAACGAAGGCAAGTACCTGATCCAGAAGGTCTCAGAGTCGAAAGGAGGCTACTACGCCACCACCGCCGGACACGTGAAATCGGGCGAGATGGACTTCACCATCTCCATGCAACGCGAACTGAAGGAAGAGCTAGGTCTCTGTGTCACCCAAAGCGAGTTGAAGCTCTTGAGAATCCGCCGCTACGGATACAAGTTCACCCTCCTTTACATGCTTAAGAGCAACGTCCCCATCGAGATGCTGCGCCTACAGAAGGAAGAGGTGGAATCCGTGCATTGGCTGAGCCGCGAGGAGATCGAGGGCTTATGCAATGAAGGGAAGTTCAACAAGATACACTATCAACTGCTTTTGGATTGTGAGGAACGGCTGACTTCGCTACATTTGAAGTGTAAAACGGAAAACGGAACCCCGAAGGGCTCACCGACCGAACGGGAGGTAAAACGGAAAACGGATAATAATCTTTAAATACCACAATATGATTGCAAAAGAATTACTAAATCCCAAAAGCATCGTGATTTGCGGTGCTTCGTCTGACATTCATAAACCTGGCGGCAAGTCGCTGAAAAACCTTTTGGAGAGTCCCTTCAAAGGCCAAATCTATGCCGTCAACCCAAAAGAGACCGAGGTGCAAGGTGTGAAATGCTACGCCAAGGTGGACGACCTGCCACAGGTCGATTGCGCACTGCTCTGCATCGCCGCCAAGTTCTGCGCCCAGACTGTTGACGTGCTGGCGAAGGAAAAGGGCTGCAAAGGCTTCATCATCATCAGCGCCGGCTTCTCGGAAGAGAACGCCGAAGGCGCCGCCATTGAGAAGCACATCGTCGACACCATCAACTCGGTCGGCGGTTCACTCATCGGCCCCAACTGCACCGGCTTCCTCAACGTGAACTACGCCGGCTGCTTCGACACCCCCATCCCGCCCTTGGACCCCAAGGGCGTCGACTTCATCACGGGTTCAGGTGCCACCGCCGTGTTCATCAAGGAATACGGCATGAGCAACGGACTGAAGTTCAACAGCGTGTGGGCAGTGGGCAACAGCGCCCAGCTCGGCATCGAAGACGTGCTGGAACATTTGGACGAGACCTTCGACCCTGTGAAGTCAAGCCACGTCATCATGCTTTACATGGAGAAGATTGGCGACCCGATGAGATTGCTCAAACACTCACGTAGCCTCATCAACAAAGGATGCCATATCGCAGCTATCAAGTCAGGAGGTTCAGCAGCAGGTAGCCGTGCTGCATCATCACACACTGGCGCTCTCGCTACCAACGACGCTGCTGTCGATGCCTTATTCCGCAAGGCAGGTATCGTTCGTTGCCACAACCGTCAGGAGTTGACAACGGTATGCGGCGTGTTTATGCACCCTGAAATCAAAGGCAAACGCTGCGCTGTCATCACACACGCAGGCGGTCCGGCCGTGATGCTCACCGACGTGCTGTCGAACGGCGGCATGGAAGTGCCTTCACTCAAAGACCATCCGGCAAGTCCTGCCCTGCTCGCGAAGCTCTTCGGAGGCTCGTCAGTGGGTAACCCTATCGACTTCCTAGCAACAGGAACAGCCGAACAGCTCGGATATATCATCGACACCGTCGAAAACGAATATACAGACATCGACTTCTCGGTCGTCATCTTCGGATCACCGGGATTGTTCAGTAACAAAGAGGTTTACGACCTCCTTGATGAGAAGATGAAGACCTGCAAGAAGCCTATTTTCCCGGTTTTGCCTTCAATCATCAACGTGAAAGACGAGATCAACGACTTCATCGCGAAAGGCCGCATCAACTTCCCTGAGGAGTGCGTGCTCGGCAATGCCATTTGCAAGGTCTACAACACCCCGAAACCTCAGCCAGAGCATGTGGAGCTGCCAAAAATCGACGTGGCTCGCATCCGCAAGACCATCGACCGCTGCAAGTCGGGATATCTTGAGATTGCCGACTACAACGAGCTGCTCGACGCCGCTGGCATCAGCCGCAAAAAGAGCGTTGAGGTGAGCAAAAAAGAAGACGCCCTCGCCTTCGCAAAAGAAGTGGGCTGTTCGAAAGACGTGCCGCTGGTGATGAAGGTCGTCGGCCCATTGCACAAGAGCGACGTGGGCGGCGTGACCCTCGGAGTGAAAGACCTCGACACAGTGGCTAAGGAGTTCGACCGTCTCATAGTCATCCCTGAGACCTACGCCGTGGAGATGTATCCTATGCTCGATGGCACCGACGTCTATATCGGAGCCATCAAGGACGCTAAGTTCGGACATCAGATATTCTTCGGCTTGGGCGGCATCTTCATCGAAGTGCTGAAGGATGTTCAGAGCGCCCTTGCCCCTATCACCGCCGACGAAGCCAAAGAGATGCTCAAGCAGCTCAAAGGTTATAAGATCCTTCAAGGCGTGCGCGGTCAGGAAGGTGTCAACCTCGACCTCTATGCCGACCAGGTGGCTCGTGTGAGCGCCCTCGTTCAGGCAGCTCCTGAGATTGCAGAGATGGACCTCAACCCATTGCTCGGCAACCCACGCTATGTGACAGCAGTAGATGCAAGAATTAGAATTGAGAAATGATGAAAAAGTCAGATAAAATTACAATAGCAGTGATAGCCGCAGTGATCTGCGGCTTTGCTTTTATCCCAGGAGCATGGGATTGGTTTATCAGTGCGACAAAACATCACGGATTGCTGATGAGCTTCTTCAAGTTCGCCATTTTAGGAACCTTCGGCGAGATGCTTTCGCTGAGAATCAAAGAAGGCGCATATTATAAGGAAGGTTTCGGTTTGCTGCCAAAGATGCTCGTGTGGGGTGTTCTTGGCGTCGTTATCGCCTCCGCGATGACCATTTTCAAGACCGGAACAGTCGTTTTGCTTGACAGTGGATTCCACCTTGACGGCAAAGCTGCGAAATGGTTTTACGGCAACCCGTTAACGGGAGCACCACTCACATGGGGCAAGTTCTTCGTGGCACTTTGCATCAGCGTGCTGATGAACACTCTGTTCGCGCCTGTTTTCATGACATTCCATAAAATCACTGATATCCACATTGCAGAGACTGGTGGTTCTTTGGCAGGATTCTTCAGCAGTCCGCTTAACATTCAGCAGACGATGGCAGAAAAGATCAACTGGAATATCCAATATGGCTTTGTTTTCAAGAAGACGATACCATATTTCTGGTATCCGGCTCACACCATCACTTTTCTGTTACCAGGAACGCTGCAGGTGTTGTTTGCAGCAGCCTTGGGAGTGGCGCTCGGGGTGATTCTTAGTATTAAGAAATAGTTTACGGTTTACTGTTTATAAATTTAGAGACGCGCTGTGGCGCGTCTCTATGTTTTTTATTTGTTTCGTTTTCTGATAGCGTATCCTAGGCCAACAGCTGTTAGAATCAACAATCCGCTGCCTAGAGGCGCGGGCTCGTTTGCCTGTGTGCCAATTGGCTTTTGCGGCAGAGTCAAAACGGTCCCGGGATCGCTCAGCCTATTGTATGGATCTTCATCCAAAGTATTAAAAAATCCGTCGCTGCGTTGAGCAAACACATTAAAACTTATCGAAAGCAGCAATGCTAATGTCAAATATATCTTTTTCATAACTAATCTCCTCATTTTCAATTATTTAACAACAATTTTTTGTGTTTTTACATCGTCACCTACCAATCTGAAGATGTAAACGCCTGTCGGTACGGATGCGGTGTTCCATGTTTCAACATCGTTTACACGCATTATGGAAACCAAGCGTCCCATCACGTCGAAGATCTGTAACTCGCCGTTACCTTCGACGATGATGTCGTTTCCGCTTTGATAAGCGAAGATTGAATTCTCTGAATCATTAGATATTTGTGACAATTGCATACGAACCACAAATCGCGAATCGATATCTTGTGGCGTTCCTATGAAATTATATTCACTCTCAACAAGCATGTCAACATCGTTTCCAGTGAGTTTATCGATAAGATGTAACGTCGCGAAATCGCCGTCAGCCTTGAGACTCAATTTATACTGTCCCATCGTCTTAGCTTCGAAACCAAGATCGATAACTTTGGTGTTATTATCCATGTTGGCGATAGCAAAATGTTCGTCATTGTTAATGACATACAGCATCGGGATTTCGGTGTTGCGGTGTTCAATCTTGTTAAGACCGTGTCCTTCCTTGAATTTGACATAAGCCTCATCGCTGTATTGGCTATTGCATACAGTTAACGATATCTGGTTATCAGCGGCTTTCTTTTCCTCTTTAGCTGTTGTGCGTGAGACCGTGACTGACGGGTTATCGCCTGTCGCCTGTACGAGGAACGCGCGCATCGGAGCTATAGGAGCGCTTTCTGAAGTGACGGTGCTCCATTTGCCTTGGTTTGTACCAGTTTCATCAAGTACGAAATAGCCATCAGTATCGACATTTGTCTTTGTCAGGTTAGCCCATGTGATGTTTTGAGTGTATGGGTTGCCGATGAGGTTGAAACCTTTGTAATTATTGTTTGTGCAGGCGTATGACAAGTCGTGGTTAAATGCATCGACATTGTTATCGCCCTTGAATTCAATCATTCCACTGGTATTTGCTGTACGGAAGAGGTAACCGCGACCGTTTTCAAACGAAGTGAAGATGTTCTGATTGTCTCTGTATTCTTCCCATTCGATTTCGGCTTCGTCGTAACGGTAGATGTTATGCAGCGGGTTGTTTGCAGTATTCACCAGATTGACGACATCAGCAAAAGACTGATTATTAACCGGTGAAGCTATTGCATACCAGCCTTTTGAACCATTCCATGCAGTGATGCTCTTTTGCATCTTCACGTAAACCGAGTTGTTGCAGACAAGCTGACCGCCGTTTTTAATTTCGATGGCCGATCCTGATGCCTGGGTGATGTCGCCCGTTACTGTAAGTGTAGCGTCCTCATTGACAACAAATGCAACATTCTGGGCCAAAGTCAATGCTGGAAGTTCGACCGAGGTGTTAGCTGCCACGCTGTTTGTCGTGAAGTTAGCTACATAGTTAGCGTCGCCTCCCACGGTGATATTCGAGGTGGCATCAGCTGAGAAATTGGTGCTGTTTGTCGTCCAGTTGACGAACGAATAGCCGTTGCTTGGTGTTGCTGTTATTGTAGTTGACGAGCCGTAAGGTATTGTGGTTTGTGTTACGTAAGAACCACCGCCAGTTTGATATGTGACAGCTATTTTCTTGATTCTACGATTGCCTGAAGTGCCGCCGATGGTGAATTTTACCGATTTGGCAGAGCCGGTCCATGTTCCATTGCTATACGTGGCGACATCTGTGGTAATTGCATTGCTGCCGTCGCTACCACCAAAAGTCAATACGATTTTGGTTATTGTACCATCTGTTGTGCTGACAGTGAAATAATTACCGCCATAACATCTGATAGCCGTGCCGGAAGTATAGTATTTGGGTGGATTTGAATTAGTGCCTTTATTAAATGCGACTGACACATTATTATCGATTGTTGCACCTGATATAACCTGTTCGTTTGAATAACCTTGTGCCGAGAAATCGATGGATGGCGTATATGTAACAACTGGTGCCGGAGCATCTCCTATATAAGCCATGCCTTGTGTCGAATTAGCAGCGACGCTGATAGTGTATGATTTCGGTGTAAAGTTGGCTTGATATGTGGCGTTTTCCGACACTTGAACCTCGCATATGGCATTAGTCGATATCACAGAACCGTTTTTGGTCCAATTGACAAAATCATAATGTGTGCTTGGCGTAGCTGTCAGAGTAGCCGTTGAGCCATAAGCGCAAGTCATAATTTGTGTCGGTTGGCTGCTATACGAATAGGTAACCGCGATTCCTTTAATTCTGCGATTGCCCGAGGTACCGCCTATGGTGAATGTCACAGACGATGCGCTGCCAGTCCATGTTTCACCGCTATAGGAACCGACATTTGTGGTAA
The DNA here is from genome assembly GCA_947304185.1 of uncultured Bacteroidales bacterium. GTDB lineage: Bacteria > Bacteroidota > Bacteroidia > Bacteroidales > F082 > Limimorpha. The sequence goes on from CAMZAM010000014.1 coordinate 8,404, forward strand.
TCGTATTGCTACCGTCGTTAGAGCCGAATGTCAAAGCGATGCTGGTTATTGTTCCTAATGATGTGCTGACAGTAAAATAGTTTCCGCCATAGCATCTGATGGCTGTGCCCGACGTATAGTATTTCGGCGCATTTTGATTGGTTCCTTTGTTAAATGTAACCGACACGTTATTATCGATGGTTGCACTCGAAATCACTTGTTCATTTGCATATCCTTGTGCTGTAAAATCGATTGAAGGACTTGCATTATAAGCGACAACCATACTGACGTCGCCTGCACCTTCAATATTTGATGCGACAGCGATTTCGCAAGTACTTGTCCAGCTTGGATTCCAAATCATTTCAGCATAATCGGGATTGTCGATGAAAGGATTTCTATTATGCTGATAACTGGTGTAGATCTTATTATTTCTAGCAATTTCTTTTGCCGAAGGCTGGTCGTTTCTATGCCAATCAAGAAGCATATTTATAGCCCAAGGTTGGAGCTCTGACTTTGTAGTCATACCCGAATTGCTCCAATTGTCGTCTTCAGTATAGTAACGCACGCTCATATACATAAGAGCACGGGCAATGTCTCCTTTATATTCGTCTATAGGCTCGTAGACTTTATTTGAATAACCCAGAGACGATTTGCAATTGCCTAATTTCGAACCATTTGCGAAAGTCACATAAGAACTGTTGGTATTCACTTCGCCGAAAGGGAAATTGCTTCGCTGTGAATTCACATAGCCGTCAGTCGGGAAAATATGATGGATATCGTGTCCAGGCGTCGAATTTTCATCGTCGTTGAACCAATTCTTAGGCCAGGAGTGCTCACGGTTGTAGCAGTCGCCTTCCTGCTCATAATCGCCGCATTGCTGGTTGTTATCATAATAATATGTGTACCCGGCTCCGTCGGAATACATATCCCAAACAACATTGCCGCCTTTGTTATCAGTGGACTTAAAAGCAGTCCAAATTTGTTGGTAGGATATCTCATCATGATCCTTGATGATGTCATGCAAGGCCTGCTTCAACTGATCGCCAGTCAAACCATTAGCATTGTCGTAATACCCAGACGGAGCTTGTGCTTTCAGCGCAAAAGCAGCAATTAAAAATACTATTAGTAAATGTAATCGTCTCATCATTTAGATATAAAAAATACAAGCTACAAAATTACGAAGATTTTTTGAAATAATGACATTTTTTTGTTTTTGCATGAGATTTCTCCACTTCTGTCGAAATGACAAAAAAAAATTCACTTTTTTCTTGACATGTAAAAAAAATGTTGTATTTTTGCAGTGTATTAGATGCCTAATACAGCTATAAGGACAACAATAAATTATATCTAACATGATTAAAATCAATAACTTAGACTTCGCTTACAGCAATACGCAAGTCTTCAAAAACATCAGCCTGGAGTTCCAGAAGGGTAACATCTACGGACTTTTAGGCGAGAATGGTGTCGGTAAGACCACCTTATTAAAATTAATATGCGGTCTGCAGAAGCCACAGCATGGTTCGGTAACAGTCGACGACCTCACCCCTTCGATGCGTCAACCTCAGTTCCTACAAAACGTGTATTTCCTTCCGGAGGAAGTGATCACCGAGGACACCACACCGGAGAAGTTCATCCAGAAAATCGGATGCTTCTACCCTCGCTACGACTTCGCACTTTTCAATCAACTTATGAAAGAGCTTGAAGTCGACCTCACAAAGAAATTCAACGAGCTCTCGCATGGTCAGAAAAAGAAAGCCTTGCTGGCATGCGCAATGTCGTTGCAGACCGACTACCTCTTCCTCGATGAGCCGACCAACGGACTCGACATTCCGTCGAAAGCCTTGTTCCGCAAGGTGATTTCGCAGTATTGCAACGAGGATACCACCGTCATCATCTCGACCCATCAGGTGAAAGATGTTGAGAACCTTATCGATCCTATCGTGATTTTGGACCGCGACGACGTACTTCTCAACGCCAGTTTCGCAGAAATCATCGACAAGATTTACTTCGAATACGGTCCTGAGAGACTGCAGGGAGCTTACTACACCGAGATGCTGCCGGGCGGCTACATCAACGTGATGCCAAACACTGAACATCTGGAGAGCAACGTCAACATAGAGGCGCTGTTCAATGCGGTAATGAAGAATAAAGAAAACATCAAAAACTTAATGCAAAATGAATAACACATTTAATATCAACCGCTTTGGAAAAATCCTCAAACACGACGGATTGAATTTCTTTCCAAATCTCATATTGGCATTGGCAATTTTATGGGCCATCCCGGTAATCATATACCTATTTGCAGCCCTCATGCCGACTGATGAAACAAAGGACGCTTTTGATGCTATGTCAAGAATCGACCTCATCTCAACACTTACTAGCATTGCATTAATCATAGCACCTGCAAGACTTTACAGATACTGCAACGACTCACGCAAAGGCATCGGCTACGCCATGTTGCCAGCCTCGGCACTCGAGAAGTTCCTCAGCATGGTGTTCTACTGCGTCGTCGTCACACCTATTATATATGTGGCCGGAGCACTCGCCATCGACAGCATCCTCGCCCTCTTCCATGGACCATACGAAGGCTTCGCTGCAGCATATTATTTCGACAGATATGCAAAACTCGATGCTATTTTTACAAAGGACAATGCGATGTTGGATGCATCATTGCTGGTATTCTTCAAAAATTTATCACCGACATTTATGATAGCTTTAAGTTTGCTTGGCACTTTGACGATTTCTTCCATCTTCATGTTTGGAAATATGATCTTTAAAAAGCACAAAACAGGCAAGATGCTTGGCATTTTGATACTTCTGTTCATCATTTTCATGATTGTTTTCATCAATTTGGTCGCAAATAATGAAGCTCTTGCAAATTATTTCAATCAGATGAATGAGGATAAGATGGCAGAATTCATCAAACACTTTATATTTGTCACAATGAACGTCGCATTCTACTGCGAAGTCATCATCTCCGCATTGATGCTGTTTGGTGTATACCGTAAGATTAAAACACAAAAATACTAATAAACTATGGATTTTAACGGACATAAACCGATATATCTGCAAATCTACGATCACGTGTGTGAACGCATACTCAGCGGTGAGTTTCACAGCGGCGACCGTGTGATGTCGGTGCGTGAACTCGGCGTAGAGCTTGGAGTTAACCCGAACACGGTAATGCGCGCCTTCGAGCGACTGCAGATGAAAGAGATCATCGCCACCAAGCGTGGAATAGGATTCTACGTGTGCGATGACGCGAAAGAGAAGATTCTTTCGGAACAGAAAAAAGAATTTTTGGAAACTGAAGTACCTGAATTCCTGAAAAAGATGGAATTGTACGGAATAAAAATGGAAGATATAATAAAGTTTAGAGTTTAGAGTTTAAAGTTTAAAGTTTAGAGTAGTAAAAAGTTAAAAGATGAAAAGATTATTTTTATTATTAGTTATTGTCCTGAGTGTCAATGTGTTGAACGCTCAGGTGAAGGTCAAGACCACAACTCTTGACAATGGATTGAAGGTGGTGTTATGCGAAGACCACAGCTCACCAAAAGCTTACGGAGCCATTTACGTGCATGCCGGAAGTAAAAACGACCCGCTCGAAGCCACAGGTATGGCTCACTATTTCGAGCACATCATGTTCAAAGGCACCGATAAGATCGGAACCATCAACTGGGAAGCCGAGAAGGTGTATCTCGATAGCATCGACATCATGTACGACAAGCTTCATGAGACAACCGATCTCAACGAACGCGCCGCTATCCAACAGAAAATCAATGAGTTATCGCTCGCATCAACCGACTACGCCATCCCGAATGAGGTCGACGTGATCCTCACCAAGATGGGCGGCGAAGGCCTCAACGCAGGTACTGCCTACGACCAGACGATGTATTACAACTCCTTCCCTTCCAACCAGCTTGGAAAGTGGATGGATGTGTATGCCGAACGTTTCCGCTACCCGGTGTTCCGTCTGTTCCAGAGCGAACTCGAGACCGTCTATGAGGAGAAGAACATGTACGGCGACGAACCTATCAATGCCTTCAAGGAATATATGTTCCAGGAGATCTTCGGCGAGCATCCTTACGGCCGTCCGATTATCGGCTTGACTGAGCACCTCAAGAACCCTCAGACTTCGAAGATGCGTGAGTTCTTCAACACATATTATGTGGCCAACAATATGACTCTCATTCTCGTCGGTGACTTCAACATTGAGGAAGCCGAGAGACTTGCAGCCGAGAAGTTCGGCACATGGCGCCATGGTGATATTCCTGCACAGCCTGAGTTCACATTGCCTACATTCGACGGCCCGACCATCAAGGACGTGCGCATGACCCCAGTTAAGATGGGCGTTTTGGCATGGAAAGGCGTCAAGGCATCGGATCCTGACTATCTGCCACTCAGCATCGCCTGCAGCATCTTCAGCAACGGCGAGACCGGCATCATGGATAAAGACATGCTTGACGGCAACATTATGATGGCTATGCTCATGCCTCTCTCACTCGAAGACCATGGTGCAAACATCGTAATGTACGTCCCGAAACTCATCGGACAGTCGCACGAGGAAGCCGAAAGCTATATCTTCGCCAGCTTAGACAAACTGAAAAACGGCGAGTTCGGCGACGACCTCTTCGAAGCCATCCGTACCAACATTTTGAAAGGACGTGAGCAGGCTCTCGAAAGCCCGATAGATCTGTTCTCACTATTCCTCGACCTCGAGCAGCGTGGCTTGACATACGAAGAGTATCTCACTGAGACTGAACGCATTAAGACTATCACAAAGGACGAAATCGTTGCTATTGCTAACAAATATTTCGACAACAACTACCTCGACATCCGTTCGAAGATGGGATTCCCTGAGAAGGATAAGGTCGACAAGCCGAACTGGAAGCCTATCGAGGCTAAGAACACAGATGCCAAGTCTGATTTCGCTAAGATGATTGAAGCTGAAGAGGTTCCTGCAGTCACACCACAGGTTATCGACTTCAAGGAAGACGTCAAGATCAACAAGATAAACGATTGTTATACAATGATTTCCACAAAGAATCCTTATAACGACATCTTTAATCTTACCATCACTCATAACTATGGTACGCTTGACGACCCGGATCTCAACCGAGCCATCACCTATTTCGATATGCAAGGTACAAACAAGATGACGTATGAAGAGTTAAGCCTTGAACTTCAAAAGCTTGGCGCTTACATCGATGTCAGCGCCAACCAAAGCACAACAAATATCAATATTGAAGGCTTTGAGAAAGACTTGGATCGTATCCTTGAACTTTGCGAAGAGAAAATTTTCAACCCTTCTAACGATGAAAATAAGATAAAGATCATCTACGAAGGTGAGAAGATGGGAGAAGAGACCTTGAAGGAAGACGCTTCGGAATGGGGACAAGCAGTGCGTCAGTATGCGCTTTACGGCGACAAATCAAGCTATCTCGTCGGGACCCCTCTTAAACAATGGAAGAAACGCAGCGGAGAAGAGTTGTTGAATGAGGTGAAGACAGCCCTCAACTACAACGGTAATGTGCTGTTCGTCGGAAACATCAACCACCAGACTGTTATCGACGCTTTGATCAAGCATAATCTGGTGAAGAAAGATGCAGTTAAGGCCGAGAAGAAGTATAAAGTTGAAAAGAAATACGACAAGAATCAGGTGTTTATCGCTCACAACAAGAAGTTCCGCCAGAGCAACATCTTCTTCTATGTACCGAGTGAGACTCTCGACCAGAAAGACAAAGCCGTAAGTCAGGTGTTCAACAAATACTTCGGCACCGACATGTATTCAATTGTATTCCAAGAGGTTAGAGAGTTCCGCTCATTAGGTTACACAGCCTACGCATACTTCACATACGACTACCTCAACCGTAAGCCTGGTAATCTGGCAGCCTTCCTCGGAACGCAGTCAGACAAGACCAACGAAGGTATCGACGTGCTGCGCGGTTTGATCACCGACATGCCTGAGAGAATGGAGAAGTTTAATGCTTCGAAAGACGCTCTGATCATGTCGCGTGCATCGGATTACGTTGGTTTCCGTGACATCCCGAGCACGGTCAGTTCATGGCTCGAGCAGGGATACAACCGCGACCCGAGAAAAGAAGCGACCGACATCATCAAGAAGACTGAATACAAAGACGTTTACGACTTCTATCAGCGTAACGTCGCCAACCGTCCAATCATCATCATGATGTCAGGAAACAAGAAACAGTTCGACCTGAAAGCTCTCGGAAAATACGGAGAGATTAAGGAATTGAAATACAAGGAAATCTTTAAATAAAAAATGTAGGGGCGAATCAACATTCGCCCCTTTTTTGATATATACGGGCGAATAATTATTCGCCCCTACGGCATAAAACCTCCGCGGCTTTAATCGCTTCGGGGGTTATTTTATCGTTAGAAAGCATTTTTGCGATCTCCGTAACGCGCTCATCGTGAGACAGTTGTCTGATGCATGAGCGTGTTTTTTCATTGTTTTCGTCTTTGTAGACGAAGAAATGATTCTTGGCTTTTGATGCGATCTGCGGGAGATGCGTGATGGAGATGATCTGCAGGCTCTCCCCCATCTTCTGCATGATGTCGCCGAGTTTCGATGCCACCTCACCCGAAACGCCAGTGTCTATTTCATCGAAAATCAAGGTTGGGATGTAGGCATTTTCAGCAGCTACTGACTTGATAGCCAGCATCAAACGTGAAAGCTCGCCACCTGAAGCCACGCGACTCATATCGTCAGGAGCAATGCCTTTGTTGGCTGAGAACAGGAAACGAACCCGATCTTTGCCGCTAACAGAGAACTCTGAGCACTCTGCAATCTCAATCTCGAAAATGCCATGAGGCATCTTCAATTGACGGATAATCTCAGTAACCGCTTTTTCAAACGACACTTTGACTTTTCTGCGCTTTTCAGAAAGATTATCGGCGAGTTTCGCCAGTTCTTTCTCACAACTCCTCAGCTGAAGCTCTTTTTTCGCTATCTCTTCATCAATATTTGCGAATGCACCCACTTTTTGATGCAATTCTTCTCGAATTGCCAGTAAATCCTCATAGTTCTGGACATGATGTTTTAACATTAATCGCTGAATGAGATCATAACGTTCTTGGATCTCATTTAACGACTCAACATCAAATTGAGTGCTATCTTGCAGATTATCAAGGTCTTGTGCTATATCTTTAAGCTCGATCTTTGTAGAATCGATTCTTTCGAGATACTGTTCAGCTTGAGGAAGATATCTTCTCAAATGATCAACTTTCGATTTCAAATCGTTAAGTTGATTCAAAATTGAGTATTCTGATTCACTAAGAGTGCTTAACGACTGCGCCAACAGTGTTTTCACTTCCTCAGCGTTTTCAAGCAGTTCGAGACGTTGGCTTACATCTTCGTACTCGCCTTCTTGAAGGTCAGCTTTGACTAATTCATCAAGTTGGAAGGCAAGATAATCGTTTTCAGCCACGTTCTTCTGTGACATCTCGCGAAGGTTTTTCAATTCATTGCGCAAAGTCACAAATGAATTATACACTTTCTGATAATCAATGAGTAACGTAGCGTTATTTGCAGCATCGTCAACAATCCTCAGTTGGAAATCGGCGTTGGTCAGAAGCAACGAGTCGTGTTGTGAATGAATGTCAACCAGTTGATTGCCAAGTTCTTTCAGCTGCTGAACAGTGACTGGAGTGTCGTTGATGAAAGCCCTTGTTTTCTTTGTAGGTGTCAACTCGCGACGAAGTATCAGTTCCTCTTCAAAATCCAAGTCATTATCTTCAAAAAACGACTTAAAACGTTCATTATCAACGATAAATGTCGCTTCTACGGTACATTTCTTAGTCTCGTCGAGCATGATGTTTGAGTCGGATCGGTCGCCTAAGACAAACCCCAGAGCGCCAAGAAGAATTGATTTTCCTGCGCCCGTCTCACCGGTAATAGCGCTAAATCCATTATCAAAACTTATTGATAATGAATCAATTAAGGCATAGTTACCGATAGTGAGATGTTTTAACACAATCTTAGAATTTCGGTTTTGCGTTAAGAAGCTCTTCGTATTCCTCGGCGTGTGTCGGGTCGAGTTCACGGAGTGTGTTGATAGCTTTTGTGCGTTCCTGCTGAGGTCCTTGTGAGTAGACGTTCTTCCATTCGTCGCGTTTAGTGTCGTTGAGAATCTGGAAGTAATACAGGTTTGACTTCGTGCTATACACTGATTTCAAATAATCGAGTGATTTCGACATCGCCGCGCGACCGTCGTCGACCTTGCCGCTGCCCATCACATCGAGGCCAAGTCTGTGATACTCATAGAGAAACTGACGAAGCGGACGATATGCAGGGTTGGTGAAGCTCTCAAGGAGCCAATAACGGTTTTTGTAACTATCGAAGGCTTTCCAGCCTGCTTCGGTAGAGCTCTGCGCCTGCGTCACCACCTGTTCGGCTGCCTTATACATCTGATCGCCACCGTAAAGTCCGAATGTGTCGAAATATAATCCGAGGCTGTAATACGCGTAAAAAGCCAGCAGCGAGGTGATGTTCGACATATATGAGTTTTCGTTGAAATCGAGCGGTTGCGACTCCATGTATGTGAAGTCGAAGTCGGTGTCGACATAGTTCAAAATCGGCGAGTTGTAGTTCGATTTGTATATCGGTCGGCGCAAGCCTATGTTCAGTTCGGCCGTGATATGGTTGTCGATTTTATCTTTCACCACTATGACCATCGTTCCTTCGATACGTTCATACTCCTCGAACCGGATATTCGTCCACACGCGGTTGTTCATGAAATTCATCACAGCTTCCTGAAGAGCGTCGTACACACGTTGGTCAGTTCCCGACACCTGTTTCGTGTTTACCGTCACGGAGATATTGAACTCCTGTGCGCGCACATTAGATGCCAACAAGCAGAGCAAAAATAGTATCAGAAGGATTATTTTTTTCATAATGGTTATTTTGTAAGTAGTTGATACACAGCGTTAAGCACATCTTGAGCCACTTCGCTTTTCGGCTTGAGCTCGTAGGCTGTCACTTTGTCGTCGTTAGTGATGATATTGACCTTGTTAGTTTTCGTCTTAAATCCCACACCGGCCTCGTTCATGGTGTTTAGCACTATCATGTCGAGGTTCTTCGAGTGCAGTTTTTTCTTTGCGTTCTCGATGCCGTTCTCTGTCTCGAGTGCGAAACCCACGAGAATCTGTTTCTTCGTCTTTTTCTCGCCTAAGGTCTTGAGGATATCGTCGGTCTTGACGAGTTTGAGCGTCATCGTGTCCTTCTTAGGGTCTTTCTTGATTTTCTGGTCGGCTGCTTCTTCCGGACGGAAGTCGGCGACAGCTGCGCTCAGCACGGCGATATCGGCTTTCTTGAAAGCTCCTGTCGTGGCGTCGTACATCTCCTGTGCGCTTGTCACCGGCATCACCTGGATGTTGCTTCTCTCGGGGCGTATCGACGATGGACCGAGCACCAATGTGACATCGGCTCCCTGGTCGGCGAAGGCACGTGCGATCTCAATGCCCATAAGGCCTGAGCTGTGGTTGCCTATAAAACGTACAGGGTCGATTGCTTCGTAGGTAGGACCTGCTGTCACGACGACACGTTTTCCTGCGAAACGTTGTTTATTCTGAAAGAAATCCTTGATGCGGTTGAATATCTCTTGAGGTTCTTCCATCCTACCCTCGCCGCACAGCCCTGACGCCAGTTCGCCTGCTGCCGGAGCTATGAAGCGGTAACCGCGACTGATGAGTGTGCGGATGTTTTCCTGCGTAGCCGGATGTTTGTACATGTCGAGGTCCATAGCAGGAGCGAACATGACAGGACATTTCGCCGACAGGCATACCGTAAGAAGGTAGTTATCGGCTATTCCTGCTGCCATCTTAGCGATGGTGTTAGCCGATGCGGGGGCTATCACGAAGAGGTCGGCCCACAGACCGAGTTCTACATGACTGTTCCACTTACCCGTCTCGGTATCGAAGCCCTTCGATAAAACGGGTAAACCACTCAGCGTTGCTAACGTGAGTGGTGTTACGAAATCTTTTGCCGCATCGGTCATCACGACCTGAACCTCAGCACCTTGCTTCTTCAGAAGCCTTACCAAAAGCGGAATTTTATATGCGGCAATGCTTCCCGTAATTCCAATCAGGATTTTCTTTCCGGTGAGCATTGTACCCTCCTTTTAAAAGTCGCCCTCGTTTTTCTTGCTAGGATTACGATAGTAAAGCTTGTCATTCAAGAACTCGTCGATAGCGATAAGCGTCGGCTTCGGCAGTCTCTCGTAGAACTTTGCCACTTCGATCTGTTCTTTGTTTTCGAACACTTCTTCGAGAGTGTCGTTGCTTGAAGCGAACTCTTCAATCTTCTTGTTGAGTTCCTGTTTCTCTTCTGTAGCAATCTGGTTAGCTCTCTTAGCAAGAATAGCAACTGTTTCGTAGATGTTACCTGTTCCAACGTAGAACTGGTCTTTCTGACGTGTGATTGCGGTTGTCTCCGTCTTAACTTTTCTGAAGTCTATCATTTTATTTATTTGATTTGTATTTTTCTAATTTCTCTCTTATTTTCTTTACTGTAGCTTCCAGTTTCGGAATATATTCGCTTTCCGGGAACACATAGCACAGGGTGTTATACTTCTCAAGAGCCAGCTCATAACGCTCGCGTTGTTTCGCCTTGACGCTGTTTTCGGCATAGCGATAATATGTAATCACCATGTCATGAAGTATCTCCTCGCGGTGTTCCGTCGCCGGATGGTCTTTCAAAAACGTCTCATAGCTCGTTATTGCAGCCTGGTATTCCTCCATCTTGAAATAGAGCTTACAGACATTGTATTCTTTCTCCTCCAGCTTCCAGCGCAGGGTGTCGATACGTGCGTTGATCTCAGGCACTCTCGGGCTGTTTGGATACACGTCGATGAAGTTCTGGAACTCCGTTATCGCTGTGTTGGTGTCATCCTGGTCGAGAGTTGTCGGAGGCGAGATTATGTAATAACACAACGCGCTCTTATACAAGGCTTCTTCGGTATTCTGCGAAAGCGGATATCTTGTCACGAAACGCTTGTAGTAACTGCTTGCAATGACATAGTCTTTCTTGTAGTAATAGCATTCTGCTGTGAGGTATGCTATCGTCTCACCTTCAGGTTTTGTGCGGTAATACGCCTGCATCACGTCGAAGAGCTGTAAGGCACGGTCATAATTCTTTTTCTCGTAATATTCCAAGGCGGCGTTATACTTCGCCTCGTTGTCCGTTCCTTTAAGCAACTTCCTGTATTTGCTGCATGATGTGCATATCAGCAGACACAAAATCACCGATAAGAAAAACCTATTCTTAAGCATGCTGCAAAATTACTACTTTTTTAGCTACCTTCTTTTATTATTTTTTATTTAATAACAATTTTCTGAAGATATTGTTGTCCGTCGCAGTTAATTTTGATGAAATAAACGCCTGCTTCAACATCAGATACGTTGATTTCCAATGAGTTATCAACACTCATCACAACTTGTCCCTGAAGGTTGACGACCTGTACTTCGAGATTTGCGAAGTCGTTCAAGCCACCGATATTGATTATTGAAGATGCAGGATTCGGGTAAAGCATGACTTTTGCGATACCGTTTTCATCGACGCCTGTGTTATCTGTAACGATGAAACCCACTGACGCTGTTGCTGTTGTGCTGCCATCGCTGACTGTCACAGTGTATAAGTATTCGCCTGCTGCCGTTGCAGTGAACACTGGGTTCTGAGCGTTCGGGTTGTCGAGGTTGTCGGCAGGTGACCATGAGTAGGTATAGGTGCCTGAACCGCCGCTGGCGCTCGCATACAGTGTGTTTGTCTCACCGATATGGATTGACTCATGCTCAACATATGCCGATGCTTGCATTGCCAGTCCTAAGCATGATACGTGGGCGGCCCATCCCGTCTTGTTGACGCTGCTGTCGGATGTGAATTTGAACGTCAGAGCGCCAGCGGCGTTAGTCGCTGTCACTGTGCCCGGGTTATCACCTCCAGTGTATGTTCCTATCTGCGTAGCCGTTGTCGAAGTACCGTCGTAAACATACAGGAAATCCCAGTTACTTTCCGTTTCAAACGCCTGGAATGTGACTGTGATGATTCCGCCTTCTGTGGCAGGCAGGAATGTCAGTGTTAACTCCTTGTTGTTACCATAGTTTGCATTCGGACCACCGTCGTCGTAAAACATTGCGTCACATGTTGTTATGGTGCCGCTCTGCATATTGTAAGACTCTGATGCCGAGATGTAGTTAGGCAAATATTTGGTGTTGCTCTCGCCGTCAGCGTTTGTCACTGTAAGACGCACGCCGAAAGTGCCGGCCTGGTTGTATGTCACAGTAGGATTCTGTGCTGTCGATGTAGCAGGTGTGCCGCCTTCGAACTCCCAGTCCCAGCTGACGAGTTGAGCGCCCCATGAGTTATCGGTGAAATGCACCGATCCGCCCACTGCCACTGCTGTCACGTCGACCATGAAGTCGGCGACGATGCCTTCCAAAGCGACGAGTTGTGCTTCGATGTTGACTGTCTCACCATCAGCCACTGTCACCTGTGTCTCATAAGGCTCGTAGCCGTTCTTGGTGATTCTCACGTTGTAGGTACCACCCTTCACCGGACGGTGGAAGTCACCGCCAGGGAGCTGTGTCGACACTGTTGCATACTGGTCATCGTGACCGACTAATGTGACTGTAGCGCCACCTATCGGAGCCTTTGACGTTGCGTCAACAACTGTGCCATGGATTCCATATAAGCATTGATTAACAAAAGCGAAGATTGAGTTTTTATTGATATTCCAGAAGTTCGGCATCTGACTGGCGCTTGGACATTTCGTGTTTGAGCATTCAATAGTAAGCTCGCGGCACTCAGCGTAGCCGTTCATATAATCCTGACGGCCACCGCCGATCATATACCATTGGGCTCCATTTGTGATACCGTTGTTATAGTCGGTCATATAGCTTGAACTCACCTGATGGCAGAGGTTGGCATATTCATGGCTGATGAGCTGATACCAAGCATCGTCGGAATGCAGTGTGTAGGTGTTATCCCAAGGATAGTTCATAACCTCTGCTCCGCCATGATAGTTGGCACCCATCACGAAGTTGTTGTTCTGTGCAAGATCCATAAACCACAGTGTTTCCTGCTGATATGCCTCTCCGTCAGGATGTGCGCCACCATGAGGGTCAGCGTAGTTACGATTCATGTCGACGCCGTTGGCATTATAACGTGTTGCACCGTTAACGCTGCTGTTTCCTCCATGATATGTGCCGTCAGGATTGGTGTTAGGACCAATGTAAAGGTCAACATTTTCGAGGATGTTGGCGCATTCAGGAAGTGTAGGGTTCTCAAGGAGATAATCGATGAAACGGAGCATCAGCATCCAGCCAGTGGTCTCGTCGCCGTGGATAGTCGAGGTATACAGGAACTTCGGCTTGCCCGCGCCGCTTCCGTTGTTGATGTGAGCGATCAAGATCTTACGGTTGCTCGGGAGCGTGCCGAGTTCAATAATCTCACACATATCCGGGTGGTCGGTGGCAAACTGATACATCATGGATTCATAGGCTGAATACGTAGGATACTGATCCCAGTCATAAGCGGCGCGGTTATTACCGTCCCACATCACGTGCTTCTCCATCATTGAAGGTGGAGTCTGCAATGTGATCTCATATCCCATCTTCTGGAATTCAGCGAATTCCTTGTTGTTTGCATAAGCAGTCACGACATTGCCGTCGACGCGGTCAACAGAAATGGTGTTTGCAATCTGCTGAAGGTTGTCGTTTCCATTAAGTTCAAAAGTGAAATAATACTCATTGCGTTCTTGCATGAGCTTGTTAAGATCTGCTTCTTGTGCGAATAATCCGAAAGAAACAAAGAAGAAAAGAATTGCAAAAAACTTAGTTTTCATTGTATTAAAGTGTTAATTCTATTTCAGGTTGTTATCGTATTCATTTTCAATATCTTGGCGCACTGCGTCGGATGTCGGCACCAGTGGCAGACGGAGTACGTTCTTGCACAGTCCGATATGAGCCAGCAAGGCTTTTATGCCTGCAGGATTGCCATCGGCGAAGATCAAGCCGTTCATCCTCAGCATCTTATAATGAAGCTTAAGAGCCTCTTCGGTCTTACCTTCAAGCATCTTATGCACCATCTTGCAGAAATGCTTAGGATAGCCATTGGCAGCCACCGATATCACGCCTTCAGCGCCGAGAGCCAGCATAGGCTGGGTGATGCTGTCGTCGCCGGAGTACACTCTGAAATCAGACGGCTTGTCGCGCAGAATCTCCATGATCTGCTGTAGATTACCCGATGCTTCCTTCACTGCGATGATGTTAGGATGCTTAGCCAGCTCCACTGTCGTTGAGGCCTGGAGGTTCACTCCCACCCTGCCCGGGACGTTGTAAAGCACTACCGGCACTGGCGACACATCGGCCACATGCAGAAAATGGGCTTTCATGCCGCGTTGGTTAGGTTTGTTATAGTAAGGAACGACGCTCAAGATGCCGTCGATACCTTCAAAGTCTTGATTTTTAATGCTTTCGAGCAATGCCACGGTGTTGTTGCCACCCATGCCAAGCATTATCGGGCAACGGCCGTTGGCAGTCTCGATGACGGTTTTGACCACCTTCGCCTTCTCGTCGGCTGTCATCGTCGGAGCCTCCGAGGTGGTACCGAGAGCCACGAGGAAGTCGGCGCCGTTTTGCAAAGTATAGTCAACGATATTTCTTAACGATTGATAATCAACTGAATAATCATCGTTAAATGGAGTTACCAACGCAACTCCAGTACCTATAAACGGATTCATTTTCATCTTTGTCCCAATAACATCGACAGATAATTCCTAAGAATCTCTATCCTATTTAACATATCGTCGTCTTTTTTCGAATCAATGACCATGTCGTACAATGCAGGGCATGTATTTCCGAATGTCATCCTGAACGAGTTGTTGATCAACGTCATGATGTAGGTGTTCGTCAGCTCTTCGTCGGGCAAACGCGTGAAATCGATTACCAGGTCGAACGAGAGACATAGCAGCGACTCTTTTTTCAGCTGTTTTATCAGTCCCCAGAAATTGAAATCTTCTTTCCGGAGGAAGAAATAACGGTCGGTCTGCATCACGTCTTTCGGCAGCGCGTCGACGTAGGTGATGAAGGTGTATCGTTTCAGCACAAACAGCCTTCTCAGGACTTCTTCAATCTCCTTGTAGCGTTTGAACTGGTCCTGATCGAGCAAAATGGCTATCGACGGATACTTCGCAATATCCGGGAGTATGCAGGCTTTCTTGCGTTTCAGAAACCTGTTGATAGCTCTTTGCCGAAAAAACCTAACAATAGCCTTCATCGTTCGGATGACATTACAATAAACTTGCAAAGATACGAATTTTCTGTTAAATGACGATATTTTTTTGCTATTTGCAATGATTTTTTTATCTTTGCAGCGATTTTAGAACTATGATGAAGGTTACCATATTAGGTTGCGGCACTTCGCAGGGCGTCCCTGTAATCGGCTGTGAATGTGATGTTTGCAAGTCGACCGACCCGCGCGACAAACGTCTCCGCACGTCGATTTTGATTCAAACGGAGCGTACCACCATCTGCGTGGATGCTGGTCCCGACTTCCGTCAGCAGATGCTGCGTGAGAACGTGCAACATCTCGATGCCATCCTCATCACACATCAGCACAAGGATCATATCGGCGGCTTGGACGACGTGCGTTCGTTCAACTTCCTACAAAACATCTCGATGCCTATCTACGCATCTCCGGAGGCACAGGAAGAGATAAAGCGCGAGTATTCGTACGCTTTCGTCGATAAAAGCGAGCTTTATCCTGGCGCACCGACGTATAATCTCATTGATATCGAAGACAATAAACCTATCATTATCAATGAATTAACCATTGAGCCAATACCATTGAAGCATCTTCATATGCTGTGTTATGCATTCCGCATCGGCAACTTCGCCTACGTCACCGACTTCAACTACATTTCTGAAGAAAATCTGAAAAAACTTGAAGGCGTTGAATATCTCATCATTGAGGCGTTGCGTAAGGAGAAGCATTATTCGCACATCTGTTTGCAGGAAGCTATCGACATCGCTCAGCGTCTAAAGGTGAAAAAGGCATGGTTCACCCATGTCAGCCATTCGATGGGAAAAGCCGAAGATGTCAATAAAACCTTACCATCCAACATGATGCTGGCTTACGACGGGCTGAGTTTCACGGTGGAAAACCACTAAGCTGACCCTACCCTGCTCATCGATATTATATGCGTGGTCGTAAACTAGGTGATACAAACGGCCTCTCTTCGTCGTGTGAGTGCCCGTAAAATGGGTGAAATCGAATCCCAGATTTTCGAGGTATTGTCTTGAAACCGAAGTTCGTCCTGAAGGGTTGACAGCCTTAAGGATTCCGCGATTTTTCAATAGTATTTTGTTGATGTTACGGATATATTCCTTGTGTTCGGCGTTGACCTTGTAGTAATAGTTGTTACGACAGCGGTCGTCGCAGAAAATCTTGTCGGTGCGGCCGCTCAGCGGGTTATTACAGTAAAGACAGCGTTTTTCAACGGTTTCAATCATTTGGTAAACACGTATTGTATGATGTTTGCTCCCATTTTCAGGGCTTTCAGTCGTATCTCGTCGGAGTCTTTATGCACGCGTTGGTCTTCCCAGCCGTCGCCGAGGTCGCATTCATAGGTGAAGAGGCACACTATGCGGCCTTCGTAAATCATAGCGAAGGCTTGCGGAGTCTTGAGGTCGTGCTCGTGCACCTTAGGCAATCCATTCGGGAAAGCGTATGGTTCCTTGAATATCGGATGCGAATACGGCAGCTCGACCCATTCCAGTTCAGGAAACACCTTCTGCATCTGTGGCATGATGAAATCCTTGAGTCCGTAGTTATCGTCAATATGCAGGAAGCCGCCTGCCAGCAGGTAGTTGCGCAGGTTTTCGCATTCAGCCTTGTCGAAACTCACGTTACCGTGGCCTGTCATGTGCACGAACGGGTAGTTGAAGATGTCGGGACTCCCCACCTCCACAGTAGCCACGTCGGGGTTAAGGTCGGTGTGTAGCTCTTGGTTGCAAAACTTCACCAGATTAGGCAACGAAGTCGGGTTAGCATACCAGTCGCCGCCGCCTCTATATTTCAGAAGGGCGATCTGCGTCTGTTGGGCCGAAAGTGCCAGTGAAATCAGCAGAAACAAGGCTGTCAGCAACCTTTTCATTTCGACATCTGGTTTATCAGGTTTATGGTATGGCAAGCCACCACTGCCGCCGTCTCCGTGCGCAGGCGTGCGTCGCCGAGACTCACCGGGATGAAGCCGTTATCCTTGGCCAGCTTCACCTCCTCAGGGCTGAAGTCGCCTTCAGGTCCGATGAGCACCAGTGCGTTCTGACCTTTCACGTATTTGTCGCATAGCAACTCCGTGACGTCGTCGTCAATCCAAGCTATGAATTTCTGTCCGTCGAACGGCTGTTTCACAAGCTTGTTATAATCCATAACATCTTGAATATCAGGCAGTTTTGACTTGATAGACTGTTTCATCGCCGCGATCATAACCTTCCTGAACCGCTCGACATTGGCCACGCGGCGTTCGGAGTGATACGAGGCAAACAGTTGCACCTTGTCGATGCCTATCTCCGTTGCCTTTTCGAGGAACCACTCTGTGCGCTCGTTGAGTTTGGTTGGCGCTATCGCTATCTCGAGTGTAAACGGTTTGTTATCATATCCCGGGCGCTTGTTTGTCAGGCAGGCGACAGCACGTTTCGGATGTGCCTCCACCAGCTCCGCGTCGTACAACGAGCCTTTGCCGTCGGTGACGCAGAAACGGTCTCCCTCCTGCATCCTCAGAACTTTGACACAGTGTTTCGATTCCTCCTCAGGGAAGGAGACCATTCCTTCTGTTGCGTCGGGTAGATAAAAAACGTTCATCTTACTATTCTTTACATTCTCTCCGGCATCTGCATACCAAGCAGGTCGCCTGCGTTACGCAGCAAACGTGCTGTCATCGCTGCCAGCTGCAAGCGGAACTCTCTGCGTTTCACATCTTCTTCCTTCAGGATACTGCATTCCTGATAGAATTGGTTGAAGCCCTTGCAGAGGTCGTAGATGTAGTTGGCAATCATGGCCGGGCTGCGGTTTATGGCAGCCTGTTCAAGCACTGAAGGCCATGTATAGATATTGGTAAGCAACGATTTCTCGCCAGGCTGTATGCTATCCACTACGACTTTGTCGCCATAGGTGACACCTGTTTCTTCAGCCTTACGCAGCACCGAGCAGATACGGGCATGTGTGTACTGAATAAACGAGCCTGTGTTGCCGTTGAAATCTATCGATTCTTTCGGGTCGAACAGCATCGTCTTCTTCGGGTCGACTTTCAGGATAAAGTACTTCAGAGCGCCGAGTCCGATGGTATGATACAGTTTGTTAGCCTCTTCGTCACTCAATCCGTGAGCTTTTCCCAGTTCTTCCGACACGTTCTTCGCTGTAGTGACCATTTCGTCCATAAGGTCATCGGCGTCGACAACCGTTCCTTCCCTCGACTTCATCTTACCGCTTGGCAGCTCAACCATACCATAGGAAAGGTGTTCAATGTCGTTACCCCATTCGAAGCCCAATCTCACCAAAACACGTTTAAGCACGTCGAAGTGATAATTCTGTTCATTACCAACGACATAGATCAGTTTCTTCGGATGGAACTCGTCATAACGCAATTGAGCGGTTCCCAGGTCTTGAGTCATATAAACGGAGGTGCCGTCTCTACGAAGCAGCAGTTTCTCATCCAGTCCTTCATCACGGAGGTCACACCACACTGAGCCGTCTTCTCTCTGATACAGAACGCCTTTCTTCAAGCCTTCCATCACCGTGCTCTTACCTAAGAGATAGGTCTGTGACTCGTAATAGATCTTGTCGAACGACACTCCTAGACGTTTGTATGTCACGTCGAAGCCTTCGTAGACCCAGTTGTTCATCATCTCCCAAAGTGCACGCACCTCTTTGTCGCCGGCCTCCCATTTGCGCAGCATCTCGCGTGTCTCCTGCATCAACGGAGAAGCGTTTTCAGCCTCAGCTTTTGCCTTTTCTTTGTCCTCATCGCTGAGTTCATCGTAGTTGGCAGGCAGCAGGCTCTTCACTTCTTCCTTAAAATGCTTGTCGAACATCACGTAGAAGTCGCCGATGAGGTGGTCGCCCTTCTTCCCTGTCGATTCGGGAGTGCAGCCGTCGCCCCATTTCTGCCATGCTATCATGCTCTTGCAGATATGAATTCCGCGGTCGTTCACGAGGTTCACGCGGACCACGTTTTCGCCGTTGGCTTTGAGGATTTCCGACACGCTCCAGCCGAGCAGATTGTTACGGATATGGCCGAGGTGCAACGGTTTGTTGGTATTCGGTGAGGAATACTCCACTACTACGGGTTTGCCTGAAACCTCTTTTCGTCCGAACTGTTCGTTCATGTGGTTTTTCTGCATGAAGCCGAGCCAGAAGTTGTCGGATATGAGCAGATTCAGGAATCCCTTCACCACGTTGTATTTCGCAACGATGTCGCTTTCCTTCATCATCTCTTCTCCCAGTTCATTGGCAATAGCCTCAGGGGCTTTTTTAGCCATTCTAACAAACGGGAACACCACAATGGTAACATCGCCTTCAAATTCAGGACGAGTCTTCTGGAAGCTCACATTTTCCGCAGGAGGTTCCTGTCCGTAGAGCTTCTTAAAAGAGTCGATAAAGAGTTGTTTCAAAATCAATTCCAGCATAGTACAAATCGTTATAATATTTGGGTGCAAAGATAGTAAAAAAACGCTAATTACTCGCTAATTATTTAAAAATAAAGAACGAATTTGACTATAGCAATAATCAGCATCAGTGCCAAACTTGCTCATCACTCCCTTGAAATCAAAATTCAGCAACTTATCGTTGATATTACTTAAGGTTTCGGAACTTCCACTGACAGTAACATTATCGGCAAGAATATCCAGAGCACATTCCAAATATGGCACAATATCTTCCATATTATCTTTTGAGATGCCAAAACCGCTGAAGACATTACGTCCAGCGAAAAGATTTCCCGCGATTTTTTTCGACGCAGTCATGAAAAGTATCTGGTTATGTTTTTCTTTGCACAACATATTGCAAAGGTTCTTACCCTCTTCAGAATCCGTAGGTTGTACAAAATATGCGCTAAGTACTGATTTTGCCAAACTCGAGCCTAAAGCATATAGCACCTCATCTTTAAAAGTGCTGTTTTGCACCACGCTCCAGTCCAATCCGTCACCAGTGTTTTTCTTAACAAAACTGTTGACTCCGGTCTTCAGTGTCGTTCCCGCCACACCGCCGATAACCTGCCAAGCCCATGAACATTCCGACAAGCCTTGGGTCAGGCATCCGCTGACGAAACCTGCACCAAATGCCAATGCACCTTCTGCAAAATTGTCGATGTTATCCATATTCCAAATCACATTTACGGCACCATTGAACACGCCATACATCAGCCATTCGACCCATTCTCCTGATGGATCGGAATACGTCAAAGGATTATTGAAACAATATGCATAACGATTGTAATTTTGAGAAAAATCAGGGTTTTGGATATAAATATCGGGACTCATCATTCGTGATATCATTGGATCGTAAGCTCTGCCATTCATATTGATGATGCCGAAATCCTGAAGATGTTCATGGCCTGTAAAGCCGCGGTCACAAAACAGTTTCTCGCTGTAATCGCCGGACCATGTCTTATCGCTTCTCGGATTTCCCCACGCATCATAGCTCACCCGCTGTACGACATCGCCTTCTTCATTTGTCACCAAACACCATGAATCAAGATTGTCTTTGTGAATATAGAATATTGCATTATTCCCCTTGTCATCTGTGCGGCATACCGCGAAGGCCCCCATCGGGCCTTTAAGGTATGTGTAAATATCGCGTTGTTTTCCTTCCATAACATATTCACAATCACCAACATACACTTTTTCTCGCTCATCGCCGTCAATTTTTTCCACTAAACGGATTCTCTCATGATTAAGACCATAATCTATTGATAATGAGTTCTTGTCGCATCGCACATTCGACATTTTATCGAAAACGGTATAACTGATATTCTGCGCTAATGATCCCAAATCATCAAGATCGGTTTTTACCTTACTTATTTCATAGGGAGAACTGCCATTGTAGCTTGCATCATAAAACATGTCGACTCCATCAATTCTTTTCGAGATGATATTTCCGTATTCGTCGTAAGTCATTTCTCCTGTTGCAATATCGTTAAGGCTTATACCTACAAGACGGTTAAACTTGTCATACGTAAAACTTTCGCTAAGATTATTCCCGACATTGTTGGTTCGATTGATTAAGTTGCCGAAACCATCATAACTATATGACATATTTTGTATTTTTTTGCCATTCATATCTGTAATAATACTTCCAAGCAAACCCGTTTTTTCGCCATATTTTCTTCGTGTTTTCAGACCATTCCCAACAGTAAAATCAGTGACATTCCCCGTTGCATCAACAGCCGTCGTATGCCATAAAACCCTCTCATTCCTTGGGTCTATCATCATGTTATAATAGCCTGAATTTGAATACAGTTTTTGAATCGTCAAACCACTCGGATATGTCACGAATTCTTCTCTATTTGCGACATCGTATGTGTAACTTGTAACATACTCTTCTCCTTTGATGATTTCCTTGGATTTTACAATGCGTAGCAGATCATCATAATCATATGAAATTTGATGAAGATCGCCATAAATAACATTTGACAAGGTTCCAAGTTTACCTTTGGTGTTATCGTAAATCCATTGAGTTACAATCGGATTATTGCCATTTTCATCGGTCTCCTCTCGTCGCACGACATCACCGGCACAATTGTAATCATACGTGCTTATGCATTTTTTTGCTGTTTTTTTCATTTTCAGCTCACTGTATGCGTTGTATTCAAACAATGTCTCTCCACTTGAAGGGTCTTTCATTTTTGATACATTACGACGGCCATCGTATTCATACTCGACCTTTGTCAACGGATTGCCTCCTATCGTAGTACTTTTGAGTTTTCCATCACTAAAATATTCATAATCAATGATATTACCGCCAACATCAATAGTTTGAAGCCTCCACCCCATTGGATTATACGTTTCGACAACTGTTCGGGACACACCATCAGGCGACACGGTGTTTATTGTTTTTTGCAAGCCATTATAGCTGTAGTATTTCACCAATCCGCTGGGAAATGATTCTTCGATAAGCCTATCATTATTATCGTAAACATAACTATAGTAATTAACGGCATCTCCAGCAGTGTAAAGTGTTGATTTTGAAATCATATTACCTCTCCCATCATATTGCATATCCACATATATGGCCTCACCGTTCAAACCAAGAGTTACATCTCTCATCAGCCGTCCTGAGTTATCGAAAAATGACATTTTTTCAGCGTAACCGGATGTCTTTTCCCATATATAATATGTCGCACCTGTAGGAGCGTGTCTGTTACCATAAGCCCAACGTTTTGCTCTGACTAGTTTTGCACCATCTGGCATAAGCATTTCTTTGGTAACTTCAAAGGGATCGGAGCCGCTTGTCGTTTCAAACTGATTATAATCCAACGTAGATAGTACATTGCCGTAATCGTTATCATACGTTATAGTGACTTCCCAACCGTTTTCGTTTATCTTTGATGTTGGAAATCTGTAATTGTATTCTTCGCCATAAGCGACTCGGCTTACCCTTTGACTACGCTCCGAAGGTGAGGTGAGCGACTGCATTATTACATGACCTGCCTGGTCATACGAATATTCAGCGATTATCTTCAATGGATCAGCATAATTCATATTAATATTCGGCAATGATATTACTCTAGTCACTTGATATGGATTGCCCCCCGAATATTCAAAAACCTCACATTCGCCAACAGCGTCATTGTCTTCATAATGCTTCATCTTTCTTACATTTATCAAACGCGACACCATCCATATCGAAGGAACATTGTTATACTCGTAATCCGTTTCGGTCCAATAAGAACACAAAGCAGCATCATCGCCGACATAATTGCCATCAACACCTTCAATCAATAGGTTTAGATTGACAATATCCGTATAATAATTTGCCGACATATCACTTTGATACTCAAAATTTTGAATGTTTGATTTCAATATCGAACCTGGAGAATTGCTATCATATAGAATAGTCTTTTTATGCGTCAACAACGGCATTATAACTTTTGCATTCTGATTGCATATATAATTATCATACGAATATTGCTCACTAAAAATCATCTGATTATTACTATTGTATTTTTTACATGATTTTGGCAATGTCATACAATAATCACCAAGTGTTTCAACATCTTTTTCACAGACAGTTTTTTCATGTAGCAAATTGTTAATTACGCTACTACTCTCTTTGCGCTGAAAGCCGAGCAAACTATGACCTTGAGTATGATACAATGCATTACTATAGGAATAGTGTGTAATATTGGTTGTATTATTAGAATACACAGTATCAGAGCAGAGAGCCTGTATAGGTATGGCCACAGTCCTTAAATGAGGATTAATCCATTGATAATCATAGTTATAAAAACCATTATCAGCGTTTGGCATCAAGTATTTATAATTAAATCCATGGATAACCCCCATTCCATCAGTGATACGTTCCACGCTATATTTTGAAGTATGCGAATTAAGCGATACAATCTTTGGAATCTCAGTATTTAATGGATTATTTCTGACACTTCCGAGTATGCTCGCATTTTCGCGTCCAAGGAAATTACCTATATGAATATATTGGTGCGAATGATTAATATTCAAGTAGAATCGACGTATATCGCCAAAGGCGCAATTATTATCGGGGCCTTCATGTATTGATAATCCGACTTCGAGATAATAGTTGCCTCCGGTGTTTTTAAATACGCCGATATCAGCTTTTCCATCACCATCAAAATCCATTGTTCTAATAGTCACTGAAGGTGCCGACAAATCTTTCAATGAATAGGAATACCTGTCGATAGGAGCCAATGTAAGTCCTCGTAGTAAATTATTATTTATGCAAGAAACCGGTGGCTGGAAGCCGTTGCCATTTGAATATACAATTTGCCAATATAGTCGGTTGTCATATTTCAAGATATCGGTATAACCATCACCATTGAAGTCACCGGGGAAAAGGAAATCTTCGCTATCAAATATGTTATTACCACCTATGTGAGATACTATATATTGATTGTTGTTTTTGACAATTTTTGCCATCAGTGAAAAATCTGACATCAAATACATTATTTCAGAACAGCCGTCACCGTCGACATCCTCAACAAAGACTCGTTTTGGCTCACACATCAATGACGCATCGCCAAACAAATGTGTTTGCAAGCTATTATCCTCGTAACAAACATATCTTGGATGATTATAGCTGGAATACCCCTCATTACAAAATATCATAAAGAAACCTATCTGTTTGTTACCCAAGAAATCGCCAGGATAAATTGTGAAAGATCTTTCGCTGCTAAAATCGCCTATGTGACAAAACGTACTGTCCTTACTTAAATACACCCCAATTTTAGATTTCCAACTCCCATTTTCACTATAGTCGGCATAATACGGCACTATATCGTCTCTCCCATCACCATCAAAATCAACAACATACACCCATTCAAGTCTTTTGTCGAAACTGAACGTATATAAAGAATTTTCATCAAAGGTCCCATTACCGTTATTGATGTATACAGATGCCTGAATATTAGCGGAGTAAGTATTACCCAATTTATATGGAACAGTAATCACATCAGAGCATCCGTCACCGTTAAAATCACCAACAAAAGGCACCTTATTGAATATATTCTGACTTAAAGAATACGATATAAATTTATTCGGATAATGACTGTTTTTATTCCAACTGACAATAGTCGGATTCAGTTTCATTCCATTTGCAGTCAACCCAATAGCACTTAGCTTATAATACATTGATTGATAATCGTTTGAATAAACACCAGGTTCAATATAGCTAAATGAATAATCATACAATACGGTCCCCGACATCATGTTTTTTATGATGATGTTTTTCAAGATCTTTTTGACACTGACAACATTCCCAAACACATAAAACTTCTCATCATCAATTCTATCTTCATAATTAAAGTATACCTGATACATCGAATGTATCCCAGCCTGGTCGTTCAAGGTATAATCTATTGTATTAATATATGACTCACCTGTGCTTTTATTCTCTAAATAGTTGAAAATAATGCAGTTACCATCTGGATCGGATATTTTGTCAACCAGCCATTTTAATGCTACATTATTAAGGTTTTGTGGTTCCACCCGTGAATCATCGGTGCCGCCATATTCCCAGATAGTGCCGTCTTTTTTATGTACCACAAAACGTGATGGTCCATCATAACCGTCAGTATACGCCACTATTTTACTCATCTCATCAATTTCAGTTTTATACACCGACCCATTACCGCCGTAGTCTCCAGAGCAGAGCATAAGACGTTTACCGTCAAGCGCATATCTGTCGTTTACAAAATCAACAACCGACTGATTATCATCATGATACAAAGTCTGCCCGGTTCTTATTATCGATGACAAGCCCGAGAGACTCCATCCCCAGCCGAGTAATCCGTTACCGATCTGGCTGTTATATGTGATAGCTATTTGCGGAGTCATGTTACCTATGCCTTGAGGCATCATTATAGGTATTGTATAAACAGCAGCTCCCATATCGCTGACATTAAGCTCTCCGGGCAACGATCCGACAACGCCTTCTTTGCTTGATGTTGCAGGGCCTCCTATCATACCTTCATCGGGCGGAAAAACGCCAAATCTGTCAATAAAAAATTTTGCCGAATGGTCTTTTGTGGGATCACAATAAAATCCTGGCAGCATCTTTATTGACGCCGATGCTTCACATACTACATTCTCATCATCAGGCATCTTGGAATTAAGTTCCATGTAAGTCTGCTGATAAGTCTGCGAGCTCAACGACGTCGCCACCAACAGCGACAGTATTAATAATATGTTCTTTCTCATAATCTCGGGTTTTATTGTTTCAAAATTATCTTAGAAATAACATCAGCACCGTTGGTTATCTTCAATAAATATACTCCGCTAGGATTGTCACCAACATCAATGTCTGTCTCCAATTCATATATATCACCGCTTGATATCACGGCTCCATTGATATCAAACAATTCATAACAAGAGTTCATATGTCTGATGCTTTCGGGCATTATTACTTTAAAGTTTCCGCTGGTTGGATTGGGATACACTTTTAATTCATCGTCCGAAGCTATGGTTTCTTGCTTTTCCATCGTTTCACGCATGCCCTGACAGTTGGTTGTCACTGTTCTGCTGATTCTATTGCCATCAGCATCATATCTGAACACAAGACATCGTTGTGCAACAGCTTTACTGCTAAAAACAAAGGACAATAGTAGTGCAAGAAATATTAGATAATATTTCGTTTCCATAATAAAAATATTTTAATTAGTTAATTATTATCCTTTATTTGTTCAATGATCAACCTTTGGGCATCCAGCTCCCGTTGAAGTTGTATTGTATATAATGTCAGTTCTTCTATCTTTTTCAACAGAACACCTTCCATTTCAACTACGTTGTATCCATTACCAAGCACATCAGCCTCCGATGGCAAATCAGGAAGATGACCGTTGGCACGAATATAATTTTCCAAATCATTGAGCGGTAAGAGATTATACTCATTTGAAAACACGTAATCATGCCACTCACCGACTTCTTTCACAAACACCTCACTCGTGAGAATACCACCCTTTACTGCCAGAGCATAATCGTAATCGCCAGCGAATTCATTATCAATATTGACTCCCACCTTGCCGCTCAGTTTGATATTACCTGCATCAAGAAACATAGCGTCGTCGGCTGACGTGATACGCATACCGTCTTTCGAAACAACAATCTTATGCCTGTCGTCATAAATTTGCAAGAAAGCGGTTTTACCTGTTTTATTTGACGTTTCTAGAATCAACCCAGCATCTTCGTTCGAATCTGCCAGCATATGCAGTTTCGCTAATGGATTGGTAACATTGCCAATACCTATCTTTCCAGTAGTCGACAATCCATTAGAAGAACTAACAAACAACGTAGGCTTGTTGCTGTTAAAACCGATCATCAAACTGCCGGAATAATTGTTAATCAAAGCTTTAGCTTCGGCATCACCCATTCCTCCACCTATTACAATAGCATTGGTTGCTTTAGCCCATGCAAATTTCCCTATCGCACACGAGGCAGCTCCATAAGTCTTGTTTGCTTGCCCCACTGCTAGCGAATTGGCCCCGTTTGTCAGGTTGCACATTCCGATTGTAGCAGAATAGTTACCTTTTGCTTGATTTTGTGATGTTCCCGATGGCCCGCACAAATCGCAGCCACCCTTTTCCTGCGCCCTTGTCACAGTGCTAAAGATAAGTGACAAGACCATAAATAATAAAGTACGTGGTTTCATAATAAAAAAAATTGAAAGTTAATACTAGTTTTTCATAAATCTACCTTTTTGTGTACTAAGTCCGTCAACGATAACATCGTAACAATACATACCTAATTCAAGATTTGACACATCAAGAGTTAACATGGTGCCGCCTCGTTCGAATCTCCGCTCGAAATATTTCCGACCACTCATATCATAAACCATAACTCTACAATTATTATCTGAATCACTCAACATTATATTTAAGTAATCGGTTGTCGGGTTAGGATATGCGCTCTGGTGTCGCAAGACCTCCGGCATTTCACCCAAAACCCAAGGAATGACAAAGTCATCAGGCGACAAATTCCAGACATAAACCATTTCACTCCCATAGGTTTCCTTACATTGCCCATAAACCAGACATGTCCCAGTTGAACTTTTCTGACATTGCATTATTCTGATTTTGGTGTCATCTATCCTAAGTCTTTTGATTCCCTTAAGATTTAACTCATTGTCTATCAGGCAAATAACAGCGTCTGACGGCAATTCATTATTTCCACTATCCCAATACGTAGCAAGGTAAATTACATCATCACATACATAAAGCATACTTCCATATTGAGCGGTAAAATCCGAAGTATCAACCCTATCATATACCAATGTGTCAACATAATGTCCTGTCGCATCAACTTCAAATACAGCCGTATAAAGATTGTTATTCACCATTCCATGATGATGCGTCATCGATGACATCAGAAAATGTCCATTATCTTTCCAACAATCAGTGTAATTCCTAATATTTTCGTACAATGGAAGAGAATAAACACCAACCATATTCAAGTCACTGTCGATATAACAGATACTATGACTGTTCGTCACAAAAAAACCTTTTCCAAGTAGCATCATATTATCACTGTTAGGGACTCGAATCAAACCGGAAGGTCTTGCACCGTTAACCCCATGCCCTTCTGCGAAATTCTTACTGTTTAAAACATTACCGTTTGTATCACATTTGAACACAGCGTACACACCATTTGTCATGTTCGGGAAATCATGTTCACTAACAGACGCAAGCACAATAATATCACCATAATTATTAAACTCAAGATAAACATCCGTTGTCCATGTAATGTATGGTTCAATTAGCGGATAATCATGCTCTTCAATAATCTCAAGCTCTGGATTCATTATAGATATCCACAATGTATCGTATAGATGATTAAATCTCGTGCCACCTTTAACTCCAACAACAAAAGCATTGCCATCATCAAGACAAATAGCGCTGCACAGATGCGATTTATAACCATCAAAACAATATTTTCTGTCGATATAATTGCCATCAGCATCGACAAACATCGCATACGCATCCAAATAGCCCAAATTGTCTTTCTTATTTGAGGCTCCAACAATAAAGTTACCCACTTCATTACAATCACCACCGACAAGTACAACACCTTCATCTATCGGATAGGACAGGGTCCATTGTTGTGACTGCATCTCAACCGCCAACATGCATATTGTTATAAACAGAATCCTTTTCATGACTCAATTTCTAATTTGTAATAGTTTTTCTTAATTTAAAAGATCTCTTAAAGGAGGAAGTTCTTGTGTCGGAATAAAATCTTTGCAGCCATAAATAACATAGTTGTTGTGATGGTAATAGCTGCCGCCATTGGTAAAGCCCATCAATCCCAAAATGTCGACCTCAATAAAAGTTGGAGCCATTGGCAACATACCTTGCTCCATGAGATCAGTAGGTAATAGATGCAACAACACCTCAAGTTCTCTTGTGTAATAGTAATTAAGCAAATCGCCATTCAAATACAGAGGAGGATTGCCGTTTACATCATAAAAATATAAATACGGATCACCATTTTCATCGAAATACTCACTACCCTCAAGAGCCACCATAAACATTCCGAAATTCAGATTCCTGAATCCTGGCTGGGGCACTAACGTTCCACTATAATAATAATTTATAGAGTCCTCGATAATCTCTGCAGCATCACCAAACACTGAAGGGTCATTGCACGTTCCGCCATATTCACCATAGTACCAACAATCACGTGAACTGAAAGGTCCGCTAACAGGATTCTTAACCGAATTATTCTGTTCAATTTTTCCAGAAACAACACAGACTTTAAGTTCCACCCTATCGCCGACCCATTCACCTTGATCTACCACCACTGCCATCAGCGACTTGTCACAATTGATACCATCGTTTAAATATGCCTGTCGTACTGCGTCAGTAATCTCATCGTATAACTGAGCCACAACCTCGAACGAAGCCTCGTTGTTTTCATTAACATCAATAAAAAATTCTAGATTTTGCTTCACCGTCTCAATATACTTTCGCTCTGAAAACGCGTACTCAGCATTGAATAACGCCTCTACATTCCAAATAACACTGTCAATTGGCATACAAAGCCCACTTCGCGCAACATTCTCTCTATCAACAAGTTGCCGCTTAAACTTCATAATCTTCCCTGCCACAGCTTTCGCTTCATCGGAATATCCTGGATAATCATCAACCTGACCAATATTATTAATAGGTGTCACAATATCTTTTTTACATGCTGCAAGATATACAACAGCTCCAACTACTAAAAGCACCAAAAGTGCCACTCCTTTGATATTTTTTCGTTTCATAAACATGATTCATGAAAATTAATAATTAGTTAATTATCGCACAAAAAATGATTGTTTCATCGCCCGCGATGACTTGTGCACACACCACGGGCTCAAGCGAATCGTTTTTAATATTCGTTTCATAACTTTTAGTATTTAATTATCGTTGCAAAATTA
This sequence comes from uncultured Bacteroidales bacterium, assembly GCA_947304185.1. GTDB lineage: Bacteria > Bacteroidota > Bacteroidia > Bacteroidales > F082 > Limimorpha. Next base: position 38,561 of record CAMZAM010000014.1, read on the forward strand.
TAGTGATTTTTTTCATTTGTCAAGAACTTTTTTCTTAAAAATTTTTTACAATTCTTTCATTTTCATGCAATTAGTGTTAAAAAAATTTTACAAATCATCGCTATCACCATTGTTGATATAATGTTTAAAAAAAATGAAAAATTAATATCCAGATAACAAAATTTGTCGTAAATTTGCAATCCGATGATACTACAAAAATCGTTATCGGACAAGCGCCAAAATGGCGTAAAAAAAGGAAGTAATTCCTCAACTTTTCATCACTTTTCATCAGCTGACGGCCATTTGAAGCCGTCATTTTTTTTGCTTGAAAATCATATATTTAACAAACAAATAAATCATTATCACAATGTCAATCTCTTTGAAAAACCGTAGCCTGATATCAATCAGCGACTACACGCCGGAAGAAATATGCCACGTTCTGGATGTCGCCGAAGACTTTGAGCGTAACCCGCACCAGAACCTGCTCAACGGACGTATCATCGCCTCGCTCTTCTTCGAGCCTTCAACCCGTACACGCCTCAGCTTCGAGACCGCCATCCAGCTGCTCGGAGGTAACGTCATCGGATTCAGCAGCACCGCAGGAACAAGCGTACAGAAAGGCGAATCACTCGCCGACACCATCACCATGGTGGCATCATACGCCGACCTCATCGTCATGCGTAACCCTATCGAAGGCTCAGCACGCTTCGCCTCTGAAGTGTCGAAAGTGCCGGTAATCAACGCTGGCGACGGCGCCAACCAACACCCTACCCAGTGCATGCTCGACCTCTATAGCATCCGTAAAACCCAGGGAACACTGGAAAACCTCGAGATCACACTCGTCGGCGACCTGAAATACGGCCGCACAGTGCACAGCCTCGTCGAAGCCATGTGTAACTTCAACGCCAAGTTCAACCTCGTCTCCCCTGTCGAACTGAAACTGCCGAGCGTGGTAAAACAGCATATCAAAGACAAACACCTTGAATATCACCAATATACAGAACTCGAGGAAGCTATCCCGCACAGCGATATCATCTACATGACTCGTATCCAGCGCGAACGCTTCCCAGATCCTGAAGAATACGAAAAAGTGAAGAACTCCTACGTGTTGCGCAACGCCATGCTCGACGCCTCTAAGCCTAACTGCCGCGTGCTACACCCGCTCCCACGCGTCAACGAGATCCATGTGGACGTCGACAGCAACCCGAAAGCTTACTACTTCCAACAAGCTCAAAACGGCGTGTACGCCCGTGAAGCTCTCATTGCAACAATTTTAGGACTTAAATAATCAGAATTATGGAAAAGAGAAAAGAATTAATAGTATCAGCAATCGAAAACGGTACAGTTATCGATCATATCCCTGCCGACAAAGTGTTCCAGGTCGTTAAGATCCTCGGACTCGAAAAAGTCAGCACCCCTGTGTATTTCGGCATCAACGTCGACAGCAAAAAATACGGAAAGAAAGGTTTCATCAAGGTCTCCAATAAATATTTCAACCTCGAAGACGTGAACAAAATCGGCTTGGTCGCTCCTACCGCTTCCATCATCGAGATTAAAGATTTTGAAGTGATCAAGAAACAGACGGTAACGCTACCTGATAGCATCGAACATATCGTGAAATGCTTCAACCCTAACTGCGTCACCAACAAAGAGCACGACGTCCCGACCAAATTCACTGTCATCAGAGACGCCGAAGGCAACATCAAACTACACTGCCATTATTGCGAGAAAAACACAACCCAGGACAAACTGGAATTCATTTAATCAATTGATTAATGTATAAAAACAACGTAGGGGCGGATGATGATTCGCCCCTACTGTTTTATTCAATGTTTCTATCCGAAAATTAAGCCTCTCCGGCGCTTCCCATCGTAAACGGAGCCGGCACATCGTTGATGTCCTTTATCGGACCGAAGTTCTGCTCGTATTTCTGCAGATTTTCGGCCAACGCTCTGTATAATCTCTTTGCGTTTTGAGGTGTCATGATGACTCTCGAACGCACCTTTGCCTTCTGCATGGCAGGCGCAATCTGAGCGAAATCGATGACGAACTCTGTTGGAGAATGGCTTATGATAGCCAGATTTGAATAAACACCGTCGGCAACAGCCTCAGGAATGTCGATATTCAATTGTTTCTTGTTGTTGTTTTCCATAATTTTAATTTTTTTAGATAAAAAAATTGGCTATTGGCTTTTGGCCGTTGGCCGTTAGCTTTTTACACCAACAACCAATAGCCAATGGCCAACAGCCAAAGTTTAATTACGCCTCAACTGATTCAGCTTCGACAGTCACCAGCTCAGGCTGAAGGTCTTCCTTCGAACCGACAATCAAGTCGTCGTATTCGCGTAAACCTGTACCTGCTGGGATCTTGTGACCCACGATGACGTTCTCCTTCATACCCTCGAGATAGTCGGTCTTTGCGCTGATAGCAGCCTGTGTCAAGACCTTCGTTGTCTCCTGGAATGATGCGGCCGAAATGAAACTGTCGGTCTGCAAAGCGGCGCGGGTGATACCCTGAAGCACCTGGTGTGCTGTTGCCGGCTGTGCGTCACGGGCCTCAACAAGTTTCATGTCGCGACGTTTCAACGATGAGTTTTCGTCACGCAGTCTTCTTGCCGAGATAATCTGTCCCACGAACAATGCCTCCGAGTCACCTGGATCGGTAACAACAACCTTTCCGAAGATGTCGTCGTTGGTCTCCTGGAATGCAATCTTGTTGACGAGCTCACCTTCGAGGTATCTTGTGTCACCCGGATCGTCGATTTCAACTTTACGCATCATCTGACGAACGATGACCTCAAAGTGCTTACCGTTGATGGTAACGCCCTGTGAACGATACACTTCCTGGATGTTGTTCACGATGTATTCCTGGACCTTCATAGGACCTTCGATAGCCAAGATGTTGGCAGGTGTGATAGCACCTTCCGACAATGGCTGACCTGCTTTCACGTAGTCGTTTTCTGAAGCCAAAACCTCCTTCGTTGTCGGGATGAGATATTTCTTCACCTCACCTGTCTTCGATGTGACAACCAACACACGGTTACCACGGAGGAGCTTCTTCTCGAACGAGACCTCACCATCGATCTCAGAGATGATAGCTGGCTCAGATGAGTTACGGGCTTCAAACAACTCTGTAACACGTGGAAGACCACCGGTGATATCGCCCAAACCTCCAGTAGCACGCGGCTTCTTGGTAAGGATGTCACCAGCCTTGATCTTATCACCGTCCTCAATCATGATGTGAGCGCCAACAGGTAAGTCGTACGACTTGATGACCTCTCCGGCCTTGTCGACGATAGCAATCGACGGGTTCTTCGAGAACTTACGACCCTCGATGATAACACGCTCGTTGTATCCTGTCTGCTCATCCGACTCATTACGGAATGTGACGTTCTCGACGATGTTGTCGAAACGTGCCTTACCGTCATGCTCAGAGATGATGAGTGAGTTGTACTTATCCCATTCGCAGATGATATCGCCTTGGTTGACGTCGCTGCCAGCAGGGATGTAAAGTTTCGAACCGTAAGGGATGTTCTCTGTTACGAGAGCCACACCTGTGTTGTGGTCCAAAATCTTCATCTCAGAGGCACGGCTCACCACGACCTGGTACTTGTTGCCATCTTTATCTTTATAGTCAACAGCACGTAAGTCGTTGATAATCATCTTACCGCTGTAATCAGCCTTAATCATTGAGTCTTCCGATGTGCTCGATGCAGTACCACCTTGGTGGAAGGTACGCAGTGTCAGCTGTGTACCAGGCTCACCGATTGACTGTGCTGCGATGACGCCGACGGCCTCACCACGCTGCACGAGCTTACCTGACGACAGGTTACGTCCGTAACAGTTGGCACAGACACCCTTCTTCGACTCGCAAGTCAACACGGAACGAATCTCAATGGTCTGGTCTTTCAGAGGTGAATCGCAAATCTTCTTCGCGATGTCTTCTGTGATCTCCATGCCGCCATTGCAGAGCAATTCGCCTGTCTGTGGATGGAAGATGTCGTGCAATGCCACACGGCCGAGGATACGGTCATACAATGACTCAACGACCTCTTTACCGCGTTTCAAAGCGCCGATCGACAAACCTCTCAAAGTACCGCAGTCCTTCTCAGTGATGATGACATCGTGAGCGACGTCGACCAGACGACGAGTCAAGTAACCAGCGTCAGCGGTCTTCAAAGCGGTATCTGCCAAACCTTTACGAGCACCGTGAGTTGAGATGAAGTACTCCAACACTGACAAACCTTCCTTGAAGTTCGAAAGAATTGGGTTCTCGATGATCTCAGCACCACCGGCTGCTGTCGATTTCTGCGGTTTTGCCATCAAACCTCTCATACCGCAAAGCTGACGAATCTGCTCCTTACTACCACGAGCTCCTGAATCCAGCATCATATAAACTGGGTTGAATCCCTGGTCGTCCTGAGGCAACAGCTTCATAACCTCGTCGGTCAGCTTGGTGACGACGTGACCCCAAATATCGATAATCTTGTTGTAACGTTCGTTGCCTGTGATGAAACCCATGTTGTATTCCTCACGGATGGCGTTCACTTCCTCATTAGCCTGACGGATCAACTCTTCCTTAACAGATGGAATCAAAACGTTGCCGAGGTTGAACGACAAACCGCCTTTGTAAGCCATGTAGTAACCCATGTTCTTGATATCGTCCAAGAACTTGGTTGTCACAGCTGTACCAAGGAGTTTCACCATATCACCGATGATGTCACGCAAGGCCTTCTTATTTAACAGACGGTTGATGTAGCCAAATCCTGCAGGAACAACCTGGTTGAACTTGACACGACCGACTGTTGTCTCCACCATCTCCTCAACGATTGAGCCGTCTTCCTTACGGACCGGCACCTTCACGTAGATTATGGCGTGCATATCGACTTTCTTCTCGTTATAGGCAATGATAACCTCTTCTGCTGAATAGAATTTCTTGCCTTCACCTTTGACGATATGGTCTGGAGTGCTCTTACGTGGTTTTGTGATATAATACAGACCCAAAACCATGTCTTGCGAAGGCACCGTGATAGGAGCTCCGTTGGCAGGGTTCAGTATGTTGTGTGATGCGAGCATCAAAATCTGGGCTTCCAAAATTGCCGCGTTGCCTAATGGCAAGTGCACAGCCATCTGGTCACCATCGAAGTCAGCGTTAAAAGCTGTACATACCAATGGGTGCAGACGAATTGCCTTACCTTCAACCAACTTAGGCTGGAAGGCCTGGATACCGAGACGGTGCAGTGTAGGAGCACGGTTCAACAGAATCGGGTGTCCCTTCAAGATATTCTCGAGGATATCCCACACGACCGGGTCTTTACGGTCGACAATCTTCTTTGCCGACTTCACTGTCTTCACAATACCTCTTTCAATCATCTTACGGATGACGAACGGTTTGTAAAGCTCAGCTGCCATATCCTTTGGAAGACCGCATTCGTTCATGTTCAAATCCGGACCGACCACGATAACCGAACGGCCTGAGTAGTCGACACGTTTACCGAGCAAGTTCTGACGGAAACGTCCCTGCTTACCTTTCAAGCTGTCGCTCAATGACTTAAGCGGACGGTTAGAGTCAGTCTTAACGGCACTTGACTTACGTGAGTTGTCGAGCAATGAGTCAACAGCTTCCTGAAGCATACGTTTCTCATTACGCATAATCACGTCTGGAGCCTTGATTTCGATGAGTCTCTTAAGACGGTTGTTACGGATGATGACACGACGATAGAGGTCGTTCAAGTCTGATGTTGCAAAACGTCCGCCATCGAGCGGGACGAGAGGTCTCAACTCAGGTGGTGTCACAGGGATGACCTTCAAAATCATCCACTCTGGACGGTTCTCGACGTGTTTGTTAGCCTCACGGAAGGCCTCGAACACCTGCAAACGCTTCAAAGCATCGGCTTTACGCTGCTGTGATGTCTCTTTATGTGCCTTATCGCGAAGTTCACCGGCTTCTTTCTCGAGGTCGATCTGAACCAACAAATCGTAGATTGCCTCAGCACCCATCTTGGCGATGAACTTATTAGGATCATCAGCTGGAAGGTGTTGATTCTCAATAGGAAGCTTATCCAAAATATCGAGATATTCCTCTTCTGAAAGGAGGTCGAGTTTGTTTATGCCTTGTTCGGCCATGATACCCGGCTGAACCACGACGTAGCGCTCATAATAGATGATGCTGTCGAGTTTCTTGGTCGGAATACCAAGCAAAGCTCCAATTTTGTTAGGAAGCGAGCGGAAATACCAGATATGTGCTACCGGCACAACCAACTGGATGTGACCAGTACGCTCACGTCTGACTTTCTTCTCTGTAACTTCCACGCCGCAACGGTCGCAAACGATATTCTTATAACGGATGCGTTTGTACTTACCGCAGTGACACTCCCAGTCTTTCACAGGTCCAAAGATTCTCTCACAGAATAAACCGTCGCGCTCAGGTTTATAAGTGCGGTAGTTTATTGTTTCAGGCTTCAACACCTCACCGTATGAACGGTCGGAAATGCTTTCCGGCGATGCCAAGCTGATGGTAATCTTTGAAAAGTTGCTGTTTAATGTGTTATTCTTATTTAAAGCCATAGATTTACAAAATATTAAGAGCTTTTTTATTCAAACGTAATTTCAAGTCCGAGTCCGCGCAATTCGTGAACCAAAACATTGAATGACTCAGGAATACCTGGTGTCGGCATGTTCTCGCCCTTGACGATAGCCTCGTAAGCCTTAGCACGGCCAACGACATCGTCTGACTTCACTGTCAGAATTTCCTGAAGGACGTTAGATGCACCGAATGCCTCGAGTGCCCAAACCTCCATTTCACCGAAACGCTGACCACCGAACTGTGCTTTACCACCAAGAGGCTGCTGCGTAATCAACGAGTATGGTCCGATTGAACGTGCGTGCATCTTGTCGTCGACCATGTGGTGCAGCTTCAACATGTAGATGTAACCCACTGTAGCCTTCTGATCGAACGGCTCGCCTGTCTCGCCGTCGTAAAGCTGAACTCTACCGTTCTCCGGCAAACCAGCCTTCTTCATATATTCGTTGATTTCTTCCAATGTAGCACCGTCGAAGATAGGTGTAGCGAACTTCAAACCGAGCTCGTGACCTGCCCATCCAAGAACGGTCTCGTAAATCTGACCCAAGTTCATACGTGAAGGCACGCCCAATGGGTTCAACACGATGTCGACAGGTGTTCCGTCCTCAAGGAACGGCATGTCTTCTTCGCGAACGATTCTTGAAACGATACCTTTGTTACCGTGACGACCTGCCATCTTATCACCGATGTTAAGCTTACGTTTCTGTGCCACGTAAACCTTTGCCATCTGGACAATACCATTCGGCAACTCATCGCCAACGCTTGCCACGTTCTTCTTGCGGCTGTAAACACCGTTGATTTCCTTGCACTTGATGTTGTAGTTGTTCACCAACTTCACGATGCAGTCGTTAATCTCGGCGTCTGTAGTCCACTTATAAGGATTGACGGTCATGTAGTCGATCTGTGACAATGCCTTCTGGGTGAATTTCACCTTCTTAGGGATGATGGTCTCCTTGAAGTTGTTGTAAACACCTGTTGAAGTTCTGCCGTTCAACATCGACATGAGCTTCTCCATCATACGCGCCTTCAAGGCGTCGAGCTCTTTCTGGCATTCGGCGTCGAGTTCAGCGATGATGTCCTTATCTTTTGACTTAGCCTTACGATCTTTAACCACGCGTGAGAACAAGCGTTTTCCGATGACGACGCCCTTCATTGAAGGACCTGCCTTGAGTGATGCATTCTTCACATCGCCTGCCTTGTCGCCGAAGATGGCGCGCAACAGTTTCTCCTCAGGTGTCGGATCGGTCTCGCCCTTAGGCGTGATCTTACCTATTAATATATCGCCTTCCTTGACATCGGCACCGACGCGGATCAGACCGTTCTCGTCCAAATCCTTGGTGGCGTCAGCACTGACGTTCGGGATGTCGTTGGTCAACTCTTCCAAACCACGTTTCGTGTCACGCACCTCAAGGGTGAATTCCTCGATGTGGATTGAGGTGAAGAGGTCTTCCTTGACTATCTTCTCAGAAATCACGATAGCATCCTCGTAGTTGTAACCCTTCCAAGGCATGAATGCAACCTTCAAGTTACGACCTAATGCGAGGTCGCCGCCCTGTGTTGCATAACCTTCGGTGAGGATCTGTCCCTTCGTCACCTTCTGGCCTTTTCTTACGATAGGCTTCTGGTTGATGCTTGTGCTCTGGTTAGTTCTAATATATTTAATAAGGTTATATGTCTTCACATCGTCATCAAAGCTCACGAGACGTTCTTTGTCGGTTCTGTCGTACTTGATAGTGATCTTTGTTGAATCGACATAGATGACTTCGCCGTCGCCTTCTGCTTCGACTAATGTACGTGAATCCCTTGCCACATAATGCTCGATGCCTGTTCCGACGATAGGAGCTTCAGGTGACATCAACGGCACTGCCTGACGCATCATGTTAGATCCCATCAAAGCACGGTTAGCGTCGTCGTGCTCCAAGAACGGAATCAATGATGCAGCAACAGATGACATCTGGTTAGGTGCCACGTCGATGAGGTCGAGCTGATCAGGTGTAACAATAGGATAATCAGCGACATAACGTGCTTTCAGCATCTCCTCAGTGATATGACCTTCGTCATCCATCTGAGTGCATGCCTGAGCGATGATCTTGTTGTCTTCCTCTTCTGCGGTGAGATAAACAGGCGGATTCTGGAAGTCGACATTACCTTCCTTCACCTCGCGGTAAGGGGTCTCGATGAATCCCAGGTTGTTGATCTTAGCAAACACGCAGAGTGACGAGATAAGACCGATGTTAGGACCTTCAGGTGTCTCGATGGTACACAGACGACCGTAGTGTGTGTAGTGAACGTCACGCACCTCGAAACCTGCACGGTCACGTGAGATACCGCCAGGACCCAAAGCAGAGATACGACGTTTGTGTGTCAACTCCGACAACGGGTTGGTCTGATCCATGAACTGTGACAGCTGGTTGGTGCCGAAGAACGAGTTGATCACCGATGACAATGTCTTTGCATTGATCAGGTCGGTTGGTGTGAATGACTCGTTGTCACGGACGTTCATACGCTCACGGATGGTTCTTGCCATACGTGCAAGACCCACGCCGAACTGTGCGTACAGCTGTTCGCCCACGGTTCTAATACGACGGTTGCTCAAGTGGTCGATATCATCAACTTCAGCCTTCTGGTTTGAAAGCTCGATCAAGTACTTGATGATAGCGATTATATCTTCATTTGTCAAAACCTTGACGTCATCCGGAATGTTCAAGCCGAGTTTACGGTTGATACGATAGCGGCCGACTTCACCAAGGTCATAACGTTTATCGGAGAAGAAGAGCTTTCTGATCATGTCGCGTGCTGTTTCCTCATCAGGTGGTTCTGCGTTACGCATCTGACGGTAGATATATTCGACAGCGTCTTTCTCCGAGTTGGTTGTATCTTTTTGTAACGTGTTGAAAATGATGGCGTAGTCGTTGGTGTTGATTTCTTCTCTGTCGAGGAGGATGGTCTTAACGCCTTTCTCGATGATCTTATCGATATGTTCGTTTTCGAGTATGACACCGCGTTCGATAACGATTTCGTTACGTTCGATTGTCACGCATTCACCAGTCTCTTCGTTGATGAAGTCTTCAAACCATGAGTGCAACACTTTTGCTGCAAGTCGACGACCCACCACACGTTTCAAACCGCTCTTTGTCACCTTCACTTCCTCGGCGAGGTTGAAAATGTCGAGGATCTCCTTATCGGTTTCATATCCGATAGCGCGGAGCAATGTGGTGATAGGCAACTTCTTCTTGCGGTCGATATAGGCATACATCACGTTGCTGATATCGGTCGAGAATTCCATCCAGGAGCCCTTGAACGGGATGATACGCGCTGAATACAGCGTTGTTCCGTTGGTGTGCACGCTTGAGCCGAAGAAAACGCCCGGAGAACGGTGTAATTGTGAAACCACAACACGTTCTGCGCCGTTTATGACGAAAGTACCCTGTGGTGTCATATACGGAATCAAGCCGAGATACACATCTTGGACAACGGTTTCGAAATCTTCATGCTCATCATCGTTGCATGAAAGTTTCAGTTTTGCCTTGAGTCTTACGCAATAGCTCAAGCCACGTTCTATACATTCAGCGATAGTATATTGTGGGGCATCAATGTAGTAGTCGAGGAACTCGAGTGTAAAGTTGTTTCTGGCGTCGGTAATAGGGAAATTCTCCGCAAATACCTTGAACAGGCCTTCGTTCTTACGATTGTCAGGATTAGTCTCGAGCTGGAAGAAATCACGGAATGACTTCAGCTGAATATCCAGAAAATCAGGATAGTCGAAAGGCTTCTTGATTGACGCGAAACTGATTCTATCTAATTTAATGTCTGCCAAAGTGTTTATGTTTTAATTGTTTCTAAAAGCTATTATATTATATAGACGGCGGTATACAACACAATATAGGCACAAACCTCAACCCCCGTCTATATGGAGGGGCTGAGGTATTTATGCCTGTTGTAGCAGGAAATAAACTTATTTTATTTCAACTTCTGCACCAGCTGCCTCGAGTTGAGTCTTGAGTGCATTAGCTTCTTCTTTGCTCACGCCTTCTTTAACAGCTTTAGGAGCAGCGTCAACTAAGTCCTTAGCTTCCTTAAGACCGAGGCTTGCAAGGTCCTTAACGAGCTTCACGACTGCGAGTTTCTGTGCGCCGGCTGATTTGAGGATAACGTCGAATGAAGTCTTCTCTTCAGCTGCTGCGGCTGCCTCACCACCTGCTGCTGGAGCTGCTACTGCAACTGCTGCTGCGGCTGGTTCAATGCCGTATTCTTCTTTCAAAATTGCTGCGAGTTCATTAACCTCTTTCACTGTAAGGTTCACTAATTGTTCAGCAAAAGCTTTTAAATCTGCCATTTTTTTACGTTTTTATTTGTTATACAATTATTTTTATTTTTCTTAATCTTTGCTGTGAATGATAATCATTCTGAATTATTCCGGTCTCTCGGATAAGGTCTTCACTATGCCGCTGAGCTTGTTGCCACCACTCTGAAGAGCGCTGATGACGTTCTTGGCTGGTGACTGGAGCAATGCGATAATGTCGGCGATGAGTTCGTTCTTCGACTTGATGTTGCACAATGTGTCAACCATGTTGTCACCGATATAGGTGCATTCCTCAATGTATGCGCCCTTAAGAATCGGCTTGTCACAAGTCTTGCGGAACTTCTTGATCAGCTTTGCAGGGGCGTTGCCATTCTCTGACAACATCATTGCTGTCGTGCCTTTGCAGACGTCGTAAAGATCACCGTAATCCTTACCTGTCTTCTGCATGGCCTTCTTCAGTAATGCGTTCTTCACCACAACAAGCTTGACCTGGCTGTTGAAGCACATTCTTCTCAACTGACTGGTCTTCTCAGCATTCAATGCCTCGATGTCGGTCAAATAGAAATTAGGACATGCTGTCAACTGGTCCACTATCGAGTTAATGATAACTTCTTTATCTTCTTTTCTCATGTCAATACTTATTTAAGGGTTTAGATGGCTACTGATTTGACGTCCACTTGAACACCCGGACTCATTGTACTTGAGATGTAGATACTCTTGATGTAAGTACCTTTAGCTGCTGCTGGTTTCAACTTGATGATCATCGAAAGGATTTCCTTTGCGTTCTCATAAATCTTCTCAGCTGGGAAGCTCACTTTTGCAATGCGGCTGTCGATGATTCCGTATTTGTCAACTTTGAAATCAATCTTACCAGCTTTCACTTCCTTAACAGCCTTACCAATTTCCATTGTCACTGTGCCGGTCTTCGGGTTTGGCATCAATCCACGTGGTCCGAGGATTCTACCAAGAGCACCAACCTTCGGCATCAATGCTGGCATGGTGATAATCACATCGACATCGGTCCAACCGTCTTTGATTTTCTGGACATATTCCTCAAATCCGACGAAATCAGCACCTGCGTCTTTTGCTTCCTGTTCTTTATCTGGCGTACATAATACCAACACGCGGGTAACTTTACCTGTACCGTGAGGCAGTGTCACACTACCACGAACCATCTGATTGGCTTTACGTGGGTCGACACCTAAACGTACGTTGATATCAACTGAAGCATCAAACTTGGTGTAAGTGATCTGTTTTACGATATCAACAGCTTCTGTCAAGGAGTAGGCCTTGCTTTTGTCGAACTTAGCTAAAGCTTCTTTTCTGTTTTTAGATACTTTTGCCATTTTAAATTTTTTTGTTTGTTCTACAAATGCTTAAGACTTGGTCTTACTTTAAAGGTGATTCGCCTGTAATCTTTATACCCATGCTACGGGCTGTGCCAGCGACCATGCTCATTGCTGATTCGATGGTGAAGCAATTCAAATCCTTCATCTTGTTCTCAGCGATAGTACGGACAGCGTCCCAAGTGATTGAACCGACCTTTGAACGGTTAGGCTCTTTTGATCCCTTGGCGACCTTGGCAGCCTCGAGTACGGAGACAGCTACTGGAGATGCTTTTACAACGAAGTCAAAGCTCTTGTCTTTATAAACAGTGATGATGACTGGCAAAACTTTACCGGCCTGATCCTGTGTACGAGCATTGAACTGCTTGCAGAACTCCATGATGTTAACACCCTTTGAACCTAATGCTGGTCCGACAGGTGGTGCTGGATTAGCGGCTCCTCCTTTGATTTGCAGTTTAATTAATCCGCTTACTTCTTTCATTTGAATTTCTTATAAAAAGTTAAATGAAAACATTAACCATTATTCTTAACTCTCTCTCTTCACCTGGAAGTAGCTGAGTTCAAGAGGTGTCTTGCGACCGAAGATCTTCACCATAACTTTGAGCTTTTTCTTCTCATCGTTGACTTCTTCGATCACGCCACTGAAACTGGAGAACGGTCCGTCGTTGACTGTCACAGTCTCGCCTACAATGAACTCGAGTTCCGAGCCCTCACCTGCTTCTGTCATCTCGTCAACTTTTCCTAAAATACGTTTGACTTCTGATGGACGAAGCGGGTCAGGTTCGCCTCCGCGTGTGCCTAAGAAGCCCAGCACATTCGGAGTTTCCTTGATAAGATGCTTAACCTCGGCATCGAGAACAGTCTCAATGAGTACGTAGCCAGGAAGGTAATTTCTTTCCTTGCTGACTTTCTTACCGTTTCTCACCGAATACACCTTCTCTGTCGGGATCAAAACTTGCGAAATCAGATCCTGTAATGCAACGTTACGTGACAACTCGGCATCGAGATATTCTTTAACCTTTTTCTCTTTACCGCTTATCGCGCGAATCACATACCATTTCTTTTCGTTCTGTTCACTCATCTTATCTGTGATTTAATAAAGTAGTTGAATGATGATTTTTTAGATCAAACATTTCCTTATTAGAAGATGCGATAGAACGCCTCCAATAAGGTTTCAAAAGACTTATCCATCAAGTACACCACTAAAGCGATGATAAGGGAAGCAATGGATACGACGACAGCACTACTTTGCAGTTCTTTCCAAGTAGGCCAGCTAACTTTCTGGACTAACTCGGTGTAACATTCTTTTACGTAGTTTATAAACTTTTTCATTTTGTTTGAACTGTTTTACTAATAAGCACAGGCGGAAAGACTCGAACTCTCGACACGTGGTTTTGGAGACCACCGCTCTACCAACTGAGCTACGCCTGTGTGTAGAGTGCCCGTGTTAGGGGCACTCTGGATTTATTCTTAGTCGTCAATGATTTCTGTGACCTGGCCTGAACCGACTGTTCTACCACCTTCACGGATAGCGAAGCGGAGACCTTTGTCCATAGCGATCTCAGAGATCAAGTTCACTTCGATAGTGACGTGGTCACCTGGCATAACCATTTCCATTCCGGCTGGAAGGGTGATTTCACCGGTAACGTCAGTTGTTCTGAAGTAGAACTGAGGACGATACTTGTTTCTGAATGGGGTGTGACGACCGCCTTCTTCCTTTGAAAGGACGTAAACTTCACCTTTGAAGTGTTTGTGAGGCTTAATTGAACCTGGTTTTGCAATAACCATACCACGGCGGATCTCATCCTTATCGATACCACGGAGGAGCAAACCTGCGTTATCGCCAGCTTCACCTTCGTCCAAAATCTTACGGAACATCTCAACACCTGTAACAGTTGATTTGAGCTTTTCAGCGCCCATACCGATAATATCAACAGGATCACCAACTTTGATGATACCGGTCTCGATACGACCTGTAGCAACTGTACCACGACCTGTGATTGAGAACACGTCCTCGATAGGCATCAAGAATGGTTTATCAACAGCTCTTTCTGGTTCAGGAATCCATGTATCGCAAGCGTCCATGAGTTCGTCGATCTTTGCTTCCCACTGTGGTTCGCCGTTCAAAGCGCCGAGAGCTGAACCGCGGATGATAGGAGTATTGTCACCGTCGAATTCATATTTGCTGAGGAGGTCGCGGACTTCCATCTCAACGAGTTCAAGAAGTTCTTCATCGTCAACAAGGTCGCACTTGTTCAAGAACACCACGAGGCGTGGCACACCAACCTGACGGGCGAGCAAGATATGCTCACGGGTCTGTGGCATAGGACCGTCTGTTGCAGCGACGACGATGATAGCACCGTCCATCTGAGCAGCACCAGTAACCATGTTCTTAACATAGTCAGCGTGACCAGGGCAGTCAACGTGTGCGTAGTGACGTTTCTCTGTCTGATACTCAACGTGAGCTGTGTTGATGGTGATACCTCTTTCTTTTTCTTCTGGGGCTGAGTCGATAGCATCAAATGTCTTGATTTCCGACAAACCCTTCTTTGACAGGTGAAGTGTGATAGCAGCTGTCAAAGTTGTCTTACCATGGTCAACGTGGCCGATTGTACCAATGTTAACGTGTGGTTTAGATCTTTCGAATTTTTCTTTTGCCATACTATTTTTTGTTTACTTAAGGTTAATATTCAAATTAATTTACCTATTTTCATACCAAATGAGCCAGCGACGAGAGTTGAACTCGTGACCCCTTCCTTACCAAGGAAGTGCTCTACCACTGAGCTACGCCGGCTTTTCGAGCGGAAGACGGGGCTCGAACCCGCTACCTAAAGCTTGGAAGGCTTTCGCTCTGCCAAATGAGCTACTTCCGCCTCTCTGTGGGGGAGGGTGGACTCGAACCACCGAACTCATCCGAGGACAGATTTACAGTCTGTTGCAATTGCCGCTATGCGACTCCCCCTTCTTGCCTTAACAATTCTTTAACTTCGAGCCGGCAGAGGGATTTGGACCCCCGACCCCGAGATTACAAATCACGTGCTCTACCGCTGAGCTATGCCGGCAATAATTGCTAAGGCTCCGTGAGCCGGCAGAGGGATTTGGACCCCCGACCCCGAGATTACAAATCACGTGCTCTACCGCTGAGCTATGCCGGCCTCTATTTCAAAGAACTGTACTCAAAAAAGCACACCACTTCCTTTCATCGAAAATGGTGTGCAAAATTACAACTTTTTTATATACCGACAACCTTTTTTTAGAAAATTTTTAATTTTTTTTTCAAAAAGGCAGTCAAATTATTGTGTATCAACAGAATAAGCCCTATTTGTCGAAGCGATTCTTGTACTTTTCAACCTGGTTTTTCAACGCATCGATGGCCTTGTCAACAGCCTCTTCAAACGTCTTGCACTGCTTACTCGAATATAAATCGTTGCCTTTTAACAAAATTCTGATATCCGCAATCTTGTTTTCCGGCGCATCGGTGTTGTCTAACTTCAATGTGACCTCAGCACCCTGTGCATCGTCTAACTTGCTGCACAATTTCTCAATCTTGTTCGTGATGAACTCTTCCAACTTGCTGTCTGCCTTGAAATGGACCGCGTTAATCGTAACTTTCATAATTACCTCCTATTTAAAAGATTAAATAATATTTTTATCATTCGTCACCCAAAGGATGAGCGGTCTGATATATCTCCTTCAACTGCTCAATGGTATTGTGAGTGTAAATCTGCGTCGAGCTAAGACTGCTGTGACCCAAGATCTTCTGTATCGCCCTGATGTCGGCACCCTCATTAAGCATGTGAGTTGCGAAAGTATGCCTCAACACATGCGGGCTCTTCTGCTCGAGCGTCGTCACGCCCTCCAATATCCTATGAACCACTCGATAAACAAAGGTCGGACTCATCTCTCCTCCTCTGTCATCGACTATTAATATAACGTTCCCGCGCGCGGGAAATTGTTCGTCGCGAACATTTTTATAGTTGTCGACCATCTCCAGCAAAGGCCTGCTTATCGGGATGATGCGCTCTTTGTTTCTCTTGCCCCTAACCTTCAACTGCATAGCCACCGCATCCACATCGCTATCCTTCAAGCCACGCAACTCCGCCTGACGCATGCCAGTCTGATATAACATCTCAAAAATCAACTCGTCGCGCACCACCTTGAAGTCGCCGTCTCCGTCAAAACGCACCTTCTCCATGTCCTGCTCAGGCACAAACTTCGCCAACTCCTTAGGCTGCTTCAACGACTTGACGCCCTGCATTGGCGAGACTTCAATAGCCTCCTCGCGCAAACAAAACTTGTAAAATGAACGCAACGATGACATCTTACGGTTGATCGAACGGTTCTCCTCCCCTAATTCCTTTTTTAAATGAACGATGTAAGAGCGCACCATGACGGTGGTCGCCTTTGTGATGTTGTTAAGCTCGTATATATTAATAAGGTATTCCCCGAACTGCTCCAAGTCACGCTTATACGCTGACACAGTGAGATTTGAGTATCTCCTTTCCGTTTTGATATACCTTATAAACTTCTCAAGCATAATTGCCTTCAAATTACGCTTCAAAGTTACGAAGCAATTTTGAAAATGTCAAGTGTTTTTAACAAAAAAAATCGCTGCGGATCCCACAGCGATTTTTTCTTGATTCTATTCTTGCTAAGTGTGAATCGATTAGGCGTTTTCTTCAGCCTGACGGAGTTTCTGAACGTAGATAGCCTTCTGAAGAGCCTCACGTTTGATAACTGATGGTTTTGTGAACTTCTGGCGGTTGCGCAATTCTTTCACAACACCGGTTTTCTCATACTTTCTCTTGTAGCGTTTTAAAGCGCGATCGATGCTTTCACCGTCTTTTACAGGAATAATAATCATTTTTAATACTCTCTCTTTCTTTTAATTGTTAAACTAAAAAAATTGTCTCAAAACGAGTGTGCAAAAATACAACTTATTTTGATACCTTTAACAAAAATTTTTCAAATTTTTACTTTGGCTGTTGGCTATTAGCTATTGGCAGCCAAAGGCCACCGGCCAAAAGCCAAAGTTGTTTCTATTTGTCAAGTAAGTGCTTGAACAAGAAATTATCAATCTTTGTGAACAGGTGCATTCTGCATTCGCCATCGCCGTATTCCTGATAGCCGCCGTAAATGCCGTGGTTTTTGTTAGGATAAATCATCAGGTCGAACTGCACGCCATTGGCAATCATCGACTTGATGAGCTCCATCGCATTCTGATAGTGAACGTTATCATCGCCCGAGCCGTGGCAAAGCAGGTAGTTACCCTTAATCATAGCGGTGTTGCTAACAGGTGAATTGGCGTCGTAACCCTCAGGATTCTCCTGTGGTGTACGCATATAACGCTCAGTGTAGATATTGTCGTAATATCTCCAGTTTGTAACAGGTGCCACCGACACAGCAGTGCTGATGTAGTCAGCGCCCTTGGTGATACCGTTAGCTGCCATGAATCCGCCGTAGCTCCAGCCGTAGATGGCGATCTTCTCAGCATCAACATAAGGCTGATTGGCCATATATTTCGCCAAAGTGATCATGTCTTCGGTTTCGTATTTTCCGAGTTCGAGATATGTCATCTTCTTGAACATCTCGCCTTGAGCGCCACTGCCACGATTGTTGATTGAAACCGAGATAATGCCTTTCTGTGCAAGCAGCTGCATCCAGTCCCAATCGCTGTTATCCCACTGGTTGAGCACGGTCTGATGACCCGGACCGCCGTAAACATAAATCAACACAGGATATTTCTTGTTAGGATCGAAGTTTGGAGGCAGGATCCGCCACGCGTCAACGTCGACGGTGGTTCCGTCAGGCATAACAAACGCCGGATCGCTAATCTTGATGAGCTTTTTCTCACTGAGGTTGTAATCCTTCAGACGCTCAACAAGTTCGTGGTTATCTTCCAATACCCTCACAACCTTGCCTTTATTATTATATAAGGTATATTCGTAAGGCTTCGTAACCGTCGAGTTGATATTGATGAAATACTTAAAGGTATTACTGAAACGAGCATTGTTAACTCCTTCATTACCAATAATTTGACGCATCATACCTTTAAGATTCACTGCGTAAATCTGACGCTCTGTCGGTGAGTTTTTAGCAGCTTGAAAATAGATTTCTTTGCCATCGAAACCATAAATCTTGGTAACATCCCAGTCGCCGAAAGTCAGTGCTCTGACGTTAGAGCCATCGAGTTGGCAGATGTAAATATGATTGTAGCCCGAGCGCTCGCTGGTGATGAGGAACTGCTTTCCATCCTTGAGGAATGTCCAGTCGTCGGTGATGTCGATATAATATTTGTTTGTCTCATCATAAAACACCTTTGACTCGCCTGTCGTAGCGTTAGCAGCAAGAATCTCAAGATGATTCTGATGACGGTTAAGTCGTTGAATAGCAAGCACATTAGCGTCTTGTGTCCATTTCATTCTCGGCAGATAGATATCGGTCTCTTCGCCAGTATCCATTTTCTTCGTCGAGCCGTTTTCGAGATTATAAACATAAACCTCAACCACAGAGTTGTCTTCGCCGGCCTTAGGATATTTGAAGCTGTACCATTCAGGATAAAGACCTTGAAACTCCTCCATTTGGAACTCTTTCACCTTCGACTCATCGAATTTGTAGTAAGCGATTTTTTTGCTGTCGGGTGACCAGAAGAAGCCCTGTGAGAAGCTGAATTCCTCCTCGTAGACCCAGTCAGGAGCACCATTAATAATATTGTTGTACAATCCGTCGAAAGTGAATTGTTTCTCTTCGTTTTTATTTAAGTCTTTGATAAACAAGTTGTTATCGCGCATAAAAGCGACTTTCGTACCATCAGGCGAGAAAGATGCAAGGCGCTGGCTTCCGTTATCTGAAAGAGGCTTGAGGCTCTTTGTCTTGATATCGTAAACATAATAATCGGCGGTGAACGAGTGGCGGTAGATGTAGTTCACGTTTGTAAGGAACAGTGCCTTCGACTCATCGTCGCTGAGAATGTAATTATAGGCGCGAATCGGGAGTGTGTCGCCTTCTGGAACGAGTTCCATAAAGCTGAACAGAGTCTTGACTTTTTTGCCAGATTTATAATTATAAATATTGAATTCGCCGCGTTCGATGGTGCCGTAAGTCTCGCCATCGCGCATCGGATTCATGCCTCTCACGCCTTTGGTTTGGAATGTCGGGCGCTCGTAGAGGTCGGAAAGATCAATGTTTTTCTTTTCTTGTGCGTAGGTTGTAGCATTTAGGATTAAAGCTAATGCAATGATTAACAGATACTTAACTTTTTTCATTTTGTTATAGATTTGAAATTTCAAAGATATGAAAAAATTTTTTACAAAAAAAGTTTGTTGGAATAAAAATTTGTTGTACTTTTGCACCCGCAAATGGGACGGTAGCTCAGTTGGTTTAGAGCGCATGCTTGACAGGCATGAGGTCACAAGTTCGATCCTTGTTCGCCCCACAGAAAGACGCTGAAAAGCGTCTTTTGTATCAACGGGAGGGACGTTAGCCCAGTTGGTTTAGAGCGCTGCCTTCACACGGCAGAGGTCACTGGTTCGAGTCCAGTACGACCCACAAAAAAGACGCAGGAATGCGTCTTTTTTTGCTATTGGCACTTGGCTTTTGGCTATTGGTTTTAAGCCAACGGCCAATAGCTAATAGCCAAAGTAAAATTATTTTCGAAATTCCTTTTGTTTTCATAAAAATCTTCGTAATTTTGCATCGCAAATTTTGAAAACGGAAATAATTAAAAATCAACGATATTATCATGAAGAATAACGTAATTCCAGTAGAAGTAGCAAAGAAAGTTTTCGCTGATAGCAACCTCGCATGCGTTGGCAGAGCAGGTATCCGTGAGATCAACAAGCTTGCATTCGATCTTGAGGCGGCAAGCGGCGTGAAGTTCATCCACATGGAGCTTGGCAATCCTGGTCTTCCTGCAGCACAGGCAGGCATCGATGCACAGGTTGAAGCGGTGAAGAGAGGCGTGGCAGCGACATATCCTCCAATCGACGGCGTGCCGGCATTGAAGAAAGAGGCATCACGTTTCATCAAGAACTTCCTCGACCTCGACATTGCTCCAGCCAACTGCATCCCTACAGTGGGTTCGATGCAGGGCGCTTTCGCATCGTTTATGATCACAGGTCATCTCAACAAGGGAAAAGACACCATGTTGTTTATCGACCCGGGCTTCCCGGTGCACAAGTTCCAGTGCAAGGTTTTGGGTATCCCGATGGAGCATTTCGACATCTACAACTACCGTGGTGAGAAGCTTCGCGCGAAACTCGAGGAAATACTGAAGACAGGTAAGATTCACAGCATGCTGTATTCGAATCCTAACAACCCGACTTGGGTGTGCCTCACCGACGAAGAACTCAAGATTATCGGCGAACTCGCGAATAAATATGACGTCATCGTTCTCGAAGACCTCGCCTACTTCGGCATGGACTTCCGTAAAGACTACAGCCATCCGGGAGAGGCTCCATTCCAGCCTACCGTTGGTAAATATGCCGACAACTACATGTTGATGATTTCAAGCTCGAAGGCATTCAGCTTTGCTGGCGAACGTTGTGCCATCCTCGCCATCAGCGACAAACTCGCAGCACGCCACTACCCTGATTTGAAGGCATTCTGCGGACAGGAGATCTTCTTACGCGGCATCCTCTTTGGAGCATTACACCCGCTGACATCAGGCGTTGCACACTCGGCACAGTACGCTTTGACTGGCGTTTTGAAGGCTGTTAACGATGGCATCTACAACTACCGCGATGACGTATTGGAATATGGCAAGAAGGCAAAATTGATGAAAGATGCTTTCCTGGCAGCTGGTTTCTACATCACATATGATGAGGACCTCGGAGAGCCTATCGCCGACGGATTCTATTTCACCTACTGCTATCCAGGCTTCAAGGGCGCCGACCTCGTCGAAGAGATGATGTACTACGGCATCTCGGCTATCTCGTTGGATACCTGCGGCAGCGACAAGCAAGGCATCCGCGCCTGCACCTCGCTCATCAAACGCGATGAGATTCCAGTGCTCGCTGAGAGATTGCAGCTGTTTGCAAAGGATCATCCAGTGAAATAACCTCTCCCTTGGGGAACGCCATAGTTGTGGGGGCGCCGGGGCGCGCCCCCCCAAAGAAAAAAAAAAAAAAACC
>CAMZAM010000015.1 GCA_947304185.1 uncultured Bacteroidales bacterium
GATGAGAATCAGACATTTGATGCTTATTCCTTTATCAATTTTATTGATAGGATGTAGTGATAACACGAATCAGCAGGTCTACGACCCGGTCATTCCTGTTGAGATCGCCGTTGTTGACTTCGCCGACGGAACGAATTTCCGCAATTATGTGGGCTCGATTAAGAGCGAGGTGAAGGTTTCTCTGTCGTTCCATTTGGGCGGCACTCTTACCGATATCTATGTCCATAACGGACAGAAAGTTAAGAAAGGCGACATCATCGCCAAGGTAGATGAAACCACGGCAAAGAGCTTGCACGACGCGGCATTGGCATCGTTGAATCAAGCTGAAGACGGCTACAAACGTCTGAAAACTGTTCACGAAGAGGGCGGCATCAGCGATGTGCGCTGGGTTCAGATGGAGACTGACCTCGAGAAAGCTCGTCAGACCGAGATCTCGACACGTAAGAATCTCGAAGACTGCACCATCTACGCGCCTCAAGACGGAATCATCAGCATGGAGGATCACGTGGTAGGTCAGATGATGCGTCCTTCGGAGACGTTTTGCAATCTCATCGATATGAATAAATTCATCGTAGAATTCACCGTTCCTGAAAAAGAGGTGGGGATGATAAATATTGGTGATAAAGCTTGGGCTGAGATCAGCGCTCTCAACATCAATGATGAAGAAGTCGTCATCTCCGACAAGGCCATTGTTTCTAATCCGTTCGGACACACCTATACCGTGAAGGCAAAGATCGACCTTAACGGAAAAGAAGCGCTGCCAGGCATGGTAGCTAAGGTCCGCATCAACTCGGCAGCTTTGTCGGGCATTGTCATACCAGCATCATGTGTGCAGACCGTTGCCGACGGACTGGCAGTGTGGACAGTGAAAAACGGCAAGTCGCACCGTAGCATCATCGAGGTGAGCGACTTCGTGAAGAACGGCGTGCTCGTGCAGAAAGGCCTCGAAAATGGCGACACCATCGTTACGGTAGGCTATCAGAAATTGTACAACGGAGCTAAAGTCTCTTTTAAATAATTGATAATCAGTAAATTAGAGATTTATGGCTCAAAAAAGAAATATTGTAGAAGCTGCGATGAGGAACCACACCTTGGTGTTCTTCTTCGTGTCGGTCATCGTGATCTTCGGCTTCTTCGCTCTTCCTCGTCTGAAGAAGAACGAGTTCCCTGATGTGACGATCCGTACCGGCGTGGTGGCTGTTGTTTATCCCGGCGCCACTGCCGACGAGATAGAGCAGAGGGTGGCCGGCGTCACTGAGCAGTATCTGTTCACATTCAGCGATGTGGACAAGACCAAGACGTATTCGTATTCGAAGGACGGGATGCTCGTCATCATCGTCAACCTCAACAACGACTGTAAAGATGCCAAGATGACGTGGTCGCGTATCCGTCAGGGCTTGGTGCTGTTCCGTCAGACAGATCTGCCGAAAGGCGTCATCGCCACGGCTGTTATCGACGACTTCGGCAATGCCTCGTCGTTGTTGCTTGCCATCGAGAGTGACCAGCGTTCGTCGCGCGAACTGCGTGAGTTTGCTGATAAACTCTCGGAGAAGCTGCGTACCATCCCGACCATGGGTAACATCAAGATTGTGGGTGAGCAGAAGGAAGAGATTGCCGTTTACATGGATCCTGCGCGCATGACGCAATATGCTGTTTCTCCGGCTATGGTGACAGCAGAACTCGCTGCACACAGTCTCCGTACCGTGTCTGGTGTAGTCGAAAACACTGACGGTCAAGCACTTATACACGTTGACGTACCTATCGACGACCTGTATCAGCTTTATGAACTTGTCGTTTTCTCTGATCCTGTCACGGGTCAGACGGTGAAGCTGCGTGACGTGGCACGTCTCGAACGTCGCTATCAGGAATCATCACAGTATATTCAGTATTCCGACAGTCTCGTCGACAACAACCGCTGTCTGATCTTCTCCATGGAGATGCGTCCGGGCTATAACGTGGTGGCTTTCGGCGAAGAGGTGAACAAGAAGATCGACGCTTTCTTGAAGACAGCTCCGCCAGACATCAAGGTGCATCGTATCACCGACCAGCCTGTCGTTGTAAACAAGTCGGTGATGTCGTTCCTGAGAGACCTCATTGAGGCTATCATCATCGTTATCCTGGTAATGCTCATGCTGTTCCCGTTGAGGACCGCATTGGTGTCGTCGACATCGGTGCCGGTGTGTATCGCGGCAGCTTGGGCTATCATGCTGCTCTTGGGAATGGAACTTAACACCGTTACTTTAGCGGCTCTCATCGTTGTCTTGGGTATGATCGTTGACGACTCTGTCGTTGTCATCGACGGATATTCCGACATGCTCAGCGAGGGACACTCGCGATGGTATTCTGCGGCCGTCTCCACCAAGACGCTCATGACGTCGATGCTCATCGCCACATGTTCTATCTCATGTATGTTCTTCCCGATGCTGCCGTTGATGGATGGTACTAACATGGGTGACTTCATCAAGTTGTTCCCATGGGCTATATTCATCACTCTGGCGTGCAGCTTCTTCTATGCCATCTGGGTCATCCCATTCATGTCGGCGAGGATGATAGCACCGCCAAACCCTAACAAACGATCGCGTTTTGAGAAGATTCAGGCGAAGTTCTTCGACATTCTTCAAAACGGATATAAGAAACTCCTTAACCTTTGTTTCCGCCATAAATGGACCACAGTGTTCGTGGCGCTGGCATCGGTGGTCATCGGAGGTTTGATCTTCACTAAAATCAACATCCAGATGCTGCCTAAGGCCGAGCGTGACAGCTTCGCAGTGGAGATACATCTCGCATACGGCAGCTCGATAGAGGAGACGGCCGCCGTTGCTGATTCTCTGACGAAGATTTTGAAAGCCGACAGCCGTGTAGAATCGGTGACAGCATTCCTCGGAATGGCATCGCCGCGTTTCCACATGACATACGCTCCAGAGCCGACGCCGACTAATGCCTACGCGCAATTTATCGTGATTACTAAATCGGATGAAGCCACGAAGGAGATGATGAACGAATACTCGCAGAAGTTTGAGAATATCTTCCCGATAGCGCAGATTCGTTTCAAACAGATGGACTATCAGATTGTGAACGCGCCTGTTGAATATTACATCTCGGGTGACGACTACGACCAGCTTAGCATCGTGGCCGATTCCATCAAGTCGTTTATGAAACGAAGTCCGAACCTGTTCTATGTGCATTCCGATTTTGATGAGACCGAAGAAGTTATCGAAGTTGAACTTGATATGGAAGAGGCCTGCCGTCTCGGCGTGACACAGTCGATGCTGTCGGTATATCTGGCAAGCTCATTGTCGGGAAGCAACATCGTGTCGTTATGGGAGGGCGGTTATAACCTTCATACAACAGTATATACCGAAGGTGTCCATCATATTGATTATGAAGGACTTGGCGATATGTTGATTCCTACATCGCATCCAGGTCAGTGGGTGCCACTTCGTCAGGTGGCGAAGCTTGTGCCGCAGTTTAAGCACAACAACCTGCCACACCGTAACGGTATCAAATGTATCACCGTGGCTGCCGACGTCATTCCGGGAGCCGGACAGCTCAAAGAGTTCACGAATATCGACAAATACATCGCTACACTTGATATCTCTGATGATATCCTCATCGAAAAAGGCGGCTCGATGGCTGTCACAGTGGAGACGATGCCGTCACTCATACAGTCGATTATGGCTGCTATCGTGGTGATGTTCATAGTGCTGATTTTCCATTATAAGAAAATTGGTATTTCTATGTTATCTCTCTCAGTATCAGTGCTTTGTATCTTCGGCTCGACTCTCGGCTTGTGGATGTTCGGACTCGATATGTCGGTTACTGCGATCTTGGGCGTCATCTCGCTCATCGGTATCATCGTGCGTAATGCCATCATCATGTACGACTATGCCGCTGAGTTACGCCTTAAGGAGAAGATTCCTGTGCATCAGGCGGCTTACGAAGCCGGCTTGCGCCGTATGAGACCAATCTTCTTAACTTCAGCAACGACAGCTCTCGGCGTCATCCCGATGATTCTCGCGAAGACGTTACTGTGGGAGCCTATGGGCGTGGTGATATGCTTTGGCACAATCCTCACGTTCCCGTTAGTGGTGACGGTGCTTCCGGTGGCATACTGCCTGGCATTCGACGCTGGCGAGAGTGATAAGAAATTCTGGCAAAGGCTCAACCTCAGATTCTTGAAAAATCTTGATAAACGTGATCGTCGTCACGAGAAATGGAATAAAGAACATAATAATGAATAATGCTATGAAAAGATATATTTTGATATTAGTTTTGGCATTTCTGACGTTAGGCCTGACGGCGCAAAACGCTGATGTTCTTACACTTGACTCGTGTTTTGCCCTTGCGAGAGCCAATAATGCACAGTTTAAGACCAATCAGATTGAGATTGAGAAGGCTCAGGAGGTGAAAAAACAGGTGTTTACCAAATATTTCCCTCAGGTAAGTCTCAATTATATTGCTTATTATGCTAAAAATCCAATCATAGAATATGGCGTCGACGACATTCATGACGAATTCGGCCTTATCTTGAAGACCATCATTGAGTTTTTGAATGATGCCGGTCTGGATATCCCTGAAAAGATTGAGCTGATGAAAAAAGGTCACAGCGTCAGTGCTATGGCAGTGCAGCCAATCTTTGTCGGTGGACGTATCGTCAATGGTAACAAACTCGCTAAACTGGGAGTGGAGGCAGCTGAATTAAAGGCCGAGGTGTCGGAGCGAGACATTATGGAAAACATCGAGTCGTCGTATTATCTAGTGGTCGGACTGAAGTCGAAAGTGGCTACTATCGAGTCGGCATTGACGTTAATCGACTCGTTGGAACACAGCGTCGACGTGGCGCTGAAGGCCGGTTTGGTTACCAAGAACGACAAGCTTCGTGTTGATCTCGAGAAGAATAAATACGAGGCAATGCAGCTTCAGCTTAACAACGGCATAGTGCTGGCTTCGCAGCTTCTCTGCCAGGAAATCGGTATCGAATATCCTGAAGAAGGTCTGAATCTTGATGAGAATCCTGAGGATGGCGACAATATTACTGAAAACGACAATTATGAGCGTCCGGAGGTGAGGTTGCTTCAGCTTCAAATCGATGCGGAGAACTACAACAAGAAACTCACGAGAGGTGAGGCCTTGCCTGAGGTTGCAGTAGGAGCGATGTTATCGTATGGCAATTTGATCAAGGATTATAAAGGCAATGCCTTTGTATTCGCTAAAGTGTCGGTTCCAGTGACACAATGGTGGGAGACGTCGCATAAGATCAAGGAGCATAACTTCAAGATTGAAGAATACGAGCTTCAGCAGCAAGACCTGATGCAGAAGATGTCGCTGCAGGAGAAACAGGCATATAACCAGATGATTGAGGCTGAGGCTCTGCTTCAGTCGGATCAGGCGGCCTTGGATATGGCTCAGGAAAACTATCGTGTAGCCGAGCTGAACTATCGTGCTGGAATGACCACCATTACCGACGTTCTGGAGGCCAACGCGCTGCTTCTGCAGGCACAAAATGCCATTACCGACAGGCAGATCACATACGTCTCAGCCCGTCGCAGATATCACGATTTGACTGGAAAATAAAGAGATTTACTCGATTCCTCTCAGATCTTTATACAACTGCACCGCATAAAGGTCGGTCATGTTGGAAATGTAGTCAAGGACGACTTGGATTTTCGAATACAAGTCGTCTTTTTCTGTTTTAAACTGATCAGGGATAATCGACATCAGGCGCTTGTGGTAGCCGCTGTCGGGCTCCAGCACTGCGTCGATGAACTCTTTCATCAGGCTGCCGATGATATTATAGCCTCTGACTTCAATCTTAACTACCGATGGATGCTTGTAAATGTTTGGCACTGAGAAGCTTCTGCAGCCTTCGAGTGCGTCTTGCTCGAGCTTCGGCAGATGTGCGATGAGACTGTTTTTGAACGTTCCAGCCATGATGTCGTCGTAGTTCTCGATGAACACCTTCGACACGCAGTCGACGAGCTTGTTGATGACCGTGGCGCGTAGGAAAGCCATGCGTTCATTGGCGTCGGTGACGGTCTTGAAGATATGCTCGCGACGCTCGAAGAACCAAGCTTCTTCTGGTCTTTCCTCGCTGAAGAAGGCCGTGAAATGCTTGTCGATGTCGGCAGTCTGGATGATGCCGCGTTTATGTGCGTCTTCCATATCGAGGATGAGATAGCATATGTCGTCGGCGGCCTCCATCATGTAAGAAAGCGGGTGACGTGCATATATCGGCTTGGTGCTGTCGAGACGAGGAATGCCGCAGCCTTCCATCACTTTCTCGAAATGCTCTATTTCACTGTTGAAGACGTTATATTTCTTACGGTTACCTTTGTCGAATGAAGGGTAAGGATATTTTATCAAGGTGGCAAGTGAGGCGTAGGTGAGTGACAGGCCTCCTTCGCGACGGCCTGCAAACTGATGTGTGAGCTGGCGGAAGGCGTTGGCGTTGCCTTCGAAAGAAATGAGGTCAGACCATTGATACTCAGGGATTTGGCTCTGAAGTTTCTTGCCTTCGCCATATTTGAAATAGCTACTCATCGTCTCCTCGCCGGAATGACCGAAAGGAGGGTTGCCGAGGTCGTGAGCCAGACATGCTGTCGACACTATGGTGTCGATGTCGTAGATCACCTCATGAAAGTCGGGACCGTATTTCTCGATGAGGAATTTCGACACCTTACGTGCTATGGAACGTCCGACGCTGGCCACTTCGAGGCTGTGTGTCAGTCGGTTATGCACGAGTTTGGCACCAGGCAGCGCGAACACCTGTGTCTTGTTTTGCAGTCGGTGGAAGATGTTGGAGAAGATTATACGGTCATAATCTCTCTGAAACTCGTTTCTGATGTCGGCGACGCTCTGTGCGCGAGCCTCACGTTTTGCTGATAATAACGATTCCCAATTCATTGTTTATGTTATTTGTTTTCGTCATTTCGAGCGAAACGAAGTGGAGTCGAGAAATCTCATTCAATTGTTGGAGATTTCTCCGTTCCGCTACGCTCCAGTCGAAATGACGGTACGTGCGTATGGAGTCATATCTTGACTTCCGAATTCTTTTCTTAAATACTTTAAATATCCTGCGACTCCTATCATCGCGGCGTTATCGGTGCTGAATTTAAATTTCGGGATAAACACATCCCAATGGTACTTCCGGCCGGCGGCGATGAGAGCATCCTGTAGACCGGTGTTCGCGGACACGCCGCCGGCAATGGCGACTTGCCTGATTCCCGTGTCTTTCGCTGCCTTGATGAGCTTCTTCATCAGCGTGTCGATAATGTCTTTCTGAATAGAAGCACAGAGGTCGGCTTTGTTTTCCTCGATGAAGTTCTCGTTTTCCTTGAGCTTGTCGCGCAAGAAATACAAGAAACTCGTCTTCAACCCGCTGAAGCTGTAGTCGTAGCCCGGAATATGCGGCTTGGCGAACTGGAAAGCGTCGGGGTTACCTTCTTTTGCTAACTTATTGATTATAGGGCCTCCAGGATAGCCGAGCCCCATGATTTTGGCCGTCTTGTCGAAAGCCTCGCCGGCAGCGTCGTCGATGGTCTTACCCATGATCTCTAGGTCGAAATAGTCGTTGACCTTCATGATTTGGGTGTGTCCGCCCGACACTGTGAGGCAGAGAAACGGAAATTGCGGGACTGGCGTTGGATTGTCGGGTTCCTGGGCGAAAAGTGCCAACACATGACCGTTGGTGTGATTTATTTCAATCATCGGGATGTCCATGGCGAGCGCGAAAGCCTTTGAAAATGAAGTACCTACGAGCAACGAACCTAATAATCCGGGTCCACGTGTAAAAGCTATTGCGCGTATTTGATTTTTTTGTATATTTGCTTGCTTAATTGCGGCCTCAACAACAGGAATGATGTTTTGCTGGTGGGCACGCGACGCGAGCTCGGGTATGACACCCCCGTATTGACGGTGAACCTCTTGATTAGCAATGACATTCGACAAGACTGTCGTGCCTCGGAGTACTGCCGCGGAAGTGTCGTCACACGATGATTCGATGGCTAAAATGTATTCGTCCATAGCAATATAAGAATGCGCAAAGGTACAAAAAAGAATATTATACACGGCATTTTAATTATCTTTGTGATAATTTTTGCTCTCGTGGCCAGCATGGTGGCAGCCTTCCGTGACGTCACCGTGCAGAGTATGATTGCGCGTTCAGTGGCAGGAGAACTGGCGAAAAAACTCGACACCGACGTAAAGATACGCACCTTCTACATCACCGATAAACTCACGGTCCGCATGGAAGATGTGGTGTTTGACGACCTCGACGGATATCCGATGTTCCAGATCGGTCAGCTCGACGCCAAGTTGCATCCTACGATGAAGACTGACGAGATAAGAATTAAAGAGGTCTATCTTAAAGATGTGCTCGGCCGCATCGTGACATATGAAGGCTATGACATGATGAACCTCAAGGAAATCATGGCTCAGCTGGGCATCAAGAATAACAATGATAGCAGCGAGGAGACAGTGTCCCATATCTATATCGATAAGCTGATACTCGACAACGGACATGTCATATACTGGAACCAAAACAAGCATCATCCCGAGAAAAAAAGCATGGATTATGCGCATCTCGACATTGACAGCATCTTCGCCGAGATCACTAATCTCGAGGTGTTTAGCGACACGGTCATGGGCAACGTGCAATACCTAAAAGGTAAGGACCGCTGCGGTCTGGTGCTTGAAAACGGTCGCGGTAACGTGCTTTTCTGCGAGAAGAGCCTTACCGTCGACAGCCTCATCCTCGAGACAGGCGAATCGTATGCCGACATCGACCTTCGTTTCGACTATGACAACTCACGAGCATACTATCAATTCATTGATTCTGTGTATATTACAGGCGATATCCGTCAATCGACGATACTGCTCAGCGACCTCAGATATTTCTCGTGGATACTCGATAGGATGCCCGATAAGTTCGTGTTCACAGGCCGTTTCGATGGCACTGTCAGTGACTTCACCGTAAGTGATTTCTTGGCTGAATTCGGTAACGAATCGTTGCTCGACGCCGACGTAACATTCAAGGGACTGCCCGATTTCTTTGAGTCTTACATGGATGTCAACGTCAGAAGGATGTATTCGTCGTATGAAGATACCAAAGACTTCGCCATCCCGACGAGCAGCGTCACAGTCCCGATTCCGGAGATGCTTGCCGGAATAGGCAAATATTCGATAAACGGCGACTTCAACGGATACGCGCGTAACTTCAAGACACAGTTCGACTTCATCTCGGAGATGGGCGACATCAATGCCAATGTGTTTCTCAGGACCGATGAAGATCCGATGTATACGTTCGATATCACAGGAAAAACTATAAAACTCGACAATATCATCGGTACCGACGACGGCTCGGAAACAACCTTCCAATTCGTGATGAATGGCGAAGGCCTGACCAAAGAAGAGACGGATTTTGAAGCGGATTTATATCTTAACACATTGGTAATCAATGGAAATGAGTTTGACGATGTTAACATCCATGGTGATTTCAACAATCAGAAGTTTAAGTTCAATACCGATATTGACCATCCATATCTCGACATGGTTCTGAATTCGTCGATAGACCTGAACGGCGAGATGCCATTTTATGTCGTCAACGCAAAAATCGATAAGGCAGACCTTGTAAACCTGCATCTCCTTGATGATGAGCCAGTTATGCGTCTGTCGACGAATGTCAACGCAGGATTCCGCGGCAACGACATCGACAATATATGCGGCGCTCTCACCATCAAAGATACCAAGTATTTCAATGGGGAAGAGTACGAGATGAAGAACTTCGCGGCTAACATCAGCGAGATCAGCGGCATCAAAGATGTCACCATCGACTGCGATTTCTTCGACTTCTACGGCTATGGCATAGTGAACGCCAAGACCTTAGTTAACTCGTTGAAAACCACCGCAAAACGTTATGTCGACATGCCGGAATGGTTTGCCGATACTGAGCCTGACACGAAAGACCAGATGTTCTCGTTTAACATCAATTTATACGACACACGACAGCTTTCAAGACTCTTTGTGCCGTCGCTATACGTCAAAAACGGGACAACAATCAACCTGAATTACAACAATATCTATACAAGCCACAGCTCAACTGTGATGTCGCCTGAGATTTGGTTCAACGGCATACATTTTACTGATCTTTTCATACAAAACACTGCCTCATACGACGAACTGACGACGCATCTGTCGTTTAAGGATATCATACTACGTGACAGCACCGAAAGGAATCCCGACCAGATAAAACTTGAAGATTTCAAGATTTTGGCAAAATGCGCTGATAATAAGATAACAGCTGATTTATATTGGGATGACGATGAGCCGGAAGACGCCAACAAGGCTCATATCAAGTCGGTGTTTACTCCTCATGAGAGCTCGGGTGGCGAGCTAAATCTCAGCTCCGACCTGATACGTATCAATGATACGATGTGGTATCTCAACCCGACATGTAACATCGATTTCAACGAAGAAAGCACTGATTTTAAGAATCTTACGTTGTACACAAAGACACAACGCATCGCCATCCACGGCGAGTTCCCGCGTCAGGAAAGCGACACCCTGATGGCTGAATTCAACAATTTCGATATCTCGGATCTCGATTTCATCACTGCAGGACAAAACATCAACTTCGATGGAACTCTCAACGGATTTGTCAGCGTCTCAGGCTTGATGGATGAAATGTCGTTCTCATCGAACGTCGACCTCAAGGAATGTTACATCAACGGACAGGAGGTCGGCGACGTGACCGCTTATGCCAACTGGTATGAGCCTAACGAGTCGGTGATGCTCAATATGGAGGTTTACAACCGCATGTTCGACCAGAATGGCAATAAGTCGGTGGGTGTCTTCGGCTTCTATTATCCTCGACAGAAGACCGAGAATCTGAAACTCGACATGTTTTTCAATGGCTTCAAGCTTGAGACAGTGTCGCCGTTTGTGAGCAGCGTGGTGACGAGGATGGGAGGACTGGCCAGCGGAAGTCTGAAGGTGAGAGGCTCGGTGAGCGACCCGGTGGTGGTGGGCGACGTGACGATGGATGATGCAGGATGCCGAGTCAACTTCCTTAACACTTACTACACCTTCAGCGATAGGGTTCATCTCGAGGAAGACAAGATAGTGTTTAACGATGTTGCTATTCACGATACACTAGGAAACACTGCCGTTCTCAACGGTACCATCAACCACGACCATCTGCGTGACTTCAACTTCGATCTTAATCTGCGATGCAACGACTTCTTAGCCCTCGACATCCCCGCAGAACAGGCACAAGGCTTCTATGGAACAGCTGTCGCCGACGGCAATGTGAAGATTAGCGGTCCTATCAACGACGTGTCGATGAACATCACCGCACTCACCAAGAGAGGCACCGAGATCGACATCCCGCTGACTGGCACCAGTTCTCTCGATAATAACTTCGTCGTTTTTGTGCAAAAAGCCAAGGAGACCGACACGGTAGAGGAGAAGTTCGTCCCTGAAGTGGTGAAAGATGAGAGCAACTTCACCATGG
This sequence comes from uncultured Bacteroidales bacterium, assembly GCA_947304185.1. GTDB lineage: Bacteria > Bacteroidota > Bacteroidia > Bacteroidales > F082 > Limimorpha. The sequence continues at coordinate 11,510 of CAMZAM010000015.1, forward strand.
ACCTCAACGCTGCCGTCAACTCCGATGCGGCTGTCAACATCATCCTGCCGCAGAACCTTGGAAGCATCAACGCACGCGGCAGCGGCATGATAAATATTGGATTGCATAACGATGACTTCATACTGCGTGGCGATTACCGAATCAAGAGCGGAACATTCAACTTCGCACTCGAGATGGTGAAGAAGACGTTCACACTGCGTGAAGGCGGCACTCTGCGTTGGACCGGCGACCCTACCGATGCCGACATCGATATTGTGGGTGTGTATCACACCAAGTCGTCGCTTAACTCGTTAGGCACCGAACTCATCGACTCAACGGCCATAACCAACAATGTCAACGTCGACTGTATCATCAGGCTGTCGGATAAGCTCACAAACCCGACGATAACATTCGGACTCGAGCTGCCTAACGCCAAGGAAGACACACGTAACATAGTGTTTTCAGTCATCGACACTACCAACCAGGCGGTGATGGCGCAGCAGGTGTTTTCATTGCTGATGCTGAGCTCGTTCTCGTACACTGCCGGCAGCAACATCTCACGTTTCGGCACCAACGCAGGCTATGGCGTCATCACCAGCCAGCTGAGCTCATTGCTTTCGCAGATACACGAAGACATTGACGTCGGTATCAACTACACGCCGAACGACAAACTCACCAACGAGGAACTCGAAGTGGCACTGTCGACACAGCTTTTCGACGACAGACTCATCATCGAAGGCAACTTCGGAGTGATACGAGGCAACAGAAGCGATGCCGACAACGCCAACAATATCGTGGGTGACGTCGACTTAACCTTCCGACTCACTAAACGATTGAGTCTCAAGGCTTATAACCATACAAACATCAAGAATAACTACTATTATTATTCGATAGAAAACTATTCCGACTTCACTCAAGGCGTGGGTCTCTCGTTCTCGCAAAGCTTTGACAGCCTGAAGGAAGTGTTCACATTGCATAAGAAAAACAGGAACAAAAAAAAGCTAAGCGATGAGTCAGTACCAAAGTAAGAGTTTCAAAATCTACAAAGCCTCGGCAGGCTCTGGGAAGACCTTCACCATCGTGAAGGAGTATCTTACTTTGTGCCTTGGCGGCGACGCTGACAAATATCGCAATATCTTAGCCGTTACGTTCACCAATAAGGCTGCTAATGAGATGAAAGCCAAGATTTTACGTTTCTTGACAGGTATCATTGAAGGCTCAAAAAGCAACGATATCGTTCAGATGCGTGACCATCTCACTACAACGCTCAAGATCGATGAAAACAAGCTTGTTGCTAACGCTAAGCGATTGTATGTCAATATGTTACACAACTACAGCGATGTAGCAGTATGTACCATCGACAGTTTTGTGCAGCGGCTTTCACGCAGTTTTGCGAAAGAGCTCGATTTACCTGGCCAATACAGCGTTATTCTTGATGAGGACGATCTTATTGAAGAGATAATAAAACGCATCTCTGATGAGATTGGCAAAGACAAGTTCATAACCACAATTATGTCGCATTTTGTGGAATATAACCTGTCGGAAGAGGCCGGATGGAACGTCAAAAAGCCAATTGGCGCATTTATCGCTAAACTGCTTACTGAAGACGCTTATCGTAAAGGCAATTTCAAGGATTTTCACGATATCACTGAGGATCAATATAATGAAATCAAGAAATATGTCCATGCCGAAAATGAAAAGATAAAAGAATCTATTTCATCGATTATCAAAGATATAGAAGATAAAGAGAATCAACTCGGCATAACTGAGGCGGATTATAATGAAAAAAGCAAAGGACTGCCGTCGGTGAAAAAGAAGATCATCGAGGGTAACAGCGTGATTACCAATTCAAAAGTCGAGCAGATTCTGAATGGCGAGAAGAGTTGGAATGATAAGAAAAGCACAATCAACGATAATTCAATAGTTGACGTATATTATAATGCAATAGTTAGATATAAGTCGTTGTATTCCAAGAAGTTAGTATATGAAACTATTGAAAAGGAATTATATTTATACGTCTTAAGAAACCATATTTTCGACCTTATCCGTCAATATATCGCGGAGACGGCGCAGGTGCACATCTCCGAGTTCAACAAGCGTATTTCAGATATCCTGGACGACTGTTCGGTGCCGTTCATTTATGAGAGGATAGGCGAGAGGTACGGGCATTATTTCATCGATGAGTTTCAGGACACTTCGGTGCTGCAATGGCAGAATTTCCTGCCGTTGATGGAGAATAGCCTCTCGTTTGGCAATACGAATATGGTTGTGGGCGATGCCAAGCAGTCGATCTACCGTTTCCGTGGCAGCGAAGTGGAGCAAATCATCAGTCTGCCAAGCATCTTCAGACGTCCGGATAACGACTTCGGCCTGCGTTGTGAGCAACAGTTCCAGAATTCCGCATTGAAGATGTCGCTTGCCACAAATTTCAGTTCGTCGAAAAACGTGGTGAAATTCAACAACACATTCTTCCGCTATGTCGAGCGTTATCTGCCACTGGAAGGTATTTATAACGACGCTGAACAGATGTACGCGCCTGAAAATCAAGCAGGTTTTGTCTCTGTGGGGATGTTCCATGGTAAGATGAAAGCCGACGAATTCAAGGAAAAAGTGAAGGCGAAGATGCTTGAACAGATTCAAGAATTGAATTCACAAGGTGTTGATTATAAAGATATTACGATTCTTGTCAGGGCTAACGAAGACGCTTCCGATATAGCCAACTATCTTATCGAAAATGGCATCGATGTGGTGTCGGCAGAGTCTGTATTATTGAAGACATCCGATAAGATTCAACTGATTATCAATGCTTTATCGTTGATGGTCGATGATGAGAACTCTGTTACGAAACTTGCGATAAAGCATTTTTCGGGTAAGGAAGTGGGGCATCATGTCACTATGGGCGGTATCTACGATGTATGCGCCCAGCTGTGCGATTATTACGGTTTCAACATCGCATCGGATATCTTCCTGCAGTATTTCATGAACACAGTCTACGATTGGCAGTGTCATCACAGCACTGGCATCGTCGATTTTCTGGAGTTCTGGGATAAGAAAAAAGACAAGCTCGCGGTGCAGACCAACAGCGATCTCAACTGCGTCAACATCATGAGCATCCACAAGGCTAAAGGCTTGGAGTTCAAGGTGGTGATGTATCCTTATGCTAAAACGAAGCTGAAGCCGCGTAGTCTGACACAAGACGAGATCTGGATTCAATGCGCTGATAATCAGGATACTAAGGATATCCCATATCTCGATGCGTTTTTGCTGAAGCTGTCGGCCAAAAAACTCACAGGCACCGTCTACGAGCCGCTGGTGGAGAAAGAGACCGCTAAGTCGATGCTTGACACTCTCGACCTGATGTATGTCGCGATGACACGTGCCAAAAACATGCTTTACGTCTACACCGACGATAATTGTCCGAAGGACGGATATAATATCTTTACCGATTTCTTCACGGATAACCTTGATATTCAACATGTTAAGACTGATAACGACGACTCTGGTTTTAACGATTATTTTGTAAAACACGATGAATTTGATGTTGTGGAAGGCGAGGAGATGACTTCGTATAATTTCGGAGATTTTTCTTCTACCTTGTTGATTGTCAATGATAAAGATAAGAAAAATGACGATGTCAAGGTGCTTGAGCTTAGAGATGGCGAGGAGGCTCCGAAGCCGCTGAAATGGACTGAAAAGCTTAGTTTTGATGCCGATCCTACCATGATATGGGCTGAGAAAGGCTCTTTCAAGCCTGATGAATGGGGCTCGTTAGTGCATCAGATACTGTCGCGAATCAAGACTATCGACGATGCTGAGAGGGCGTTGCGCCCTTATGTCAACGATGGCACTATCGATGAAGAACAGGCGACGAAGTTGTTGGCGATATTCCGTAAAGTTACTGAGATTCAAGAGCTTAAGCCAGCTTTTGCTGAAGATGCCATCGTGAAGAACGAGATGGATATCCATACCTACGACGGCCGCATCATCCGTCCCGACCGTTATGCCGAGACGCCACAAGGCACCATTTTGATTGATTATAAGACAGGTAAGGAGCATGAGCAGTATTTCAACCAGCTCCGCGATTACATGTCGGCCCTGATGCAAATGAATGGTAATCAAACAATTAAGGCGTACCTCGTCTATCTTGATGACGAAATACGCCTTGTCGAAGTCAAAATGGATAGATTATTCTAAACCTTATTTGATCCAATAAACATAGTTGTCTTTTCTCGGTCTGGCCACTGGGTAGTCGCCTTTCACGTAGCCGAGGATGCAGTTGCCGATGCCGACGTATTTGGTGTCGTCGATGCCGAGATCACGGAGGATAGCCTTGCCTTCTTCTGTCTCGAACACCTCTTTGGCGCGGTGGATCCAGCATGAGCCGAGTCCTTTGGCGTGTGCAGCGTTGAGCAAGTTACCCATCACCAGTGAGCCGTCTTCTTTCCAAGTGAATGCCGCTGTGGTGTCGGCCAAAACCACCAATACCACTGGAGCGCCATAGAACGGGTCCATGTCGTTGTCCTTGCCGAACACTCCTGCATTGAGTTTGCTGAGTTTGTCGCGCACCTCACGGTTTGTCACGGCGATGATGATAGGAGCTTGTTTGTTCATTCCTGTAGGCGCGTAGGTGCCGGCCTTGCAGATCTCTTCGATGACCTCCATCGGAGGCACTTCATCGGTGTAGCTACGCACGCTGCGGCGCGTGAGCAGGTCTTCCATAGTAGTATTCATGACTGTTTCGTTTGTTTTTTCTGTCTTGTTGCAGCAGCTGCTCAATATGAGCGCCGCAGCGATGAGGGATAATAATAGCTTTTTCATGATTAATATTTTTTGCAAATATAATAAAAATAGTAATCACATACATTTTTAATGCATTGTAGAATTACTAATTACCATATGAAAAGATTATTGATACCATTTTCGAAATGCTTACAGTACCCTGTGATAGGTCGCATTTCTGCAAATGGCATCAATAATCTCAATTTAATTAAAAAACTAATATTTAAAGACTAAAATCTCATTCCTTTTTGCTATTTTTGCATCGTTTTTGAAATTGGGAATGGCGATATCATTTTATCATATTCTTGGATTGATATTAGCGGTGGCTCTCATCGAAGTCGTAGGCATTATCTCGGTGCGTAAAGTGAAGAACGCCAACGACTTCCATACCAGTGGCGGCAAGGCTAGCACTTGGGTCGTCACCGGTGCTATAATCGGTACTCTGGTGGGCGGACAATCAACGGTCGGCACTGCTCAGTTGGCGTTCAGCTTCGGCATCTCGGCCTGGTGGTTTACCATGGGCATGGCGCTCGGATGTGTGGCCTTGGCCATCGGATATGTGGTGCCGCTGCGACATAGCGGAAGCACTACCTTGCTCGAGATAGTCCGTAAAGAATATGGCCGCAAAGCCGAGATGACAGGCTCGGTACTGTGCTCGCTGGGTATGTTTATCAGCATCATCGCTCAGGTCCTGTCAGCCGCGGCACTGCTGATGACGCTGTTCCCGATGAAGTTCTGGGTAGCAGCTATCATCGCCGCAGTAATCATGACACTGTACGTGGTGTTTGGCGGATTATGGAGCGCGGGTATCGGCGGCGTGGTGAAAATCATTCTCCTCTGCCTCTCCGCATTGGCGGCAGGCGTGGTGGTGCTGGTGCTCGCCAAAGGCTATTCAGGACTCATCGACTCAATGAGAAATATTTTGTTAAGCTCTGATATTCAATCTATTAGCGGTTTTGACTCGGTCGGTGACTTTAATCAAAGATATCAATATCCATTTGCACGAGGAATCTCGAAAGATGTGGGCTCATGTCTCTCAGTGATTCTCGGTGTGCTGTCAACCCAGACTTACGCCCAGGCAATCTGGTCGGGTAGTAGCGACAGCATTGCACGTAAAGGCGCCATGATATCGGCTCTCATCTCCATCCCGATAGGCTTCGCTTGCGTGCTCGTGGGAATGTATATGCGTGCCAACTACATCACCGTCGATGAGCTTAACGCATTGACACTCATGGGAAAAGACATCCCTGCAGGCCTCGGCGTGATGACGAGTTCGGCGCAGGCCTTCCCGATGTTTGTTACCAACCATCTGCCGAAGTTTATTGGCGGATTAGTGCTCGGCACCTTATTGATAACAATAGTCATCGGTGGCTCAGGCTTGACGCTTGGAGCTTCGACAATCTTGGTGAAAGATGTCGTCAAACCGAAAAACACTCTTAAAGTCTCGCGTTATATCATCGTTGGAATACAACTGATGGCGATTGTTGTAGCTGCCTCATTCTCAGGGAGTTACATCAACGACTTGGGCTTCCTGTCGATGGGATTACGCACCACGGCGACCTTCGTACCACTCACTTTGGCGATGTTTTTCCCTGGCCGATTCAAGTCAAAATGGGTGTTTTTCTCAATTATTTTCGGTACAGCTTGTCTTATTTTCGCAGAATTAGTATCTTTGCCTGTCGATTCAATCTATGTCGGATTGCTCGGCTCAATTATTTGCTGTTTAATAGGTTATAAAAATGAAAAGAGGATTCGGTAGTGACAACCATTCAGGCATCAGTCCTGAGGTTTTAAAGGCGATTGCCGACGCTAATGTCGATCATGCCTTGGCTTACGGCGACGATGAATATTGCGCCCGTGTGGAAAAATTGTTTAAGCAACAGTTTGGTAATCAAGCAGTTGTGTCGTTTGTCTTCAATGGCACTGGAGCAAACACTATGGCCATTGACGCCATGGTGCGTTCACATGAGGCTGTCATCTGTGCCGAGACTGCTCACGTCAACGTTGATGAGTGCGGTGCTCCGCAGCGTATCGTCGGCTGCCGTCTGCTCACCGTCGACACTCCTGATGGCAAGCTCACCCCTGAACTGGTGATGACACGTATGCATGGCTTCGGCTTCGAGCATCATTCGCAGCCAAAGGCTATAACCATTACACAGTCGACAGAGCTCGGAACACTCTATACTATCAACGAAATCAAGGCTTTAGCCGAGTTAGCACATAAGCATAACATGTATCTCCACATGGATGGAGCACGTCTGGCTAATGCTGCATTGGCATTGAACTGCACCTTCAAAGAGATGACGACGGATGCTGGCGTCGACGTAGTGTCGTTTGGCGGTACCAAAAACGGTCTGATGATAGGCGAGTCGGTGGTGTTCCTGAATCCTGAGTTGGCGCAAGATTATAAATATCGCCGCAAACAAGGCCTTCAGCTCTGCTCAAAGATGCGTTTCCTCGCAGTACAGTTTGAGGCTTATTTCAAAGACGATCTCTGGCGCCGCAATGCCGAACACTCTAACCGCATGGCGCAGCTATTATATAATAAGGTGAAAGACATCCCACAGGTGAAGGTGATGTATCCTGTGCAGGTCAACGGAGTGTTTGCACAGCTTCCACGTAAGGTCTGGACTGAGCTGCAGAAGCAGTATTTCTTCTACGACTGGGACATGGACAACGACATCGTACGCTGGATGTGCTCGTTCGACACCACTGAAGACGATATCAATAACTTCGTTGAAGCGCTGAAAAAGCTCGTTTAGACTTTCTTTCCGACAAATCTCACTACCACAGCCAAAACAGCGATAGCTATAGTAAATGCTAGCCATGACGGCAGCCCTAACGCTGTTGGTAGCACTCCTATCAATAATGCGACAACTCCTACTGTGAGCGCGTAGGGCAATTGTGTGTTCACGTGTTGCAGGTGGTTACATCCCGATGCCATCGAGCTCATGATGGTGGTGTCGGAGATAGGCGAGCAGTGGTCTCCCATGACGGCACCTGCCATCACTGAGGCAACGACGTTGTAAAACAACGGCATCGTGACGTCAACCGATAAACCTTGATCCATGCTCAGCATCCATGAAGCCGGTAAAATCAAAGGATAAAGTATCGCCATTGTGCCCCAGGAAGTGCCTGTCGAGAAGCCTATCAAGGCGGCTAAAAGAAATGTCAAGGCTGGGACGATCAACGGCGAGATTGACCATTGCAGAAGGAGTTGCGAGACGAACTCTGCGGTATGCATGTCTTTGGTAACCAATGCGATAGACCATGCCATGGTAAGTATCAGCACGGCGTTAAACATAATCTTGAAGCCCTCAACCATCTCTTCCATAATCTTGCCGAACTCCATAGAGCCACGTAACAATGTAATGATGATCGAGGAGAGCAAAGATATCAGCGACGACCATAATAAAGCGATATATGAGTTGGCATTGCCAATGATTGCTGATAGTTTCGAAAACGTATCAAGATTCGTATCGTGCCATACGGAGGCGTCGTAGCCAGTGGCGAAAAGGCCGATTATCGTTCCGAAAATAAGAGTCAGCAAAGGTATCAAGGCGTCGATGCCATGAGATGGAATCTCAGAGTTCTCAAGCTTTTCCGTATCTATGTCATTTGCCAGCCTTGCCGCTTTTTCTGCTTTAAGCATAGGCCCGAAATCACGCTGACTATATATTATCATTATCACAAATGCGAGGGTAAGCAAAGGGTAGAAACTGTATTTCAGCGAGTGGAAGAACACCGAATAGGCTGAGGCGTCGATGCCGATGACATCGATACCTTCTTGTATGTAACTCAGCTCAGCTCCAATCCAGGTGGTGACGAAAGCTATAGCAACCACTGGCGCTGACGTCGAGTCGACGATATATGCAAGCTTCTCGCGTGACACCTTTAGCTTGTCGGCGACAGGCCTCATGGTGTTTCCCACCATCAGGGTGTTGGAATAGTCATCGAAGAAGATGCAGAGGTCCATGATAAACGTCATGAGCTGTCCTGAACGCGGCCCGTTGGCACGTCGCAGAAGCCAGTTCACTATGCCTCGCATTCCTCCGTTTGCCGAGATAATCTTGACCATTCCGCCGATTGTCAAGGTGAAGACGATGATGGTTACGTGGTCGAAATCGAATACCGAGCCGGTGATGTAGGTGTCGACAACACGTAATAGTCCGCTGCCTAAGGCCATGCCGGGTTCTTGTCCGGAGTATAACGCCATCAGGAAGGTGCCCGACAGCACGCCGAGAAACAGCGCGGAAATCACCTCTTTTAATATAAGCGCCATCGCGATGGCGATGAGTGGCGGCAATATCGACAGCCATAACGGCATCGGGCCATCGAAATGACCGCAAAAATATAGCAATGCCAGACAAACGAGTATGGCCGCAAGGACTGTCAATATAGCCGTTTTTCTCTTCATGAGATCTTAAGTTTTTCCACGATATCGTTGATACGTGTCAGCTGCACAGGGATGTTGATGTGCTGTGGACAGTGCGAAACACATTGGTTGCATCCGATGCAGTGTTCCACCTGACGGTCGGCCTCCAAGGTGCGGTTGTATTCGATGAGGAAACGACGGCGCGCCTTCCTGTAGTCCTTTGACAGTACATCTTCTACGATCGTCCCTTCGTTGACGCATTTGTTGTAGAAACCGAAGTTCGTCGGGATGTCGATGCCATAAGGACAAGGCATGCAGTATTGGCATGCGGTGCAAGGTATCAACGGGTATTTCAGATATATGTTTGCCACCTCCATCAGAAGGGCTAACTCTTCGTCGGTGCAAGGATTTAAAGGGCAATACGTGCGCAGGTTATCCTGCAGATGCTCCATATACGTCATGCCGCTCAACACGGTGAGGACGTTAGGGTAGGTGCCCACGAAACGGAACGCCCACGATGCCACGCTGCTTTGCGGAGTACGCTGTTTCAAGGTGTTGGCAAGCACGTCGGGCAGGTTGGCTAAACGTCCACCCAGTAACGGTTCCATGATAACGACCGGGATGTTAAGGTCTGTCAGTCGTTTGTAGAGATAGTCGGCGTTGACGTTGCTCGCGCTGAGGTCGTGAGCATGCTCCCAGTCGACGTAGTTCATCTCTATCTGCACGAAATCCCAGTGATATTTGTCGTGGTTGTCCAAGAGCCACTCGATGACACGCTGATCGCCATGGAACGAGAAGCCGAGGTTACGGATTCGCCCAGCTTTACGCTCATCCTGCACGAAGTCGATCATGCCGTTGTCGATGTAACGTTTCTGGAAGGTGTCCCAGCCACTCAATCCCTTGCTGCCGTTGCCGACAGAATGCAACAGATAATAGTCGAAATAGTTGGTTTGCAGCTTCTCAAACGAGTCGTGATACATCTTCATCGAGGCCACGCGGCTCCAAAACTGCGGTGCAAAGTTCGACAGTTTAGTGGCTAGATAGTATTTCTCACGAGGGTGACGGCTCAACGCTATGCCTGTCGAAACCTCAGAGTTTCCGCGGCAATACACAGGCGAGGTGTCGTAATAGTTCACGCCGTGATCCATGGCATAGTCGATGAGTTTGTTGACCATCTCCTGGTCGATGACGTCGTCTTTAAACGGCAGTCGCATCATGCCATATCCGAGTATCGACACGCGGTCGCCGGTGTTATGGTTGGTGCGATATGTCATCTTATCCTTCGGGATGTCGCCCAAGGAATATGTCGTTTCTTTTTCATAACTTTCTGATTTACAGCCGCTTAAAGCAATGGCTGATACTGCTGTGGTGGCTCCCACGACCTTCAGAAAGTCTTTACGTGATATATTGTTTTTTTCCATGTCAGATGCTCCTATGAATTAAATTGCCTTCAACAAATATTGCTGAGAACGGTCTTGCCGGACAAACATGTTCGCAGGCGCCGCAGCCTATGCAACGTTCCTCGTTGATGATTGGAATCTTATGCGATGCCGGGTCTTCAGGGTCGTAAGGCATCATCGTGATGGCACCCGAAGGACAGTGTTTCGCGCAGTTGCCGCATTCCACGCCGTCGCGCAACGGCACGCAGTTTTGTCCAATCCACACAGCATGTCCTATCTGTATCGAGGTCTTCTCCTCACGTGTTATCTTCTGAATCGCGCCGGCGGGACAGACCTCTGAGCATGCGGTGCATTCAGGACGGCAGTAGCCACGCTCGTACGACATCTCAGGCTGCATCAGAGTCTCGAGTCGGGTAGAGGCACGGAGCACGTCGTTGGGACACGACTGCACACACAGCTGACAGCCGGTGCAACGTGATGTGAAGTTATCTAAACTCACTGAACCTGCAGGTTTTAAAGGCACTTCACGCTTGGGGGCTTTCTTCTTGACGATGGTTGCCAGACCGCCATCTACGACCTTCTCCTGTGCTTTTAATGTTGACGCGGCAGCCAAAGTGGCGATGGTAGCGATGAAAGTTTTACGGGTGGTCTTGCCTTCATCACCAATGACTTTAGGATCTTCCGTCACCTTGAAATATCTGTGATATCCATATTTCATAGCCCCTTGCTTGCATTTGTTGATGCAGCTGAAGCATGTCACGCACTTCGTGTAATCGATGGAATGATTCTTTGAATCAATGGCCGAGCAACGGCAGTTTTTCTCGCAGAGACCGCAGCCATTGCATTTCTCGGTGTTGACATGAGGTTTGAAAATAGAAAACTTCGACAAGGAGCCTAGCATTGCTCCTACAGGACAGATGCTGTTACAATACCAACGTCCGTTTGTTAGAGCTAACACAGTGATTATCAAGAAATAAGCTATTGAGATGATAAACATCGGAAGGCTCTTGATGTAGACGTCGACATGGTAAAAGGCATAGCTGTTCCAACGTTCGGCGAAATATGCTAACACATTGTAAATCAATCGATAAACAGGTGCAAATAGGTTCGATGCGAAGCGTCCGAAGATGCTGTATTGCTCGATGAAGATGGCTATAGAGGTAAAGCCGAAAGCAATCAGCAAAAAGAAAGCTAAACCTATGTAATAACGATATTTTACGCTCTTTTTGAATTTGTAACGGTTCTTTTTTCGTCTCTCAGCGATGTGAGCGATGCCATCCTGGTAGATGCCGAGAGGGCAGATCACAGAACAGTAGATTCGTCCGAAAAGAATTGTGATAACTACTAAGGCAATAAGTATCACGACGCTCGAAGCAAGTATCGCAGGAACAAGCTGTAGCTTTGCCATCCAGCCGAACCACCCGTGAAGCGCTCCCGAGAAATCAAGGAATAGCAACGTGATCAGAATGAAACTGATGGTCGCTAGTACAATTCGTATTTTTCTTAACATAATCAAATGTTTTATCAATCAGCGTCATTTCGAGCGTAGTCGAGAAATCCTTTTTAGAAAAAGCTTTTGCGAAAATAGGATTTCTCCATTTCCATCTCACTGCGTTCGATGTTCAGTCGAAATGACGGAGATCATTTTTATAAATTCTTTCTCATCAATAATCTTTATCCCCAGCGCCTGTGCTTTCTTAAGTTTTTCCGGTCCCATCTTTTCTCCTGCGACAACAAAATCGGTCTTCGACGAGATGGAACTAGAGTTCTTACCGCCCAGATCTTCAATCTTCTGCTTGATGCCGTCACGTGAGAAATTGGCGAAAACACCACTGACCACAATGGTTTTACCTGCCAACACCTGATTCTCCGATGAGACTTTCTTCTCTTGCGAGAATTGTAATCCAAATGCTTTTAATCTATTGATAATCTGGATGTTACGTTCGTCGTCGAAGAAGCTTCTTATGCTCTGGGCGATGGTCTCACCAACGGTGTTGATCTCCTGCAGCTCCTCCAACGATGCGTTGATGATGTTGTCGATGTTACCCATCTTGTTGGCGATGACTTTCGCTGTCGTCTCTCCAACCTCGCGGATTCCCAAGGCATAAAGCACCCTCGCGAAAGGTACCTCGCGCGATTTTATCAGGGAATTCAATATGTTGTTGACGGTTTTTTCTTTAAACGAGACCTTCCTTGTCACCGTTTCGGGGAACAGACTCGACTCATCGATGAAAGTCTCAGTCTTTTCAAGTCCGTAGAGCTGGTCGTAGGTGAGGTCGTAAAGGTCGGCGTAGTTGTTTAAAAGATGGTTGTCGAATATCACTTCGACCTTTCCTTCGCCTAAACTCTCGATGTTCATTGCCTTACGGCTGATGAAATGCTCTATGCGACCCTTGATTTGCGGCGGACATCCCATGCTGTTGGGGCAGTACCAAGCCGCTTCGCCTTCGTTTTGTACCAAAGTGGCACCGCATTCCGGACATTTTGTGATAAACTGCACCTCACGGCTGTCAGTTTTACGCTTTTCAAGGTCGATGCCGACAATTTTCGGAATTATTTCGCCGCCTTTCTCAACTTTTACGGTGTCGTCGTAATGCAAACCGAGCTGACGGATGAAGTCGGCGTTATTCAAAGTGGCGCGCTTCACTGTCGTTCCAGCTAATTGCACTGGCTCGAGGTTGGCTACAGGCGTAATCGTGCCGTGTCTGCCTACTTGAAAATCAATGCTTAAGAGCTTGGTGCTTACTTGTTCTGCTTTGAATTTATATGCGATAGCCCAACGTGGTGACTTGGCTGTCATGCCGAGTTCTTCGTGTTGCGCGAAGCTGTTGACTTTTATGACGATTCCGTCGATGTCGAACGGCAGGTTTTTCCTTTGAACATCCCAGTGGTTGATGAAACTCTCTATCTCATCGATGTTTTTGCAAACTTTGATGTAGGGCGAGATGTTGAATCCCCATTCTTTAGCTGCCATAAGACTCTGATAATGAGTGGTATACGGCAGATTGTCCATCATCATGTAGTAGCAGAAGTTATCTAACCTTCTACGTGCCGCCTCTTTTGAATCCTGCAGTTTTATTGTGCCTGCTGTTGCATTTCTGGGGTTTGCAAATAATGGCAAGCCGAGGTCGTCACGCTCGGCGTTGACCTTATCGAAACTGTCATGCGGCATGATCACCTCGCCACGCATCTCCAGGAAATCAGGATAATCACCGCGCAGCTTGAGTGGGATTGAATGTATCGTCTTGATATTGGCTGTCACCTCGTCACCCTGAGTGCCGTCGCCTCGCGTGACTGCCCGCACCAACACGCCGTTTTCGTATGTCAGACTGATGGAAACGCCGTCGAACTTCAACTCGCAGACGAACTCCACGGGCTCTTCGATGGTCTTCTCGATGCGTTGAATGAACTCGATGATTTCGTCCCGATTATACGAGTTGGCAAGCGAAAGCATTGGATATCTGTGCTTTACAAGCGGGAACTCCTTCGTTATGTCGCCGCCCACACGTTGGGTAGGAGAGGTCGGAAGCGCAAACTCCGGGAACTCCTTCTCCAAGGCGATGAGCTCGTTCATCAGCATGTCGAAATCATAGTCGCTGATGCTCGGCTTCGCCAAGACATAATACTTATAGTTATGATTATCAATAACTTCGCTCAGTTCCGCAATCCGTTTTTTCGCCTCGTCTTTAGTCATAATCTTATGCAAAGAAAGTAAACACCATCAGGGCTATGTCCAATACAGCAAAAATGCCGTAACATGTCCACAACAACCATTTGTTTTTAGTCCAAAATGCTGAGTTTTTATGGAATTCCTTCCATCCGACATATCCTGCGATTACGTACGTTGGCACTGTCAGCAATAAAATCTCTAAATCATCAAAAATGAAGATGGAGTAGACCAGGGTTGTCAAAGTTGGCAAAACCAGTATAATATATTTGCGAAACACCCTGAAAAAGCCGAAAATCAGCATCACTGACATTGGCGGAACAAGTACTAGGAGCAAAAATAATCCTACTACTTTTATGTTGAACTCTAGACCGAAATCAAAAATGCAACTATTGCCAAACTCGCTTAAAAATCTAGTCAAAGCGACGAATGGCCTGTGATAAACCACCAAGTCAACCACTGTTTGAGTGATGCCGGCAGCTACAACATAGCCAATCAGCGTCATCAAGGCACCTTTCCAATTCTTCAGGATGAAAAGCGTCACCAGAATACCTATATAATATATGAGGCTATGGTAATACACCGCGAATCCGAGTCCGAGACAGAATCCCGCGATGATGAAACTTGTGCGGTGAAACTTTTCTATCTCGTTGTTATCCAACAAGTTATGCTGTTTTATGATAAGCAATGTACCGTAAAGTATAAATGGAAGAGATACAACCCCTGCAAACGGATGAACCGTCACGAATGGCACGACCCAAAGCAAAGCACCAAAAGTGGCAATCTCCAACGCCGTGGTCTTATCGGCTATGATTTTTGTAATTCTATACGCTATCGTAATGATTAACAATGAGAAAGCTCCCAAAAGTAGTCGCGAGATATAGACAATCCAAGGGTTCGCCATCCATGAAGATGGGATATGGTAATAATTGAAATCAAAATCGGTAAACCATCTGTCAGTGAATATCGCAGCCAAAATCTTTACGACAATGGCAAGCAGCAATATCAGCGATAGCGGGTGCTTGATGCTGAAAAACAATACTTTCTCTTTCATAATCAATTACTTATATGTACATTCGTATGGATCGTTATGATTCAGTCCATTCAAATATTCCTCGGCATCACGACACTCTTTCTTCGAATACGCACCGTAATAGATACTCTCTTCGTCAGTCTTCAAATCTTTGCAATAACAGTTCCTTTCGCAAGATGAGAAAAGCATCGCTACCACCGAAAATAGCAGAATAATGGTTAAAAATCTTTTCATTATTAATGATGATTAACCTGCAAAGATAACAAATTTTTCTGAAACTTTTATAATTATTTTCAAAAAAATGCTTAATTTCGCAATATCATTTTTCGAATTAAAAAATACAAATCATATGATGAAAAGATTGTTTATATTATTGAGTATCACATTGTTATCGCTATTTGCGAAAGCACAGGACACAGAGATACACGACTGGTGGAACGATTTGTCGGTGTTCCAGGTCAACAAAATGCCGCCTCGTGCCAATGTGATACCGGCTCCGGCTGACGAATACTCCATCTGTCTCAACGCAAAGTGGAGATTCAACTACACCAAAAGCCCGGAAGAGGTCATCGAGGGTTTTTACGAACTTGGCTATGATGTGCGTAACTGGCCTATGATCGAAGTGCCTGGCAACTGGGAGATGAACGGCTTCGGCTCTCCCGTCTACGTCAACGTGGCCAACGAGTTTAAGTCAAATCCGCCTTACGCCCCGACGAAGTATAACCCAGTGGGGTATTACATCCATAAATTTGAAGTGCCTGAGTCATGGGCTGGACGTAACGTATTTATTAACTTCGGCGCGGTGAAATCGGCATTCTACCTATGGATAAACGGACAGTTTGTCGGCTATTCCGAGGATTCAAAGACCCCGGCGGAATTCGACATAACTCCTTATATCATCCCCGATGCACCGGTATTCATCGCCATGAAAGTCTATCGTTTCAGCGACGGCTCGTACCTCGAAGCCCAGGATTACTGGCGCATGAGCGGCATCACACGCGATGTGGTGGTATACTCGAAACCGAAACTCAACATCTACGATTATTTCGTGAAAGCAGGCCTCGACAGCAGATACGAGAGCGGCACCTTCGCCATGGATGTCGACATCAACTTCGACCCGAAACAGATTCCGAGCAAATTCAACGTGGTTGCCGAGATAACAGGCGCCGACAAAAACGGCAATAATCTGAAAAAGACTTTCGTCAAAAATCTTCGTAAGAAAGATCTTAAGAAATTCAAAGACAATAAGTTATACACCGTAAGCTTCGAAAAGACAATAATTCCGAACATCGCGCCGTGGTCGGCAGAGAAGCCTAATCTTTACACCTTGACGATAAAAATCACCGATAACAAAGGCCGTGAGATTGAACGAATCAGCACCGAAATCGGATTCCGTACCGTCGAGATCAAAGACGGGCTGCTGAAAGTAAACGGCAAGGCCATCATGGTGAAAGGCGTCAACCGTCACGAACATAGCGGCTACACTGGACAATACGTCGACCGTAAGACAATGGAGCAAGACATCCAGATCATGCTCGAAAACAACATCAACACCGTGCGTACCAGCCATTATCCTGACGATATCTACTGGTATGAACTCTGCGACAGATACGGCATCTACGTCATCGACGAGGCTAACAACGAGTCGCATCCGCAAGGCTATGAAGAAAACAGCCTCGCCAAGAAAGACGAGTGGAAAGAGGCATTCTTATATAGGTGTAAAAACATGGTCGAACGCGATAAGAACCATCCGTCGGTCATCGTGTGGTCGGTGGGTAACGAATGCGGCAACGGCGTATGCACCAAGTATTGCTACGACTGGATGAAGAAACGCGACACGAGGCCTGTCATCTGCGAACGCGCCATATACGACGACAACACCGACTATATCGGACTGATGTACGCTGGCGTCGACTACCTCGAGAGATTCGCGAAAGAGCATATCGACAAGAAAAACCGTCCGTTTATCATGGTCGAATACTGCCACGCCATGGGTAATAGCTGCGGCGGACTCCAGGATTATATCGATGTTTTCGAGAAATATCCTCAGCTACAAGGCGGCTGCATCTGGGACTTCGTCGACCAGTCGATAATAAAATACGACGATAAGATGAAGACCGAGTGGTATGCTGCCGGCGGCGACCTCGGAAGCATCGACGACTGTGGTGACGACGACAGCTTCTGTGTCAACGGACTGGTGACCAGCGACCGTAGGCCGCACCGTCACATGGAAGAGGTGAAGAAGTGCTATCAGAATATCACGGTGACGGCCGAAGATGTCGACAAAGGCATCTTTAAGATTCATAACAAATTCATTTTCACCGACTTAAGTGATTTCGAATGCACCTATACGATATTCTCTAACGAACAGAAGCTCACCGACGGCGCCGTCGCCCTGAGTTGTAAGCCAGGGGAGACGCAGACAGTGACAATCCCAATCCCTGACCCGTATAAGGCGGAGTCGTTCCTGCCGGTGAACCCCAACCAGGAGTATTTCATCAACTTCTCGTTCAAGATCAAGAAAGGAAAGGGTCTCATGGGCGACGGCGCCGAGATGGCGTACGAACAGATACCGTTGAATATCAAGAAGAAAGACCCGGTGAAAGTCACGAAATTCGATAAGATAGAGATCGTCGACAACGCTAACGCCATAAGCGTCAAGAATAAGAAATTCAGCTTTAAGATCGATAAGAAACAAGGTGTCCCAACATCGTTGATCTATGAAGGCGAAGAGCTGCTCGAAGGCACCATTCATCCTAACTTCTGGCGCGCTCCGACACTCAACGATGATGTCGACTGGAACGCCAAACGTTTGTGGAAACAAGCCGGCCTCGACAGCCTCACAATAGGTAAGAAAGCCTTTAACGTGAAACGTGTCGACGCAGGTCACGCAAAGATAACGGTCGACCTCGAATTCCTTAATAACAAAGGCGAATTGGTGCTGAAAACCAGTCAGTTGTACGATGTATACGGCTCTGCCGACATCGTAGTGACGATGAAAGTGACGCCAACCGACAAGGTGGTGACATTCCCGAAAGTCGGCACTCAGCTCACCATGCCATTAGATTATAATAAGGTGAAGTACTTCGGCAAGAACACAGAGAACTACCCCGACAGAAACGCATCAGGCAGGGTGGGAGTATACTCTAACCCAGCATCGAGCTTCTACGAGATGCATGAAGAGCCTCAGGAGAGCGGCAACCGCACCGACGTACGCTGGGCCGCCATCACCAACGCCTATGGCGACGGCCTGTTCGTGAGTGGCAAAGAACATCTAAACTTCAGCATTTACTGCTATTCCGATGCCGACATCACCAAGGCGGAGAGAATAAATCAGATCATGCCGTCGAACTTCTGGACCGTCAACATCGACTATAAACAGGCACCTCTCGGAACAGCTACTTGCGGACCAGGTGCACTCGATAAGTATCTGATTAAGAACAACAAATACGAATACACCTTCCGTCTGCGTCCGTTCAAGAGAGGCGAGACGACACCGGAAGAACTGTATCGTCAAGACGTATATTAAAAAACTTTGATTCAATTAAAATAACTATGTTTAAAGGTCATCCAAAAGGTCTCTACGCCCTCGCTTTAGCCAACACCGGCGAGCGTTTCGGCTATTACACCATGCTTGCGATATTTGTATTGTTTCTGCAAGCTAAGTTCGGTCTCTCAGCACACACTGCCGGCCAGTTTTACGGCATCTTCCTCGCCGCTGTATATTTCATGCCTATCATAGGCGGCTACATCGCCGATAAGTTCTGGGGCTTCGGAAAGACCGTCGTCACCGGTATCTTGGTGATGTTCGCGGGTTATCTGCTGCTGTTTACACAGAAAAACGCCAGTGGCGACATCGCATTTACCATGATGATAATAGCCTTGCTGTGCATCGCGATAGGCACGGGCTTGTTTAAAGGCAACCTGCAGGTGATGGTGGGCAACCTCTACGATGACGCGAAATATGCAGCGAAACGCGACGGAGGCTTCAGTCTCTTTTACATGGCCATCAACATCGGCTCGATGTTCGCGCCCACCACAGCGACGGCTGTCACTAACTTCTTCTTAGGTAACAGCGGCCTTAAATACGACGCCAATATACCGTCGCTGGCGCATCAGTTCCTCGACGGCACCATCTCCGCCAGCGGTATGACACGTCTGGAGACTCTTGCAGCGGCTCAGAGCGGCTTCAGCGGCGACATGACAGCCTTCTGTCATAACTACATCGATTCATTGTCGGTGGCTTACAGCTACGGCTTCGGCGTGGCGTGCATCTCGCTGATATTGTCAATAGCCATCTATTTCGGATTCCGTAAGACGTTCAAACATGTCGACGTGCGCAAAGGCGACAAGGCTGCTAAAGAAGAGAAAGTGGTGGAGCTCACTCCTAAACAGACCCGAGACCGTGTGGTTGCATTGTGTCTGGTGTTTGCTGTCGTCATCTTCTTCTGGATGGCCTTCCAGCAAGCAGGATTGACACTCACATATTTCGCCCGCGACTACACCGCACCGGTGGCGACAGGCTGGACGCGCATCGGATTCGACGTGTTCACCCTCGCCATGATAGCAGTGGGCGTCTACGCATTGTTCGGGGTCTTCCAGAGCGACAGCACGCGCGGCCGCAGCCTGTCGGCATTGCTGCTCGCAGCATGCGTCGCGGGCGTGTGGTATAAAGCAGCCCACGTCCCTCAACAGGTAGAACTGCTCCCTCAGATATTCCAGCATTTCAACCCGTTCTTCGTGGTAGCCCTCACACCAGTCTCCATGGCCCTGTTTAGCGCATTAGCCAAGAAAGGCAAGGAGCCGTCAGCACCACGTAAGATAGCACTGGGTATGGTAGTCGCCGCACTTGGTTACTGCGTGCTCGCAGTGGCTTCTTTCGGCCTCCCTTCACCAAAAGAACTCGCTTCCACTGGAGGCGTGAGTCATGTACTGGTGTCACCAAACTGGCTAATTTCAACGTATCTGGTGCTTACATTCGGCGAGTTGCTTCTAAGCCCTATGGGAATATCATTCGTATCCAAAGTGGCTCCTCCGAAGCTTAAAGGACTTATGATGGGTCTCTGGTTCGGCGCAACAGCGATAGGAAACTATCTCACATCAGTGATAAGCTCGATATGGAATACCGGATTGTCGTTGGTGATGATCTGGGGAGTGCTGATAATCCTTTGCCTGATATCAGCAATATTCATGTTCGCGATGATGAAACGTCTGGATAATGCTACGGCAGAATGTTAAATAAAAAAGGGACGCTACACGAAGCGTCCCCAACGATTAACAAAAAACTAATAAACTATTCAATTCTGCGCCGTGTTATCGCATATCATCTAGCTCTGATTTTCACGATGCAAAAATATAGCAAAAAAAAATAAAACGTTTTATTCTGGGTGTAAAACGTTTTATTCTGGGTGTAAAAAATTTTATTCTGCGTGTAAAATTTTATTCTGCGTGTATTCGATTGATGTATTCTTTAGGTGTTACATCCATCAGACGCTTGAAGACCTGCGAGAAAGCACTGCCCGAAAGGAACCCTGATTCAAGCGCCACCTGCTCAAGCTTAGTCGTCGGATCTTCCTTTAAAATCTGGCATGCATGCTCAACACGCAAGGTGTTAATGAGCTTGTAAAACGACTGATATTCGCTTCTCGCGATGACTTCACTGAGATAATTTTTGTTTATAAGCATGATATCGGTGAGATCGTTCATCGTGAAATGCTCTTCGAGGTATAATTTTTTATCACGAAGCGTTTGAACAAGTTTTTTCTCTGTCTCTTTGCAATATTTATCGGTGAGACGATACTTCGTCGAGACCAATGACTCGCCTTTCTCATCTTTTTTCTTCAATTCCTTAGGAAGTTTTTGGGCGTTACGATGCGGATTCAACGAAACGATGGCAAACCAAACGTTAATCACGATGAAGATTATGTCGCGCACCAGCTTTGCCCAATAACTGTTCAGAAGAAATGTCGCGATGAGCACCACACATACCACGAAAGGCAACCATTTAATACTCTTCGCAAACTTTACCTGGAAGTCGGCCGAACTGGAATACTCATCCTCATCAATCTCACGAATCTCCTTCACCAGACGAAGTCTGCATCTGTCGAGCTGTATGATGTATCCCAAAGCAATAACCAACACCACTATTGTCATGATGGTCTTGTACATTGGCGTAAACTCAATCAAGCCCAAAACAGGTAAAATAAGGGCAACCCAGCAAATAATCACCGGATATTGCAGTTTCAAAAGCCGTTTCCCATTGAAGAAGTCAAGGAAGAAATAACCTTTGACGAGTACTATGAGGTACGATGTTATGAATAGCAGGGCAGAGGCGTTGACGCAAAACAGCACCTCGGGACGTCCCATGAAGAATATAAATGGAAGCTCGATGACCTGCATCATAAACAGATTAGCAAGAGAATAACGGGCGGGATAGAGCTCGCCGAACACCTCTTTATACGCCGCAGGAACATAAAAAATCTTTAAAGCCCACCCGTACAAGGCTACCATGATGTATAACAGATTCACTGAAAACATCAATAAATATATCCTGTCGTATACCATTATGCTATGCTGCTAATCGTTGTTGTAATTCGGACGCAAAATTACAAAAAAAATCATTTCCCGATGCAGAATCTTGAAAATATCGTATTTAAAACTTCACCGGTGGTCACTTCGCCAGTGATATTTCCTATATAATAAAGGGCCTGACGAAGATCTTGGGCAAGCAAATCGGCCGAGAGCTTGTTGTCCATGCCGTTCTTCACCTGTTCCAAACTCTCCCTGGCATGCGTCAATGCTTCAAAATGTCTTATGTTACTGACTAAAACGGTGTTTTCATCAAATTTAGGGGCATTAGTATTACGCTTGATTTTCTGCTTCAGACTATCAACATCTTCTGGGTTCTTTGCCGACATGTATGAGAATGTCGTAAGACTGCGGATGTTATGCAAATCCATACCCGTGATGCTATAGCAATACTCGTCAGTCATGTAACCGCCGTTTTTCTCGATGTTATTCTCAAATGTAGACTTAACATAATACTCGAAGTCGTCATTCAAGGTAAACATGGTGGCCGCATCCATCAAATCTTGTTTGTTGATGACCATTATCAGCTTCTGCTTCAACACGTTGACACGATTTATGATGTCTTTCGCCGCCGCTACAATCTCTTTAACTTTCTTCGTTCCGTCGAGCATGCCGATAACGATGTCGGCCTCCGATATCTTCTTGAAAGTGCGCTCAATGCCTATCTTTTCAATGGTTTCCGATGTCTCGCGTATGCCGGCTGTGTCGATGAACCTGTACATCACGCCATCGATGTTGAATGTCTCCTCAATAGTGTCGCGCGTGGTGCCGGCTATGTCGCTGACTATGGCTCTGTCTTCGCCTAAAATGGCATTCAAGAGTGTGCTCTTGCCAGTGTTCGTCTCGCCGACGATGGCCACCGGGATGCCGTTCTTTATCGCGTTACCCATTCTAAATGAATCGGTTAACTTGCCGATATGCTTCAATGACGCCTCAAGGATCTCGTAGAGTTTTGTCCTGTCGGCAAACTCCACGTCTTCCTCCGAGAAGTCGAGCTCAAGCTCTAAAAGCGACGTCAACTCAACGAGTTGTGCCCTGATGTCGCGCAGCTCATTCGAGAATCCGCCTTTCAGCTGGTTTATCGCTATCCTGTGCTCGGCCTCGTTTTGCGATGCTATCAGGTCAGCCACGGCCTCAGCCTGCGCCAAGTCAAGCTTCCCGTTGATGAAGGCACGCTTCGAGAACTCGCCAGGCGTAGCCAGCCTGCAGCCTCGCACACATAGCAACTCTAATATCTTCTGCTGTACAAATTGTGAGCCGTGACAGCTAATCTCAACACAATCTTCGCCGGTGTAGGAGTGGGGCGACTTGAAAAATGTCATCACCACATCGTCGATCATCGGCTTGTCGTCAGGAACAGTGTCGATAATCTGTCCATAATAGGCTTTATAAGGCTCTATGTTGTTGATTTCCAGCTTCTTACCATTCTTTCTGAAGATTAACAAGGCTGTGCTGAAGCTGTCAGTGCCCGATATCCTGATTACCGCGATGGCTCCGTTGCCTGAGGCTGTCGCTACAGCACAAATGGTGTCGTACTTGCTCATCTTAATCCATGTTTAAAAACTGTTCAACCTGTCCGGCCTTCATGCGTTTCGCGATGATAACCTTATTATGGTCAAGGAGATAGATCATTGGCGTGTTCTGCACGTCGAACTTCGAAAGAATGTTTTCGCTCATGCCTGAAGTGATCTCCACAGGGAAAATCACCATCTCGGGATGACGTTCGCGGATTTCCTCTAAAATACGTCCTTCCTGAGCGCATTTCTGACAGGTCTTGTCGAAAAAGACCACCGCCACATAACTCGACTTGATGGAGTAGAGGTCACCGATTTTTGGGAACTTGGCGCCAATCTTCAGATCTACAAGGTTTTGAGCCCTTTCAACCATCAAATTTAACATGCTCTCCGAAAGACCTTCAACACTCAGTTCCATGAAATAATCATCGACGAGATGTATGTAAACATCATCAAGATTCATGTATTTCGGAGCATAGTACATTCTGTAGAAATACCACAGCAGATAATCGCGCACCACAGTGCAATCGCCAGTCTTTGCTATGAGTTTGTCGATTTCATTGTTAATCACTATCGCATCCGGACTGATATTCTCGAAATAGGTGTCTAACTTCTTGTCTATCAACGGATAAGTAAGAACTCTGGCGTCGTCAAACGGGAAATCATCCCAATAATTCTCCAACCCATGACTCTTCAGCGAGTTGATCACCGTATTGATAAATGCATCTTTATTTTTAATCTTCAGCGATTCCTCATAGTTTGCAAGGTCTTCACGCAATGAGTCGATTTTCCTCCAATTCTCCGGATGATAGCCTTCCACACCTTCCAAAACCGCAATGTTTGCTTCGGTTTCATGCACTTTCGCCATCAATTTGTAATATAACTTGGTCTCAGTGGCGCAGCCTTTCACCTTTATCGAATTCCAATCCTCTATATCACTGATTTTAACTGAGAATCTCTGCTTTTTTGCCACCAAAACCTCCATAATAGGGAAGTTCTGACTTGTCGTCAGAAGATAGATGCCTTCCGGCAATTTGGCTTTCTGCTTGATGCGAATCACACCGTTTTTAACAGTCAAAGTGTCAATGACAAAAGTCTTTGAGCCACGATATTTACAAAAGTAATATGTGTTATCTTGTTGATTAGCAATGCTTATCTTAATGTCAACCTGCGAATTTGCAATAAATGGAATCAATAATAAAGCGAAAAAGAAAATTTTTCTCATCATGTCATGAAATGGTTTTAAACGAGTGCAAAAATACAATTTTTTTCCGTCATTTCAAAATTTTTTGTATATTTGCACTATTAAAAACTAACATGTATGAGACCTTTATCACTATTAAAAGTCCCTGTGCTATTTTTGTTTTTCATTGAAACTCAAATAGTTACTTCTTTTGACTCCATCGCTCAGAAGAACGAAGAACTGCGTGTCGCATTCTGGAATTTCGAAAATTTCTTTGATCCTTTCGTCGACTCGACACGTGTGTACAACGAATTCACCGAAAACGGCGGTCAACACTGGACAAAACAACGATTTTACCGAAAACGGAATAATATGTTCAAAGCAATTCTCGCTATCTCGGAAAATGAACCGCTGGCAGTGCTTGGAATTGCTGAGATAGAAAACCAGTATGTGCTGAATGCTCTTTTTAACCAGACACCTCTTAAGACGTACAACTATCGCATCGTTCATTACGAGGGCGACGACAAACGTGGCATCGATGTGGCTCTCGTATACTGTATTGATAAGATGCAACTCGTTTATACTGAGCCTGTTAAGGTTAAAAACCCGAAAAATAAAGACTACCGGACTCGCGACATCCTCTATGCGAAGTTTTTCGACAGACGAGGTGATACCATCCATGTCTTCGTCAACCACTGGCCGTCGCGTTATGGCGGTGAGCGTGAGACGATCAAGCTGCGGTCTCTTGCAGCTAACACTTTGAGACACAAGGTCGACTCGCTCACACAACTGCCTCAAACGATACCTAAAATCATCATCATGGGCGACTTCAACGACACTCCCGACGACCCGAGTATAAAAGATGTGCTTTGTAAAGACGATGTCCTCGTGAATCTGTTCACCGACGGTAAAAAACTGGGCTTCGAAGGCACTCTCAAACATCAATATAACTGGCAGATCTTTGATCAGATTATTGTCAGTAATTCATTGATTGACAATGATGTGGGATTGTTATATAAGGATAATAGCGCCACGATATTTCATGGCGATTTCCTCTTCGAAGAAGACGAGTCGTTTGGTGGAGTGAAACTGTTTCGAACCTACGTCGGACCAAAGTATTTCGGTGGTTACAGTGACCACCTGCCGGTGTATATCGACTTGATATTCAGATGATTACAGCCTCTTGCAGATGCTCTTGAAGTCGCAGATCTTGCATGGGTCAGTGTCGGCACACTGTGCGAATGGGATGTCTTTGTTGAACATCTCAGTCAAGAACTCGTCGAAATATCTTGCGCAGGTGTCTTCAAACGACTGACTCAGCTCATGCGAATCGTCGATGTTTAACTCAAAAATGCCGTGGCTAAGTCTTAGGAAAGCTACTATCCCAGGCTTGATTTTGTCTGGTGAGATGCCTTGATTTTGCTGGAGATACAGGTATTTGTACATCAAAAGCTGTATCGATTTCGACTTCATCGACGCAATGGAGGTGTCGTCAATGCCGATAACCACGTCTTTGTCGTCGACCTTTCCGGTTTTGTAGTCGATGACGCGGATATCGCCGTTGACTCTGTCGATACGGTCGGCGTAGCCATGTAGTTTGACTTTATGTCCTTGAATATCAACAAATTTCTCGAGTTCTTCTTCAACGGAAATAATAGAAAGCTCATTGCCTTTTTTTAGGAACTCTCTTTCTTTATTGATGAAACCGTCGAGCATGCTCTTCACGATGGTCTCGCTCAGATAGTTGAAGCCACTGTCAGGTAATCCGTTGGCAAAGCCTTTGTCTTTCAACGCCTTATGATAGCATTCGTCGAAGTGCTTCTTGTACATCTCCTCAAAAAGCTGTAGCGAGATAAGCTCGTTGCCGAATAACTCGTAAAAATACTGCAAGGTGGCATGCACTATGTCGCCAAGATTGTTCGCCTGAATCTCTTCTTCAGGCAGCTCATCCTTGATGTTTTCAATGTTTTTCCAGTAAAACTGCAGCGGACACTTGGCGTAAACGCTGATTGAGGTGGGCGAGAGGCTCGTGATTTTATTCAGCATCTCATCAGTCTTCTCAATCTTTATGCTCTCACGTTTCTCATTGATTGATGGCGACTTATACTGCCAATGTTCAAGTTTTACCTTTGGATTGTCCTTGGCATATTCATACTCCAGCTGCCTGATGAAACGACTCGGCTCACCCATGCCCGACAAATCAGCCACATTGTTATAATACAGGTTGATTTTCCTGGCGTTTTGCAATAAACGATAGAAGTGATACGCATAAACCGCCTGCTGCTGACTGTATGTCGGCAAGCCGTAATCTTTGCGTAAGTCGAACGGTATCAAGCTGTTATTGCTTTTATTCTGAGGCAAGATGCCCTCGTTGACACTCAAAAAATGAATCACGTCGAAATCGAGGTTACGCGTCTCAAGCAATCCCATGATTTGCAAGCCATCGATAACGCTTTTCTCGTAGTTGATGCTCATCTGACCGGCTACTTGAGTATAAAGTGCTTGAATGTCAATGACTTGCATCATGTTGGAGTATTTCTTGAGCAATAATTCGATCCTGTTGATAATCCTTCCTGCCACGCTGATCTGATTCTTGACGAAATAGTTGTCGTTGTCAAGTTTTTCTATCGAAAGGCGTAATATCTCGGTGATGGTGTCGACACAGTCTTGGGTGTCTTTCCATTTTTTTGTCGTAAGGTTAAGAAAATCAAAGAGTTGCTTGTCGTCTTTAAAAACATCGAAATCCGACTTCTTGAAATAATAAACCATCCCTTTAGCCTTTTCCATCAGCCAGGAATTGAGTTTATTATATGCTAATCCATTGAATATCAGCTTAATAAAGTCGGAGTTGCAGAAGCGGAGGAACGTCCAGAGGTAGTTTTTGTTTTCGTCGTTGGTGAGTGTCTGCTGGTATTTGAAAAGCTGTTCAACGAAATGATACACAATGGTTTTGTCGAACGGATAGCCCATCGTTACCCTGATGTCGCCGCATTGCTCCGGAATAGAGTTCAAAACGGGTATCAGCAACGACTCGTCAGCGAGCACTATTACTTGTTTGTCGGTCGATTTAACCTCTTGATTGTCAATCTCTTTAGCAAGTTGTAGCTGCATGGCGTTGGTCTGCACCGCATTGCCAGTCACGCTGATGATGTTGATCTGTTTCTCCTGGGTTCTGAAGCCGTCGTCTATGAAATTTTTCTCTATATTCGGGTGTTTCTGGAAGAATTTCCTTGCAAAATACCCGGCTTCCTGTTTCTCATCCTCGAAATAATAGCTGTCTAAGTCCCAGAGTATCACTGCATTACCGTCTTCGGCCATGCGCACCATGATGCTTTCCTCTGTCGTCGTCAGTGCGTTGAAGCCGGCGAAAACAATCTTCCTTCCAAGCGTACATTTCTGCAAGGTGGCATCGTCAAACGAAGCTATCTTCTTGGTTATCAAGCCATAATAACCCTGACCATTCTTTTCGAGAGCGGCTCTGAGGTGATTGTAATAGGTGAGAAGCGAGCCGAAAAACTTCAGATAATTTGACTCCACGCCGTTTTCGAGGTTGAGATTCCATTCCTCGATCTCTTTGGCATCCTTAAGATGTGAGAAAAGCTTCGCGGCATCCACACCATATTGGTCGATCTCGTCGAAATCCTTCGCCATCTGGGCCGCGTAAGGGAAGAACTCCTGATTCATCTTGATAATCTCGAATATAACTTCAATATTATCAATGAGTTGCAACCCGCTCCATTCTTCCATGGCCTGCTGTATCGAGAGTATCTGCGGCACCCAGAAGTTGGTTTTTATGGTCTTCGCGAGCTCGGTTCTCAACTGTAATGCGGCACGTTTGTTCGGGAAAACAATGGTGATGTTCTCCTTCGTCAAATCGTAATGCTCTGTGATATAATCACTTATCTTCTTGATGAAAGCCATAACTCCGCGTTTTTCAGTTGTTCCTGAGTGCCCAAATCGAACCAGTAGTCGGGATGTATCAGTTTCGATGTAACTCTATGATTCTCAGCTATTTTCTTATATAATTCGAAGACGTAACAGGGCTTAAGCTCAAAATCCTTGAAATATTCAGGTTTGAACAGATGTATTCCGCTGAACGACAATAACTTACAATTGTCGGGCATAGCGCCGTCGCCGTCGAAGATATTCGTCTCAGTGTTATATCTCCCAAGGAAATTGTCGTTCTTGTCGAACACCAGCTTGCGTTTGCTGTTACGTTCCTGTGTCAGCAGCCATGCGGCATCATCGCTTTGTGCAAAACCATCGTAAAAGCCTTTTAAATCTACGTTGGTAAGCACATCCACGTTATGCACAAGCACAGCCTCGCTATCCGCAAAATAGGGCAGAGCCTGCAAGATAGCTCCGCCGGTATCCATCAACAACGGCCGCTCATCGGAAATCTCAATGTCAATACCATAATCATCTTGCTTCAAAAACTCTATAATCTGCTCCCCAAAATGATGAATATTGACCACGATATGGTTAAATCCCTGTTTTTTCAGTTCTTCAAGTAATACTTTAAGTAAAGGCACTTTATTGATTGATACTAATGCCTTTGGAGTGTTGACTGTCAGTTCTTTCAAGCGGGTGCCCAAACCTGCCGCAAGGATAAATGCCGTTCTTCTATTTCGCTTCATAAACGTGTGTTATATGTTGTGCCAGATGGTTGATTTCGACCTTCACCATTGGGTAGTTCTCGTGAATCAGCTCGCCCATTCTCTGCGCGAAATACACCGACCGATGCTGTCCGCCCGTGCATCCGAAGTTAATCTGCAGGTTTTTGAAGCCGCGCTCAAGATAGTTGTCAATCGATTGATACACAATCATTTGAACGTTCTGCAGGAAGTAATGGACATCAGGTTTGTCCTCCAAAAACTCCTTCACTTCAGCATCTTCGCCGTTCATCTTCTTAAACTCCACATAACGTCCGGGGTTAGGCAAGGCCCTGCAGTCGAACACGAAGCCTCCGCCGTTGCCGCTCTTGTCGTATGGCACGCCGCCGTTTTTAAACGAGAAACTGTTTACTGTAATCGTAAGTACCTCAGGCTCAACGCTTTCGTATTTTTGTAATACAATTGATAGCTGTTGTATTACAGATTGTAACTCCGGCAACTCAAATGGCAACGACCATTTCTCGTTCACTTTCATCAACTCCCTGATGGCATACGGGATGCTCTGCATGAAATGTAACTTCTTCTGTATCAAGCCTCTAAACCCATACGCTCCAAGCACTTGAAGCAGTCTTAACAATACGAAAGCAGGAAAATATTTGTCAAAAGATTCAATCAAATCATGTGCAGGAGATTCCTCGACTCCTTTCAGTCGCTCGGAATGACGATTTTTTTCGTTCGTCATTTCGACCGGAGCGAAGCGTAGCGGAGAAATCTCAGCCAATCTATTTTTATAATAATCAATCAGTTGCGCTTTCAACTCCTCTGGAATCCTTGCTTTCACCTGATACAGCAACGACACCACGTCATATTGCAATGGTCCTTTTCTCCCACCTTGATAATCAATGTAATATGGCTCGCCATCGTCTATGTTGATATTCCTTGATTGGAAATCCCTGTACATGTAGATATCCGACGGAGCCTCCAGGATGTATTTCGCAAGTCGTTGAAAATCACCGTCTAAGCGTGTCTCGTTGAACGAAATCTCTTCCTGTTCCTTCAAGAAACAGTATTTGAAATAGTTCAGATCCTCCATAATCGACATCTCATCGAAAGCAGGAGTGGGGAACGCCTTCGAATAATCCAGTCCTTTATGTCCAACAGTCTGAAAATCAACGAGTTTGCTAAGTGATTTTTTGTATAAATCGATAGTGTTATCATCAAATCTGCCTTGCTCCAAACAATCTTCAACATGATGAAACAGAGTCACATCGCCTAAGTCATTCTGCACGTAAACGTCTCTGCCTGAAGAGATTGCCAAAATCTCGGGTACGGGAAGTCCGCACTCATGAAAATGCTTGGAAAAGCTGAAGAAAGCCTCGTTTTCCTCGACGTTGACGTTATACGCGCCAATCAGATATCGCTTGTCGGACAGCACCCGAAAATAAAGCCTCGACGAGCCCGAGCTGGGCATCGCATTGATCTCCAAAACCTTTTCTCCTAGATTTTCAATGAGTTCCGCAATCGTTTTCTTTATCTCTTCCAATGTCAGCATAACAGAAATTTTAGCTTACAAACTTACAAAATTTTTTTCAATTAGTGTAAAATCATGAGAAATTTATTATCTTTGCAGCGAGATTTATACTCCTATATCGTGTTTCGTGAAAACGAAATTCTGATAACGACTAAATTAAATTATTGATTATCAAACATTTATCTAAAGATGAACGCTACCGAACTCAAGACTATTGAGAAACTCAACCAGCCGACAATTTTGCCGGGTGCTGTAAAAATCAATGTGAAAATTGATGTGAATGAAGAAGAAGTGAAGCTCCCTGAAGCTCCAAAAGCCGAGAAAAAGGCCGAAAAAGTGGAGAAAAAAGCTGTGAAGAAAGCCGAAAAGAAAGTGGAGAAGAAAGAGGAAACCATCCCTCAAAATGAGGAGATTCCGCAGGAAGCCGAGCTCGAATTGGTTAACGACAACGAAAACGAAGAGGAAGAAGAGTCAGAATTCGATTTCTCGAACCTGAACAAGCTTCAACTCGTTGAACTCCTTGAGGAGACTGTCCAGGAACAGGACATCGCCAAGATCAAGGACAAAGTCGTCGCAATCAAGTCTAACTTCTTGAGACTCAATAAGGAAGACCGTGACCGTGAGATGGAACAGTTTATCCTCGACGGTGGCGACAAGGACAGTTATGAGCATAAGGACGACCCACTCGAGGTGCGTTTCAAAGCTGCCTTCGACATCTACAAGGTGAATAAAGACAAATACAAAGAAGAACTCGAGCGCCAGAAGAACGACAACCTCAAGCAAAAGCTTGAAATCATTGACGAACTCAAAGCTTTGATATATTCTGAAGAGACGCTGAAGAAGACCTACGACGACTTCCGTGACCTCCAAGAGAGATGGAAAGCCATCGGTCAGGTGCCTGCTAACGAGGTGTCGAACATCTGGAACACATATCATTTCCTCATCGAGAAATTCTACGATAAGGTAAAGATTAACAGAGAGTTACGTGACCTCGACCTCAAGAAGAACCTCGAGGCTAAGATCGAGCTCTGCGAGAAGGCTGAGCTTCTGCTTCTCGAGAAATCACAGACCAAAGCGTTCAAACTCCTTCAGAAATATCACGACGAGTGGAAGGAAATCGGTCCGGTGCCACAGGAGAAGAAAGACGAGATCTGGGATCGCTTCAAGAGCGCTACCGACAAGGTGAACCAGATCCGCCGCGAGCATTACGCCAAACTCGAAGAAGAGCAGAAAGCCAACTACGAGGCTAAGGAAGCCATCTGCGTGAAGATGGAAGAGATTGTAAATGAACCTGTTAACAGCATCAACGGCTACCAGAAGAAGTCGAACGAGGTCAACGAGCTGTTCAAGGTGTGGAAGAGCATAGGCCCCGTGCCAAAGAAACAGAGCGATGAGATCTGGAACCGCTTCAAAGGCTCGATGAACACCTTCTTCGACGCAAAGAAAGAGTTCTTCAACAAGCTCAAGATGCAGCAGATGGAGAACTACAACAAGAAGGTTCAAATCTGCGTGGAGGTTGAGAATCTCGCCGATTCGACAGAATGGAAGAAGACCACCGACCGCATCAAACAGCTCCAGGAAGAATGGAAGACCATCGGCCCGGTGCCGAAACGTCATTCAGAAAAGATCTGGAAACGTTTCCGCACAGCTTGCGACACGTTCTTCAACAACAAAGCGGCTCATTTCTCAGGAATAAAAGGCGAGGAAGACGCAAACCTCAAGGCTAAGCAGGAACTCATCGAGCGTATCAAGGCTTACGAACTCAAGGCCGACCGTAACGAGAATATGGAGGCTATCCGCGGATTCCAGAGAGAATGGATGGCTATTGGTCACGTCCCGATGAAATACAAAGACTCGCTCCAGAATGAATACCGCAGCCTCATCGACGGTCTGTTCGACAAGATGCGCGCTAACGATAACGAATTGACTACCAACGAGTACCGCAGCATGATATCAGGTCTGAAAGAAGACCCGGATTCACGCGACAAGGTACGCAGAGAACGCATGAACCTGCAGGGTAAGATCCAGAAGCTGCGCGACGAGATCATCACTCTCGAAAACAACATAGGATTCTTCGCCAACAGCAGACAGTCGGAGCTTCTCAAGCTTGAATATGAGAAGAAGATCGCTAAGCTGAAGAACGATGTGAAGGTCCTCGAGGCTAAGGTTAAGATTTTAAACGAACAATAATTGAATTCCAATACTTTTGGAACGGCATTTTGCTTGACCACATTTGGTGAGTCACACGGGGCAGCTATCGGCGGAGTCATCGACGGCTGTCCCGCTGGTATTTTGCTTGACAAAGCTCTGATAGAGAAAGAGTTGTCACGCAGAAAATCAGGACAGAACAACACGATGTCGATGCGTAAGGAACCCGATGAGGTTGAATTCCTTTCGGGCCTATACGAAGGTAAGACTACCGGCACCCCGATAGCCTTTATCATCCGTAACAAAGACGCGAAAGCGTCTGATTATGAGAACATTAAGGATGTCTTCCGTCCTTCGCATGCCGATTTCACCTACCAGATGAAATATGGAATCCGTGACTATGCCGGCGGTGGCAGAGGCTCGGCCAGGACATTGCTGCCATGTGTTGTCGCCGGCGCTATCGCCAAGCAGATACTGTCAACGCAAGGTATAGAAGTGCTTTCCGACGTCATCCGGATAGGCGAGGAGAGCAGTAAAAGCTTCTCACAGGAAGAGATTGAACGCATTTTAAGCCGTTTTAGAGAAGAAAAGGATACCGTGGGCGCCGTTGTCCAAGGAACCGTCAAAAACGTCCCTGTGGGCCTCGGAGAGCCCGCTTTTCAAAAGTTTCAAGCGGTATTGGCACATGCGATGATGACTATCAACGCGGCAAAGGGCTTTGAAATAGGCGAGGGACTGCACGCCGCCCGGATGCGGGGTAGCGACTGCAACGATGCCTTCATCAATGACGGCGGGAAGATTCGCACGCTCACCAATCACTCGGGCGGCGTGCAGGGCGGCATCACCAACGGCGAGGATGTCGTGTTCAGAGTGGCATTCAAACCGATTCCGTCGGTGATGCAGCTACAGCAAACCGTTGACAGTCAAGGCAAAGCGACGACGATCGAGATACAAGGACGACACGACGTTTGCGTGGTGCCAAGGGTGCTTCCGATGGTTGAGGCGATGGCCGCAATGGTCACCCTCGACTTCATTTTGTTAAAAAAATGCAATAAAATATAGCACAATATTAAAAAATTGTGTATTTTTGCAGCGTAAAACTTCAGGGCAAGGTGAAATTCCTTTCCGGCGGTGACAGTCCGCGACTTCCCTTCGGGGAACTGATTCGGTGAAATTCCGAAACCGACGGTGACAGTCCGGATGAGAGAAGTTTTGGTTTGTTAAAATTTTTCAAATATGATGCCCTGATTTTTTATTTGGGGCTTTTTTTATGTCATATTGTGAAAAAGACATCGAGTTAATGCGGCGCGCCATCGAGCTCGCTAAGAAGGGCGGAGGATACGTCCATCCGAATCCTTTAGTGGGCTGCGTGGTGGTGAACGACGGCGAGATTATCGCCGAAGGTTACCATGAGAAATATGGTGAATATCATGCCGAACGCAACGCTCTAACACGCTGTCAGTCAGAAACTAAAGGCGCTTCACTTTATGTAACACTTGAACCTTGCTGCCACTACGGCAAGACGCCTCCATGCACCGAGATAATAATCGAAAAAGGTATCAAAAAAGTATATGTCGGCATCCTCGACCCGAACCCGCTGGTGGCCGGTAAAGGCGTGAAGCGGCTTCAAGACGCCGGAATAGATGTCGAAGTAGGCCTCTGCGCCGACGAGATCCGCGAGTTAAACAAGGTTTTTCTGAAATACATCACCACAAAACGGCCTTATGTCATCATGAAGACCGCCATGACCCTCGATGGGAAAATAGCAGCATTTACTGGCGATTCGAAGTGGGTGACGAACGATGAGTCACGTAAGATGGTGCATCAACTGCGTAGCGAGATGGCTGGCGTCATCGTCGGAATAGGCACCGTCCTCGCCGACGACCCGATGCTGACCTGCCGTTTGGAAGGAAATTATCACCAGCCAATACGCATTGTCGTTGATTCAAATTTAAGAATACCTGTTGATTCTCAATTGGTTAAGACAGCAAAGGAATACAGAACGATTGTTGCTACAACCGTCATTTCGACTGAAGCGGAGCGGAATGGAGAAATCTCATTTAATTGCAGGAGATTTCTCGACTCCCTACGGTCGCTCGAAATGACGGGTTTGGATGTCATTCAATGTACAGAAAAAGACAATCATGTCGACATCAACGACCTCATGACCAAACTCGGGGCCATGGGAATCGATTCCTTGTTGTTAGAAGGCGGCGGAACTCTCAATGCCGCGTTTCTCGAGGCCGGCTGCGTCGATGAGGTATTGGCGTTCATCGCACCGAAAATAATTGGCGGAGCAGACGCCAAGACTCCTGTTTCCGGCAAGGGAATCGACAAAATGAGCGAGGCGATAAATCTGCAAGACATTGATATTCAAAATATTAACGGCGATATTTTAATAAAAGGAAAGATATGTTCACAGGAATAATCGAAGAAATAGGTAAGGTGAAGGCTATCACCCGCAGCGCCAACAGCATCAGGCTGACCGTTGCGGTGCATAAGATCCTCGACGACATACATATCGGCGACAGCATCTGCACCAACGGCGTCTGCCTCACGGTGACGACATTCGACAACAGCTCATACACCGCCGACGTGATGCCTGAAACGATGAACCGTACCAACTTCAAAGACCTGAGAATCAATGATTTAGTGAACTGCGAGCGCGCCATGCCTGCCAACGGTCGCTTCGGCGGTCATATAGTCTCGGGACATATCGACGGCACAGGCATCATCACCAAGATGACCCTCGACGACAAGGCGATACGCGTGAAGATAGAGACACGGCCTGAGATCCTGCGTTACATCGTGGAGAAAGGCTCCATCACCATCGATGGTATCTCATTGACAGTCACCGATGTAAGCAGCTTCGACTTCGGTGTTTCCATCATCCAGCACACCCAGGATGAGACGACTCTCACGAAGAAAAAGATAGGCGACACCGTGAATCTCGAGAATGACATCGTCGGGAAATATATCGAGAAATTTGTTGGCAACATCACTGCCCAACATGATGAGAAACTACTTAACTTATTGAAAGACAATAATTTTTAATAATGAATAAAGATTTTAACACTATTGAGGAAGCTTTAGGCGACCTTCGCGCCGGTAAGATGATCATCGTGGTCGATGACCCTGACCGTGAAAACGAGGGCGATTTGATTTGTGCGGCTGAGTTTGCTACCGTCGAGAACGTGAATTTTA
This sequence comes from uncultured Bacteroidales bacterium, assembly GCA_947304185.1. Lineage (GTDB taxonomy): Bacteria > Bacteroidota > Bacteroidia > Bacteroidales > F082 > Limimorpha. The sequence continues at coordinate 47,524 of CAMZAM010000015.1, forward strand.
TGGCGTCATACGGCAAGGGCCTGATATGCATGCCGATGAGCTCGGAGATATGCAAACGCTTGAAACTCAATCAGATGGTGACTGAAAACACTGATAACCACTGTACAGCTTTTACCGTTTCCATCGACTATCGCGACACCACTACAGGCATCTCGGCTGTCGAACGTTCCATCACTGCCATGAAGGTGGTGGAAGACGGCGTCAGAGCCGAGGATTTCCGTCGTCCGGGACATATGTTTCCGCTCGAGGCTCGTCAGGGTGGAGTGCTGAAACGTGGCGGCCACACTGAGGCTACCGTCGATTTGATGCGTCTCGCCGGACTGAAGGAATGCGGTCTGTGCTGCGAGATCATGCGCGAAGACGGCACCATGATGCGCACAACGGAACTGGTGCAGTTTGCTAAGGCTAACAACCTGAAAATCACTTCGATAGCCGAACTGATAAAATATCGTCGTAAGACCGAGGTCTTGGTGGAACGTGTGACAGAGGCCGAACTGCCAACAAAATATGGCACTTTCAGAGCTATAGGTTATGTCGATAAGATCACCGGCGAGCATCATGTGGCACTGGTGAAAGGCGACCTTACCACCCCTGAACCTGTCTTATGCCGTGTGCACTCGGAATGCCTAACCGGCGATGCTTTCGGCTCTATGCGTTGCGACTGCGGCGAGCAGCTGCAGGAGGCCATGCGCCGTATCGAGGCGAAGGGCAGGGGCGTGTTGCTTTATCTCCGCCAGGAAGGCCGTGGCATCGGCTTGATAAATAAGCTCAAAGCCTACACCTTGCAGGACAAAGGCATGGACACCGTCGAGGCTAACCTCGCACTCGGTTTCGCTGCCGATTTACGAGACTACGGCACCGGTGCTGAGATCCTCGCTGACCTCGGTGCAAGGAAAATCGTCGTGATGACCAATAACCCGATGAAAATCAGCGGATTGGAAGGCTACGGCATCGAGATCGTAGGCCGTGAGCCTATCGAGATGACCTGCAACGAAAAAGATGCATTCTATCTGTATACGAAATATAAAAAAATGGGGCACATGCTTCATGTTAAAGAAATCAACAACAATTAAAACTATACAAAAATGAAAACATTAGAAGGAAAACTCTTGGCACAGGGCCAGAAGATTGCTATCGTAGCCGGCCGTTTCAACGAAATCATCACCAACAAGCTGTTAGGTGGCGCCATCGACGCTTTCAAACGTCACGGCGGTGAAGAGAAAAACATCGACGTCGCTTGGGTTCCGGGCGCTTTCGAGATCCCGCTCGTAGCAAAGAAGATGGCTGCAAGTAAGAAATACGACGCAGTGGTATGCCTCGGTGCCGTCATCCGTGGTGCAACACCTCATTTCGACATGGTCGCTAACGAGGCAACAAAAGGTATCGCTCAAGTCGGCCTGCAGACCGAAGTGCCAGTGATATTTGGCGTTCTCACCACCGACAGCATCGAACAGGCAGTTGAAAGAGCCGGTTCAAAAGCTGGAAACAAAGGATACGATGCAGTGACAACTGCCATCGAGATGGTTAACCTTCTCAAACAGATTTAACCATCGACAATGTAGGGACGTGGCGCGCCGCGTCCTTACATCCAGGTTTTATAAGGATTCTTTGAAATATAAGAATTGTAATACCGTTTGTCGCCCGTGACCTCTTTCCCCAACCATGCCGGTCGGTCGAACGGCTCGTTCTCGTCCGACAGCTCAATCTCAGCCATCACCAGGCCTTCGTTATCTCCATGAAACACATCGACTTCCCAGACATGCTTTCCGTCGGTGTTCTTAATAAGATAACGTGTCTTGTCAATGATTCCTGGCTCTGCCATCGCCAAAAGGGCTTGGGCTTCCTGTAAAGAAATCTCTTTTTCCCATTCGAAACGCGACACTCCCGAGGCATCGGCTTCGCCTTTGATGGTGAGATATCCTTTGTCACCCTTAACTCTCACTCGCACAACACGTTGCGGCATGCTGCTGAGGTATCCTTGGGTGATTCGGATGGCATCGTAGGCTTCTTGCTTGAAGTCACCGCCGACTAAAAACTTCCGTTCAATCTCTTGAGCCATAACTCATTCATTTTCAAACTCTTCTATCTCCTTGACGATATTCTCTATCAGCCTTTCCTTCAGGTCGTAGAGGTCGTCGGAGATGTCGCATTTGTAGTAATGCGGGTTGATGAGACGTTTCTCAGTCTCGTCGAGATGCTCAAGATTATCAAGGTAATACGCACGTTTCTCCTGAATCGGGACGTCTTCGAGAATCACTTTGCCGTCTTTCATCACCTGCGGCTGCAGGATACGGTATTCGTATTTTCCGGCAGGGAAGGTGGTCGACTTCAGATGGTCGGTCTCATCACGTAAGGTGATATCTTCATGATTCTCAATGGCTTGCGATAGCTTGTCGCCTCTCAGACAAGTCACATCCATCTTGAATTTGTTGTTTCTTATGATACGATAAGTGATCTGGAAACCAGGATTTATCAGCTTGCTGCTTTCTTCCGAGCGTTTCAACACCGGCATGTCGTCGACCTGCACGAGCTTGTAGACGTTGCCGAAGCAAGGGTTATGCTTGCTTGTCGCGATGGCGTCGCCCACGCCGTAGCTGTCGACCATGCAGCCTTGACGCTCCAGCTCGGTGATGAGGTATTCGTCTAACGCATTGGTAGCGAATATCTTACAGTTCTTCAAACCTGCAGCATCCAGCATCTCACGGGCGTGGATCGAGAGATATGTCAAGTCGCCGCTGTCGAGGCGGATGCCGTAGCCGTAAGGGTAGGAGTCGTCGATGCCGTTGGCTTTGAACGCCTTGATGGCGTTTTTCAGGCCGCAGCGCAGGGTGTCGTATGTGTCAACGAGAAGTATCAGTATCTCGTTCTTATGTGTCTTGATATATTTGTCGAACGCTTCGTATTCGCCTTTCACCGTCGCGCCGAACGAGGTGACGTAGCTGTGTGCCATCGTTCCTGACGACGGGAATCCGAACTCCACACCGGTGACGATGTTGGATGTGTTCTGACATCCACCTATCACTGCAGCTTTTCCGCCGTAGATGGCAGCCCACGGGCCATGGGCGCGACGGCTTCCGAACTCGCTGATGGGCTTGGTGGTGCTGCGTGTCACACGCGACGCCTTGGTGGCCACCGCCATCTGATGGTTCATGATGCAAAGCATAGGGGTCTCGAGCACCTGCGCCTCGATGATTGGGCCTTCGATGGTGATGATAGGCTCTTTCGGGAACGCTATCTCGCCTTCGCGCATGGCGTAGATGTTGCCGGTGAATCTCATCTTGGCGAAATATTTACGCACCTCGGCGTATTCCTCACCTGGCAGAAACTGCTCGAAGAAATGCTCGTCGGCTTTTCCGAGGCCTTCCACCATCTTCAAAACCTCACGTACGCCGCTGACGACCGCCCAGTTGTTGGTGTCTGGAGCCTTGCGGTAAAAAAGATTAAAAATAGCTCGTTTGTCCTTCATCCCATTGTCATAGAATGACTTACCCATTGTGTATTGGTACTTGTCGGAGCAATAAGAAGTGTTCAGTTCCATGATAATCGTCAAATTTTTGCAAAGTTATAACTTTTTCTCGCAGATTTTACAGCTTATCACAGATTTTTCTGTTCTATCGCGATATTTCAGTTCGTCGATGCTAATTAGCCATCCGTTTTTAAGCTGCTGCCAGCACTGCTAAAAACAGCCATGCCAGCAATGCTATCGTGACGATTGCCAGTAAGCTTCCGAGGCATCCCCAGTTACGTTCGCCATCAGGCAGCTTATCCGATAACAGACAGATTATCAAGCCGATAAGAGGTGTGAACAGCACCGAAAGGAAGAATGTCCAGCCGAAGCCGATGCGGCGACGGGCACCGATAAAGCCTACTAGCACCGCCAGCAGTGATCCTGAGATCAATCCGAAAATCAATAATGTTAAAGTCATAATGTCATAATTTGTGGCAAAGATAGAAATTATTTTTCAAAAAAAGTCTTGACAATTCAAAAATATGTTGTATCTTTGCAGTCTGGGAAACTTCTATGGTTCCGAGCACTAACCCTCGACATGCCGCTGCAATGGTCCTGGGTGTTTAAGGAAGCGGACGGCGGCAATCCGCAAAAGAGTGTGCTACTTTTTCCATAGAAGTTTCCTTTTTATTATGTCTTCAGTTTTACGCGGTTCCGCTGTTTTTACTTCCCAGTGATCGCCTGAAAGGCATAAATCAATTCCGGCAGTGTTATTCAGTTCACCATTGAATATTACCAAAAGAATTGAATCACTTGATCCTTTTCGTATTTGATTGTATCCTTTAACTACAGCTTTTACAAAGTCTGTGGCTGATAATCCGACTTTTTCCAATTCTTTTTTATGGCGTCGTTCAATGTGTTTCAAATAGTTTTCGGTTAGATAAATATCAGCACACTTTCTGTTGATTTTTCGTGCTATAGTCATTTTCAGACGTCCGACTTTTATCGGTTTATTCATACTTTTCATAAAAAATGATTTTAAAGTTATACGCTGCAAAATTACATCATAAATCATTATGTGTCAAGGATTTAATTCTTAAATTTTGTTTAGATTTCTTGCAAAATAATGCAAGTTTTGTTAATTTTTTTTACACTGAAAATCTCTATCGGGGATTATTATGTTCCTTTTTGCTTGATCAAAAATGAACCGAAAAAATCAAGGCCCGAATAAAACGGATCTCCCCGCTATTCGGGCCGTGGCCGCCGCACTTAATTCAAAATTTTTTGCAAAAAATCTTCTTTTTGAACACTCAGTTTTATGAAAGTTGACACTTTCTTTCCAAGATCTTTTATTGAACCTCCGATAAGATAGACCTCGTTGTCAATTATTAAGAATCTGTCATGCGATTTGTTAAAACGTTCAATGTTTATTGGCTGATACTGAGAGTTGTGCTTGTCCAAATCGAGTTTTAGATTCTCTGAGATATGAGATGTATAAATCGTAGCTGAGACATTGTGTTCTCGTTTATTCAGAATCTTTAAAACTGAATCATCAACATAATTATCAATAAGAATTATTTCTTGCTTAGCCATTCTGATTAAATCCGATATAAAACTATATGCATCAAATATTTGTCCATCATAGAAGACGCCTTCACGAGGCGGAAGTTGGCCTTTGACTATTGTGTCGAGTTCTTCTGTTTTCTTTTTCAGATAGAACACCTCTTCTTCAACTTTGTCAACTCTGATGTTAATAGAATTTGTCTTGATGATGTGATTCTTTATAATCACGGTGCCCCATTTCCGAAATTCAATACCTTTTCGCGATTTCACGCGATATCCCACAGAAATAATTGCATCCAGAATAGTAATCGACATAACGTTTAACGGCTCTGCCTCCTTCGTTTTGAACTGTTGCAAAATTTGCAACGGTTGAATTTCTATCCAATTCGCCTTCATCAAATATGTTTCGCAAATGCCTTGATATTGTTGATTTATCGCGTTGATATAATGCCGATAAATTGTCTAAAGTTAACCATAATGTATCGTTTTCCAATACGACTTCCATATTGATTGAGCTATCCGGCTGATAAAGCACAATTTCGCTGTTGTTTTTTACTGGTATCATATTTTTTAATTTTCAGAAACTTCGCTGCAAAAATATACTAAAAATCCTTGTCAGTCAAGCGGAAAAGTGTTAAAAAATTTTAACATAAGTTTCATTTTTCTGCATGAAATCTAAAAATTTCTTTACAAAACAGGCCGATTTTAGTGTGTTCTACCTTCTATTAAACTACTAAACTATTAAGCTATTAAGCTAATAAGCTGAAAATCACAAAATTTTCAAAATCTTCTCTTTATTGAAATTAAGTTTTGAGAAAGCGAACATTCTTTTTCCTAAATCTTTTAAAGAAGCCCCGATATGATATACTTCGTCGTCGATAATCAGAAATCTGTCGTGGGTATTCTTGAAAACCTTAATATCTATTGGCTGATACTGCGTATTATGTTTTTGCAAATCGAGTTTCAGATCTTTTGAAAGATTTGCTGTGTAAATGGTAGCTTTTACGCCATCATTTCGTTTGTTTAGCATTATTAAAACTGATTCGTCGATGTAGTTGTCGATAAGGATGATTTCGTGCTTTGCTCTTCTGATTAAATCTGATGCAAACACGTAAGCGTCAAATATCTGGCCATCATAGAAGACACCTTCATGAGGCGGAAGCTGGCCTTTGACTATGGTGTCGAGTTCTTCAGTTTTCTTTTTCAGATAAAACAATTCTTCCTCGACTTTATCAACTCTGACATTTAGTGCGTTAGCTTTAATAATATGGTTTTTTATAATGACATTAGCCCATTTGCGAAACTCGACTCCTTTCTGCGATTTAACGCGATATCCGACAGAAATAATAACATCCAAATTATAATAATCTACTTGATAGGTTTTTCCGTCGGAAGCAGTTGTTGCAAAATTTGCAACAACTGCATAAGGCGTTAATTCCCCTTCTTTGAATATATTTTTTATATGCCTTGATATTGTTGACTTATCGCGTTGATAAAGCGTTGACAAATTATCTAATGTAAGCCACAAAGTCTCATTTTCTAATACGACTTCCATATTGATCGAGCTATCTGGCTGATAAAGCACAATTTCGCTATTATTTTTATTTACTGGTATCATATTTTTTAATTTTTAGAAACTTCGCTGCAAAAATATACTAAAAATCCTTGTCAGTCAAGCGGAAAAGTGTTAAAAAATTTTAACATAAGTTTCATTTTTCTGCATGAAATCTAAAAATTTCTTTACAAAACAGGCCGATTTTAGTGTGTTCTACCTTCTATTAAACTACTAAACTATTAAGCTATTAAGCTAAAAATCACAAAATTTTCAAAATCTTCTCTTTATTGAAATTCATTTTTGTGAACGCGAACATCTTCTTTCCCAGGTCTTTCAATGATGCTCCGATATGATATACTTCGTCGTCGATAATCAGAAATCTGTCGTGCAATTTGTTAAAATATTCAATGTTTATTGGTTGATACTGGGAGTTGTGCTTTTTTAGATCCAGTTTAAGATTTTCAGAAATATGAGCAGTATAAATCGTAGCTGAAACATTGTCAGCTCTTTTGTTTAGAGTTTTTAGAACTGAATCATCGATATAATTATCAATAAGAATGATTTCTTTCTTTGCTTTTCTGACCAAATCGGAGATGAAGGTGTAAGCGTCAAAAATCTGACCGTTGTAGAAAACGCCTTCACGAGGCGGAAGTTGGCCTTTGACTATTGTGTCGAGTTCTTCTGTTTTCTTTTTCAGATAGAACACCTCTTCTTCAACTTTGTCAACTCTGATGTTAATAGAATTTGTCTTGATGATGTGATTCTTTATAATCACGGTGCCCCATTTACGAAATTCAATTCCTTTTCGCGATTTTACGCGATACCCGACTGAAATAATCGCATCCAGATTATAATAATCGACATAACGTTTGACAGTTCTGCCTCCTTCGTTTTGAACTGTTGCAAAATTTGCAACGGTTGAACTTTTATCCAATTCGCCTTCATCAAATATGTTTCGCAAATGCCTTGATATTGTTGACTTATCGCGTTGATATAATTCCGATAAATTATCTAATGTTAACCATAATGTATCGTTTTCCAATACGACTTCCATATTGATTGAGCTATCCGGCTGATAAAGCACAATTTCGCTATTATTTCCCACTGGTAACATAAATTTTAATCCTTAGAAACCTCACCGCAAAGATATAGTGAAAAATATTATCTGTCAAGAAATTAATTGTAAAATTATTTTTACAAAATCCATTAAACTTCTAAGCTTCTAAGCTAATAAACCTCTAAGCTAATAATCTATTAATCAGACGATTCTTGTTCCTTTCCCTTGATGGAAAATGAAACGGATTTTGCGCAAGTCGAATGCAGAGCCAAGTTTGCTTTTTACGCGATAGCCGACGGAAATTATAACATCAAGATCATAAAATTTTGCTTTTCTCTTTATACTCCTATTCCCCTCTTTTTGAACCAGTAAGAAATCCTTACTAGTTGAATTTTCGTCAAGTTCTTCTTCTGTGTATATGTTGCCAATGTGCATCGTGACGTTCTGTGGTGTGGTATTAAATAACAAAGCCATTTGTGGTCTTGTCAGCCACACTGTTTCTTCATGTAGTTGCACTTCTAATTGAATTGTTCCGTCTTCGCTTCTATAAATAATAACCGACTTTTCCGATTGCTGGCCGTCTGCTGATAAAATTACTTGATTGCCCATTTTTATTAATTTTAAAAGATTTCAAAAATAATGTTGAATTCTATGGCTGCAAAATTACAATATAAAGCGTTATGTGTCAAGGATTTAATTGTAAAATTTTGTTTACAAAATATTCATAAAAATGCAAGTTTTGTTAAAAATTTTTTACATTGTAAAAATAATAATTAAAAGTTGTGTGATTTTTTGTTTATTTTTGTAGGGTAAAACAAAATAAAATAATTGTGGCAGAGCAGAAATGCTTGTATAAGTATTTAGATGTAAAAGGGGCGTTACTGATGCTATATCGTAGCAATCTTCAATTCACTAACGCTACGCGGTTGAACGATCCGTTTGACTGCCATCCTGCTTTGATTAATTTTTCCGACGTGCCTAAGGAAAAGTGTGATGGTTTTCCTCCAGAAATTATCAAAATGGTTGAATCAAACCAATATGAAAGATATAGGGATAGTGCTTGGATTTGCAGTTTGTCAAAAAACAATGATTCACTGTTGATGTGGAGCTATTACAACAACCATAAAGGAGTTTGTATTGGTTTGGATATGGAAAAAGTAAAACTGCAGCTTTCTCGTATAATGAATGGTGTTTATATTGGCGCAAGGCAATTTGAAGTGAAATACAAAGATATTATCGAAAAACCTGATTATTTTCGTGATTATCAATATTTTTTTGAATACCAGATATCTACAAAAGCAAAAGCGTGGGAACATGAGCAAGAGGTGCGTTTAGTGTTGATGGATCCTGTGCCGGCTACAGTTCTTCATCATCCATGTTTTGCAGTTATGCAATTGCCATACAAGCCGAAAGATGATGATAAACCAATTGATTATAAAGAGTTGAGGGCGTATACTGAAATAGGCGGTGAATGTTTTGAATCACTCTATCTTGGAGTAAGCATTGATGAAGATGATAGGAAAAAAGTAATAGATTTAGCTAAAAAGCGTAATCCGGAAATTAAAATTTATCAAATGAATACAGATCCGAATGCATTTAAACTGCAAGCGGAAGAATATAAAGGAATTAGTTAAGTGCGTTAAACAAAGTTATGACTGATTTAGAACTCAAACAACTCAAAGATAATCTCTGGCATTCGGCTGATATGCTTCGTGCCAGTGCTCATTTGGCAGCAAATAAATATGGACAACCTATTCTGGGTCTCATCTTCTTGCGTTATGCCGATATTCTTTTTAAACAGAACAAGAAAAAGATTGACGAGAAATACAACGAGTATAAGGGTACTCGTATAGAGAAGTCTTACAAGGATATAGCTATTGAACAGTGTGGTTTCTTCCTTCCTGAATGTGCTTATTACGATACACTCAACGATGCTCCTGATGATGCTAATAAAGCTACTCTTGTGAAAAAAGCGATGGAGGCTATCGAAAAGGGAAATGCCAAGATGAATGGTGTTCTTCCTAAAGAGGTTTATGGACAGCTGGTTCCAGAAGAAGAACCTGAACTGCTGAGCAAGATTATCCGTGTTTTCAAAGATATTCCTGAAAATATAAGTATCGACCTGTTTGGCCAGATATACGAATATTTCTTAGGCGAATTTGCTTTGAGCGAAGGACAAGGTGGGGGAGCCTTCTATACCCCAGCCTCGGTTGTTCAATATATGGTTGAAGTTTTGCAGCCAGTACCAGGTGATAAGAAGTTTCTTGACCCAGCATGTGGATCTGGCGGTATGTTTGTTCAAGCAGCTCGCTATATGCATTGCCACAACGCATCCAACAGCGATTTGATGAACTTCCGCTGCTATGGCGTGGAGAAAGACCCCGACACCGTGAAGCTCGCCAAGATGAACCTGCTGCTGAACAATGTGCGCGGCGACATCATCGAGGCCAACTCGTTCTATAGCGACCCGCACAATGCCTTCGGGCGTTTCGACTATGTGATGGCCAATCCGCCGTTCAACGTGGACGAGGTGGTGGTGGAAAAGGTGATTAACGATAAGCGTTTCAGCACCTACGGCGTGCCCCGCAACAAGACCAAGAGCGGCAAGAAGGCCTCCGACAAGAAAGAGACGGTGCCCAATGCCAACTACTTGTGGATTGGCTTGTTTGCCACCTCGCTGAACGAGCACGGCAAGGCGGCGCTCGTGATGGCCAACTCGGCCAGCGATGCCGGCGGCTCGGAGCTTGAGATTAGGAAAAAGATGATTGAGGACGGCATTATCAGCCAGATGGTGACGCTCCCCAGCAATATGTTCTCCACCGTGACGCTGCCTGCCACATTGTGGTTTTTCAACAAAGACCGTAAAAACAAAGATGAGATCCTCTTTATTGATGCCCGCAATGTCTTTACGCAGGTTGACCGTGCCCACCGCAAGTTCTCGGAAGAGCAGATTAAGAACCTTGGCATTATCAGCCGTTTGTACGAGGGTGATTCTGACAGCTTCTGGGCATTGGTGGAGGAATACAAAGCCGCAGGAAAACAAGCCGAAGCGGACTGGCTCTTGGAGCGCTGGCCCGAAGGCAAATACCAAGACGTGATTGGGCTGTGCAAAGTGGCCAAACTTGATGGCGAAGACGGTATCATAGACCAGGACTACTCGCTCAATGCCGGCCGCTATGTGGGCGTGGTGATTGAGGATGACGGAATGACCGAGCAGGAGTTTGCCGACACGATGAAGGGCTTGAATGCCGAGTTCGCGCAACTGAATGAAGAAGCGTTGAAGTTGCAGGAGGAGATTGAGAAAAATATGAAAGAACTGTTTGGGGAGGAGTGAGTATGGAAACAACCATTTATAGGATTTCAGAGATAGGTGAGGTAATAGGAGGAGGAACCCCATCAACAGAAAACCCAGATTATTGGGATGGTGCGATTCCGTGGATTTCCCCTAAAGACCTTACAGGATATAATTCCACATATATCTCTCGTGGAGAAAAGAATATTACAGAAAAAGGATTAAACAAATCTGGGACAAGATTGCTTCCTCAAAACACTGTTCTATTTACATCAAGGGCACCTATTGGCTATGTGGCATTGGCCGCAAATCCGATTTGTACTAATCAGGGATTTAAGAGTGTTGTTTGCGATGAATCTAAGATTGTACCGTTGTTCTTATATTATTATCTCAAAGCTAATCTGGATTATATCAAACTCTTCGGTACTGGAGCCACATTCCCTGAAATATCGGGGAGTTCAATGAAAAAAATCAAGATTAACATTTTTTCTAACACTAACTACCAGCGCCGCATAGCCTCCATCCTTTCC
>CAMZAM010000016.1 GCA_947304185.1 uncultured Bacteroidales bacterium
GGCGTGCTTTACCGTCTGTTTGGCGGCGGTATCGACACATCGCGCACCTACGAGGAAGGCTTCCATTTCATCGCTCCTTGGAACAGCATGGAGCTCTACGAGGTGCGTCAGCAGGTGGCTGATGAGGAGATGAGCGCTCTCTCGTCTAATGGTTTGGAGATCAAAATCGAGTTTTCGACATGGTATCAGCCGAAATGGGATGAGCTCGGACTTCTGCACGCATCTATCGGTACTCAATATCTCACGAGAACGGTATATCCTGCTATGCGTTCAGCGGCAAGAAGCGTGCTCGGACGTTACACTCCTGAGCAGATATACTCGACAAAACGTGACGCTATCCAGGAAGAGATTTTCGAAGAGACCAAGAACCTCCTCGAAGGCAAGCATATTCAGCTCAACCAGGTGCTCATCCGTTCGGTCACTCTCCCTCCTACCATCAAGTCGGCTATCGAGAGCAAGCTGAAACAGGAACAAGAGGCTTTGGAGTATGAGTTCAAGCTCGAGAAAGCATCGCAAGAGGCTGAGCGTCAACGTGTTGAGGCCGAAGGTAAAGCCAGAGCCAACAACATCGTTAGCGCCAGTATCAACGATAAGATTTTGCGTGAGAAAGGCATCGAGGCAACGTTGAAACTTGCTGAGTCGCCAAATTCGAAGATCGTCATCGTGGGCAACAGCAAAGACGGCATGCCATTGATTTTAGGAGACATCAAATAATGGCGAATAAGGTCAAACAGGTTAGAATAAGCATTAAGAACAAGCGGGCGTCGTTTGAGTATTTTCTCATCGACAGATATACCGCGGGCATCGTCCTGACAGGTACTGAGATCAAGAGCATACGCGAAGGCAAAGCCAGCCTCGCCGACTCTTACTGCACTTTCATCAAGGATGAGCTGTTCATCGTGGGTATGCACATCGCGGAATACGCCTTCGGGACGTATAACAATCATGTGCCAAAACGCGACCGCAAGCTCCTGTTGACCATGAAAGAGCTGCGCAAACTCAAGGCAAAAAGTGCCGAAAAAGGCTTTACGATAGTGCCTATCGAGATGTTTGTCAATGAAAGAGGTCTTGCGAAGATGGAGATAGCGCTGGCGAAAGGTAAGCATTTCTATGATAAGCGTGATAGCTTGAAAGAAAAAGATTCTAAGAAAGAGATTAGGGAGTATTAGTTTACAGTTTACAGTTTATATGAAGAGGTTTTTGATTATTATAATGATTTTGATTTCGTTGCCGGTTATTGGTAACGCACAGAAAATCAATTGGATGACGTTTCAGGAGGCCGTGGAGCTTAACGAGAAGGCACCTAAGAAGATTTTCATCGACGTCTATACCGATTGGTGCGGATGGTGCAAGAAAATGGACAAGACAACGTTTCTCGACCCTGCTGTCGTGGAATATATGAACGAGAACTACTACGCTGTGAAGTTCGACGCCGAGAGAAACGATACCATTGATTTCGCCGGTTACACCTTCGTCAACGAGGGCGGAATGAACGGCAGAAAAGGCACCCACCAGCTGGCTGCAGCTCTTCTGCAAGGACGCCTCTCATATCCTTCATATGTGTTCATGGACGGGAAAAATCAGCTCCTGACCGTGGTACCCGGCTATCTGGAAGTGAAAGATATCATGCCGATTTTGAAGTATTTCGGCACCGATGCATACCTAAATCAAACCTTCAAGGAATACTTTAAGTAAAGATGCATAAATATTTGTATATCATATTGTTATCATTAGCTGTTTTGGTTGTTTCATGCCGTAAGGAACTGAAATATTCCGACAGCCCGTCGAAGAACATCAGCCTTTCGACCGACACTATAGCATTCGACACGGTGTTCACCAGCGTGGGCTCTTCGACGAGAGTCTTGATGATATACAACGACAACTCCGAGAACCTGAAAATCAGCTCCATCCGACTCGAGAGAGGCAGCTCTTCGCCTTATAGCATCAACGTCGACGGAGAGTCGGGAACGGTATTCACCGACAAGGAGATTTACGCCAAAGACAGTCTCTACGTGTTTGTGAAGGTGACAATCGATCCTAACGATGACAACAGCCCGTTTTTCGTCGAGGACCGCTTGATTTTCAACACCAACGGCAACGAGAAGGTGGTTCATCTGACGGCTTACGGACAGAACGCAAATTACATTATAGGCCGAATCGGCATCTTCCCCGACGCCAGCGGTCATTACACCAACTATTACTATCCTCTCACCAACGACTCGGTACACGACGTTCATTGGACCGCCGATAAGCCGTATGTCATTTATAATGTGGCACTTATTGACTCTGACGGCACCCTCACCATTGAGCCTGGGACACATGTCTATTTCCATGGTGGTGGAGGTATGTGGGCTTGGAGCGAGGGACAGCTCATAGTGAACGGAACAGCCGAAAATCCTGTCGTTTTCCAAGGTGACCGACTTGAGTCGTTCTACGCCAACCAGCCGGGACAATGGGACAGAATCTGGCTCATGGAAGCGCGCGAAGGCCACGGACATCGTATCGACCACGCAATCATCAGAAATGGCTTTATAGGCCTTCAGATACAGCGTATGCTGAAAGATAACATGGAGGCAGCATACATCACCAACACAATCATCGAGAATCACACGGGAATGGGCCTTTACGCCAACTGCTACAGCATCCTGATGCAGAACTTCCTGATCGACAACTGCGGAAACTACTGCGTGGCGCTGACGGGCGGTGGCGATTACGTGTTCACACACGGTACCATCGCCAACTACTGGACAAGCTCTACGAGACAGGCTGAAGCGTTGTTTTTCAATAACTTATATACAAACCCCACCGACGGCTTGACCTACTATGTGCCGTTTGAATGCGACATCATCAACAGCATCGTTTACGGCAACCGCAACAATGAGTTCAATACCGACTTCTACCCTGTCGCCGACACTTTGTATAAGTTCAAAAACTCCTTGATTTGCACGCGTAGACCTCAGCTGTCGCAACTATTCGAGTCGTGCGAGTTCAATAAATCGCCTAAATTCAAGAACACCGCTGAATTCGATTTCCACCTCGATACTTTGTCACCGGCAATAGGCATAGGCAACCCGTGCTATGTGATCGGCGACCTGCAATACGACCTTGACGGCGTCGACAGAAGCGCCAGTCCGGATGCAGGTGCTTACCAATACATCTATACCCCCGAGAGATAATTATTTCTTTTTGGGATTCTCACGAATTAAAGTGTAACTACGACGAGTCTCGTTGCCAACTCCATCAGTGACAACGACTTCCATCTTATTCTTACCCATCTTCAGGTTCTCATCAACATCATAATAAAGCAGGTTGTTCTTGCTATCAAAGGCTCCTATTACCCATTTTCCATTGATGTAGATATCATATTTATCTAGACCCGAGCCGGTGTCAGTGATGGTCATCTTCAGTCGTTTACAGTTGATAATCTTGGTGTTATCTCTGAAGTTTATAGGTTTTATTGCAGGTTTGACAGAATCTACAGCCAAAGCGTAGGTGCCAAGCGAGCGCACATTGGTACATATCATGCCGTCGGTCATCTTGCCGCCTTGAGCCCCGAATTTGCCTTTCTTGTCAACAGAAACAATGTATAGCTGCTTAGAATCGGCATATTTCTCGGCCGGACGAATCATTATCTTTATATTTTTCTGCACAGGAATGTCGTTAGTGCCAAGAATATAAGCATAATCCGACGCTATATTAGGAATTGTGTCGAGCTGCCGGGCCAGAATATACTCAAAACGATAGAACGCTTTCTCAGGAATCTGAGCGACAAAACCATCCAGATACACATCTGTTTCACTCTTTCCATCGACACGATAATAAGCTCTACTATATTGATTCTCAGCGTATTCCTTCAACGGTTTATCGCCAACTAGAGTGAAATTCACAACGGAAGTGTTACCCCAATAATCTTTCATCACATACTTCATATTCACCCTATCGCCTTCTTTCAAGGTGATTCCGTCTGTCTTTTCTTCATATAAATCGAGGATATTGTACTCGTCGACCTCAGTTCTTACATAACGGATATTGTCGTCGATATACTTTTTATAATCGACGAGGCTGTTGACATAACGAGTTTCATCGTATGAAAATTTATCAAATACTATATTGAATATCAATCGTTTATCAGCAAACAGCTCAATAGAATAAACGCCGTTTTTATTATCCGAACCATCGGCTTTGTCGTAAACCGAAACGCCGAAATTAACCGTCCCGTTGACTTTTATCTCACCGTTTTTTACAGTATACTTACCGTTTTCATTTACAAGTTCAAAGAAAACAGCATTTTCCGAGCCGTTAACCGACGATTTCTCTTCAGGATATATCGCAATACCTTTTATGGTCGGTTTCACATTGTCGCCTATCACAAGGCCAAAAAAGAAAGGATTCATCGGATGTTGGTTGGCATCACGGATCTCATAATGCAGATGAGGACCACCAGAGCTACCGCTGTTACCGCTCAAACCGAGCAAATCGCCAGCTTTCACTGGGATTTCATCCTTTTCAAGGAAGAGACTCTGCCTAAACGATTTACTTGCGAGTTGCTTATTTCTTACATATTTTGAAATCTTACCATTGAAACTTTCAAGATGAGCGTAAACCGACATATATCCATCATTATGAGTGACATACACCACATTGCCATAGCCCCATGGCGACACCCCGATGCGACTTACATAGCCATCAGCCACTGCATACACCTTCTTACCTGTCTCACCTCCTGTCTTAATATCCACACCTGCATGGAACGAATTATTTCGCAGTTCGCCAAAAGTGGCCGAAAGATAAATCGGAATCTTAACAGGATTAGGATATAAAGGATACTTAGATTTGTTTTGAGCACATAACACATTGGTAATCAATGCGATAAAAATTAAAAACTTAAATCTCATCTTCAATAAAATTTTCTACAAACATACAAAATTTTTCTTATATTTGCAAAAAAATAAACAATGTTTTCAAAAAAGGAACTGCCGTTGTGGAAAGTGTTCGTCGTGCGACTCAGCGCGATGCTCTTGCTGCTCGCTGTCAGCCGATGGCTGCTGTTCCTTTTCAACGTCGGCAACTTCCCTAACCTAAGCCTTGGAGAGCAGTTCAGACTGTTCTTCATCGGGATGCGTTTCGACATCTGGACACTCATCATCGCCAACCTACCGTTACTCGTTTTTTACGGCATTCCATTCAGGTTTAAATACAATAAAGTATATTTACAAATTGTTGATATTCTTTTTGTTATAACGAATACTTTAAGTATTACTTTAAATCTTATCGACGTCATTTATTACCGTTATATTGACAAGAGAATGACCTCTGAGCTCTTCGGTTTTGCCCAACATACCGACGACAATCAGGGTGGTTTGATCAAACAGTTTCTCGTAGATTTCTGGTTTATGGTGGTGATATTCGCTGTCTTTTTATTCCTTATCATTATCCTAACAAGGAAGACAAAAGTGCAGCCTGTAGAGATAAGAAACAGAGTCCATTGGTATTTTACACGTACGCTGATATTCCTTGCGCTCGTGGCAGCATCCATCATCGGACTCAGAGGAGGACTGCAAAACAAGCCGATGAGCATCATCACGGCTGCTAACTACACGAAAACACAGAACATCCCATTGGTGTTGAACACTCCATTCACCATCGGTCGCGGCTCGTCGGGCGAGGTGCTGAAGCCGCTGCATTTCTACGATGACGACGAGCTCGAACGACTCTACTCCCCTATTCATAACAATTTGACTATCAATCGTTTCATTGACAAAAACGTCCCAGGATATAATATCTTTATCATCATTTTAGAGAGTCACGGACAGGAGATGGTGAGATTTTACAACCAGCGCCGCGACGTCACCCTCACTCCTTTCCTCGACTCGTTGCTTGAGCAAAGTCTCGTCTTTGACGGCATGGCCAACGGACGACAGTCGATTGAGGCAGTGACAAGCATACTCTCAGGCCTGCCTTCGCTGATGTCGAAAGATTACGTGGAGTCGCGTTACGCAGCCAACAGACTCGATGGAATAGGCAGTATTTTAAAGCAACACGGCTATTCCACAGCCTTCTTCCACGGAGGCAACAACGGAAGTATGAACTTCGACGCATCTGCCATTTCCGCCGGCTTCGACAGCTATTTCGGACGTAATGAATATGGCAACGACGACGATTATGACGGTGTTTGGGGCATCTCCGACATGCCTTTCCTGCAGTTCACAGCGCAGAATGTCAACGAGATGAAAAAGCCTTTCGCTGCTGGTGTTTTCACGCTCTCGTCACATCATCCGTTCAAGCTCCCGAAGGATTATGATCTGCCAGACGGCGACTATAAGACCGACTTCGAGAAGACCATGCGCTACACCGATGACGCCATGCGCCATTTCTTCGAAACTATGAGCAATTACAGTTGGTTCGACAGCACCATCTTCGTTTTGGTCGGCGACCACGTAAACCCCGAGCATCGTTTCAACAACTACCTCAACGGCTACGGACAATATCAGATTGTGACGGCATTTTATGCCCCAAGCGTCATAAAGCCATTGAATACCAATATCTTAGCCCAACAAACCGATATAGGAATAAGCCTGCTAGCAGCTCTTGGATACAACGACACCGTGTTCAGCTTCGGCCGTAACGTGTTCGACAGTCTGCAAGAGCCTTGTTTTGCAAGCTATCTCAACAACATCTACGAATATTCCGACGGCGATTACATGCTACAATCCGACGGTCAAAATATCACTTCCGTGTTTGACATCAAGCAGGACCCATGTCTGACAAACAACCTTTATAAAGAGGGCGACGATAATGCTTGGGACGAGCTTAACAGCAAGTTCAGAATGCGTCTGCAGCAATACACTAACAGAATGATTAACAATAAGTTATACATAAAATGAAAGAGAAGATTTTGTTTATTGTCAACCCTATCTCAGGTCATCACGACAAGTCGAAGTTCCCTTCGACAGTCGAAAATCTGATTGACAAGGACAAATACGACTACACCATAAAGCTCACCGAATATGGCGGTCATGCTGCCGAGCTCACAAAACAAGCTATCGCTGATGATTACGACATCATAGTGGCTGTGGGTGGCGACGGCACCATCAACGAGGTGGCGACTAACATGATCGGAGCGCGTCAGACCTTCGCTATAGTGCCTTACGGTTCGGGCAATGGCCTGGCACGACATCTGCATCTGCCTCTAAAAGCTAAGAAAGTCATCACTGAGGTGATAAACAAAGGCGTTAAAGCTAAGATTGACACCGCCACAGTCAACGGCGTGCCTTACGTGAGCATCGCGGGCGTGGGATTCGATGCCATCATAGCCGATTACTTCGCCAGAGACCCCAACAGAGGCTTTAAGACGTATTTCAAACTCATCACTGAGAAATATTTCAAGTTTAAACCCGAGAAATATCATATAATCCTCGACGACAAAGAGGAATTCGACTGTGAGCCACTGTTTATCTCGTTTGCTAACAGCAACCAGTTTGGCTTCAACGCAGCAGTCTCCCCTCACGCCTCACTCAACGACGGACTGCTCGACGTTTGCATCTTCAAAAAGCCGAAACTCGTGGTAGTTCCTTACGTCGCCGAACGTCTGATGACGCAACATATCGACAAAACGAAATATGTTGATATTCATAAAGCTAAGAAAATCAAAGTGATACGTCCAAAAGAAGACATAGCAAACATCGATGGAGAAGCCATTATGATGACAAAAGATGTCGTCGTCGAAATAAACCCATTAAGTTTGAATATTTTACTTCCCGAAACAAAGAATAAATAAACTCATAACATCATGATTACCAAATATTTAGAAATTTTAGAAAAGCTATTCTTAGGCATGCGTCTGAGTGATGAGATGTCGAAAGACTTGGCACAAGGATGCGGCATCATAACGCTTATCGTTGTATCGTTTCTGCTGTTTTTCCTTGTAAAATGGATACTTAAGAAATTTGTTGGTGGTCTTATTAGAAGGACAAAGACCAGATACGACGACTTCTTCCTTGGCAGAAAACTCGAGAAACGTCTGGCTTTCCTTGTCCCGATCTATATGATCAAAGGTCTCGTCTACGATGTAGCCCCTGATTTGGTTAGTCTCGACTCGTTCATCATCGTGTGCACAAGAATTGCCGAAGTGACAACATTCACGGGCATTCTCATCTCAATATTGGATTCTTTCGCAGACATTTACAACTCATTTGACGTCGCTAAAAACAAGCCGATGAAAGGCTTCTTGCAGGTCGCAAAGATAATTGCCATCATGGTCTGTATCCTGATTGTTATCGGGGTGATAACCAACAAAGACTTAGGCAACATCTTCATCGGACTGGGTACTCTTTCGGCTGTGCTGATGCTTGTCTTCAAAGATCCTATCCTAGGCTTTGTTGGCGGTATCACATTGAGTGCCAACGACATGGTGCGTATCGGCGACTGGATTATGAAAGGCGACGCCGACGGTAACGTCATCGATGTCGGTCTCACGACCGTGAAGGTGAAAAACTGGGACAACACCATCTCGACCATCCCTACCTACTCGCTCATCTCCGATCCGTTTATCAACTGGCGTGGAATGACAGAGTCAGGAGGCCGCCGTATCTCGCGTTCGATCATCATCGACCTCGACACCATCAAGTTCTGCACTCCGGAGATGCTTGAAAAATATAAGAAATTCCAGCTTATTGCAGATTATATCGACAAGAAAGAGGCTGAGATTGCTGAGTTTAACAAGAAAAACAACGTCGACACCACTAACCTTGTCAACGGACGCCGTCAGACAAATATCGGTATCTTCAGAGCTTATCTGACCGAATATCTCAAGCGTAATCCAAATCTGAATCACAACCTCACGTTGCTGGTACGCCAGAAAGACCCGACGGAGTTCGGTGTCCCGATGCAGGTTTACTGCTTCAGCGCCAAGACCGACTGGATCTCATATGAGGCGATACAGAACGACATCTTCGACCACATCTATGCGGTCATCAATCAGTTCGACCTGAAAGTCTACCAGAGACCTTCGTCGTACTCGATTAACATGATGAGTGACAAATAGTTAGATTATTTTTTGTTCCAGAAAGTCGGGGTAAAAATCAGCAGCACTGTGTAGATTTCCAGACGACCGATGAGCATGAGGAACGACATCACCCATTTCGCTGTGACGGTGAGATCGGAGAATGTCGTGGCAGGACCTGTCGACTTGTAGCCAGGTCCCATGTTACTTAGGGCTGTAACGACGTTAAACACGCTCTCTTCAAACTCGCATCCGCTTATTGACAGCAAAATGACGCTGACGATGCATATTATGACATAGAAGAAGAGGAAATTCAAGGTTCTGAGAAGAATTTCGTTAGATACCACTTCTCTCGACACCTTAACTGAAAATACTGCGCTTGGATGCAGGAACTGCTTGATAGTTATGCGAATAGACTTAAGACACACCATCCAGCGGATGACTTTGATACCTCCCGATGTTGATCCCGCACAGGAACCGCTGAGCATCAGCAGCAATGTCGGAAAGAGGAACATTCCACCCCAAAGCGTGTAATCGTAGTACGAGCCTTGGTAACCAGTTGACGAGACGATTGTCACCACGTGGAACAAAGCTGCACGGAACCTTGACTCGAACGTTGGCTCAGGATATGCCGAAGTGTCAGTAGTGATAGTCTCAACCGCTGGGGCATAGTAGAACAATGCCGTCATGACAGCCACCATTATCGCGATGACAGCCAAAAACCAGCGTAACTCCTCGTTTTTCAAGAAATCCTTAACCTCACCTCTTGACAAAAAATAGTATAGCGAGAAGTTGATACCCGACATTATCATAAACAAGGCACAGAAATACTCAACATAGCTCGAGTTGAAGTATCCTATACTCGCCTGATGTGTGCTAAAACCACCACTTGACATTGTCGTAAGTGCATGACACACAGCGTCGTAGAAGTTCATCGGGCCAGCCCAATAAACCAAAGCGCATACCACCGTCAGGAACATATAGATAATGTAGAGATGACGCGCCGTGACAGCCATCTTCGGATGCAACTTCTTGACACTCAAGCCCGACATCTCAGCAGCATAAAGTGTAGTTTTATTGGAATTCTTGTTCAAAGCAGGAATAATGGCAAGGAACAGCACGATAATACCCAAGCCGCCCAACCATTGTATCACGCTACGCCAGAACAATATGCCATGTGGTTGAGAATCAATGTTATTCATGATGGTAGCACCAGTGGTGGTGAATCCCGACATCGACTCAAAGAAGGCGTCGGTGACGTTGTCGATGGCGCCTGTAAAGATAAACGGCAGCATTCCAAACACCGCAAAGAGCACCCAAGCCACTGTGACAAGCACAAAAGAGTCCTTCATCGTGAGACTCTCGAACTTCTGTACACGACCGCCTCCTCTCCTAGCTCTTTCGCGGCCTGCAGATAACAGGATGAAGCCGAAGATTCCGGTGATCATAGTGGCTGCCAGCAACGACACCACGTCTTTCTCACCGCAGTGCACGTTGTAGTAAAGCGCAACCATCGAGGCGACCAACATAAAGAACGCCTCAACAAGAATAAAGACACCGTAGATCTTCGCTTTCATTTTTTAACAATTGTGCAACTCGCAAAAATACAAAAAAGTTTTGAGAATGACGAAAAGATGAAAGTTTTTTTGATTGATTATGTATAAAAGTGGAAAAACGTCATTTGAAACGACAAAAAACGCACTTGAAATATCACGATTCTTTTAAAATCGTGTCGGAGAAATCCGTATTTTTGCAAACTATTATAAATAGGTAAAAAAATAAAAAAATAAGATAAAATGTTAAAGTTTAGAAGTGTTTTTACAACGGTTTCTTGCCTCTTGTTGCTGATTTCTGGCGGTGTTGTGAATGCCCAGCAGGCTCAGGACTCGCTCATCATCAGTCTCGACCAAGCCATTGAAATCGCTCTTGAGGAGAGCAACAGCGTGAAAATCGCCAACCTCACCATTGAGAAGTCGGGATATGCCAAGAAAGGCACATACGCCGCGCTATATCCTAACATCACAGCTTCAGGCAGCTACCAACGTACCATCAAAAAGCAAAGAATGGCTATGGATTTCGGTGGTCAGGCGATGGAGATTGAGGTCGGTAAATGGAACAACGTCAACGCGGGTATCAGCGCATCAATGCCGCTCATCAACGCACAGCTATGGCAGTCGCTGAAGCTGTCAGCTTTAGACGTAGAAATCGCCGTTGAACAGGCCCGCTCGTCGAAGATTTCGATGATTTCGCAGGTAAAACAAGCATTTTACGCTGTTTTGTTGGCTCAGCAGGTGTACGATGTTTATCAGGATGTTTACGATAACGCCGCAGATAACCTCGAGCACACCGAGCAGCTTTACAACGCCGGTAAAACATCTGAGTATGAATATCTTAGAGCTCAAGTCAACGTTAAAAACGCCGAGCCTAACGTCTACAGCTCAATGATGGCCATCGACCTCGCTATCTGGCAGCTCAAAGCCGTGATGGGCGTCAACCTCGATGCAAAGATCGGCGTGGAAGGTAACCTCGACCAATATAAAGACGAGCTTCTGGCGTATAACCTGTTTGATGACAACACCAATCTCGACAACAACAGTTCGATTGTACAGTTTAAGTTGCAACAGAAACAGATCGAGCGTACCATCAAGATGACGAAATATCAGTACATCCCTACTCTATCTGCTTCATTTGCATATAATTACATGGCAATGGGCGATGATTTTAACTTCAAATGGTTTCCATATTCAGTGGCAGGATTGAGTCTTAACATCCCTCTTTTCAGCGGATTCTCTAAACACAACACCATCCGCCAATACAAGGCCACGCAGGATATCATGCAGCTAAATCTCGAAGACACAGAGCGCAACCTCCAAATCGCTTATAAAAACTACGAAAATCAGATTGCTACATACATGAAGAACTATTCAGCCGCTGAGTCGACGCTGGAGATGGCGCAGAGAAGCTACGACATCGCTGAGAGGATGTATCAGCTCGGAAAAGCCACGCTTTTGGAGCTCAACGACGCTCAGCTGGCATTGGTACAAGCACAACTCACCATGAGCCAGGCTATCTACAACTTCATGAAGACTAAAGCCGCAATGGATGAACTTGCAGGAATTGAAGAATAAAATAAAACACATAATATGAAAACATTAAACACATTATTATTTGCCGCTACCGCCATCGTGATGATGTCATGCGGAGAGCAGAGTCAGAACAATCAGCCGGTTATTGAGGAGCATCCGAAAGTCACCGTAGCTACAGTAAATGCTGAGTATGTCTCACAACTTCAGGTCTATCCTACGACCATCGAAGCCGACATCGTGAATAACATCGCGCCACAGTCGGCAGCACGTATCAGTAAGATTTACGTTGAAGTCGGCGACAAAGTCAATGCAGGTCAGACACTTGCGAAGATGGACGAGGTAAACCTCGAGAAAGCACGTCTTCAGCTTATCAACGACTCCATAGAGTTCGGACGCATTGAGCAGCTTCATGAGATTGGAGCCACCTCACAGTCGGACTATGAGGCTATGACATTGAAATACGATGTCTCGAAGAAAACTTACAAGAACCTTCTGGAAAACACAGTGCTGAAGAGCCCTATCAGCGGCGTCGTGACAGCACGTAACTACGACGAAGGCGATATGTACGCCATGGCACAGCCTCTCTTCGTGATTCAGAAAATCGATCCGGTGAAGATGCTTATCAACATCTCTGAAAGCAAGTATTCGCAGATAAAGAAAGGCATGGAAGTCGACATCACCACCGACGCTTATGGCGATCAGGTATTCAAAGGCGTGGTCGACCTCATCTATCCTACCATCAACTCGATGACACACACATTCCCTGTCGAGGTGAAGTTCGCAAATAAAAACCTGACACTTCGTCCGGGCATGTTTGCACGCGTTACCGTCAACTATGGCGATAACTTTCGTGTGGTGGTCCCCGACAGAGCCGTCCTGAAGCAGGTAGGCTCTGGCGAGCAGTATGTGTACATCCTCAACGCAGACGGCACCGTGACCTACAGCGTCGTCGAGCTCGGACGCAGGATGGGCAACAAATACGAGGTGCTCAGCGGCATCGACGATAACGCCACCGTGGTGCTCACAGGCCAGACAAAGTTGAAAAACGGCATCGCTGTCGACGTAGTGAAATAATCTTGTAAAACACTGATAATCATGAGTTTATATAGAACATCAGTAAATCATCCGGTAACGGTATCGCTGGTATTCATCACAGTAGCGATTTTGGGTGTTTTCGCCCTCACGAGACTGTCGATCAACCTCTTCCCTGATATGGGAACAAACGCCATCATGGTGATGACGTCGTATTCGGGTGCCAGCGCGGAGGATATTGAGACAAATATCACAAAAACCCTTGAAAATACGCTCAACGGCGTGAGCGACCTTAAGCACCTCTCATCGTCATCGAAAGAGAATGTGTGCGTCATCACGCTGCAGTTTGAATACGGAATAGATATCGAAGAGGCCACCAACAACGTACGAGACAAGTTAGATATGGTGAGGCAATACCTCCCCGACGGTGCAGGTAACCCTACCATCTTCAAGTTCAGCATGGAGGATATCCCTGTCATGTTCCTTTCTGTGACGGCCGAAGAGAGCCTCTCGGGTCTTGACAAGATCCTCGACGACAAGTTGACGACACCGTTGGCTCGTGTGCCCGGCGTGGGTACAGTGTCTGTATCAGGTGCCCCTAAACGTGAGATCCAGGTGTATGTCGACCCTAACAAGCTCGAGGCTTATAACCTCACAGTAGAGCAGATTTCACAGGCGTTGGCATACGAGAACCGCAACACTCCTGCAGGTAACATCGACATCGGATCGAACACCTATGCGGTGCGCGTCGAGAAGGAGTTTAAGTCGGCAAGAGAGATGCTCGACGTGGTGGTTGGCACCTTCCAAGGCACGCCGATCTACCTTAAAGATGTGGCACGTGTTAACGATGGTGAGCAGGAACGTCTGCAGAAGGTGTTCTCAAACAAGATTCAAGGTGCCATGGTGACAATCCAGAAGCAGACCGACGCTAACTCTGTCAAGGTCTGTCAAGGCATCAACAAAGAATTAGTTAAGATTAAGAAAACACTCCCGTCAGACATCAAGATAAACCTGATCAACGATACCAGCGAGAGTATCGTCAACACCATTGACTCGTTGAAAGAGACCATCTTCATCACCTTTATGGTGGTCATGCTGGTGGTGTTTATCTTCCTCGGCAGATGGAGAGCCACAATCATCATCGTGCTATCAATCCCGATCTCGTTGGTAGCATCAGTGGTGTATCTGTTTGCAACAGGTAACACATTGAATATCATATCGATGAGCGCTCTCACCATCGCCATAGGCATGGTCGTCGACGACGCCATCGTGGTCTTGGAAAACATCACATCGCATATCGACAGAGGTGCTAAGCCACGAGAGGCTGCAGTTCATGCCACCCAAGAGGTGTCAATATCCGTCATCGCCTCTACCCTCACCATGTTGGCAGTGTTTCTGCCTCTCACCATGGTAAACGGCGCTGTCGGCGTGTTCTTCCATCAGCTCGGCTGGATTGTGAGTATCATCATGATCGTGTCAACATCAGCAGCTCTTACACTCGTCCCGATGATGTGTTCACGAATGCTTAAGAAGAACCCGAGAACACATGCCTGGCACAGAATCGTGTTTACACCTATTAATAAAGGTCTCGACGCTTTGAGCCGCGGCTACGGCCGTCTCATCAACTGGGCAGTGACACACCGCGCCATGACGCTTATCATTGCCATTGTAATCTTTGTAGTGACGCTGATCACCACCTTACCTGGAATGAAGACCGAATATCTGCCGAGCATGGACCAAGGCCGTTTGACAATTAACATCGAGTTACCTGTTGGTACTCAAGAAGATATTACCGGACAGCTCGGTGCCGAGTTGGCTGAGAAATATATGGCCGAGATACCTGAAATCAAGGTGATGAACTACCGTTATGGCGTCGCCGACGAGGAAAACGCCTTCGCTTCGATGCAGAGCAACGGCACACACATCCTGGCGATGAACCTCAACCTCGGCAGCAAGGAGACACGTAAGAGAAGCACTCAGGAGATAGCTGAATATATACGCAAAGACCTTAGAAACAATGCTGTCATCAAGAAATACAACGTGTCGGAAGGCATGGGCATGGGCTCTACGGCAAGCGTAAAACTCGAGATCTACGGCTACGACTTCAACGTCTCTGACCGTATCGCCAACGATCTGGCGGCAGAGCTTCGTGAATGCCCTGAGATCTCACAGGTGCTCATCAGCCGTGATGAATACACCCCTGAGATGCACGTCGACTTCGACCGTGAGAAGCTGATGCTCAACGGCATCAACATCACAACAGCATCGCAATATGTGCGAAACCGCATCAACGGCTCGGTGATGTCGTATTTCCGCGAAGACGGCGACGAATATAATATCCGCGTGCGTTACGCCCCTGAGTTCCGTACTGGTGTCGAGAACATCGAAAACATCGTGCTTTACGGCTCTTCGGGACAGGCTGTGCGCCTCAGCGAAGTCGCTAAGATTGTGGAAGGCCGCACCCCTCCTACCATCGAACGTAAAGACCGTGAACGCATCGTCACCATCACAGGCATAGTGTCTAAAGGTTATGCTTTGAGCGATGGCGTGGCTGCATCAGAGAAATGTATAGATAATGTCGAGATCCCGGCTGAATTCATGGTTAAGATTGCCGGTGACTACGAGGACCAGCAGGATGCATTCAAAGACATGTTCACACTTCTCATACTCATCATCATCTTGGTTTACGTGGTTATGGCATCGCAGTTTGAGTCGTTGCTCGACCCGTTTGTCATCATGTTCTCCGTGCCGTTTGCCGTCACCGGCGTTCTTATCGGCTTGAGAGTCAATGGCATGGCTCTTGGTGTGATGGCACTCATCGGCCTCATGATTTTGATGGGTATCGTGGTGAAAAACGGTATCGTGCTTATCGACTACACCAGACTGTGTCTTGAACGCGGCATGGGCGTCAACGAGTCGGTGGTCACAGCATCACGTCAACGTCTGCGTCCTATCCTCATGACCACACTCACCACCGTGCTCGGTATGGTGCCAATGGCTATAGGAACAGGCGAAGGCGCTGAGATGTGGAACGGCCTCGGCGTGGTAGTGTCGTGGGGACTGTCGGTGTCAACACTCATCACCCTCGTGCTCATCCCTACCCTTTATGCTATCTTCATCTCGAGAAGAAGAAAACGTCAGGAAAGAAAAGCAGCAAGACTTGCAATGGCTAACTAAAATCGAATAACAATGACAGCAATTTTCATAGCATATAATCAGGCTTATTACGAAGAGATCTCCGAACTCCTTGAAAAACAAGGAGTTCGCGGATTCACCCGCTGGAACGAGATAACAGGAAGAGGCTCTGAGACAGGTGAAGCACACTATGGCACACACACCTGGCCTACGTTCAATGATGCCATCCTTACCTTCGTCGACGACGAGAAGGTTGACAACATCATGGACACACTGCACGAACACGACCTGCAGACACCGGAACTGGGTCTGAGAGCGTTCGCATGGAAAATCGATAAAGCTATCTAAATTTATAGATGCAGGTATGATGGTACTCCTCACCCGGTCTTAACACCGTACTCGGGAAGTTTGGCTGGTTTGGAGCATCTGGGAACTGTTGTGTCTCAAGGGCAAATGCCTTATATTTTTCCTCGAAGAAGTTACCGCTGTAGAACTGCATGCCAGGCTGGTCGGTCAAAACCTCCATCACCCTACCCGATGTAGGCTCGTAGACATTCGCTGCCAGACCCATCTCACCCAAAGGCTTATTCAACAGCCAGCAGAAATCATAGCCGCCGCCGTTTTCCATCTGTGGATGATATTTATTGATGTCACGGCCGATAGGCTTAGCCTCTAAGAAATTCATAGGAGTATCTTTTACAGAGATGAAATTACCTGTCGGAATGAGATGATTGTCAATAACGACCAGCATCTTGCCATTTATCATCATCTCATGGTCGAGGACGTTGCCATTGCCAGCGCCTTTCATGTTAAAGAAAGAGTGATGTGAGAGGTTACATACCGTCGGAGCATCGGTAACAGCTTGATAATCAACACGGAATTCATTATCTTCAGTCAAGGTATATGTCATAGTGATGTCAAGGTTACCTGGGAAGCCATCCATGCCGTCAGGAAGGACGATATTAAGGACTATGGCATTGTCAGTCAACGACTTAACATCCCAAACAACTCTGTCGATACCGAATTCACCTCCATGAAGTGTGTTGCCGTTATCATTTTTATATAGCTCATATTTCTTGCCGTCAAGGGTGAACTCACCGTGTCCGATGCGGTTAGCATAACGTCCGACAGGAGCGCCGAGGTATCTCTCACCTTTATTATTTATATAGCTGTCGATATTGTCGTAACCAAGAACAATGTTATCGTAATTACCTTTAATATCAGGCGTCCACAGCGATACTACACGACCGCCGTAGTTAGTCACCTGCATTGTCAAATTACCATTTTTCAAAGTGTAAAGCGACACTTTCTTACCATCCACTTCAGTATTAAAATCATTGACATTCATAAGATTAACTTCTCTTTTCTTTGTACAACCGATTAAAAACATCGCGCAAAGCGCTAAAACCAAAATTTTTTTCATTTTTTTAAAATTAATAGTGCAAAATTATAAAATATTTCTGATATGTTCAGATTTTTTAGTAATTTTGTCACGATGAGAGAAGTGAAATTCATAAGAAAACATTACGAAGGCCGCATCCGTTGGGAAGCTGTGGTGATATATGTTTTGTCGATTATCATCTGTGCTTTCGTGATCTACTACATCTCGAATCTAAAGAAAACCATTCTGAATCAACGAGTTGCAATTGATAAGAATGAAAAAGTGCTCAATTTCACTAACGAACTCATTCAGAATGTCAACGAGGCGCAGTCGCATGCCCAACTATACACTATCTCGGGTAGCCCAGAGCATCTGATTCAATTTGGTGAAAATCTGAAAGTCACTGCAGCTCTTAGAGATTCTATAGTTACTTATTCAGAATACAACATCAACAATGAGCGTCTTCTCAACGATCTTTTGGATTTGTTAAATCGTAAAGAAAGCATTATCAAAGAGATAACGCACCAATACGACCTTTTTAATCCTTATGATGAGATTTACAAGTTACTTTCGAATTATAAACCTCGGGAGAAAACCACACGTATCATAGCAGTCACGCATCAGGACACCATCGTGATTGAAGGCGAACGTCCGAGTTTCTTCCAGCGTGTCTTCAACTCGGAGACACCTCGCGACAGCATCATTGTCGTAACGACCACCACTTACGACACCATCACAGAAGAGACACCCGAAAGTCGTCTTGACCTCATGGAAGGTATCAAGATTTATACTGATAAGGGTAAGCAGGAATATCTCAAACGACTGCAAATTATTGAAAATCAATATCAAAGCTTCATAAAATCGGATCAGGAGATTTCAGAAGAGATCTCAGGACTGCTCATCGTGCTTCACAAGCAGACGTTGACTTCAGTGATGATTGCCATCCAGAAGAGCGAGTCGCTGATTCAACAAAGTCTCGATTATTCGATTTACGGCGGCACGGTAGCGCTCTTCAGCATTTTTTTGTTTATCCTATTGATTTCGCGCGATATTAAGCGCGTCTCGCGAGCTCGCCGCGCTATGGAAGAAGCGCAACAACGCACCGAGGAAATCATGGAGAGCCGACATAAGCTGCTTCTCTCAGTGTCTCACGACATCAAGGCACCGTTGTCATCAGTAATCGGATACATCGAGTTGATGCAGATGGAAGAACATAACGACGACGACCGTCAACGGCTCGACTCGATGAAGTATTCATCGCAACACATCCTCTCTCTCCTATCGAATCTGCTGGAGTTTTCAAGCCTCGAACAAGGCAAGCAATTTGTCCGTCGCTCCGATTTCAACGTGTCACAACTCTGCGATCAGCTGGCTACCATGTTCCGACCGATAGCAGAAAACAAGCAACTCAAGTTCTTCTATCACAAAAATATAGCCAACAACGTTTACATCAACTCCGATGCACTGAAAATCAAGCAAGTGGTGAGCAATATCATCTCCAACGCGATAAAATACACCATTGAAGGCGAGGTACACTTTGGCGTGTATCTTATCAATGATAAATTGATATTCAATGTATTAGATCAAGGTATTGGCATCCCGAGCGAGAAGATTGAAGAGATGTTTAAGCCTTTCAGCAAGGCTGATAACAACCCAGGCCTCGCCGAAGGCAACGGCTTCGGACTCTTCGTCGTGAAAGGTCTGCTCGAACTCCTCGGCGGAAGAATCAAAGTAATGTCAGAACTTGAAAAAGGAAGTCATTTCGAAATTACAATCCCTGTCAAAATGGTTGAGATAAAAGAAGAAGACAAAACACAGCCGACTGATAGTCAAGCTGTTATTCTTAACAAGAAACTCCACATCCTGCTCGTCGACGACGACAACAGTCTGCTCGCAGTGATCAGATCGATGCTTAACAAACTCGGACACGACTCCGACATTTGTCGTTCCTACATCGAGTTCAACAAGTATATCAATGAACTCGACAGATACGACTTGGTCATCACCGACCGCGAGATGGGCACATTCTCGGGCAACGACATCATAAAGATGATAAAATCGGTCGACAAGGATAAAAAAGTCGTACTGATGACCGCCAGCGATGAATACACCGAGCGTTTCGCTGCCAGCGAGGGCTTCGACGGATATCTCAAGAAACCATTCAGCATCAAAGACTTAGCGGCATTACTTAACGTCAGATTCGATGAAGAAGAACGTCAGAAATGCGAGTATAACGACGACTTCCCACAGTTGTGTGAGATGTTTGACAACGACAGCAACGCCATCTACGAGATTCTGCTGACGTTTGTGAAATCTACATCCGACAACCTCGTGGTTCTCAATGACGCCATCACCGAGCACGACTTCGCCAAGGCACAGGCTGTCTGCCATAAGATGCGTCCGATGTTCATCCAGCTGGAGCAGAAATCGGCAGAATACCTCATCGACGTCGACAGCCGCCGTGGTCAGGATGCCACTCCACTCCCCGACTGGGAAGAAAAAGGCATCGACTTCATGAATCAAGCCGATGCCCTCTTGGCTATGTTAGCCGAGAAATATGATATTTCCGATTAGTCGCTGACTTCTTCGCTACGACGACCGCTACGTTTGCGCTCGATCTCGTCAAGAATAATCTTTCTCAAACGCAGGCTCTTCGGAGTCACCTCAAGATATTCGTCGTCACGGATATATTCCATGTATTCCTCAAGCGACATCCTGACCGGTGGCGTGAGCACGATCTTATCGTCGGAACCCGAAGCACGGACGTTGGTCAAATGCTTGGTTTTATTGATGTTCAGCACGATATCATTTGCACGTGTATTCTCTCCGATGACCTCGCCCATGTAGACGTCTTCGTTAGGATTGACGAAGAACTTACCGCGATCCTGAAGTTTCCACAAGGCATACGGAACTGCAGTACCTGTCTCCATAGCGATAAGAGCACCCACCTCATGTGTGTCCATCTCGCCTTTCCAAGGCTCGTAATCCTTGAAACGGTGTGACATCACCGCTTCGCCTTCTGTAGCTGTAAGCATAGCTGAACGCAAGCCAATAAGACCACGTGCCGGGATGTCGAAGTCGAGGTTCATACGGTCGCCCTTAGGTGACATGTTGGTCATCTCACCTTTATGCTGTGATGCCAGCTCGATGACACGACCGGCGAAGTTCTCTGGCACCTGGACGTTCATCACCTCGATAGGCTCGCATTTTTTGCCGTCGATTTCCTTTAACAACACCTTTGGCTGACCAATCTGGAACTCGTAACCCTCACGGCGCATCGTCTCAACGAGGATGCTGAGGTGAAGGATACCACGACCGTAAACCATCAATGAATCTGGAGAATCGGTATCTTCAACCTTCAACGCGAGGTTCTTCTCAGTCTCTCTGTAAAGACGCTCACGCAGGTGACGTGAGGTGACGAACTTACCTTCCTTGCCAAAGAATGGCGAGTTGTTGATGGTAAAAAGCATACTCATCGTAGGCTCGTCGACATGGATCGGAGGCAATGCCTCAGGATTCTCGAAGTCAGCGACAGTATCACCGATTTCGAAGTTCTCAAGACCCATGATAGCTACGATATCGCCAGCGTAGATAGGCTTTTTCGTCCTTTCTTTGCCTAGACCTTCAAAGGTATATAATTCCTTAATCTGATTCTTTTCTATTGAGCCGTCGCGTTTCACCAACGAGACATTCATTCCAGCCTGAAGTATACCGCGTTTCAGACGACCCACTGCTATACGGCCAACATATGAACTATAATCCAACGAGGTGATAAGCATCTGTGGCGTTCCTTCTTCATATTTAGCCTCAGGAATGGTGTCGATGATGACGTCCAAAAGATATGACACGTCGTTGGTGACATGTGTCCAGTGATCCGACATCCAGCCTTGCTTCGATGAACCGAAAACAGTAGGGAAATCAAGCTGATCGTCGCTTGCACCGAGGTTATACATCAGGTCGAACACAGCTTCCTGAGTCTCTTCCGGAGTGCAGTTAGGCTTGTCAACCTTATTGACCACCACGATAGGCTTCAGTCCGAGTTGGATAGCTTTCTCGAGCACAAAACGTGTCTGAGGCATCGGTCCTTCGAAGGCGTCGACGAGCAACAACACACCGTCGGCCATGTTAAGCACACGCTCCACCTCACCGCCGAAATCGCTATGGCCAGGAGTATCTATAATGTTGATTTTCACATCTTTATAACGTACCGATACGTTTTTAGACAAGATGGTGATACCTCGTTCACGCTCAAGGTCGTTGTTATCCAGAATCAAATCTCCATTATCCTTATCTTCCCTAAAAAGCTTTGATTGATACAGGATGCGATCCACCAATGTGGTCTTTCCGTGGTCAACGTGAGCGATAATCGCAACATTACGAATACTTGTCATTTTCCTTATTTTTTCAAAAAATCGGGCGCAAAAATACGAAAATTTTGCAAATATTCGTTATCTTTGCAAAAAAATAGTTGCATGAGTGAGCTTACGCGATCGGTTTTGGTGAAATACTGGGGCTACCCTTCGTTTCGCCCTATGCAGGAAGACATCGTCGACTCCGTCATCGACGGGCACGACACGCTCGCTCTGTTGCCAACAGGCGGTGGTAAGTCGGTGTGTTTCCAGGTGCCGGCGATGGCCATGGACGGCGTATGCATCGTCGTCACGCCACTTATATCACTCATGAAAGACCAGGTCGAACACCTGAGAAATATCAACATCCCTGCTGCAGCGATATATTCCGGCTTGCATCCCAGCGAGGTGGAGATAGCTTATAATAAAGCTGTTTTCGGTGGACTGAAGTTCCTCTATGTCTCCCCCGAACGATTGATGACCGACGCTTTCATCGAGGCGATAAAGAAGATGAAGGTATGTCTGCTCGCCATCGACGAGTCACACTGTATCTCGCAATGGGGCTACGATTTCCGTCCACCTTACCTCAAGATTGCGGAGATTCGTCCTTACATCCCGACCACGCCGGTGCTGGCACTCACAGCAACCGCGACACCTAAGGTCGTCGAAGATATCCAGTATCGACTGGGTTTCAAGGAACAGAACGTCTTCCAGACGAGCTATGAACGTAAAAACGTAACATATAACGTCATCAAAGTCGCTGATAAATATGGTCTTATGTACCGTCTCTTCATGAAGATGGAGAGTGGTAGCGGCATCGTCTACGTTCGCAGCCGCAAACGTACCAAGGTCATCGCCGACTGGCTGCAGTCGGTAGGCATCAGCGCCACATTTTATCATGCCGGCATCGACGCCAAGACCCGCGACGAGCGACAGAAGCTGTGGATGGACGGCAAGATCAAGGTCATCGTGGCCACCAACGCCTTCGGCATGGGCATTGACAAGCCCGACGTGCGCGTGGTGGTGCATATGGACCTCCCTGACAGTCTGGAGGCTTATTTCCAGGAGGCCGGACGTGCCGGCCGCGACCTAAAGCCGTCGGAGGCGTTCCTGCTTGTGGCTGACAGCGACATCAAACAGCTCAAGGAGAACCTGCAACAGTCGTATCCTAAGCTCGACAGAATAAAGGCAATCTACGACGCTCTGGGAAACTACCTGCAGATACCGGTCGCGGCCGGCAATGGACAGAGCTATCCCTTCGACATGAACGACTTCGCACAGACGTATGGCTTCCAGCTTCTCGAGGTGTTTAACTCACTGAAACTCATGGAACGAGAAGGCTTCTTTGCACTCTCCGAGGCCATGGACACCCCGTCGCAGCTGTTCATCAAGGCAAGTCGCGAAGACTTATATCGTTTCCAGGTTGAATACGCCGAGTTCGACGCGATGATAAAATATCTACTCAGGAACTATCCTGGCATCCTCTCCGACTTCGTTAAGATCAAAGAAGAACAGATAAGCCATAAGCTGGGCATTAGTGTGGAACAGGTAGAACAGACTCTTAAAAAACTCGAGAAATTCAACTTCCTCACCTACATACAGCGTAGCGATAAGCCGCAGATACAATATCTCACCGAACGTCAGGATACCAAGCATTTCGCGTTGTCCGACGAGGTATATAAAGACCGTAAGGACGATGCTACCATGCGTGTTCAGGCTGTCATCGACTTCGTGAACAACGATGCGGAATGCCGTAGCGTTCAGCTTTTGAGATATTTCGGTGAGAAAATCAAGACGCGCTGCGGTCGATGCGATGTCTGCAACATCCGCAACCAGATGAAAATCAACGACGAAGAGTTTAAAAACATCAGCGAGTTGATTCTTGAAGAGCTGAAGAAACGTGTGGTACCTTTATATGAGACACCTTCGATAGCGAAAAACTACCTGGAGGAGAAGGTCTTGGAGACCGTGCGTTGGATGCTCGACAATGGCACCATCGAACAGGACGAGAACGGCAACCTCAAAGAGAAAGGCCGTCAATGGTCTCTGTTTTAATATGGATAAGTCATAAAACAAAAAGGCCGCTTCACAGCGGCCTTTCGTCAATAGTAAAACCTATTATTTTACTAAGTCTGCGCTAGCTTTGAACTTCACGACCTTCTTTGCAGCGATCATGATCTCTTTACCAGTCTGTGGGTTACGACCTTTGCGGGCTGGGCGTTTTGTTGTTGAGAATGTGCCGAAGCCAACTAATGAAATGCGTTCACCTTTACGGATTGCACCTGTTGCTGCGCAAAGAAATGCGTCCAATGCCTTCTTGGCGTCTACCTTTGTGAGGCCAGCTTTTTCAGCCATCACATTTACTAATTCTGCCTTGTTCATTTTGATAGTTTTAATAAGTTTGTAATCTTTTGACATTGCAAATATAACATAAAATCAATCACTTTGCAACTTTTTTTCAAAAATTTTTCACTTTTTTCAAAAAAAATTTCAATAACAGACTAAACAACCATCTTCCAATCTTCGGAAACGCGTGTCCCTCTTAGGAATTCCGCAATTTTCATAGCTTTTTTTCCAGCCTGCTGTATCTCAAGAATTTTTATGCAAAAATCCTTTAAAACCACTTTCAGATAGGTCTTTTGGTCGGTTTTTATGCTGTAAAGCGTTGTGTCATCGTCACTTTTTGACGCTAATTCTGTCGCAAAAATCTTCAAATCCAAAATCTCACCGCTCGGATTCTGAATCTTAGCATGTGCCGCAGGGTACGGCGAGAGACCTCTCACGAAGTCGTAAATCTCTTTTCCCGACTTCTTCCAATCGATATAACAATCTTCCTTAAAGATCTTCGGAGCGGGCTTCAGGATCAAATTTTCAGCCTCAATGACAGCTTTCTGGCTCTTAGCCATCACCTTCCCTTCTTCAATCATCCTGATGGTCTTCACGATGACGTCGTTGCCGAGGTTCATCAGCGCGTCGTGCAGCTCGCCGGCGTTCATCTTCTCGCCTATCGTCAGCTTCTCCTGCATAATCATGGCTCCAGTGTCAATCTCCTTATCGAGGATGAAGGTCGTCAGGCCTGTCTCCGTCTCTCCATTGATTATGGCATGGTTGATAGGCGCCGCTCCTCTGTATTGTGGCAACAGTGAGGCATGAAGGTTAATCGTCCCTTTGGGAGGCATGCTCCAGATAGCCTCCGGAAGCATCCTGAAAGCCACCACGACGAACAAATCGGCGTTCAATGAACGTAAATGCTCGATAAATGCCTCGTCTTTGAGCTTCTCTGGTTGTAAAATCGGCAATCCGTGCCTCAAAGCACATTCCTTCACCTCCGACGAATGCATCTGCTTACCGCGACCCGCTGGCTTGTCGGGAGTGGTAATAACAGTTGCGACATCATAACCTGCCGCTAAAATAGCTTCAAGTTGTGATGCCGCAAACTCTGGTGTACCGAAATATACTATTCTCATTCGGCCATCTTAGCCTCAACGTAGGCGATATTCTTCAAGACATGGAAGCCTTCCGTGCTTGTAGGATACTCGTCGTTGATGATATTGTACATCTCGAGAGCTTTCTTGTAGTCCTCAACCATTTCGTATGCGTAGCCGGCCTTCATCAGGAACATCGGTGATGTTGTGATGTTCTTGGTTTCTTTAGCTGCTTTCTCGTAGCAAGCTGCTGCTTCAGCAACATTATCGAGCTCCATATAGGCATCGCCCATAGCACCCATTGCCAATGGCTTCATGAACTGATCCTTGCCGTTGAAATCGCTGAGATATTTAATAGCGTTCTCGAATTCACCCATGTTAAGATAGCACAAACCTGCATAGCATTTTGCCAGGTTACCTGACTTTGTTCCGCCATATTCGTTGATGACCTCGATGAAGCCATAGAAATTGCCGTCACCGTTAAGAGCTGTAGCGAAATCATCGCTTCTGAAAAGCTGCTCAGCGTGGAACATAGCCTTTGCTGCAGCCTCCTCACGTGGCTCCATGACGAATTTCTTTATTCCGAAGATAGCAAGAACAACAACGATGATAACTGCAACAGCTATCATAATAGGCTTTCTGTGCTCTTCAATAAACATTTCTGTCTTACCTAATGTCGACTCAATCTGTTCGAGACGTTCTTCGTCTTTCTTTACGTTTTCTTTTGCCATATCTAAAAACAATTTTTCGAACTGCAAAAATACGCATTTTTTCTATATGTTTGAACAATTTTTTTAATATATTTGTAAAAATTTTAATAAAGAGGTTTAACAATCGTAACTCATTCATTTTGAACGCAAAACAACAAAAAATATACGAATTCCTCTCGAATTATATTACCGACGAGAGAAAACAGCGCTTCGAACAGGTGCTGCAATACCGCACACGACACCTCACCATTGTGCTCGAAGACATCTATCAGTCGCATAACGCCAGCGCAGTGCTCCGAAGCTGCGACCTGACAGGCGTTCAAGATATCCATATCATTGAAAACAAATGGGTTTACGACATCAATCCCGACATCGTAGTCGGCTCGACAAAATGGCTCGACCTACATAAATATAACGTGAGCGAATTCAACACTCCCGAGGCTTTCGACCTGCTTCA
Organism: uncultured Bacteroidales bacterium; assembly: GCA_947304185.1. GTDB lineage: Bacteria > Bacteroidota > Bacteroidia > Bacteroidales > F082 > Limimorpha. The sequence continues at coordinate 26,577 of CAMZAM010000016.1, forward strand.
CAGCAAAGGGTACAAGATTGTGGCCACTTGCCCTCATCAGAACGATTACACACCCGACACACTGCCTCTCGACCAGCCGATAGCTGTGGTTTTCGGCACCGAGAAGACCGGTCTCACCGACTACGCCCTTGAGCATTCCGACATGTACGTACAGATTCCGATGCACGGCTTCACCGAGAGCTTTAACATCAGTGTTTCCGCAGCTTTGCTGATGTATACGCTTACTCAACGACTGCACAAAAGCGACATCGACTGGCATCTCACCGAAGAGGAGAAACAGGAGATACGACTCGACTGGACACGGAAATCGATAAACCGCGTCAGATCTTTCGAAAATAAGTTTTACGAATTATATCCTGAGTTTAAGTAAGATCCATCCCGTAGAGATGCATCTTGTTGTACAAGGTCTTACGGTCGATCTGTAACAGTTTCGCCGCAACGGTCTTGTTGCCCCTCGCCTTCTTCAAGGCCGCAAGAATCTGCTCTTTCTCATCGCCAGGCTGTAACGCCATGTCGTCGGCATCCTGAGTCTTCTGGAGACGCGGACCTAAAACAGGTAAAGTATCCAGCGTAATCTCTTGATTTTCAGCGAATAACACCGCACGACGAATCACGTTTCTCAACTCACGCAGGTTGCCGTCCCAATGATGCTGTTTCATCTTTTCAATAGCCTCGGCAGATATATGTTTCACGTCTTTACCGAGTTCCTCATTGGCTTGAGTAAGGAAATAATATGCAAACTCTTCGAGGTCCTCAAGCCTGTCGCGCAACGGCGGCACCTCTATCGAGAATTCGTTGATTCTATGATATAAATCCTGGCGGAAGCTGCCTTTTTCTATTGCTTGTTCAAGATCTTCATTAGTCGCCGCTATGATTCGCACGTCGACATTCACATCTTGGGCCGAGCCGACAGGACGCACTTTCTGCTCCTGCAACGATCTCAGAATCTGTTTCTGCACCTCGTATGGCAGGTTACCGACCTCGTCGAGGAACACGGTGCCGCCTTTCGCCTCTTCAAAAACGCCTTTCTTATCAGCTATTGCCGAGGTAAACGAGCCTTTCTTATGCCCAAACAGCTCCGAAGGTGCCAGCTCCATCGAGAGACTTCCGCAGTCGACAGCGATGAACGGATAGTCTTTACGTCCGCTCTGTTCGTGTATCATACGGGCGATATATTCCTTACCAGTGCCGCTCTCACCGAGCACGAGCACCGACATCTTGGTTGGAGCCACAAGCGCCACATGGTTGTAAACTCTCTGAATGACCGAGCTCTTACCTTTCACCATCGTCGCGACACCATTCTCCATCTTATCCTTCTTTTCCTTTTTACTCTCTTTCTCCTGTTTAAGTGCCAACTCAATCTTCTGTTCCAACACCTCAGGAATGATAGGCTTTTTCAGGTAGTCGAAAGCGCCCAGCTTCATCGCATTGACAGCCGTCTGCACGTCGGCATAGCCCGTCATGATGATGAAAGGCGTCATGATTTTCTTTTCACGGAGATATGTAAGAAACATGATTCCGTCGCCATCTGGAAGACGTAAATCACTAAGAATCAATTCATATTGGGTCGTGTTGGAAATCTGAAGCGCTTTCTCGAGCGATGCCACCAGGTCGGCTTCCCAATTGTTCTTTTGGAACCACGTCTTCAACATCACTCCAAACGCGACATCATCGTCAACTATCAAAATCTTTTTTGACATAATAAACTTTCTGCTCGTTCTGCAAAAATAAACATTTTATTTTTATGCACGATAAAAAATGTCAAAAAAATAGAAATCCGGCGCCAGGCGGTGCCGGATTTCCGTAAATATTGAAAACGAGCAGAAAAATTACTTGGTTAGAACAACCAAATATCTTGTTACTTTCCAGAACTGTTCTGGATTTGTAATTTCGAGTGTCACGATCTTGTTGCCTTCTGCATCCTTACCCTTTGTGAGTGTGTATGACTCAACTGGGTGAGTTGTGAGGACGACAGCCTTCTTAACTGGGAACACGATTGTGTTGAGTTCACGCATGTCAGCTTTTGTGAATTGTTCTGTTGGGACGTCGCCCTTGAAGATCTTCTTTGCGCTGAGGATGATGCCCTTCTCTTTCAGTTCTTTAGCTGTTGCACCAATGTAATAAACTGTGTTCATCTCATCGGTCTGAGCTAAGTTCTGATTGTTAAGGTTCTCAATCTGTGTGTTAGCATTGTTCAAATCGTTGTTGAGGTTATCGACCTGAGTGTTGAGGTCTGCAATCTGACCGTCTTTCTCGACGATTGTTGCCTGCAAGCCAGCGATCATCTCTTCCTTCTCTGCGATCTGAGCCTGGAGCTTCTTGATCTGAGCGCGAAGGTTACCGTTGTTCTTGCCTGACTTTTCGATCACCTGGTTCAATGAATCCAAACGAGCGCGGTTCTCAGCCATTCTTTCTTTGATCTGGAGGAGTTCAGAAACAATCTGATCTCTCTGACTGCCTTCCTGCTGAACTGTTAACATACCCTCTGCATCGCGGATAGCCTGGAGGTTGTTCTCAACTTCGTTGATGATGCCGATTGTAGCATTGAATTCGTTTTCCAAATTCTGATTTTCAACTGCGAGAGCTTCCTTCTCTGCTAATAATGTCTGATACTTCTTTGAACTTTCGACGCATGAGCTCAATACTAAAGCTACTAATGCGACTGACAAAATTGTTAATACCTTTTTCATTGTTGTTATGATTTAAAATTAGTCTATGCTAACGAATGAAGTTTGTGCCAAAATCGTGCCAAACTTACTTTTTTGTTAATAATTTTTGTTAATCAATTGATACTCAATATTTTAGAATTTTCATTCCTTTTCGTTTTCATACTCATACAGTGTGGAAAAGTGTGGAATAGCTCCACAAAAATCCACATCTCATTGATTTACAGTGCAAATATATAAAATTATTTAATACCCTGACAAATATTTTTTTATTTTTGCATAAAAAATTTTTTCGTGAATCGTTCAATCCTCAAATTAGCCATCCCAAACATTATCAGCAACATAACAATTCCACTGCTGGGATTGGTCGATATGATATTGATGGGACACCTCAGCTCACCCGTTTACATCGGTGCAATAGCTCTCGGCGGAACGATTTTCAGCGTGCTATACTCGTTTTTCAGCTTCCTCCGCGCAGGCACAACAGGTTTCACAGCCCAAGCCTACGGCGCCAAAGACTATTCCGAAGTAAGCTATTCACTTTACCGCTCGACGATTATCGCTATCATTGCATTCCTATTAATAATATGTATACAAAAACCCATAGCTAAAATCAGCATGGCGTTATTGGAAGGCAGCGATGAAGTAATCGATCTCGCCATCACCTATTTCTTCGTAAGAATATGGGCGGCACCGGCTAACATGCTGCTTTACTGCCTCAACGGATGGTTCATCGGAATGCAAAACACTAAGATTCCAATGGCTATAGCCATCATTATCAACGTGTTAAACATTATTTTCAGCATCTTCTTCGTCGTGGTGATGCATCAGGATGTGGTCGGCGTGGCCCTCGGCACCGTCATCGCACAATACTGCGGACTCATCACAGCCTTGATATTCATTTTTGTAAAATATAAGCAATATCTCATCAAGATAAACACCCATATTCTATTGGATATCAAGAAGTTAAAGAAGTTTTTCGTCGTCAACACCGACCTAATGATACGAAGCATTCTGCTGGTTCTGACAATCGCTTTCTTTACCAACCAATCAGCCAAACTTGGCGACAACGTGCTGAGTATCAACATGATACTACTACAGTTCTTCTATATCTTCTCTTACTTCACCGATGGCTTTGCATACGCCGGAGAAGCCCTCGTCGGAAAGTTCATCGGAGCCCGCGACCAAGAAAACCTGCGTAGTGTGGTGATTCATTTATTCAAATGGGGATGCTACATCTGCGTTCCGTTTGCCATACTTTACGCTCTCTTCCCCACTCCTTTCGTTAAAATGATATCCGACCAGCCTGTCATTATCGAACAGATACAACCTTATTATATATATATGGTGTTGATTCCGATAATAACCTTCGCCGCTTTCCTTTGGGACGGTATATATATCGGCGCCACGGCATCCAAAGCCATCCGCAACACCATGATAATCTCATCGATCCTCGTCTTCCTCCCGATGTGGTATTTCCTCATGCCACTCTGGGGTAACCACGGACTCTGGATCGCATTCCTCGGATTCATGCTCGCAAGAGGCATTTCAATGACCTTCTTCGCAAAGAAAAACATTCTCCAACTGCCTAATAATCAATAAGATGCACATCCTATCGAAATCAACATACATCAAAGGCGAACAATGCGAGAAGGCTCTGTATCTTTTCAAAAACAGACCGTTTCTTCGCGACAAGCTGAGCATGGAGCAACGTGCAAAATTCAAACGAGGCACCGATGTGGGAATACTCGCACAGCAATATTTCCCGGGCGGCATCAACATGACACCAGGCTCACCGTCACAGTTTAGCAAAAAAGTCGTCGAGACCTTGAAAAACCTGACAAACCCAGCCGTCAATGTGATGTATGAAGCAGTGTTTCAATACGACGACACTCTCATCATGCTCGACATACTCGTTCGCGACGGCGACAAATGGCGTGCCATCGAGGTGAAAAGCTCACTGAGCATAAGTCCGACATACATGAAAGACGCGGCCCTGCAATACTACGTGCTCAAAGGCTGCGAAGTGCCGCTCTCCGACATACAACTAATGTATATCAATGCCGACTATGTCAGAAATGGCGACCTGGATTTATCACAACTATTTGTATTTCAATCTGTTAAAGAATATGCCGAGCAATATCAGGATGTCATTGCCAAGAACATCGCTCATTTCAAAGATGTCATAAAACAGCCGCATTCGCCAAAGATTACTATAGGAAACCAATGCGACAACCCTTATCGTTGCGAGTTCCACGGTCACTGCTGGAAAGACGTCCCCAACGAAGCCGGCAAACCTTATACCGTTGACTACAAGACACTTTACGAGCTCATCGGCGACCGCAACAAATCGACAGCCTTCCTCAACCTGCTGTTTTACCGGCCAGCCGTTCCACTCTTCGACGGCGACAAACCTTATACCGAATTTATCATCGGATTCTCAATACTCTCAAACAATGGCCGATACGATAGCATCTACGACTGGAACTGTCTCGACGACCTGTCAAAATGGAAAGAGAGCCTTCCGCTTCTGACTGAACGGCTGGCCGGTTTCGAACGTACAGTATGTTTCGCATCGCAAAATATCACTGCATCGCTACAAAAGTATAACTTATTGGAATCCAAAGAGTTAAACTATAAAATCCTCAATCTCAGAGAGGTTCTGCAACAATCCGATTTTCATCATGAAAAGGTAAAATCAGACTTCTCATTGCAAAATGTCTACGAGAGCCTCTTTCCCGACAAGTCACTCTTCGAGCATAGCCGCATCATTCTCAATGCCCTCAGCGACAACCCAATGGAAAGAAGTCTGATTACCAGCGACTTAGAGCAGGAAAACAAGGCCTTGCGTGAGATTTTCAAAAAAGTTATCAACATCTTATAAACAAATAATCATTATTCATAATTTTGTGGTATGAATAATGAAAGTATAAAAAAATCGGGTTTTGTTAGGTCACAAGCCGCTGTTTCAGGCATGGATGTGCTTAATAATCAAGGGAGAATACCGCCACAAGCCGTCGACTTGGAAGAGGTGGTTTTGGGTGCGCTCATGCTCGAAAAAGAAGCCGTGAACGCAGTGATTGACATTTTGTCGCCGGAGGTGTTTTACAAAGAGGCACATCAGATTATCTTTGCGGCTATCAAGGATATGTTTACCAAGTCGGAAGACATTGATATTCTTACAGTTACCAACCATTTGAAGTCGACTGGCGACCTTGAGGCCGTTGGCGGTGCATATTACATCTCACAGCTTACAAACCGCGTGGTATCATCAGCAAACATTGAATATCACTCACGTATCATATTGCAGAAATACATCCAACGCCGTCTTATTCAGATCTCTTCAGAGACTATAAAAGACGCCTACGAAGACTCTGCCGACGTGTTCGATCTGCTCGATACCGCTGAAAACAAGTTGTTCCAGATCAGTGAAAACAACCTGCGTCGTAACTACGACCAGATGCCTGACCTCGTGAAACTCGCCATCGATGACATCGAGAAGGCAAAAAACGCAGGCTCTGCCCTTCGTGGCGTGCCCTCAGGCTATACCGAACTCGACCGCATCACCCAAGGCTGGCAGAAATCCGACCTCATCATCCTGGCAGCACGTCCAAGTATGGGTAAGACAGCATTCGCCCTCAACATGGCACGTAACGCAGCCGTCGAATTCAACAAGCCTATTGCTTTCTTCTCACTTGAGATGTCGTCAGTGCAGCTCGTGACTCGTCTTATCTCTTCTGAGACATCACTGACAGCTGATAAACTGCGTTCAGGACAGCTTGCCGAATATGAGTGGCAACAACTCAACACTAAGGTGACGCCTCTCATCAACGCAAAGTTATACATCGACGACACTCCACAGCTCTCGGTATTCGACCTACGTGCAAAATGCCGCCGACTCAAACAGCAGTACGATATTCAGATGATTTTCATTGATTATCTGCAACTTATGACAGCCAAGACCGAGAAAAACGGTAACCGCGAACAGGAGATCAGTAACATCTCACGTTCGTTGAAGAGTCTGGCAAAAGAGTTGAACATCCCTGTTTTGGCATTGTCACAGCTCTCACGTAGCGTCGAGACACGTCCAGGATCGAAGAAGCCTATCCTCTCCGACCTTCGTGAATCGGGTGCTATCGAGCAAGATGCTGACATGGTTTTGTTTATCTATCGTCCTGAGTATTACGGACTTACCGAAGACGAAGACAACAGTTCGACCAAGGGCAAGGCTATAGTGAGCATCGCCAAGCACCGTAACGGCAAACTTGGTGACGTAGAACTGCGTTTCGTAGGAAAATATGCGCGTTTCGAGGATCTCGAACAGGATTATACTAAGACAAATGTTAGCGACAGCGCTGGTGGTGATCAACCGTCTCAGTTTGCTCCTAATGCCAACTTCAACGCCCCTGGCGAACGCCGTATAGGGTCAAGAATGAATACAGAAGATCCATTCTAGATTACTGTTTACCGTTTACTGTTTAAAAATTGTATTAAACAAAAAAAATAGACAATTTCTTGTCTATTTTTTGTAAACCGTAAACCGTAAACTACTTCACGATTCTTGTTCCAGCGTTAGGATTTCCGAGACTTGAAGCGTCGGTGATGACGGCATCATGGCCTGTCTCTTCGACGAACTTGACGGCTGCGCGCATCTTTGGTGCCATCGAGCCTTCTGTGAACTGTCCTTCTTCAAGATATTTCTTAGCCTCAGCTACAGTGATGCGGCCGAGAGCCTTCTCGTTTTCCTTACGGAAGTTGATATATGCCTGAGGAACATCGGTGAGGATGTAGAACTCGTCAGCTTTTGTCTGCACTGCCACTAACGATGATGCGAGATCCTTGTCGATAACAGCCTCAACGCCAACATAGTAACCGTCTTTCTCAACGACAGGGATGCCGCCGCCACCGGCGGTAACTACGATATTACCTTCTCTTGCGAGTAATTCTACAAGCTCAATATTATTGATTTCCAATGGCTTAGGTGAAGCCACAACTTTACGCCATCCTCTGCCCTTAGGATCTTCCTTGAAGACTGATCCGGTGGCGGCGGCATATTCTTCAGCCTCTTCCTTATCGTAATAAGGACCGACAGGCTTGGTAGGATTCTTAAACATCGGGTCGTTGCCGTCGACAAGCACGCGTGTCACCAAAGTGACAATATTATGCTTGAATCCGTGTTTCGACAACACCTTACGGAATCCGGTCTCAATCATATAACCTATAGATCCCTGTGTCTCAGAGACGCAGAAATCCATTGGCATAGCCTGCACTTCAAACATCTTGGCACCAGCCTCATGCTGAAGCATCACATTGCCGACCTGCGGACCGTTGCCATGACCGATAATCAGATTGTCACCGTTCTTAATGAAACTCATCAAAGCCTCGCAAGTGTCGGCAACATTCTCAATCTGTTCTTGATAAGTACCTTTTTGATTGCTTCTCAACAAAGCGTTTCCGCCGAGAGCAACAACAACTAATTTACTCATTTCAGTTTATTATTTTTCTGTTTTCTTCTTGTAAGTAATTGAACATCCCATCTGAGAAAGAGTCAGCTCCTCATCAGTGACATTCTCAATAATAAGGGTATCTGAAAATTCTCCTCTTATAGTACCGGTATTTTCACCCTTCAAAATGAGGAAATCACCGTTTTTCTCCCATGATTTGAATGAGACGAAATCCATATTTATATCTTCGGCAGTGCCATCTTTTTGCAAGATGAAGCCCTGTTCCTGAGTGAATGTCGTACTAGGCTGCACCCATGTTCCGACGAGCGGGTTAGTGCATGAAATCATCATAAATGAAAGTGCTAAAGCACTGAATAACAATACTTTTTTCATATTCATTAAACTATCTTGCTATCATTCCAACGCCGAGCATCACGAAAAGGACGCCCAACCATCTGACGACCGGGACCGTCTCCCCAAGGAAGAACATCGCCAGCAATATGGTGAAGATGTAACTGATGCTTGTCAAAGGATAAACAAGCGACAACGAGAAACTCTTCAACATAAACATATAGATAATCATCGCTATGATATACAGAAGCAACGACAGACCGAACTGCCAGTTCATCAGACTCTTGAAAAAAGCTGCAGTCCAATCGAAATCAATCACCCTGTCCATGCCAATCTTCATGAAAAATTGGGCGAAGGCAAGGAATGCCGACTGTATTATCGCTGTGATTATCAGTTTAAGCATAAAAAATTTTTTGCAAAGTTACGATTTTTTTCAATCCAAATAATAATCTTTTAAAAACTCTTTATAATCTTTTGTGAATGAATGGTCGGCATGTCTCAGTACGAACGTTTCGTCTTGAATCACATCTATTTGATTTACAACGAGTTGCATGTTGATTCTATTCGGCTCTTTGCCCTCGATAGGCACTATTTTCATCTCTTTTTTAAGATAAAATCCTTGATTTTCAGCATCTTTCAAAAAAGTGAGCGATTCACGTGCCGGAAGCACCAAAGCAAAACGTCCTTCGGGTTTGAGAAGCTTCTTTACAGAAATCAATAAATCATTGTAACTCAGCGTATTAGTGTGTCTTGCCAAACCTTTTTTCGCCTTTTCAGGGATGTTGTCGCCGAAGAAAAACGGAGGGTTCGACACTATCAAATCATATTTTTTTGTGCAACTATCGGCATAGTCTTTTACGTCGTCGTTTATCGCAAAAAGCTGTGATTTCCACGCCGAATTGCTGAAATTTTGCGCCGCTTCGTCACAAGAATCCCTGTCGATTTCCACCGCGTCAACGCTTTTCACGCCTTTCTGGGCAAGCATCAGAGGTATCAATCCGCAGCCCGTCCCGATGTCAAGAACCTCATCGTTTTCATTCACGTCAACCCAGCGGGCGAGCAAGATGGCATCGGTCCCGATCTTCATGGTCGAGCGATGGTGAAACAACGCGAATCTCTTGAAAAAAAACGGGCGCTGATCCATAATCACATATTGAGATACATGTCAATCAAGCCTTCTGGAGCCTTGACAGTCAATGTTTTAGCTTTTTTATCCACCTTTTGGATGATATCGTCGTGAATGGGAATCAGTATCTCTTTTCCGTCTTTCATTACCTGGATGACAGCCTGCGTCGGATACTCCAAAACATCGGAGATCTCCCCTATCTCGCCTTTTGCCACGTCGACAAGCTTAAAACCTACTATTTCCTTATAATAAAACTCGTCTTCGTCAAGCTCAGGCAGCATCTCATTGGGCAAAAACACAGCCTTTCCCAGGAAAACCACCGCCTGTTCCATCTTCTTCACATCCTGAAGCTGCACAAACATCTTATCGCCACTAATCTTTTGATAATCAATAAAATATGGAATCAAATTACCTTTCTCTTCAATCAAAAGATATCTCAAATCCTTAAAATCATCGGGATTTGCCACATCGAGTTTGACGGTCAGTTCGCCTTTCAAACCGTGTGTTTTCGTAATCTTACCGAAGAAAAAGCAGTCGTTTTTTGTCATAATTATATTTTTTGCAAAGATAAGCATTTTTAAGTTATCTTTGTACGCTGTAAATTTTTAAAAAACATGACATTACATACATTGTATCTCATTCTGCAACAGACACTTATCATTGCCGCATTCGTCATCGGCCTGATGATTATCATTGAATACATCAACGTGAAAACTGACGGATTATGGTCAAAACGGCTGCAGGCGTCGCCATGGGTGCAGATATTAATAGGTGCTCTGATGGGTGTTATTCCGGGATGTCTGGGCACTTACACCATCGTGTCGCTGTATGTTCATCGTGTCGTTAATTTCCCGGCTCTGATAGCGGCGTTGATAGCTACTGCCGGCGACGAGGCGTTTTTCATGTTCTCGCTCTTCCCCGGTGACGCGTTGAAAATCACCGTCATACTATTCGTGGCGGCATTAGTCATAGGCGGCATCCTTCAGCTGACGATGAAAAACAAATTCATCGGACTGTCGGAGATGTCGTTTCCTCTTCACGACGAGCCAGAATGCCATCATCACCACCACGAGCATACGGTCAGAAAGAACTTCAAGAACTTCACTTTCGTGAGAGCCTTGCTTATCGCAATGTGTGTCATGGTTTTAGGACTGATTTTGAGCGGTGTCATCAACGGGGAGCACCAGCTCAACATACTGATGGGCGGACAAAGCGAAGAGATGGTGATAGAGTCGTTTGAAGGCGACCATCATCACCAAGTCGTTGATTATCATGAGCATGAGCATCTTGAATGTGACGAGCATCATCATCACGAAGGCCATCATCACGATCATGAGGGCGAGGCCGACTGGATCCGTTACACGCTCATCGCGATGTTCTCGATAATACTTGTGATTGTCATTGTTGCCAAGGAGCATTTCCTTGAAGAACACATCTGGGAGCACGTCATAAAGGTTCATCTTCCGAAGGTCTTCCTCTGGACTTTAGGTGTCATGACAGCCTTGACCGTCATCAACCATTTCGTTGACATTCAAGGCGTTGTGACTAAAAACCCATATATCGTCCTATTAGTCGCGATTTTAATTGGAATCATCCCGCAGTCGGGCCCGCATTTGATTTTTGTGTTGTTGTTTGCCAACGGCACCTTGCCATTGAGCATCTTGTTAGCCAGTTCGATAGTCCAGGACGGACACGGGGCGTTGCCGTTGCTTGCTGAGTCGCGCAGGGCCTTCGTCCTCTCAAAGGGCATTAAGATTGTGTTGGGATTAGCAGTTGGAGTTGTGGGATTATTGATAGGATTCTGATAAAAACAAAGTAGAGACGATGTGCCACATCGTCTCTACATTAAACCGTAAACGGTAAACTAAAGAACATCAATGTTCTTCGAAATCTTCATTTCTTGTTTTGTCTTCTTAGGCAGTACTACGGTCAGGATGCCGTGTTCGACTTTTGCGGAGATCTTATCGGTTTCCACGTCGTCGGGCAGTGTGTAGTTCTGTTCATAGTTGGCGTATGAGAACTCGCGGCGCAGATAGTGGTGCTTGCGGTCTTCGTCCTTATGTTCTGTCTTGTTTTCGATGGCGATGTTCAGATTACCGTCCTCATTGATGTTCACGCGGCAAAACTCTTTTCTGATGCCAGGGGCTGCGAGCTCCATTGTGTAGGCCTTGTCGTCCTCTTTCACGTTGACTGCCGGTGCTGTTGTATTGGCACGAGGCATCAAATCATTGTCGAAGAATTCGTCAAATACTGTTGGGAACCAACTGTTTTTAAATACTGGTAACATAATTTTATACCTCCATAATTTGTTAAACAATCTTTTTTCGCCTCAGCTTTCGCATCGGCTTTCGACATGAATAGTATCAAATTATGTGCCAGAGGTTTATTATGGACAATTTGGCAGAAATGGCGACAAATTGACACTGCTGCTGTCAGCAATGAGGCCTCCACCCTTCTTCATTAGGTTTTTCTGTTCTTAACAATTCCCTCAACTTAGCGAAAGTCTCAATGATCTCAATGGTTTTCTCGGTAGCCCTTTTGCTTTTCAAAATGGTTGCCAGCATGTAAAGTCCTTTCTCAGTAAAGGCCTTAGGATTACTTTTGAAAAACTTTATTCTTTGTAGGATGTCAAAATTTTTGATATCCTCTAAATCCTTGTCTGTTGTAGCAAACACATATCCTTCGGGAAACTTTTCCGGATTGTTTTTCACTGCTTGATTTACGATTCTTGTTTCAACACCATAAATTGATGCAACATCCATATCTAGGATGACATTTGTACCTCGCAGTTCGATGATCTTATCTTCAATCTGCTCGTTTTTGATAATTTCTTTTCCTTTCATATTTTTAATTTTGTACTCTGCAAACTTAAAAACAGAAATCCTAACGAGCATCATCGAAACCTCAGAAAATGCTGTTCCGAATGCATTTTTAACATAAATTTCAGAAATTTGGAAGAAATATTAAAAAAGTTTTACAATTCATCATCTCAATAATGAAGTTCTAACATATTGATTTTGGGGTAAGTTTTAGGGTAAAAGCTTTAAAAAAAATCGGGACAACTTCTGAATCAAGCTATCCCGATTACTTTGCGGAGAGAAAGGGATTCGAACCCTTGGAACGCAAAAGCGTTCAACGGTTTTCGAGACCGCCCCATTCGACCACTCTGGCATCTCTCCCCAACCTTTTTACAAATAAAAAGCAACCCTATTGAGTTGCTCTCAGCGGAGACAGAGGGATTCGAACCCCCGATACATTTCTGTATAACGGTTTTCAAGACCGCCGCGATCGACCGCTCTGCCATATCTCCGCTGCAAAAATACAAAAGTTTTCAATGCGACAACATTTTTTTGGAAAATTTTTTAATTTTTCACCAAAATTTCACTATCTTTGTTCCCGATTATGAAGATATTTTATCGACATATTTTTCGTATTTCGTTGTTATTCATAGCATTATATTTTGTCGCTTGTAACAACAACTCCATCCCTACCGAGATGATGGAGTTTAAAAACAACTACGAAAACTCAGATGAATATCTCGACAAGTTGGCACATCTGGCCGACAGCTGTACTAAAAATTACGCCAAGAACCCCGAATTTTTCGAAAAAAAGTCACAAATATACTTCCAAAAAGGTCGCAACGAACATAAAAACGCCGACTATCTCGGAGCAACAAAATCGTTGATCGAAGCCTATAATGCCCAGAAAAACCTGATGTCTCTGAAGAAAGAAGCCGACAACGACGACCGTCACTACCTCGGACAGATACTTGAAAACATCGGCGATGTATACTACGACATCAACAGTCTGAAACCAGCCTCCTATTTCTACGACCAAGCCCTCACACAGTTCGAAAACGCCAGCCGACAACATGAAGTCATCGACATACTATTAAAAATAGGCGACCTCTATCAGGAGAATCATATCTCCAACATCGCACTGCTGAACTACGAGATAGCCGAAGAAAAGAAAAACCTCACCGAAGAACAGTTCAACCTCATCCAGATTAAAAAAGGTATAGCTCTATACGACATTTCTGATAAAAATGCGGCCGATTCGCTATATGGAAGAATATCAACAAAATCGCCGCAAATTATTGAATACCAGTATTTTACAGCGTGTCATTTTTACAACGACAATAATTTCTACGCCGCTTTGCCATATTTATTGAAATGTTTTGATGAAGGTAACGCAAAAATGAAAGTCGATGCTGCGGAAATGCTTGCCAGTGTTTACTTTTCGCTCAACGACCACGACAAAGAGCTTTACTACGCACAATACCAAGCCAAGGCTCAATCGGCAGAGGCCCGACTCACTCCTGTGAAGGTTGAATTAGACTCTGTTTATGAAGATTTTGTCGAGAGCAATACTCCGAAAAGCTCAGAAAAATCAGGCAATAACAGAGCCTTGATAATAATACTGATCGTAATAATTGTAGTATTAATAATAGGTGTTTTTATCCATTTCAACTACGTTAAAAAACACAGGGTGTTTCCGACAACAACCACTCCTGTAGACCCGGAAACACCGAAACGCTCCTTCGAAGAAGACTGTGCAATTTTTGTTAACTCCAAGATTTACAAGGAGATTAAGACATCGCTCGAAGGCAAAGAAATTCTCATCAAGACTGTCGGCGACTTCCCACGCCTGGCACTCACTCGTAACAAAATTATCACACTCACGACCACATTCAACGAGTCGTTTCCCAACTTAATACACTCATTATCAACAACTTATCCCGATTTAACACAAGCCGATTTCAGGTTTATCATCCTTAGTTTCATGGGCTTCTCCGACATCGAGATTGCCGTTCTGCTCAAGCAGACATACAGCTCTACCAACAAACGCGGCAACCGTATCGAGAGCATCTTAGGCACCGATTTGGAGCTAAATCACTTCATTCCAGGCTTTTTAAGCAGCTTCAAGTACTAAAATCGAGATGCCGTAATTAGTTGTCATACAATTAGTTACAAGTATTTCTTCCATATTTTTCCATAAAATACAACTTGACAAATCTAATTCACGATTATAATTTTGCTCTCGAAACAAAAGTTTTGTGAGCATCATGAAAAGAATAGTTTTTATCTGCTTAATGGTTATGCTGGGAATCACGGTGAGTGCCCAACAGAAGAAATCATTAAACTCATATATCTCATACGCCACGTTCAACATGCCGGGCGATGACTCGACACCATATGTTGAAACGTACATCACCTTTGATAAAAGCAGTCTCGTTTACGTAAAAAACGCCAGCGGACAGTACAATGCCACCATCGACGTCACCATCATGTTTAAACAAGGTGAATCGGTGAAAAACTTCGGAAAATATTCGCTGTCAAGCCCATCAGTGGCCGACACTACCGGAATCAACGGATTCTTCATGGACGTACAGCGCTACAGTCTCGACAACGGCACGTATAAATTAGAGGTGATACTCGAGGATGAGAATAATAAGAACGAAAAGCCATTTAAGGTTGATGATCAGCTGCTTATGGACTTTCCGAACAAATTCTGTTTCTCAAGCATACTTGGTTTGGAAAGCTATTCAAAAGCCGAAGGTGAAGGCAACAACATCAAGAACGGCTATAACCTCGTCCCGATGATCATGCCTTATTACCCTGAAAACGTCAACAAGCTCTCGTTCTACGCTGAGATTTACAACGCTAAGAAACACCTCGGCGACGGTGAGAAATACCTTCTCAACACCTATATCAGCACATTCGAGAGCAACACCGCACTGACCAATTACTATTTCACCAAGCGCATGACTGCCAAGGACATCGACGTGATTATCAACAACATGGATATCACCAACCTTCCGTCAGGCAACTATTATCTTGTGCTCGAGGCACGCGACAGAAACAACGAGATTATCGGTCTGAACCGCTATTTCTTCCAGAGAAGCAACCCTTATTATCAAGTCGACAACACCATGCTTGCCACGATCAACACTGAGGATGTTTTCAGCGGAAAGATCAACAATATCGACACAATCCGTGAATATATCAAGACACTCTCACCTATCTCGACACTGGTTGAGAAGGACTATGCAGAAGAGTTGATAAAATCTGACGACATCAAGACGATGCAGCAGTTTTTCTACACCTTCTGGTCGAGCCGCGACAAAGTCAACCCTAACCAGGCATGGCTCGACTATTATGCTCAGGTGAAGAGAGTCAACGCCTCATTCAAGAGCATCAACAGCAAAGGATATGCTACCGACAGAGGCATAGTGTTCCTGAAATACGGCGCTCCTGACAGGATTGTGCAGAGCTACAGCGAACCTGGCGCTTTCCCTTACGAGATATGGCATTACTACACTCTCGGCAGCCAGCGTAACAAGAAGTTCGTGTTCATGACACGCGACATCGTGACCAACGACTTCAAGCTCATCCATTCTGACGCCATCGGCGAGCTCAACAACTTCAGATGGACCACCGAGATCTATCAGAGGACCTACGGCACATACGACGATTACGGCGTTGATGGTGCAGCAAATCCTAATTCATACGGCGATAAAGCCAAAGACTACTACGATAACCCACGATAGTAATTTAAAAACATACCACACATACTTTGTTTGATAACGGGGCTTGGAATTTTCCGAGTCCCTTATCGTTTTTAAGTAGAGAGTTTATAATTTGATTTTATAAAACGACATATAAAAAATTTTTGTATTTTTGCAATCGTGAAAAAAGTCGCGGTAGTAATATTGAACTATAACGGAAAGAAGTTTCTCGAGAAGTTTCTTCCTACCGTCATCGAGCACAGCGCTGAGGTGGCCGACATCATCGTCGCCGACAACGCCTCCACCGATGGCTCTGTCGACTTTATGCGCACAGTTTTCCCTGACATCCGCTTGATACTCAACGAGTCGAACGGCGGCTTCTCGACAGGTTACAACCTTGCATTACGTCAGGTTGAAGCGAAATATTACTGCCTTTTGAACTCTGACATTGAGGTCACGCCACATTGGATCGAGCCTGTGATCGAGCTCATGGACAGCGACGAGACGATAGCGGCTTGTCAGCCTAAGATCCTCTCCTACCAGGACAAGGCCAAATTTGAATATGCCGGCGCTGGTGGTGGCTTCATCGACAAATACGGATACCCGTTCTGCCGCGGCAGAGTGTTCCAGCATCTGGAGAACGACGAAGGTCAGTACGACGACATAAAAGAGGTGTTTTGGGCCACTGGAGCCTGCATGTTTGTGCGCTCCGACGTCTATCACCGCTATGGCGGATTAGACGACAGCTTCTTCGCTCATATGGAGGAAATCGACTTCTGCTGGCGTGTAAAAAACCACGACTATAAGGTGATGTACTGCCCA
This sequence comes from uncultured Bacteroidales bacterium, assembly GCA_947304185.1. GTDB lineage: Bacteria > Bacteroidota > Bacteroidia > Bacteroidales > F082 > Limimorpha. The sequence goes on from CAMZAM010000016.1 coordinate 43,494, forward strand.
CAGTCTAAGGTATATCACATCGGAGGCGGCACCTTACCGAAGAGCTCGGCGCGCAAGACATATCTCAACTTCCGCAATAACCTGTCGCTGCTGATGAAAAACCTCCCGAAAGGCTCGGTATTCTTCACCATAGCATACCGCATCATCCTCGACTGGGTGGCGAGTCTGAAGTTCCTCTTCGACGGCAGTTTCGCCGATTTCTGGGCAGTGGCAAGAGCTCATTGCAGTTTCTACCGACATCTGCCGACATTAAGAAGGAAAAGAAGAGAGCTTCCGCATAAGAAACTCTCACAGATTTATCAGAGAAATATTGTCTTCAAGCATTTCCTGGGAAGGAAGAAGCTTTACACGGAATTAAACGAAAAGGATTTTTCGTAATCAAACGTCATTTCGAGTGTAGCGAAGCGAAATCGAGACCTGAGCTTTGCGAAAGCATTCACCTTGGTGAATAAATCCTCCATCCGACAAATCATTATATTTTAGGTAAAACACTATGATTGTACTCAAAAAGGATTTCTCCACTACGCTCCATTACATTCCGCTTCGGTCGAAATGACGGATAAAATCGATAGCCTCGGCATAGCCTTCCAAACCATGACCGACTATTGAATGCACTGCAGCTTCTGCTGTGAATGAATGACGCCGGTATTCTTCCCTTTCGTAGATATTGGAGATATGAACTTCCACCACTGGAATCTTTATCGCCCTGATGGCATCGGCCAACGCTATCGAGGTATGCGCATAGCCACCAGGGTTGAAGACCACGCCATCGTATTTTCCCATCGCCTCTTGCAGCTTATCGATCAAGACACCTTCATGGTTCGACTGATAAGCATCGATTTGGCAGTCGGGAAAACGTTTTTTCATCTCCTTGAAATAATCCTCAAGCGATTGATTACCATATATTTCCGGCTCACGTCGGCCGATAAGGTTCAGATTCGGGCCATTTAAAATCAATATCTTCATACTTTTTCTCTTTTAATCAAACGTACAAATTCGCCTATCAATACCACAGGGCTCGTGCCTATGAAACAGATAAGCCAGTCGTGCCATTTCAGTGGTTCGACGTTGAACATCTCACCGCCGATAGTGACTATCAGGAACTGTCCGACGAGTATTATCATGAGGGTTAGTTCGAATCCTCCGAATGTCTTGGTGACGTTATGGAACGCCGATTGTCCGGTATGATATGCCTTGGCGTTGAAGAGGTTCCAGAACTGCAGGAACACGAATATCGTAAACGTCAGTGAATGCTCGTATGGGGTATAGCTGCTGGCATCTGCGATGTTAAGGTTAAAATAGTTTCGCAGATAATCCATGAATGAGAAGTCGAGCATCGAGCCTGTCTCCACGTGTTTGAAATACTGTACGAATCCCAGCAATATCACAGTAAACGCCAGACCCACGGTGAATATCGACTTCACCATTGGTTTGGTGAGTATATGTGCGTCTTGGGAGCGTGGTTTCTCATTCATGACGTTCTCCGACGGTGGCAGCGAGGCCAATGCGAGGGCTGCGAACGTATCCATGATGAGGTTGACCCAAAGCATCTGAGTGACGGTGAGGACAGCGTCGGTGCCAAGAAGAGCTCCCAGCATCACCACGAGACATGCCGCCACGTTGATGGTCATCTGGAACAGGATGAAACGCTGGATGTTGAGGTATAGTGAGCGGCCCCACATCACAGCTCTGCATATCGAACGGAACGAGTTGTCGAGGATGGTGATATCCGATGCTTCCTTTGCCACGGTGGTGCCGTCACCCATCGAGAGGCCTACCTGAGCCGCCTTGAGTGCAGGAGCGTCGTTGGTGCCATCGCCAGTGACAGCTACCACTTCGCCATATGTCTGCTGCAGTCGCACCAGGCGTTCCTTGTCCATAGGACGTGCACGCGACATAATTTTAATCATCGGGATGCGACGACGAGCCTCTTCATTGGAGAGAGCCTCGAAATCTTTGCCTGAGATATGGTTGAAGTCTTTCTGGTCGGTGTCTTTCCACAGTCCGAGCTGACGACCTATCTCAATAGCTGTTCCGGGAGTGTCGCCAGTAACAATCTTAACGTCGATGCCAGCTTTCAGACATTTGGCAACGGCTTCGGCGACATCAGAACGTATAGGGTCGGCGATGGCTACAGCAGCAACGAAGATGAGATTCTCGGCCACGAGGTTGTCGGTCTTCTTGTCGAACGACTGTTCGTTGACGTCAGCCTCCTTATATGCTATGGCCAGCGTACGCATAGCCCTTCCGTTATATTCAAACAATTGATTCTCAATGGCTCCACGATATTGCGCAATGTCGACAACACCATCATCGGTGAGAATCTTGTTGCAATGCGCCAGGATGATCTCTGGAGCGCCTTTAACGTAAAACATAGGCTTTCCGAACGTCTTTGAGTCGACGACGGTGGCCATGAATTTATATTTCGTTGAGAAAGGCACCTGTTGAAGCAGCTTCATGTCGCCTCTATAATCATAATAGTTAACTCCTTGATTATAAAGCCATAACAGAAGCGCGCCTTCGGTAGGATTGCCTATCGCCTTGATCTTTTCTTTATTTGTGAAATCGAGGTATGCTGTGGTATTTACTGCGATGCTTTCTTTAAGAATATCTAATGATTTAGAATAAGTCAGCATCTCAGCAACGCTCATCTGATTCTGTGTCAGGGTGCCTGTCTTGTCGGTGCATATCACTGTAGCTGCACCCATAGTCTCACAGGCATGTAATTTACGAACTAAGTTATTGGTACTCAGCATTCTACGCATGCTAAGCGCAAGACTCAACGTGACGCTCATCGGAAGGCCTTCAGGCACTGCCACCACGATGATTGTGACGGCTATCATAGCCGAATTGAGTGCATATTGCAGGAATCGCATCCAGTCGATGCCGTCGCCGATGTGATCGTCGTGGACGAAATACATCACGAAACGTGTCACAAGGATGATTCCGGCGATGATATAGCTGGCGATGCATATCAGCTTACCCAGTTTGTCGAGCTGTATATTAAGAGGTGTCTTGACGTTGCTGTCGATTTGCGAGCCTTTATAGACTTTGCCCCATTCGGTGGCATCTCCTACCCTCTCGACCTGCATAACTCCGTGTCCGTCAATAATTTTACTGCCACGCATCACCCAGTTCGACGGGTAAGTGGCTTCGTCGTTAAAATCTTTCTCTTCTGTTGTTTTGCGTGCCATCGGCTCACCTGTGAGGTCCGACTCGTTGACCTGCAGTGAGAACGCGTCAAGCAGCACGCCGTCGGCGGGCACCTCATCACCGGTCTCGATGATAACGATGTCGCCTACCACTATCTCCTGGCGTTGGACCAGCGTGACGTTGCCGTCGCGCACGACCTTCACCATCTCCTCATCATTGACTTGATTGAGGATATCGAATTTTTTGTTGGCGCTGAGTTCGAAGATGAACCCCACACATGTCGCCAACATTATAGCCACAAAAATTCCAAGTGGCTCAAATAAAACATGTACTCCCTGATCGGTGGTAACATATTGATACACAGCGACTCCGATAGAGAGAGCAAGGGCTATCAGAAGGATCTGGATTATCGGATCTTTGAACTTGCCCAGAAACTGATGAAACACCGACTCCTTTTTCGGAGGGGTGAGAATATTAAAGCCGTGCAGAGCACGGCTTTTTTCTACTTGTTCGCTAGTAAGGCCTTGATATTTCATTATCTGATGTTACCATAGTCTTCCATAGCCTTGTCGAATTCCTCTTTGAACTGGTGCTCTCTGAAGTCAATCTTGAGCTCCTGGTCTTTTGTGAAGGTGTTGACCACTTCTTGATAGACCATATTGGCATCCAACTCAACACAAGTGTAGACGATGTATCTTCCAGGATTTGCTGTGCTTGGCTCTTTGTCCCAGCATGTCACCGGTGTGCCTTTCACTTTAGCTTTGATGATGTCCAAAGCCTGGATTGTGTTCTTAGCGATTCTTGTTGACTCGTTGTTCTCCTGGTGTTTCTGTGAGAATGACTTGACAGCTCTCTCGACGCATGTCTCAATCATTGCCTGAAGTTCGTCACGAGCGGCCTGTGCTGCGAAGATTCTTGCATCCTGCAAGTCATATTCGCTATCGGCAACTGACTGACCGAGGTATTTGAATGTGCCGCCGGCTGTAGCTACACAGTCAGGACATGGCAGATTCATAGGCTGACGCTGTGGTTGTGGCTGTGCTGTTTCTTTGCTTGATCCGCATGACATTGCGACGAATGCCAAGAAAGCGATTCCTAAAAATAAATTTACTTTTTTCATAATGTAAAGATTTAGTTAATAATTAAGTTTATTTCAATTTAAAAAACACTTGTTCTTTCACGTATTTAGAACCGAAACGGTAACGCACCTCGACATAATTGTCGTCTTGTGCGTAGCAGTAGTCTTTATTATAGTTTACGATGATTACGTCACCCTGGTTCTTCACGCTGAACTGTTCGGCGCAGTTTGATGTCACCTTCGGGTTCTGTGATGTTGTTATGACTTTACCATTGTAGAGCAGACGCAGAGTCAATCTGCCAGGGGTATTGTCGATGACATCGATCGTAATGTCATTGTAAACAGCTATGTATCTGTTAGTTATGCCTTCGATGGTGTAGTAGCGGCTATCCTCGTCGCCCACTTCTTTTGCCAAGGCACCTAGTGCTGTGATGGCGTCGCCTATCTGTTCCACCGACTCGATGTTGTCGAGGCCGTCTTCGTATGATTTAATCTTATTGTCAAGCTGTTTCTCATGTTCTTCGTAAGCTGTCACGAGGTCGACAAGGTCGAAGCTTGAGAAAGGATATTTCACATAAAGAACGTAATACTCCTCGCCTGTCTTCTTATTACGATACAGTTCCTGATAGGTATCGGCCTTAGTGATGCTAACGCCTTGAATTGCAGGCATCTTAGCGATTTTCGACTGCGTCTCGATTGTCATCGTTCTGCTTGTCTTCACGTCATCGCCATCGACCTGTTTCAGAGAGTATGAATCGACGAAACGCTGTACGTTAGTCGCCACCGACGAGGCTATCTCAGCACGGACCTTATCCATCGCGTCGGTCTTAACAGCCTCAAGAGTTGGCTTATCCGACTGAACGATGATGAAGTTCTTCACGCTGCCTTGGCCCACCCATTCTGGCTTTGGACCGCTTTTCTCGATGAGTTTGAAGCCTTTTTTCTGCGCGAAAGTACAGAGAGGCAACATCATCGCGAGAGCTATTATCAATATTCTTCTCATAATCTCAATCTTTATTCAAAAATCCAAGAAACATCAGGATCGCCGCCATTTTCCTCCGACGACTCGTTTTGATCGATTGCCTGATAATATTCGATAGCTCTGTTCTTACCCACAGTGATGAGCTTTTTGAGCTTATGGTCGCGGGCTTGAATTGATTTTATCGCCTTTGCCAGAGCTGCAGCGTCGTTATCGGCCATGCCGTTTTTATTGATAATCTCTTGTGACAGAATCACTTTGTTGACATTATCGACGAAATACACTGCCACTTCGACTTCAGCAGTATGTTGAGGCGGAATCGATGCGGTAACGTTTTTCGACAGCACTGTCACTGAGGTGACGAGGAGAAAACGACTATCGTTAGTCGTTGCGCCGAGGCCGTTGAGTGTCACTGCCTGATTCAGGCGGTTGTAGAGCACTGTCAGGGCGTCACCCTTTATCTCATTGTTGGTTGGCATGAGCACGCGTACAGGAATCATCTGCTCAAAGGTCATCTTATCCTGAGCCTTGACCAAGACACTTGAAACGCTTAAAAGCAATGCCAGAAGTAAAAATTTGATATTTTTCATGTCTTTACAATTTTATTATAACACTAACCAGACCTCGCTCGGGCCACGCATATAGATGGTCCCTTCCACATTATATGTGTCGCGCAGATAGGTCTGCAATCCTTGCAGATATTCTTGAGTATCAACACGTTGCACTGCACCACGACGGCCAACCTTTGTCAGCGGGATCATCACTTGGTTGAATGTGATGACGTTAGGGCTGATGCTTCGTGTCGGGTTGTTATCGACTGTGTTATCCTGCAGCCAATAGTAGATAATGTCGCCGAGTGTGGTCTGCTGTCCCTCAAAGGCGAATGTTGTTCTCAGCAGGTCGTAGTCGGAATTATCGGTACGTTTGACCTTAACGGTGATCTGACGGCCGTTTTTCGACATATTCACATATTCATTCTGCAGTTTCTTGCAGAACAGATCCATGTGGTTAAGCACTGCTTCTTCAAGCAAAGTGTTGATTGATGCTGAACTTGACGGTTTGCCGTCGCCATGGGCGTGAGCGATCTCACGTGCGTTTGAGCTGACGTCGACAGCCTTCATGTTAAATGTAACATAACGTTGTGCACCCACTTCCATGATTTCGAAGTCGAGGTCGACGATAAAGTCAACATTTGCTGTACGTTTGATGCGATCGGTTGGCGACTCGGCGATAGCTCCGTCGAGGCCATAGTCCTGACCTACAAACTGATTTTCCGACTCTTCCTGTTTGAGGCTTCTCATCAGGAATTCAAGGCTCTGCACCTCAAAGCCTTTCTTGTTGAAAATCTCGTTAAGTGATGATATCACAAGGCGAAGGTCGCGTGCATCTTCTCTGTTGAACACGTCGTAGTTAGACACTGTACGCACAACGCCGTTCTCGTCTTTCCATTTCTGGACGTAACCCATCTCGGTGCAATACACGTCGGATGGCACCACCATCAGGATAGGCTTGGCATACTTTCCAGCGCCGGTGTTCTTGATATCCTGAGCATAGCCTTTATCCTGCATATACTGCAGAAGTTCATCGTAAAGCACCTGTACGTCGACGGAGATGCTGTACACCTTGCCGTTTTTCACCGACTTTGGCTGACCCGTCTTGTTGATGAAGCGATGATATTGTCCGCCTGGGGTCTTCTTTGTAGGAAGTGCAAGGAAATTCTCGAAGAAACCGATATTTTCCTCTGCCACGGCGTATGACACGATAGCCGGAGTTGCTTTTGTCTGCTCCGATGCTGTGATGCCCCGGAAGAGACATGCTGCGATAGCGTCACGCTTAGCCATCTGGATGCCTTCAGTAACATCTTTGGCTGTTGTTGTCACTGTAAACACTTTAGTGCCGTCTTGTCCGACACCAATATACTGAACCTCATACTGTTGGTCGAGGACAGAACGTTTCTCGTTGTTTTTCTGGGCAAAAACGCTATTTGCCGTTAAAAGCAACAATAATGCGGGAATAAATCCCAGTTTTATAAGTTTTTTCATAACGAATAGTATTATTTCCAATCAATAGGTACGTTGCGCATCTCGATACGGCATTCGCCGATGCTGAATATCATAACCGGCATCACCTTGGTTTTGTTAGGGTTGATTTTTCCAGGAACGTCAAACGATGTCTTAAAAGGAATGTCGGTCAGAGTGCTGTAACGCTCAGGCGAATAGCCTCTTGTATGTTCTTCGCCGTCATTGTCGTAACCCACGAAGTTGCCACCGATGTTCATATCCTTGTTAGTGCTGTGGTTGGTGACCTTAAGTGTCAGCTTAATCGTCTGGCTGGCTCTGCTACCAATCAAAGAGACGAATTCCACGTCAAGCCACTCCTCGCAAGGATTTGAAAGTGTCATCGTGGATGTTTTGACGGTAGGCTGTGCCTTATCTTCGGCATCCTTTGCCTCCGGGACATCTTCTGTTGCTGTCACCTCAACTTTTCTGCGGTTGACTTTCTTCTCGTGACGACCGTTTTTGCCACCAGACTTAAGTGTCTTCTGCTCAAACGGATCGTTCGATTGGGCATTGGCTACTTCAGGTATCACCGAGATAAACATAAGAGCAAGTAATAAATAAATTAACTTCTTCATATTCAATGATTTATAAGATTATTATTCTTATTTCGCAATATGTTTAAACTTGCAAATATAAATATTTTTTAAATACAAATCAAGAAAATTCGCTTTTTTCTAAAGCACAAACTTCGTAATCTCCTGATTTGGCTCGAGCTCGACGGGTTCTTTGCCATATTGGAAAATCATCATTTTCTTACCGCCTTTGAGGTAATATTTGTCACCGATGACCCAGATCGCAGTGGCTTCACGCAGTCCGACAACCTTCATCTCCTGACGTACCGCGAGATATTCGTTGATTCGATCTTGACGTGTCTCGCCGCCGTGTTTTATCATCTTATCGATCTCAGGATGCGGGTCAAGATAGTGAGGATTGATCTGGAACGGTATGAGATTCAATGTGTTAAAGCTTGCAGGCTGCACTATCGGCATGTCGTTAGTGGTGCAGAGTGTTGGGCAAGCGATGTTTGAGCCTGCGCTCCATCCGATGTAAGGCGTACCATTGTTAGCACATTCAGCGATAGCTTGCATCAGACCGAATTTATGCAACTCAGCGACAAGATGGAAGGTATTGCCGCCACCGACCACGATGCAGTCGGCTGTCTTCACGAGCCCGACTTTATCCTCTACTTCATGCACCGACACGAATTTCTTCACCCCAAGCTTCTCGTTAAAGACTTTCTTAACCTTCTCAGTATAAGCGTCATAGCTCTTCGGATAAGGGTTACCACCGATGAAAACACCTGCGAATGGCACAAACGCCACCTTACTATCGGCACCGAGTTTGTTTTTATCGAAAAACTGTTCAAGCTGGGTCATTGCCCAAGCCAGATATGTCTCACCAAAATTGGTTGAATTACTGATTAAAAGTAAATTTCTCATATTGCTATTTTTAAATTTTGTACAAAAGTAAAAATTATTTCGATATGAAATGAATTTTAGTATAATTTTGTGATGATAAAAATTTAGAAATATGAAAAAGCTTGTTTTATTGTTAGCAGTAATCTTTGGGATTGGCGGGATGAGTTGTATTTACGGGAAAAATAAGATTTATGAATTGAAATCACCGAATGGAAATATCGAGGTGACCGTCAATGTCGGCAAGGAGGTGAAATATTCGGTAAAGCATAATAATACCGTCGTTATTACAGATTCCGGGATATCGATGGATTTGAACGACGGTACAAAGTTAGGTTTATCAGGCAAAGTGAAAAATGTCGAAAACAAGACTGTCGATGAAGTTCTGAAGGCTGATTTTTACAAGAAAAAAGAAGTCAGAAATAGTTATAACGAATTGATTATCAACTTCAAAGGAAATTACAAGCTGACTTTTAGAGCTTTTGACGACGGAGTGGCATATCGTTTTTCAACGAGTTTTAAGAACCCTATTATCATAAAGAAAGAGAACGTGAATTATTGTTTTGACGACGATTACGTGGCATATATACCGTATGTTAACGCCCGCAAAGGCGACGGCGACTTCCTCGAGCAGCAGTTTTTCACTTCTTTCGAGAGCCAATATACCGTCGATTCGATATCGAAAATGGACTCTGAACGCATAGCATTCACACCTTTACTTATATGCCTGAAAGACGGTAAAAAGGTTGTTATTGTGGAGTCGGATCTGGAAGATTATCCCGGCACTTTCTTCAGAAAAGGCAAAGGGAACAGCTTAGAGGCAGTACAGTCGACATATCCGAAATATGAGGAACAGGGCGGACATAATATGCTGCAGATGGTAGTAAAGGAAAGAGAAAGTTTCATCGCGAAGGTAAAAGGAACAAGAGATTTCCCATGGAGAGCCATGGTTATCTCGGTAAACGACGCCGAGTTGATGAACAATGATATGGTTTACAAACTCGCATCACCTTCAAGACTCAAGGATGTGAGCTGGATCAAGCCAGGAAAGGTGGCATGGGATTGGTGGAACAGCTGGAACCTTCAGGATGTAGGCTTCGATGCCGGCGTCAACAATGAAACCTATAAATATTACATCGATTTCGCGTCGAAAAACGGCATAGAATATGTGATTTTGGATGAAGGCTGGGCGATCAACAAGGAGGCCGATTTATTTGCCGTGGTGCCGGAAATCGACTTGAAAGAACTTGTCGAATACGCGAAAGAACGTAATGTCGGATTGGTGCTCTGGGCAGGATATGTCGCTATCGACAGAGACATGAAAAAAGTGTGCGAATACTATAGCGATATGGGAATTAAAGGATTCAAAGTCGACTTTATGGACCGTGATGACCAGAAGGTAGTTGATTTCTACTACAGGATGGCGGAGATGGCTGCAAAATACCACTTATTCATTGATTTTCACGGTGCTTACAAGCCCACAGGATTGAGTCGCACCTACCCTAACGTGCTGAATTTCGAGGGTGTTTACGGATTGGAGCAGTCGAAATGGGATAACGAACTGCATCAGGTGGATTACGAGTGCATGGTTCCTTACATAAGGATGGTGGCAGGCAACCTCGATTACACCCAAGGAGCGATGGATAATGCAACAAGATCAATGTTTAAGGCGATCTACGACAACCCGATGAGCCAAGGTACACGATGCCGTCAACTTGCTGAGTATGTTATATTTGAGTCGCCATTCAACATGCTTTGCGACAGCCCTACGAAATACATGAAAAACCAGGAATGTGTCGATTTCATCGCCAGTGTGCCGACGGTGTGGGACGAGACTATGGCTTTGGATGGACAATTGGGTGAATACGCAGTGATAGCAAGGAGAATGGGCGGCACATGGTATATCGGAGCAATCACCAACTGGGAGCCAAGGACGATAACCATTGATTTAACCAAGATCGATGCGAAAAGTAGTGAATTCACAGCTTATGTCGATGGTGAGTATGCCGATAAGGAAGCTACTGATTATACTGTTATTAAGGATATTAACGAGCTAAATAAAGATAAAAAAGAGGCTTCGATGAAATCAGGCGCATTGATCAATGTCGTCACTAAAAATAAAGCTGAGAAAAATGACAAGAAAAAGGATAAAACAATCACCCTTGATTTGAAAAGTGGCGGTGGTGCTGTGATTATTCTTAATAAGTAACTTCTTCTAAAAAAAGAGCGTGGGCGGGCATTGAGGTGCCGGCTGAGCAGCGGTTTTTCTGTTCGATGACAGCTCGGAAGTCATCGAGAGTCATCTTCCCTTTTCCCACTTCAAGCAAGGTGCCGACGATGGCACGAACCATATTTCTCAAGAATCTGTCGGCTTTGATATGAAAAACCAGCAAATCGTTTTGTTCAAACCAATAAGCCTCCATGATTCGGCAGTTGTTCGTCTTTACCTGTGTGTGAAGCTTTGAGAAGCTCGTAAAATCTTGATATTCAAAGAGAATCTTTGCCGCCTCGTTCATTTTCTCCACATCTAACAGACCGTATATATATAAGGAGTCTTCGGTATGGAACGGATTCTTGGTACGGGTGACATAATAATGGTATGTCCGTGACTTAGCGTCGAAGCGTGCGTGGAAGTAAGGGTCGACCTGCCAGCAGCGGAACACCACGATATCGTCGGGCAGGAACAAATTCAGCTGATTGACAAAGCCTTGCAGATCTGCTATCGGTTCGCACTCGAAATGAGCATAGAAATTGCGCGCGTTGACGCCAGTGTCGGTACGTCCACAGCCGGTGACAGAGACAGTCTGCTTCAACTTCAGGCTGATGCATTTCTCGAGGGTTTCCTGCACGGTGACATCGCCTGGTTGGATTTGCCAGCCGTGATAAGCTTTCCCATTATACGCCAGATGTAAGAAATACCTGTTCATAGAAGATTTTCGCACTGCAAAATTAAAAAAAATGCACAAAAAACTTGCATTAATGAAAAATTATTTTTACCTTTGTGGTGCATTTTAACCTCAAAATCGTAAAGCTATGCCAATATTCATGTTAAAAGACGAGGTTTATGATTTTCCGCCTGTCGGGCAGTCGACGAAGGACGGATTACTTGCGATTGGCGGAGATTTATCACCCGAGAGGCTGCTCGTCGCCTACTCATCGGGGATTTTCCCATGGTATTCGGAGGGAGAGCCCATTTTGTGGTGGTCGCTCGACCCACGCATGGTGCTGAAGCCGACAGATCTTAAGATGACGAAATCGTTGTGGAAAACAATAGAGTCGAATAAATATTCCTGTTCGTTTGACGCTGATTTTGAGGGAGTTATACGTGCTTGTGCCACTGTCCCGCGCATCGATGATGTGACTGAGGAGGAGGACGACACTGACGAACCGAGTCCATGGATCAGTGAGGATATGATAGCGGCTTATTGTGAGTTGCATGAGATGGGATTTGCCCATTCCGTTGAGGTTTATCAGGATAACGAGCTTGTAGGCGGTCTTTACGGCGTTGCCATAGGGAAGGTATTCTGTGCCGAGTCGATGTTCCACACCAAGACCGACGCCTCGAAAGTGGCGTTGTACAACCTTTGTCAATTTATGACAAGAAATAACCTAGAACTCATTGACGCTCAGCAGGAAACGGGGCATATGAAACGTATGGGAGCCGCTCCTATCCCGAGGAAAGAGTTCATGAAGATTCTGAAAGGATTAGTAAAAGAGCAGAGCCTTGTCGGAAACTGGGGCGACGGGACTGCAGAGCTGATGCAATTGACAATTGATAATTGACAATTGACAATTAAACAAACGATTGATATGGTAGAGACGATGTGCACATCGTCTCTACATTGTTTCTACAACGA
>CAMZAM010000017.1 GCA_947304185.1 uncultured Bacteroidales bacterium
TGCGCCAGCGCACAACGCGACGGTTTCTTCACCGACTGGGAATATGAAGACAGGAATTTGGGCGACAACAACGGCCTCGCGATGCCTACCACACCCATCGGCTCGTCCTTAAACAGCAGCGCCGCGCCTCTCGGCAGCGGTTTGCTAATACTCACAGCGTTAGGAGGCTGTTATGCTTTAATCAGAAAGAAGCAATAATAAACGAGAAAGGGACGCCGTACACGACGTCCCTTCTTTTATCTTTTAACTTTCAACTTTTAACTACCATTCTACTGCTTGTCGCACCAACGGCATCGTCATGCATCGGGCACCGCCGCCTCCGCGTGAGAGCTCGTTGCCTTCGAAAGCGACCACACAACGTTTGTAGTCGTCAACACTGACTTTGCCTGATGCCACGTCGGCGGCTTTCAAGACCTCAAAACCATTTTTGTTCAACGCTTCTATTGTGTTGTAATTTCTGGCATATCCGAGAACCTTGCCTGGAGCGAATGCAAAGAAATTAGCACCACTGTGCCACTGCTCGCGCGGACCAAAATACTCATCACCACCACCACAGAAAATAGGTTCAAGATGCATTCCGAGCTTGTCCAACGCCTCAACGAGGTTATTTTCCTCACGGATCTTGGTGTATTTATGCCCATTCACCTCGTAATGTGTAGTCTTGAATTCTTCACCCATAATCACCGGCTTATACACCATACAACGGTCTTTGTCGAGCAAGGTGAACACCATGTCGAGATGTATAAAAGAGTCAGGCTGCAAAGGCAGTTCCTGTGTGATGAGATGACGCACGCCACCCAGACTTCTCAGATGTTCGAGCAACGACTGCACGCCTTCGTTGCTTGTACGGGCGCCACAGCCACTTAAAATGATGTCGTGACGGGCAATCTCAACGTCGCCGCCTTCAACAGAACCTCTGCCATCCATGCTGTAACGGTCGACAGGATTCACCGCTTCTACGTCGATAATGTTGGAATGCTGGAAAATAGCGTTCCAGATGAGAGTTTCACGATCGCGGACATCAGTGGCCATCTTGCTCACCATAACCTTGTTATACATCGTAAACGAAGCGTCACGCATGAAAAACAGATTCGGGATAGGAGGGAAGATGAAGCGTTCTTTCAGACCTTTGTTGTCGTAACCCTCGATGAGAGCTGTCGCCAGATTCTCTGGGTCGAACTCAAGCAGCATCTCTTTTAGATATGCAAGATTCTCACGTTCGCAGATGCTCATGATGAGATTCCGCTTAACGTCATCATCTTTAAGAATATCAATAAGTAAATCCTTGAAATGCAATACGTTAGTGACTCTTTGCAGACTTCCTTCAAAGTCCCTGTAGTTCTCCATCGCCTCACGATAGTTCAAGATGTCACTGAAAAGGAATTTGTGCGCGTTTTCCGGGGTCATATGCTCGATTTCCTTACCTGGAGCGTGCAATATGACATATTCTAGTTTACCAATTTCTGATTCAACACACGGTTTTACGCATCGAAAATAATCCATATAATCTTATTTTAATCAATCTGCAAAGATACAACTTTTTTTGAAAAAAAGAAAAACTCTTTTAACTTTTCTCTTTTAACTTTTAACTAATAGAGTTCTATGAACTCATAACCATTTCCCATAACATCCAAAAACTTCACTAAATCAGTGGTTTTAATAACGCATGTTCCAGTATTGTCATTCGGATGAAAACTGATGTACTCACGATCGAGCAGATTCTTGTCGAGATACAGATAAACATGATGTTCCACATCGTTGATGATGCCGAAAGGAGAGACGCTGCCTGGCTTCAAGCCGAGATATTTGTCCATTCTCGCTTCCGATGCAAAACTCAACTTTCCTTGTTTCAGACGATGCTCCAGATCATGAATCGCGAGTTGCTGCATACAATCGAAAATCACCAGATAATGGCGGTTTCCCTTGTGATTTCTGAAAAAGAGATTCTTACAATGCGTCCACTCAAACTTGCCCCAGTAATTCAACGCATCCTCAATAGTCGGCAACGCCGGATGAAATATCAGCTTAAACGGAATCCCCAACTCATTGAGCTTGTCAACGACCTTCTTCTGCCGTTCTGATAACTCGTTATTTATCTCTGTCATTACACATTTTTTTCGTCATTTCGAGCGTAACGTAGTGGAGTCGAGAAATCTCATATATCAGTTATGTTGTTATTTATTTGAGATTTCTCCATTCCGCTTCGCTTCAGTCGAAATGACGGGGTTGCTATTTAAACATCTCCTTAATCCCTCCGATGCTTCCGAGCATATTGGTCGCCTCGTACGGGATATACACGGTCTTGTTGTCCTTGCCGCTGGTCATCTCCTTCAACGTCTCGATGTACTTGGTGGCCAAAAGATATGTCGCCGGGTCGGTCTTCGTCGCCTGTATGGCATCTGCGACGAGCTGGATAGCCTTAGCTTCAGCTTCTGCCTGCATAATCTTGGCTTTTGCCACACCTTCAGCTTCGAGCAAGGTCGACTGTTTAACAGCTTCAGCCTTGTTGATTTGCGATGTTTTCTCACCTTCAGAATTCAAAATCGCTGACGCTTTTTCACCTTCGGCTTTCAAGATCTCGGCACGACGGTTACGCTCAGCCTGCATCTGCTTCTCCATCGCCTGACGTACTGTCTCGGGAGGTGTAATATCTTGAAGCTCAACACGATTTACCTTCACGCCCCATTTGTTTGTCGCATCATCCAACACTGCACGAAGCTTGGCGTTGATGGTGTCGCGCGAGGTCAACGTCTCATCGAGTTCCAGCTCGCCAATGACATTACGTAACGTCGTCTGTGTAAGCTTTTCAATGGCATTCGGAAGGTTGTCAATCTCATACACCGACTTTATCGGGTCCACAATCTGGAAATACAGCAAAGCGTTGATTTCTGTCGTGACGTTATCTTTTGTGATTACATTCTGCTTCGGGAAGTCGTACACCTGCTCACGAAGGTCGATCTTCGCCGTTTCGCTCATCCTCACGACCTGACGTCCCTGATAGCCTTCCACCACCTTTCTTGTCACTATGATTTTCGGCCGGTCGATGATAGGCCATATGATATTCAAACCTGCTGGAAGCACTTTGTGGAACTTGCCGAGGCGTTCGATGACTCTTGTCTCTGACTGCGGGACGACTTTCAAGCCCGCCAAAGCGAAGATTATAACTATCGCTGCTATTACAATTACTACGTAAATCATGATTACAGTTTTTTTACGGTTAAAATTATGCTTTCGTATGATATAATCTGGACTTTCTCGCCGACTTCGGCCGCTGTCCCGTTGTCAGTCGCTGCTTTCCAGTCGTCGCCGTCGAGTTTCACGCGACCGTAGCCGCCTTCCTCAATGCGCTCAGTCACCACCGCCATCTTGCCGATGATGTTGTCCATGTTGGTTTTCACGTTGCTGTCGTTGGTCTTTTTGTCGATTATTTTCATCACGAAAGGACGTATGAAGATAAAAGCCAAGAATGTGCCGATGGCGAATGCCACAATCTGCCACGTGAGCGATACGTCGCATGCCGCCAAAATCGCGCTGCAGACACAACCTACTGAAAAGCAAGCCACTGCAAAGCCGCTGGTGCAAATCTCAATAACGATAAACACCGCCGCTATCAACAACCAAATCTGCCAAACTGTCATAGTTATTTAGTTTAAGAGTTTATAAGTTTGAACATTGCAAAGATACAAAATTCAAAATAAAATCAAAATTAAATTTCAAAATTTTTTGGTATAGGCGTCTCAAATTTTAAATCTTCACCCGTTATCGGATGAATGAAACACAGCTTATAAGCGTGAAGCCCCAAACGTCCGATCTTATCGTCACCGTCGCCGTATTTCGGGTCACCGACAACCGGGAAACCTATATCCTGCAGGTGAACACGTATCTGATTCTTACGTCCTGTATCCAATCTCAACTCAACCAACGAATAACCATTCGACACCTTTATTAATTTATAGTGCGTCGTCGCGAACTTTCCGCCATTGTCGGTCTTGCTTGAATACGTCACAAACTGCGCATTATCCTTGAGCCATGAACTTATCGCGCCTTCTGTTTTGCGCATCTCTCCATGCACCAGTGCCACATAACGGCGGTCATAAACCGTCTTTTTCCAGTCTTCCTCAAACTTCAACGCCACTTTCTTGTCTTTTGCGAAAAGAAGAAGCCCCGAAGTATCTCTGTCCAACCGATGTATCGTATGTGCATGACAACGCTGATGATTTGCCTCAAGATATTGATTCAGAATGCCTTGCACCGTCTCTTCATCGGGATGAGACGAGTTGCACAAGATGCCGCTGCGTTTTTCAACAACAAAAAGATACTGATCTTCATAAACAATCCTAACCCAATGACTCTTAAACGGCTCACTCGTCTGGTTACGCCCGATCTTCACTTCCATGCCAGGCTGAAGCTCGAAATCATGCTTCGTCACCTTCTTGCCGTCGACGGATATGGAGCCACTCGTAAGGATATTCTTAGCCTTGTTGCGACTGATGCCATTCATCTTCTTCATCACGAAAGGCAAAAGCGTGTCGGCCTCCAACACCTTGAATATCAAATCCTTAGGTTTGTTATCTTTTTTGTTTTGCATTGAAAAATTTATTTACACAAAAATATTAAAATTTTTTCAAACTTTAAGAAAAATGTTTAAATTTGCAGAAGAAAACGAATTAATCACATTACTCTGATAATATTATGACTATCAATGAATTAAAAGATGTTGCGTCGCAAGTCAGACGTGATATTATCCGTATGGTTCATGGTTGTCAGTCGGGACATCCGGGCGGCTCGCTGGGCGCCACCGACATCGTGACGGCCTTGTATTTCGACCAGATGCAAATCGACCCGAAGCATTTCAAGATGGATGGGGCAGGTGAGGATATGTTCTTCCTTTCGAACGGTCACATCAGCCCGATGCTGTATAGCATCCTAGCTCGCCGCGGATACTTCCCTGTGGCCGAGCTCGCCACCTTCCGTCGCTTGGGAACACGTCTTCAGGGGCATCCAACTCCTGTCGAAGGTCTGCCTGGCATCCGTGTGGCCAGTGGCTCGCTCGGCCAAGGTCTCTCAGTGGCAGCAGGCGTAGCACAGGCTAAGAAACTCAACGGCGACAACCATCTCGTGTTTTGCCTCATGGGCGACGGCGAGCAGGAAGAAGGTCAGATCTGGGAAGCCGCAATGTACGCTCCGGCAAAGAATGTCGACAACCTTGTAGCTATCGTCGATTACAACAAGAAACAGATCGACGGACCTACCGACGACGTGATGAACCTCGGTGACCTCCGTGCAAAGTACGAGTCATTCGGCTGGAAAGTGTACGAATGCAACGGCAACGACATGCAACAAATCGTTGATACTCTTAATATTACACGTAAGAACGCCCACAAAGGACAGGCTCAGGTCATCCTGGCACACACCGAGATGGGTATGGGTGTCGACTTCATGATGGGAACACATAAATGGCACGGCACGCCACCTAACGACGAACAAGCCGCGAACGCATTGAGTCAGTTAAAAGAAACATTAGGAGATTATTGATTATGAAGATAGAAGTTCAGAATTACAAAGATACAAGAAGCGGCTTCGGCGACGGTTTGCTCGAGGCCGGAAAGCGTAACCCTAAGGTTGTCGGTCTCACCGCCGACCTCACAGGCTCACTGAAGATGGGTGACTTTGCCAAGGCATTCCCTGAAAGGTTCTTCCAAGTCGGCATCGCTGAAGCTAACATGGTGGGAATAGCAGCAGGATTAGCCATCGGCGGCTACATACCGTTCACCGGAACATTTGCCAATTTCTCATCGGCACGTATCTACGACCAAATCCGTATGGTGGTGGCATATTCCAACAAAAACGTGAAGATCGCTGCATCGCACGCCGGTGTCACACTCGGCGAAGACGGCGCTACACACCAGACCCTCGAAGATGTAGGTATGATGAAGATGTTGCCTAATATGACAGTCTTGGTACCTTGCGATTATAACCAGACAAAGGCTGCAACAATCGCCGCTGCCGAGCATGACGGCCCAGTTTACCTCCGTTTCGGTCGTCCGAAAGTGGCAAACTTCACTCCAGCCGACGAGCCATTTATAATAGGTAAGGCCCAGATGATCCAGGAAGGCACCGACGTGTCAATCTTCGCCTGCGGTCATCTCGTGTGGAAAGCTATCGAAGCGCTCCCAATCTTGAAGGAGATTGGCATCAATGCTGAATTGATTAACATCCACACTATCAAGCCGTTAGATGTAGAGGCAGTGCTTAAATCAGTGGCTAAGACAGGCTGCGTGGTGACAGCTGAAGAGCACATGCGCAACGGCGGTCTCGGCGACAGCATCGCACAGGTTCTGGCACTTAACAACCCTAAACCAATCGAGATGGTCGCCGTCGACGACGTCTTCGGTCAGAGCGGTACACCTGACGAACTGCTGAAACACTATCATCTGGACACTCCAGACATTGTCGAGGCAGTGAAGAAAGCTGTTGCTAGAAAATAAAAAAAGGACGTCACATGACGTCCTTTTTTTGTAGCGGGATCGAGAATTGAACTCGAGACCTCCGGGTTATGAATCCGACGCTCTAACCAACTGAGCTACCCCGCCGTTTTCGGAGTGCAAAAATACATCTTTTTCAAATACCCCCAACATTTTTTTTCATAATTTTTATTTTTTTATTTTTCGAAGCACATATTAGAAAAATATGTATCTTTGTAGGTTGAAATAATTATAAAATTCATAAACCATGAAAAAGTTATTTGTATTGTTAAGCGCACTGTTCCTCATGGGATCGGTCACTTTTGCTCAGACTGAAAAAACTGTCAAAACAGACAATAAAAAAGCAAAGATCGAAACATCTGAAAAGCAAGTAAAGACTGAGAAACAAGTTAAAACTGAAAACGAGGTTAAGTTCAATAAAGAATTGAAAACACAACCAGTCGATAATAAATCAAAGGTTGTAACAAAAGGGAAAAGTGAAAAGCCGGTAAACCTTCAAGACAGCAAAAAAGCCGATGCTGAAGAGGCAGCTCAAAATGAAAGTGGCGCAGAAATCACATTTAAAGAGACAAATCATGATTTCGGCAACATCCCGTTCAAAGGCAATGGCAGCTACGAATTTGTTTTCGTTAACACCGGAACAGAACCTCTTATTTTAACCCAACCTAAATCATCATGCGGATGCACAGTGCCGGAATGGCCAAAACAGCCAATTCTGCCAGGTGAATCCAACGTCATCAAGGTGACTTACAAGAACACCGACCGTCCAGGCAACTTCAACAAATATGTCACAGTGTACTCAAACGCTGTCATCAACAAAGAAGTGAAGCTCCATATCAAAGGTACTGTGCTGCCGGAACCTACCGACGCATCACCATTGAATAACGGTGGAATCAACTCACCAGTGAAGAATAATTAAAATTAACACCTAATTAATATTATGCCTACAATTTCTAAGAAAGGCCAGTCAATGCCGGCTTCGCCAATCAGAAAGCTCGTTCCTTTCGCCGACGAAGCAAAATCAAGAGGTATCCACGTTTATCATCTCAACATCGGTCAGCCTGATATCGAGACAACCAACTACGCCCTCGATGCAGTGAAGAAATATGACGAGAAAGTCATAAAATACTCAAACTCAGCAGGAAACCTGTCGTATCGCCAGAAGATCTGCAAGTATTATGACAAGATCGGCATCAAGATCACTCCTGATGAGATCATCGTGACAAACGGCGCCTCAGAGGCCCTCCAGATAGTGTTCATGACCATCATGGACCCAGACGATGAAGTGATCATCCCGGAACCGTTCTACGCTAACTACAACGGCTTTGCTCAGACAGCCGAAGTGCGCGTAAAACCTATATATTCATCAATAGAAAACGGCTTCGCACTGCCTCCCATTGAGGACTTCGAGAAGGCCATCACTCCACACACTAAGGCCATCCTCATCTGCAACCCTAACAACCCTACAGGTTACCTCTATTCAGAGGAAGAGATGGAGACACTGCGCCAGATCGTGATGAAATATGACCTTTACCTCATCACCGACGAGGTCTATCGTGAGTTCTGCTACGACGGCAACCACCACTCATCAGCGATGCACCTCAAAGGCATTGACAATAACGTCATCTTAATCGACTCAGAATCAAAGAGATATAGTGCTTGCGGCATCCGTGTTGGACGTCTCATCACAAAGAATAAAGAAGTCATCAGCACGGCGATGAAATTCGCTCAGGCACGTCTGTCGCCTCCGTCATACGGTCAGGTAGCAGCAGAAGCCGCCCTCGACACCCCAGCATCATATTTCGACGGCATCGTCAAGGAATACGAAGCACGCCGTAACGTCTGCGTCGAAGGCATCAACAAGATCCCGGGAGCATTCTGCCCAACACCTAAAGGTGCCTTCTACATCGTGGCACATCTGCCAATCGACGACTCAGAGAGATTCTGCAAATGGATGCTCACCGACTTCAACTACGAAGGCAAGACTGTGATGTTCGCCCCAGCAAGCGGATTCTACTCAACAAAAGGTCTCGGACTCCAGGAAGTGCGTATCAGCTATTGCCTCAACTGCGATGACCTGCGCGACGCTATGTTTATCTTAGGAAAAGCTCTTGAAGTGTATCCTGGTAAGAAAATGAACTAGTAAATCAGATATTTCTCTCTGATTTTCAGATAGTTATCGATTCCGTCCTTCCACGATGAACGAATCTCATCCTCGGTAAAGGCGGAATCGATTTTTTGTTGCAGATCGGCAACACCTACCAGTTTTATGAAATAGTTATTGAAGAATTTCTCATCATCCTTAAGCTGATTTCGTGCATCCAAAAACCATGAGAGATTCAGCTTTTTCTCGTTTTGACGATAACGATGCGCATATTCCACGAGGTTCTTGCCGTGACATTCCTTGTCGGCATAAAGCGGCGCACGATGTCCCTCGGCAGTACGCGGCACAAACACGAAATCATCAGTCATCGCAGGATGTCCGTACACCTGAAACGGCATCTCGGTGCCACGTCCAACGCTGACATCAGTACCCTCAAACAGACAAAGCGAAGGGTAGAGGTACACCGACTCCCAGTTAGGCAGGTTAGGCGACGGCTTCACAGGCAGCCTGTAGATGGCATCACGGTTGTATCTTCCCATCGGGATGACCGTCAAATCACATCTCACTCCATCCTTGAGCCAGCCTTCGCCGTTGACCATCATGGCATATTCGCCTATAGTAAGACCATAAACTATTGGAACACAATGCATTCCGACAAATGAGGCATTCTCTTTTTCAAGCACCGGACCATCGACGTAGAAGCCGTTTGGGTTTGGACGGTCGAGTACAATGACAGGTATGCCGTTATCCGCAGCAGCCTCCATCACATAAGTCATGGTGGAGATATAAGTGTAAAACCTACAACCCACATCCTGAAGGTCAAAAATAAGAATATCAATGCCTTGCAGCTGTTCATCGGTCGGTTTTTTATTCTTTCCGTAAAGGGAAACAATGGCAATGCCAGTCTTCTCGTCAACACCGGATGCTATGCTAGCTCCTTCATCGGCAGTGCCACGAAAGCCGTGTTCAGGAGTGAAGATCTTCACCACATCGACGCCGCAACTCAAAAGAGTATCAATGAGATGCGTGCCGTCATCCATAATGCTCGTCTGATTTGCAACCACTCCGACATGCTTGTTTTCAAGAATTGGAAGGTATTTTTCGGTCCTCATCGCACCCACATTAGCGTCTTTCGCGTCAAGAAGTTTCAGTCCTTGAGCCTTGATAATCAATGTGATACATATAATAATGGCAAATAATGCCAAAATTCTTTTTGTCATTTATAATATTTTATTTATTTTTGCAATGATAAGAAAAAAATGAACGCGGCAACATTCATATCGAAAAGAATTTTTTCGCTGTCGAAGGAAAATCTGTCTTCGACGGTGATGCGCATTGCCGTAACCAGCGTGGCTCTCGGAATCGCTATCATGTTGATTTCCATAGCGGTAGTTGTCGGTTTCAAGAATCAGATCAAAGATAAGGTGATAGGTTTCGTCGCCCCGATACATATCCAAGCGTTAAATCAAAACGAATCGATAGAAGAGACGCCGTTTCTTTTCGATAGCGTACTGAATGCCCGTCTCGACAAGCCTTTTATCACCGAGATGCATAAGACGGCCGACAAAGCCGGCATCATCAAGACTGACGAAGAGATTCAGGCTGTGGTGCTAAAAGGCGTCGACCAAGATTATAACTGGAGTTACATCAGCTCGTATCTTGTCAGTGGTGAGGTGCCGCAATATGTTGAAGATGAACGTTCTAACGACGTCGTGGTGTCAAATATCATCGCTCATAAGATGAAGCTGAACGTAGGCGACGCGGTGCGTATCTGGTTTGTCGACCCAGAGATGAAGGCGAGGGGTCGTAAATTCAATGTCGTCGGCATTTACGAGACTGGCCTGCAGGAGTGCGATGAACGCTATCTTTACTGCGATTTGAATCAGATTCGCCGACTCAACGGCTGGAACAACGGCGAGATAGGTCATCTTGAGATTTGGGTTGATAATCAAGAACTTATCAGCGAATATAACAACCAGATTTACTATAGCATTCCGATGAACCTCGTCTCATACACAGCGATGGAGAGCTACCCGAACATCTTCGACTGGCTCGAGCTTCAGGATATGAACGTGGTGATAATCATCGCATTGATGTTGCTTGTGGCAGGCATCACAATAATCAGTATGTTGTTGATAATCATACTCGAACGCACCTCGACGATAGGACTGCTCAAGGCCATGGGAGCCAGCAACGGTCTCATCCGCCGCATATTCATGAAACGTTCGTTCCGTATATTATTAATAGGTATGATCATCGGCAACATCATAGGCATCGGTTTGTGCCTGATACAGCTGCATTATAACGTGATTTCGCTCTCGCCGGAGTCGTATTACCTCTCGGCAGTGCCAATCGAGTTGAACATCTGGTACATCCTGGCTTTGAACGCAGGCACCATGATTCTCTGGATACTGATGCTGCTGTTGCCAACGATGCTTATCAACAACGTAAGACCTTCAAAATCAATAAGATTTGAGTAATTAAAACTATAAAAATTATGATGGAAAATTTCAAAATCGAACCTTTAAAAGGCTATGGCGACCTCGAATTCGGAACGCCAATCGACGATGTCGTTGAAACACTTGGCCAGCCTACCAATCAGGAAGAAATAGAGTCGGCCTATGAAGACGACAACCACGTGGTGGTCCTCGACTACGAAGATCATGACTTCTCGGCTTATTTCGAGGGTAACACCACGATGAAACTCACCAATTTCTACACCTTCAACGAGAAATCGGAGCTGTTTGGAGCTAAGGTTTTCGACCTGAACAAGGAGGAGATCATCGAACTCATGAAACAGAACGGCTACGAAGATTTTATCGAAGACAAAGAAGACGGCGACTGCATCTCATTCGATGAGTTGAATCTCGACTTCTATTTTGATGACAATCAATTGGTTGAGGTGTTCTGGGAGTGCCAGCGCGGATGAAACATCGTGATAACCTCACGGAGATATTCGTCTGAGACGTGAGTATAGATTTCTGTCGTCGTGATGCTCGAATGTCCCAGCATCTGCTGAACTGCACGCAAGTCGGCACCTCCCTCTAAGAGATGTGTCGCAAACGAATGCCGCAAGGTGTGCGGACTGATAGTCTTTTTGATTCCAGCCTTCTCTGCAAGACTTTTCACCAACAGAAACACGCTCTGACGTGTTAGACTGGTGCCACGTGCGCTGATGAATACCTTATCAGTGTATTTTGCCTTTATTTCCTGATGAAGACGTTCGCCCTTGACATAAAGCATCAACTCGTTTAAGGTGCGTTTCCCAATAGGGACGAGACGTTCCTTTTCGCCTTTACCTACGATACGGATAAACTCGTCTTTCATGTATATATCACTGATATTCAATGATACAACTTCAGAGACACGTAACCCGCAACCGTACATCACTTCAATTATGGCTTTGTTGCGATGCCCGAACTGCTGACTCAAGTCGATGCTGTCGAGCATCCTCACTATCTCTTCATAACTCAAAACCTCCGGGATATGACGACCGATTGAAGGAAAGCTGACAAGCAGGGTAGGATCATCCTCACAAATCTTCTCCTGGATGAGATAACGGTAAAAACTCTTCAAGCCAGACAATATACGAGCTTGCGACGAAGCAACAATGCCAAGATCATATAGATTAGCGAAGAAATCTTCGATGTCATGATGGGTGATAGCTGTTACTGACATAGACTTGCCGCTACTTTCAAGATACTCTCTAAACAATTCAATATCATGACAATACGCATTAAGAGTATTCTCCGACAGCGACTGCTCAAGACGCAGGTAATCGCTAAAATGCCTTATCAAATCCTTATCGAGTAACATTTTGCAAAAATACAAAAAAAAAGCGACCTACCACAGGGTACTGTGAGTATTTCATAAATAGGATTAACTATTTGATATTTTTAATACCATTTGCAGAAATACGACCTACCACAGGGTACTGTTGAGTATTTCGAAAATGGTATTAAAAATATACAACCATTCCAAACTTTTTTGTAAATTTGCAGTGACAAATATTGAAAATATGAAGAAAGTCCATTTTATTGCAGTCGGCGGCAGCGCTATGCATAATCTCGCAATCGCCTTACACAGAAAGGGTTACGAAGTCACAGGTTCGGATGATGAGATCTTTGAGCCTTCCCGCACACGTCTTGAAAAAGAAGGCATACTACCGAAGGAATTTGGATGGCATCCAGAGCTTTTAGACGATTCGTATGAGGCCGTCATCCTTGGTATGCATGCCCGCATCGATAACCCTGAACTCGTTCGCGCTCAAGAACTTGGACTTAAAATATACTCATATCCTGAATATCTTTACGAGCAAAGTAAAGACAAGATCCGCATCGTGATTGGCGGCAGTCACGGAAAGACGACGATAACTTCGATGATTCTGCATGTGATGAAACAAGCCGGCATCGAGACCGATTTCATGGTAGGAGCTCAGCTCGAAGGTTTCGACGTGATGGTACGTCTCAGCGAGACCGCGAAATACATGGTGATCGAAGGCGATGAATACCTCACTTCACCTATTGACAGAGTCCCGAAGTTCCACAAATATCATCCGCATATCGCAGTGATCAGCGGAATAGGCTGGGACCACGTCAACGTCTTCCCGACATTCGATAGCTATCTCGAACAGTTTAGAATCTTTGTCAATACAATTGAGAAAGGCGGCTGCCTGATTTATGACGGTAACGACCCTGAAGCCGTGAAGATAGCAGCAAACGCCAAAGTTCCGACTTATGGTTATGAGATTCATCCTTATAAAACCGACGGCGATGATACCATTTTGATTATGCCTAATGGAAAAGAGGAGAAGGTGCAGATCTTTGGCGAGCATAACATGAAGAATATCAATGCGGCACGCTATGTGGCGAAGCAAGTCGGCATCAGCGATGAGCAGTTTTATGAGGCCATCAAGACATTCAAAGGCGCTGCCCGAAGACTTGAACTTTTATTTGAAAACAAGGCCAAAGGCAACCTCGTGTTTCGCGACTTCGCTCATGCACCGTCGAAAGTCCTGGCAACAGTGAAGGCTTTAAGAGAGCAGTATGCTAACAAGAACCTCTTGGTAGTCTTTGAGTTACACACTTACAGCAGCCTCAGCGAGGTCTTCATCGACCATTACGCACATTGCCTCGACAACTGCGACAAAGCCGTCGTTTTCTACGATCCGCATGCAGTGGCAATTAAAAAGCTCGACATGATGACCGATGAAAGAATCATCAAAGGCTTCCAACGACATGATTTAAAGGTGGTTCACTCGAAAGATGAACTTGTGCAACTTTTAAGCACATGTTGTGAAAAGACCAACACTGTCGGCGGTTTCATGAGCTCAGGAGACTTCAATGGACTTACCACTGATGATTTAAAAAAGTTGCTTTAGAATTAGCAGAAATGCGACTTACCACAGGGTACTGAGAGCATTTCGAAAGTGGCATTAAAAATTCTAATACACCATCTCCCCATTGATAAATGTATTCATTACCTTTACTTCGGGAATGTTTTCATCTTCAATGGTCATGATATCATCGGAAAGTATCACAAAATCAGCTTCTTTGCCGATTTCGATGCTGCCTTTGCGGGACTCGGCGAAGTAACCTTTAGCGGCCCAAATTGTCATCGACCTTAGCGCTTCTTCACAACTTAACTTATTATCAGTCAGATGTTTACGTGCCACTGACGAATAAAACGTCTTAAGTGGGGAGACGTGCTCGATAGGGAAGTCGGTGCCGTTGATGAGCCAACCGTTCTGTTCTAGCAAAGTCTTATAAGCGTAGGCATTCTTCACACGTTCAGAGCCCAATCTATCTTCAGCCCAAGGCATGTCGGATGTGCAATGTGTGGCTTGAATCGAAGGTATGATGCTATATTCTTTGTAAAGCACAAGATCCTGAAGGTCAACGACTTGCGAGTGCTCAACACGCCATCTGAGGTCGTTTTCACCTTTCAGAAACTTGGCATATTCGTTGAGAATCATCCTCACGCCGCCGTCGCCAATAGCATGACAGCACACCTGATAGCCAGCGTTATATGCCTTTTCGCACACATGATCGTAGAAACTCTCGCATTCAACAAACAGTCCCGAAGTCTCAGGAGCATCAGAGTATGGTTCAAGCAACTTCGCACCACGCGAGCCCAAGGCGCCGTCGGCGTAGATCTTCACTGAGCGTATAGTAAGTCTTTCTTTCTCGATGACTCCGAACTTCATGAAGTAATCCATGGTCTCGTCATCAGGATTGATCATGGCGTTGACTTTCATCTTCAGGATTCCTGCCTGCTGCAATGAGTCAATCAAAGCGATGGAACGGATGTCAAGACCGGCATCAGTGACGCCTGTCAAGCCATGAGCGAAACAGTCGCGTTGTGCGATCTTTAAAGCATTGATTCTCTGTTTGTTATTGAGTGATGGAACGATAGCTTTCGCCATGTCGGCAGCGTTGTCGAGAAGGATACCACCTGGCTTGACATCAATACGATTAACTCCATCTAATCCGATGATTTTCAGCACGTTATCGCTGACAAGCACAGCATGGCCATCAACACGGGTGATAAGTACGTTCTTGCTAGGAAAACGTCTGTTAAGCTCAGTGTTTTCAGGGAATTCCTTCACCTTCCAGAGGTTCTGGTCCCAACCTCGTCCCAAGAGCCATTCTGAATCGTTGTTTTCGTTATGTTTTGCAAGACGTTCCAATACTTCATCAAACGATTTGCAGCCGTTTAAGTCAGCATAACGGACTTTTGTCTCGCCGTAACCTACAAAATGACAGTGGCCGTCGATGAAGCCCGGATAGATGCTCTGACCTCGCGCGTCGAGGGTCTTCGAAGCGTCGTAGCGACGAAAGATCTTTCTATCCGAGCCTATGGCGACAAATTTTCCATCGTCGACAGCAAAAGCAGTGGTCTTACTGAACTGACTGTCAACAGTGTAGACGTTGGCATTATGCACGATAAGGTCGACTTTCGTCTTGCTGCACGAAACCAACGAAATCAATAATATGAAAAAGAATAATTTCCTCATAAATTATTGTAACACAACAACTTGCTTATTGCTTTCTCCAAAGCTATTGGTCAAAACGAGAAGATATGTACCTTTCTCAAGATTTGAAAGGTTCAGCACTGTCTTACCTTCAATACCTATGGTGTAAACCATCTGTCCTGCAGTGTTATAAACTCTTACATTTACACTTTCCTCAGTGTCGACTGTGACCATACCAGTTGATGGGTTAGGGTAGATGTTGGCTGTATTTACTGAGGTTTCCTCAACACCTGTAGGCTTTGTGAAGTAAAGCTCATTCGACTCCTTATCGGTGAAAGCGCTTCCCGAAATGATGGTCTGACTTCCTACTTTTATTCCATACAGGCCGTTTCCGCCAGCCATACCGTTACCTCCGGCGTCATAAATCGTAAACATATAGCAGCCATCATCTTCAAGCTCAAAATTCTCAGTATACTGGTGGTGCGGATCAGTGTACGGACCACCGCTAACAACGACTTCGCCAGTGGATGTGTTTGTAACATCCCAAGTTATAAGTTCTGGCTCATCATCAGTACGAATAACGAGTTTAAATGGTTTATTGACAACAGATGGAGCGCTGGTAAATACGTAATTGTAAGTTCCTGGAGCATAATCATCAGGAGCACCGTTGATTTGAGTTATGGTAAACACAACTTCGTTGTCTTCCTGGAGATCAAGGCTACTGAAATCCAATTCACCTAAGTTGACTTTTTTAGTTTCGCTGAAAGCAATATTGCCATTCCAAGTCAAGTCACCATAAGATTCTCCATTAACAGCAACATTGACAGTCAATGAGTTAATCGTCTCCGAACCAAAATTGCTGACATATAAATCAGGATTGACACGCGATGAGCAGATCGTCTTCTTGGTATGATCCAACTTGCTTATCATAGCTTGTTTTTCATAGTAAGGAACAATGCTCGCCGACGATTTGCAGCCTTGGTAAATCTGTTTCGTACTGCCATCCTGAAGCCATGCTACAGCGGTTAACTCGTTTATATCCATTACGTTAGCTAAAGGCCATGAATATTTTACAGCGAAATAATCGCCAACTTCACTGGCGTCGATGTTCGTACCTTGAGCGTTAGGAAGCATCTTCTTCATCACGTTGTGGAACACTCTCTCACCATTTGAGTATGAGCAAGGTGCCGATGTATATGTCATGGTTTTTTCCAAAACTGCAATTTGAAGTTTAAGGTTATCTGAACCAACGGCAGATGTGACTCGTCCCATAACGATAACGTTGATAGTGTCTTGAGTATCATTGAGATAGTGTGTCATCTGCATCTCAACAGGAGAGGCAACGGCTGCCCATTGGTTAATAAGACTTTGATTGACATTTCCTGAATTACCGATCCAACCGCCATCAGCCACTGAATATGGTACCGAGTTAATTCCGTAATATGACACTCTCGATGAAACTTCAGTTGGGTTATGAAGGTTCATCGGATCGCCAGCTGAAGGCCAATTCACATGATATTTGATGGCAATCAACTGATCAGCATTATTATTAACAAGGTTATCGAGAGAAGGATTAACTGATGCGCATGGAGGACAGGTGGCACTCGTAAAGCATTCAAGCACAACGACTCTCTGATTCTGGGCGTAAACAACGCCAATGCCTAAAACAAGGCTTAAAGTCAATAATGATAAAAGTTTTTTCATGGTTTTAAATTTAGATTATTATTTATTTTCATTCATAAGATATTGATTGTCAATGTCTTTTAAGTCAAAATATTCTTTTATGACGCCGTTTTTCAGCAATTCGGAACTTTGTCCTGCCGCAAACGGCTTGTTTTTCGCCATAATCCAAAGATTATCGGTATAGCGGAGCAGGAGTTCGAGGTCATGCGAGCTGAAAAGAATTGCTTTGTTCTGCTCTTTCGCTAGCTTTTTAAGCAGGGAGAAAAGCTCTATCTTACTTGGATAATCCAGGAATGCAGTAGGCTCGTCTAGTATGATAATAGGAGTGTTCTGAGCTATCGCCTTGGCTATCATAACCTTCTGTTTTTCACCGTCAGACAATGTGTTGAACACTCTGTCGGCCAGATGATTAACACCTACAAGCTCAAGTGATACTTTAATCTCATTCTCATCGGTCTCATCCAGCTTTCCAAACATACCAGTGTAAGGGTAACGGCCTGCTGCAACCACGTCGAACACCTTCAAAAACATATCGTCGGGACGCTCAGTGAGGACGATACCGAGCAGTTTGGCGCGTTCTTTAGGCGAATACGACATCAGATCCTTGCCGAACAAGTCGATCTTACCGCCAACGGGCTTGATATGAGTGGAGAAGGTCTTGAACAGCGTCGACTTTCCAGCACCGTTCGGACCGACCAAAGCGATGATGTCGCCTTCGCTAAGCGTCACGTTGATGTCGGAAGCGACAGTCTTGCTATCGTAACCTATTGATAATGACGATGTTTTTAATATTTCCATTTATTTCTTACTTTTCATTATGACCGAGATGACCACCGGGGCACCGATGAAAGCCGTTACCGCGTTGATAGGCAGGTTTCCGTCGAAACCTGGCATACGTGCGATAAGGTTACAGAATAACGCCATATCCATGCCTATTAGCATCGTCGCAGGGATGAGTAGGCGATGGTCGCTACTCTTGAACAAGAAGCGTGCGATATGAGGCATTGCGAGACCGACAAAGGCAATAGGACCGCAGTAAGCCGTCACTATAGCTGTGAGATAACCTGAAACCAAGATGATGACTACGCTGTTCTTACGGATGTTTAAGCCCAAATTTTCGGCGTACATCTCGCCTAAAAGCAATATATTCAGGTTTTTAGACAGGAAGAATGTCGCTATCAATCCGATGATGATGCTGATAGCGAAAACCGTCATCTTCGATGTGCCAACGCCTGAGAAGCTGCCCATGCCCCAGATAACGAAGGCGTGGATGTCTTCTTTCAGACTGAAAAACTTCAAAATATCGGTGATTGAGCCTGCCAGATACGCTATCATCAAGCCGATGATGATGAGTGTGGTCATGTTTTTCATTCGTGAGCTGAACGCAAGCATCACGAAGAGCACCAGAACCGCGCCGATGAAAGCGGCCAGACTGACACCTATTGTCGACCACCATCCGAATGATGAGACCGCTGCACCAGAGATAGCACCAGTAAGCAGAATCACAATGCCGACACCTAAGCTGGCGCCGCTCGAGATTCCCAACATCGACGGGTCGGCAAGTGGATTACGGAACAACGTCTGCATCAAAAGACCTGCCACAGCAAGAGCGGCGCCAGCAAGAAGCGCTGTCAAAGCTTGTGGAAGTCGATAATTGAAAATAATGACACTCAGAGTATTATCATCATTTACTTTAAGTAATACTTTAAATATATCCTCAAAAGGAACCATCACAGAACCGACAAACAGATTCAGCACAAAAAGGATGATTCCCAAGATGATAATACCAATAATTCCGATCGTTATTCTTCTATTTTTCATCTTTCAATCTATAGAAATATTTCGGCGTATAGTCCTCATTATCAAGCATTTCCGGATGGAATGCATAAACAAAGTCCTTCAACAGTACATCCGGCTCGTATTCCGATTTTTCGAAATAACCGCTTTCACGGATATCGCACACCAGAATGTTCCTGTCTTTATATGCCTTAAAATACGTATATAATTCATTTTCAACGGCTAAGCCCTCATATGAGAACTTGTGGTTGGTCGAGTTCATCACACGCCAGAAATCAGCGTTACGGGCCTTGGAGAGCACCGTCTCGGCATCAACGGGCAGACTTGCTGTAGAGTTGTTGTCACTCCAGATATAATCAGCACCGGCATCGTGGAAAATCTGTGCTATATAGCTTGCTCCGCCTGGCAGATACCATTGTCCTTCAAACGGCAAGTCGGAGAAGACGGTAGGACGTTTATCAGCGTTTTCGCACAGTGTCTTAAGTGATTCATAACGACTAACAATATCATTGAACCACTGATTGGTGTCATCTTCGCGACAAGTAAGAAAACCAATGACTTTCAGCCATTCGGCACGTCCAAGCGGGTGATTTTCAAGGTAATCGGCAAACGGAAACATCACCGCCCCCGTAAGCTCACCGATTTCAGTCTTAGGCACCGTCGAATACGGGGTGTAAAGTATCACGTCAGGGTGGAGGTTGATCACGATTTCAGTCTTCAAACTCGTCTCAATACCCACATCCTCAATCTTTTTTTCAGCCAAAAGACGCTTGATCTCAACATTGTCGGTATAATCGCTTTCGAGTATTCCTTTCACACGGTCAATCTCGCCAATCTCAAGAAACACTGACCATTGCGTCGATGAATAAGCCACCACGTTCTTCACTGGAGTGCGAATGACAGACTTGTTTTCAAGCTCATCGGGGAGGTCGAGAGAATCGGGATAGAGATAATATTCGCCTAGCGATTTTTCATTCCAAGGATTTGAAATATTAACGTAATATCCTGATTTATAATGCATTACATCGATGTAGCTCGTATATTGCATCAGATTATCGTTTTCAGCACACGACTTGTTTTTCGTGTCATTCGATTTCTCGCCACACGAAACAAGCATGCAAATCATTGAAACACAAACAAATAGAAGTTTTTTCATCACTATTCCGAACTAATCAGTTTAATCTGCAAATATAATAAAATTTTGACAAAATTAAAGGTTTTCTTTTTTATATTTATTTATCAAAAAAATGGCTTAAATCTCGAAAAAAATGTTTA
Source organism: uncultured Bacteroidales bacterium (assembly GCA_947304185.1). Lineage (GTDB taxonomy): Bacteria > Bacteroidota > Bacteroidia > Bacteroidales > F082 > Limimorpha. Next base: position 20,318 of record CAMZAM010000017.1, read on the forward strand.
TCTTTGCAGATTAAAATATTGAATTATGGGAATTTTCATGTTTCACAGGCCTGAGATGCCTAAGTTTAACTACATTCCGAGGTATTACGACCCCGAAAAAGAGGAGCTTGAGAAGAGGAAAGCGGCGATGGGTTATGACTCAAAACTCTCTGACAGTGAAAGACTTAGGGTTCAGATGCGAAAGAAATGGGGGAGAGACATCGACGATGGCAAGAAGGTAGCTTACACATATTCCTTTAAATGGCTGCGTACAGCGATTATTGTAGGCATATCAGGGTTTCTGATTGCAGTTCTGTTCTTCACTCCATTCCTGGAGAATTTTGTGACCATGTTCCTGAAGATGGGAGGCAAGTAGTTATGTCGTTGGATATCATCAAGTTACTCCCCGATTCAGTAGCCAACCAGATAGCAGCGGGCGAGGTCATCCAGCGGCCGGCGTCTGTTGTCAAGGAGCTCATCGAAAACGCCATCGACGCCGGTGCCACACAGGTCGACCTCATCGTAAAAGACGCCGGCCGCACGTTCATCACCGTGATAGATAACGGCTGCGGCATGTCGGAGACCGACGCACGACTGTGTTTTGAACGTCACGCGACATCGAAGATATCGAGTGCGGATGACCTCTTTGCCATAAAAACCATGGGATTCCGCGGAGAAGCACTTGCCTCAATAGCAGCAGTGGCACAGGTGGAACTCACCACACGTCGTAAAGAAGACGAGGTAGGCACCAAGATACGTATCGAAGGCTCGAAAGTCATCGAACAGCTGCCGAAACCGACATCAGTGGGCACCAACTTCACCGTGAAAAACCTGTTTTTCAACGTGCCAGCACGACGTAACTTCCTGAAATCCAATGAGGCAGAGCTCCGTCATATCAACGAGGAGTTCTTCCGCATCACCATAATGAACCCCGAGGTGGGATTCACCTTCGTGAGCAACGACAAAGAGCTGTTCCATCTCTATCCGGGCACTCTGAAACAACGTATCGTCGGACTCTTCGGTAAGGATTACGACAGCAAGCTGCTGCCAGTGAATCAGGTCACAGAGTCGGTGACAATCGACGGATTCATAATAAAACCTGAGTTTTCCAAGAAGACACGCGGCGAACAGTATTTCTTCGTGAACCGTCGTTTCATCAAACACGCCTACCTGCATCACGCTGTGGAGAACGCCTACAAAGAACTCATTCCACAGGACTGCTTCCCGGGCTATTTCCTTGATATTCAGATAGATCCAAAGGAGATTGATATCAATATACACCCGACAAAGACCGAAGTCAACTTCATCGACGTGAAGCTAATCTACGCCATCATGCACTCTGCCGTGCGTAAAGCCATAGGACAGAATAACTTAGCCCCAACACTCGACTTCGATATCAACCCGAATATGGGCATCGATTTCGGCGAGGCGAGTCGTATGGATAGACCTATCGTGACACCGAAAGTAGACTTCGACCCGAACTATAACCCGTTCAAAATCACTCCGATACGTCATCAGCAGCAACAAAACTGGCGCATAGCCTACGATGACAGCAACGACATTGTAGCGAACAGCCATATCGGCGAAAATGCCAGCAATGACAAGCCTCTCGAAGAAGAGCAGAAGAACCTGTTCATACAGTTGCAACAGTCGTATATCGTAACAGCGGTGAAGTCGGGCATTCTCGTCGTCGACCAGCATCTGGCGCACGAGAGGATACTCTATGAGAAATATCTCAAAGAGATGGAGACGGAGGTAGCAGCGTCGCAACAAGAGCTCTTTCCACATCATATATCATTGAATATCAACGATGCATCGCTACTGAAGGAGATGAAACCCGAACTCGAGAAGATAGGATTCCGTATCGAGGCGATGAACAACACAACCTTCGTCATCAACGGCACGCCTGTCGACTGCAAAGGAAGCGACGCTGTATCGGTGATAGAAAAGATTTTAGAGGATTACAAGACGAATAACGCTGGTAATCAATCAGATAAGAAATTAAATTTAGCACGTTCGCTGGCATCACAGATGGCAGTGAAGGCAGGTCAGACATTGAGCGCTGTGGAGATGCAGGACATCGTCGACCGACTCTTCGGTTGCGCTGTAGCAGAAGTGGCGCCAAACGGCAGGAAAATCTTCACAATTATCAATGCTGACGACATAAAAACACGTTTGAACTAATGGAAAATCAATTTAGGCCTCAGGGCTTCTCCATTTTACCGCTGGTAGTCAAGAACCTCTTGATTATCAATGTGATATTCTTCCTCGCGACATGGGCGGCTGAGGTCGTCTGGCATATCGACCTGTCGGATTATCTCGGACTGCATTACATTGGTGCATCCGACTTCAGACCGTATCAGTTCGTGACATATATGTTTATGCACGGAGGGTTCGCACATCTTTTCTTCAACATGTTTGCCCTATGGATGTTCGGCAACAGCATCGAAAACGTGTGGGGTCCTAAGCGTTTCCTGATATTTTACTTCGTCTGCGGCATTGGCGCCGGCTTGACGCAGGAACTCGTGCAATACATTCAACTTAACGACATCGTCGAAAACTATCAATTTGTCAACCTCGGCAATCGTAGCGTGCCTGTCAGCGACTACCTCAACATGCTCACCACGGTGGGCGCCTCTGGAGCTGTCTACGGCATACTTCTAGCATTCGGAATGATGTGGCCAAACGCCCGTATTTACATATATTTCGCGATACCGATCAAGGCAAAATGGGTGGTGATAATATACGGTCTGCTCGAGCTGTTCTCAGGCTTCTCATCGGTCGACAACGTGGCACATTTCGCTCACGTGGGCGGCATGCTGTTCGGTTTAGGACTCATCCTTTACTGGCGGTATAAGGCAGGTGGATGGGCTCCTAGATTCAACATAAAATTCAAGAAAGACAAATACAATACCGAAAACGGCCGTCCGAAGTCTGATTGGGACTATAACAAAGAACGTGCCGACGACGACCGTCGTACCGACGAAATACTCGATAAGATTAGCAAAGGCGGCTACGACAGCCTCACAAAAGAGGAAAAAGAGTTTTTGTTCAAACAGAGTAAGAAAAACTGATGGGAGAGAAGGCTAAGAAACACTCATTCGGACGACGTACACTGATATTTTTAATCGGTATCTTGGCGGTGATCGGACTGCTGAGCCAGTTCCTGTGCGCCATAAACCCCATGATTTCGCCCAATCATTTCGTACTGACAGCCTATTTCGGAGTATCGTTTTGGCCCATTTTTCTATTTAACTTATTGATACTGATAGCTTTAATTATATTAAAGGCAAAAAAAGCCATATTTTACCCGATCTTGGCACTGATAATAGCGATTCCCGGCTTTATGAAGTCGTATTCGGTAAAACAGCAACATACCGAGCCAGGCAATCTCAAAATAATGTCGTATAACATCGCTAACTTTAGGGATATCACTGATAATCAACGGGATGCAAAGAGCGTCAAGGCCGATATAATCGATATCATAAAAGAACAGAATCCAGATATATTGTGCATTCAGGAGGTTCGTTTCCACATTACAAAAAAGGTTAATGAATTACAGGAATTTATTGATCAGACTGATTATAAATACTATAGCAAAGCACCAAAAAACAGCAATTATATCTTTTCGAAATATCCTATCGAAGACGATGATTTTACTGAACATTTCAACGATTTGGACAACGCAGGATTTGTAAAGCTGATAAATGCTGGCGGACTTGGTAAGTTTTACGTGGAATGCGTTCATCTTCAATCGTTTAGCATCACCAAAGAAGAGATTGAATATCTCCGTGATGCCAAACATTATGTAGAGAACTCGGAAACGATGGGTAAATCGTTGATATTCAAGCTTAAAGAAGGTTTCCAAAAGCGAACCGAAGATACCAGGACGATAGTCGGAAACATGCCTCACAACGGCCTTCCAATCATTATATGCGGCGACTTCAACGACACGCCTCTGTCGTACACCTATCATCAGATGCACAACGCCGGTCTGAACGACGCTTTCCTGCAGGTGGGACATGGCATAGGCAAGACCTATTGCGGACGGTTGCCACTGCTTCGAATCGACTATTTCTGGCATAGCGACGATATCGTCCCGATGACGTTCACCAGGCTTAAGAAAAAGATGTCGGACCACTATCCGATCATCATGACGTTTAACGTAACTCGTTGATTATGAATTTCAAACTATCATCGGAGTTTAAGCCAACGGGCGACCAGCCGCAAGCTATCGAACAGCTGAAAAACGGCATCATGGCAGGGGAGAGATACCAGACTCTGATGGGTGTAACGGGCTCTGGCAAGACATTCACCATCGCCAATATGCTGGCGGAACTGAATCGTCCAGCACTGGTGTTGAGTCATAACAAGACGTTAGCGGCACAGCTTTACAGCGAATTCAAGCAGTTTTTCCCGGAAAACAAGGTGGAATATTTCGTTTCATATTACGATTATTATCAGCCGGAAGCGTTTATTCCACAAACGAATACATATATCGAGAAGGATCTGTCGATAAACGACGAGATCGACAAACTTCGTTTAAGCACTACATCAGCACTTCTCTCAGGTAGACGAGATGTTATCGTAGTCTCTTCAGTATCATGCATTTACGGCATCGGAAACCCTGAAGATTTCAGCAAAAACGTAATCAACATTGAGTTGGGACAGAAGATTCGTCGCGACGACCTGCTTTTTAACCTCTCAAACGCGCTTTATAGTCGTAATGACATAGAGTTTACGCGTGGACGTTTCCGTGTGAAAGGCGACACTGTCGATGTGTTTCCTGCATATTCCGACACGCCGTACCGCATCATCTTCTGGGATGATGAGATTGAAGAACTCGAGTCGTTCGACCCTATCAACGGCACCAGAATCGAGAGTCTGCAGAACATCACGTTGTTCCCGGCAAACATCTTCGTAACTTCAAAAGAGAAGATAAAACAGGCTACAGAAGAGATTCTGCTCGACATGTTCAAGCAAGCTGAATATTTCCGTGAGATTGGGAAATATGAGGACGCAAAACGTCTGGAAGACCGTGTAAATCATGATGTTGAGATGATTCGCGAACTCGGCTATTGCTCGGGCATCGAGAACTACTCACGTTATTTCGATGGACGCGCCGCCGGCACGCGCCCGTTCTGTCTTTTGGACTTTTTCCCCGATGACTTCATCACCATCATCGACGAGAGTCACGTCACGGTGTCGCAGATCCGAGGCATGTATGGAGGCGACCGCTCACGTAAGCAGACATTGGTGGAATACGGCTTCCGGCTGCCGTCGGCGCTCGACAACCGTCCGCTGAAATTCGATGAGTTTGAAGCACTTACGGGACAGACGATATATGTCAGCGCCACGCCTGGCGACTACGAGATGCAGCAGACACAGGGCGTCTACGTCGAACAGCTGATTCGCCCGACAGGACTGCTCGACCCGATAATCGAAGTAAGGCCTTGCACCAACCAAGTCGACGATCTCGTTGATGAGATAGTACGTGTGGTGGGAAACAAACAACGTGTGCTTGTCACCACCTTGACAAAACGTATGGCCGAGGAGCTCACTCGTTATCTTAATAACCTGAATATCAACACAAGATATATACATTCCGATGTCGACACTCTCGACCGTGTGGAGATCATGATGGGTCTCCGTAAAGGCGACTTCGACGTCTTAGTGGGGGTCAATCTTCTTCGTGAGGGCTTGGATCTGCCTGAGGTTCAGTTGGTTGCCATCCTCGACGCAGATAAGGAAGGATTCCTGCGATCGGAGCGGTCGCTGACGCAGACCGCTGGTCGCGCCGCCCGAAATGCGGATAGCAAAGTCATAATGTACGCTGACAAAATCACCGACTCGATGCGCAAGACCATCGACGAGACCCAGAGGCGGCGCGAGAAACAGATGGCGTACAACATCGCCAACGGAATCGTGCCTAAGACCATCATCAAACCGCTCGACACCGCATGGGGCGAGACCCTCAACAAACAACGTCTGGTGGAATACGAACAGGCCGAAGAAGGCGTCAGGGCAGAGGCTGCAGAGAAAGTCGCCATCTACCGATCGCCTAAAGACATCAGAAAAGCTATCCAAGAAGCCAAGAAAGAGATGGAAAAGTCCGTCAAGGAACTCGACTTCATGAATGCTGCAAAATACCGCGACATCATCGTCGCCTTAGAAGAGAAACTTAACAAAATCGATTAACAATGAATACATTAGCAGTACCGTTTTTCGCAACAGATGCAGTTTGGAACGTCATGTTACAACTGTGTATCATCTCCGTCGGCCTCTTGGCAGGCAACATTGTAAGAACGAAAATCCCGTTCATGCAGAAGAGTCTCATCCCGTCAGCCCTGATAGGAGGTGCTTTGATATTGATATTCAGATGGATATATTCCGACTTAATCGGCTGGGAAGACCTCATCGACAAGACCACGATGGAAGTAATCACTTACCACGCCCTCGGCCTTGGATTCGTCGCTCTGGCATTAAAAAACAACAAAGTGGAGTCGAAATCAAGCACCATGAAGGTGATTGAGACTGGCACGCTGACAGCAAGCACATATATCATCCAAGGCATTGTGGGTCTGTTAGTTACGATCCCGATGTTCTACTTCGGAAACAAGATTTTCTACGCTGCCGGATTGCTCCTCCCGATGGGATACGGCCAAGGTCCTGGACAGGCTCTGAACTTCGGAACTATTTACATGGACAGAGCCCTCGAACAAGGCTTCGCTTTCCCAGGTAAAGACTTCGGATTGTCAATAGCCGCTATGGGTTTCATCATCGGCTGCGTTGTCGGCGTGGTATATCTTAACATCTTAAAGAGAAAAGGTAAGATCAAAATCTCAGAGATACAAGAGAAGCAGAAAAACAAACTCAGCGACTACGAAGGCGACAACGAAATCCCTGATACTGAATCAGTTGACAAGCTCTCAATCCAGATTTGTCTGGTACTGTTCACCTACCTTATGGTGTATCTCTTCAATCACTTCCTGCAGACGTTGGATCTCGGCACATTCGGTGAGAAGACCCTGATGCCGCTGATGTGGGGCTTCAACTTCCTGCTCGGCACATTGTTCGGCATCATGATTAAAGGCATCATCAAAGTTTTGAGAAAGAGACAGATCATGAAGCGCGAATACATCAACAACTACCTTTTGAACCGCATCAGCGGATTATTCTTCGACATCATGATTGTAGCAGGCACTGCAGCCATCAACTTCAGCGAATTCAAGGGGTTTGCGTTGCCCTACATCCTCGTTTGCACCCTCGGAGCCATCGCCACGTTCTGGTTTGTGTTGAAAGTCTGTAAGCACCTTTATCCGAACTACACCTACGAAGGCTTCTTCAGCATGTTCGGCATGCTCACCGGCACCGCTTCCAACGGCATGATCCTCCTTCGTGAAATCGACCCTAAATTCGAGACACCTGCCGCAAATAACCTTGTTTTACAGTCACTTCCAGCGGTCGCCTTGGGATTCCCAGTGCTGCTTTTGGTAAGCTACGCCCCACAAGGCTTCACCCAAGCACTTATCACCCTCGGAATCCTGATTGTCGTTTTCATAATCTTCAATTTATTCATGTTCAGGAAGAAAATCTTTCGAAAGAAAGAATAACAACTAGAGATTTTTAATGTCATTCGCAGAATTACGACTTACCGCAGGGTACTGAGAGTAATTCGAGAATGGCATTAAAATTTCATAAATTTTTGTTTTTTATTTAAAAAAATATATTATATTTGCAGACATGATAAAGGTGTAAAAGTCTTTGTCATGTCTTTTTGCGTAATTTATTGAAAGAGAATAATTTATATTATATATGAGCGAAGGATTATATTCAATGGAAGCTAAGGATTTCGACAAAACCTTAGACTTAACCAAAATCAAGCCTTATGGCGACACCATGAACGACGGTAAGACCCAGCTGAGTTTCACATTGCCGGTCCCATGCGGCGCAGAAGCTGTCGAGGCTGCAAAACAACTCCTCAAGACTATGGGTTTCGAGAATCCTATCGTGGTGTACTACAAAGAGTTAACCCCTGGATTCACATTCTTTAACTGCTACGGAAGCTGCACTCACACTGTGAACTACAGCACAATATACGTTCCGAAGGTCGAATCGAACACCATGGACATGTACGAGACTGATCAGTACATCAAGGAAAACATCGGCCGTAAGATTGTTATCGTTGGCGCAAGTACAGGTACCGACGCTCACACCGTGGGTATCGACGCTATCATGAACATGAAGGGTTACGCCGGTCACTACGGACTTGAGCGTTACGAGATGATTGAGGCTTACAACCTCGGCTCGCAGGTTCCGAATGAGGAGTTCATCGCAAAAGGCATTGAGCTTCACGCTGATGCGTTGCTCGTCTCACAGACTGTTACACAGAAAGACGTTCATATCAAGAATATGACCAACTTCATCGAGTTGATGGAGGCTGAAGGCTTACGCGACAAGATGATCTGCTGCTGCGGTGGTGCCCGTATCTCACATGAGCTCGCCAAAGAACTCGGTTTCGACGCTGGCTTCGGAATGAACACCTACGCCGACGACGTGGCATCATTCGTGGTTCAGGAGATGGTCAAACGTGGAATGAAATAGCCATTAGCTATTAGCCGTTAGCCATTAGTCGTCATTTCGACCGAAGCGAAGCGGAGTGGAGAAATCTCAAACAAAAAAAGGAAATTACAATAACAATTAAAATATTTCAGAATATGGATAAAAACGAAATGAGAGAAGTTATCGCCAAGAGAGCAGCAAAGGAGCTGCATGACGGCGATGTAGTGAACCTTGGTATCGGTATCCCAACATTGATCCCTAACTACCTTCCAAAAGGCGTGTCAGTGACACTGCAGACTGAGAACGGCGCAATGGGCATGGGCCCGACACCTGAAGAAGGCAAGGAAGACAAGAACCTCATCAACGCTGGCGGCGGTTTCATCACCTTGACACCAGGCGCTTGCACATTCGACTCAGCAACATCATTCGCAATCATCCGTGGCGGCCACGTCAACGTGTCATTCCTCGGCGCATTGCAGGTCGATGAGAAGGGCAACCTCGCCAACTGGATCATTCCTGGCAAGATGGCTCCTGGCATGGGCGGCGCAATGGACCTCGTGGTCGGTGCAAAACGCGTTATCCTCACCATGGAACACACTCAGAAAGGTGCTCCTAAGATCTTGAAGGAATGCACACTGCCTCTCACAGCAGCAGGTCAGGTCAACATGATCATCACCGAGATGGGTGTGATGGAGATTACAAAAGAAGGCATCGTCCTCACAGAGATCCATCCTGAGTTCACCGTCGAGCAGGTGCAGGAAGCAACAGAGGCTAAGCTCATCATCAGCCCTAACCTCAAATCAATGGTCGACTAACACTCACTCGTCATTTCGAGTGGAGCGTAGCGGAATCGAGACCTGAGCTTGCGAAAGCATTCACCTTGGTGAATAAATCTCCTGCAATTTTAATGAGATTTCTCCACTCCCTTCGGTCGGTCGAAATGACGGAAAGAATAGAATTATGGAATATCAATATTTAAAAAGCGAAGTCAGAGAAGACGGCATCACCATCATGACGGTGTCGGCTCCTAAGTCGTTAAATGCACTGAATTCGACGGTCTTAAGAGAAATCGACGACTTCGTCAGCAACCTCGACACCAAGAAGACCCGCGTCCTCATCATCACTGGTGACGGCGAGAAATCGTTCGTGGCTGGCGCAGATATCTCCGAGATGGTGCATCTCTACGAGAAAGAAGGCTATGAGTTCAGTAAACTCGGCGCCATCGCTTTCCGTAAGATTGAGCTGCTCCCGATTCCGGTCATCGCTGCCGTCAACGGTTTCTGCCTCGGCGGCGGATGCGAGCTGGCAATGGCATGCGACTTCCGTTATGCCTCAAGCAACGCCAAGTTCGGTCAGCCTGAGGTGGGACTGGGCATAACACCTGGTTTCAGCGGCACATACCGTCTGGCAAAGCTCGTCGGACAAGGCTACGCCAAGGAGATGATATACACAGGCAAGGCTATCCGTGCCGACGAAGCACTGCGCATCGGCTTGGTGAACGCCGTGTTTGCTCCGGAAGAGCTCATGGAAAGAGTCATCGAGACAGCACAGAAGATAGTAGCCAACGCACCTTTAGCTATCAAATATGCTAAAGAATGCATCAACGAGAGCTACGACATGGTTGCTGCCGACGCCATCGAACTGGAGAACCGCAACTTCGGAAAATGCTTCGCCACAGAAGACCAGAAAGCGGGTATGACAGCGTTTTTAAATAAGGAAAAACCGATTTTCCAAGGAAAATAGTTAAAAGTTAAAAGAGTAAAGTTAAAAGAATTATAAAATACGTCATTATGAAAGTATACGTTATCGGAACAGGAACCATGGCAAAAGGCATCGTGAAGGCTTTCGCAGCTAAGATGCCAGTCGTCATGAAGAGCAGAACTCAGGCCAGCATTGACAAGGCTATGGGTTCAATTGCAAAAGGTTACGCCAAACTCGTCGAGAAAGGCAAGATGACCCAGGACGATGTTGACGCACTGTTGAAGAACATCACTACAACAACAGATTACGCTACATTTAAAGACGCTGACCTCGTCATCGAGGCTGCTGTCGAAGAGATGCAGCTGAAGAAAGAAGTCTTCATGGAGCTTGACAAGATCTGCAAGCCAGAAGCTATCTTCGCAACCAACTCATCATCATTGTCAATCACCGAAATCGCTGCCTGCACAACACGTCCAGCACAGTTCATCGGCATGCACTTCTTCAACCCAGCCGACAGAATGGCATTGGTGGAAGTCATCAAGGGACAGCTCACAAGCGACGAGGTGACAAAATGCATCGTTGAGCTCGCCACATCAATCGGCAAACAGCCGGTAGAGGTGAAAGAAGCCCCAGGTTTCGTCGTCAACCGCATACTCATCCCTATGATCAACGAGGCAGTCGGTATCTTGGCCGACGGTATCGCATCAGCAGAGGACATCGACAAGTGCATGATGCTTGGCGCTAACCATCCAATGGGACCTCTCGCATTGGCCGACCTCATCGGAAACGATGTTAACCTCGCCATCATGGAGGTGCTTTACAATGAGTTCGGCGATCCGAAATACCGCCCACATCCACTTTTGAGAAAGATGGTGCGCGCCGGTTTGCTCGGTCGTAAGACAGGTGAAGGATTCTACAAATACTAGGATTTAAGAAAATATTAATTGAAATAACATATCTAAAACATGGATTTTAGCTATTCAAAGACAGAAGAATTGTTCTTGCAGATGATCAGATCGTTTGCAGAGAACGAGGTCAAGCCTTTGGCAGCCGAAGTTGACGAGACAGAACGTTTCCCTATGGAGACCGTCAAGAAGATGGCGAAATTAGGTTTGATGGGCATCCCGGTACCGCGTCAGTATGGCGGAGCCGGCGGATCAGTGCAGATGTACATCATGGCTGTTGAAGAGCTCTCAAGAGTGTGCGCCACCACAGGCGTTATCCTCTCAGCTCACACATCATTGTGCATGGCACCTATCCTCGAAAACGGAACAGAGGAACAGAAGATGAAATATTTGCCGAAGCTCGCTTCAGGCGAATGGATCGGCGCTTTCGGTCTCACCGAGCCTAACGCCGGTACCGACGCCGCCATGCAGCAGACAATGGCTGTCGACGCTGGCGACAAATACATCCTCAACGGAACGAAGATCTTCATCACCAACGCTGCTTATGCCGACGTGTTCATCGTCATGGCGATGACCGACAAGAGCAAAGGCACCAAGGGCATCTCAGCATTCATCGTTGAGAAAGGCTTCAAGGGCTTCAGCATCGGTAAGAAAGAGTTGAAGATGGGTATCCGCGGCTCAGCGACATGCGAGCTTATATTCGAAAACTGCGAAGTGCCGAAGGAAAACCTCCTCGGACCTCTCGGAAAGGGATTCAACATCGCTATGAAGACCCTCGACGGCGGCCGTATCGGTATCGCTTCACAGGCTCTCGGCATAGCTCAAGGTGCTATGGATGAGACAGTGAAATACACCAAGGAACGTAAACAGTTCGGTAAGGCTATCGCACAGTTCCAGAACACACAGTTCCAGATGGCCGACCTCAAGACAAAGGTCGAGGCAGCTCGTTTGCTCGTCAGAAGCGCAGCATGGAAGAAAGACAAAGGTCTCCCATACTCAGCAGACGCAGCAATGGCAAAACTCTTCGCAGCTGAGACAGCAATGGAAGTGACTACAAAGGCAGTCCAGTTCCACGGCGGCTACGGCTACACACGTGAATATCCGGTCGAGCGCATGATGCGTGACGCCAAGATTACCGAGATCTACGAAGGTACATCAGAGGTTCAGAGAATGGTTATCGCCGGTCATTTATTTAAATAGGAGGGAAGGATTATGAATATTATAGTTTGTATTAAGCAAGTACCTGATACTACCGAAATCAAAATCGATCCGGTAAAGAATACTCTTATCCGTGAAGGCGTTCCGAGCATCATGAACCCAGACGACAAGGGCGGTCTCGAACTCGCACTCCAGATGAAAGACAAATACGGCGCTAACGTCACAGTTATCACCATGGGACCTCCACAAGCCGACCTCATCCTGAGAGAAGCTTTCGCTATGGGCGTTGACAGAGCTATCTTATTGAGCGACAGAAAGTTCGCTGGTGCTGATACTCTCGCAACATCATACGCATTGGCAGGCGCCATCAAGACTTTGGACTATGATCTCATCATCGCTGGCCGTCAGGCTATCGACGGTGACACAGCACAGGTCGGTCCTGAGATGGCTGAACACCTCGGCCTTCCACAGGTTTCATACGTCATCGACGCTGAACGCGAAAAGAACGGCAACTTCATCGTGAAGAAAGAAAACGAAGACAGCGTGCAGACTCTCGAAGTCGAAGGCAAGTGCGTCCTCACAGTGTTGGCATCAGCATTCGAGGCACGTTACATGACAGTAGCCGGCATCGTCGACGCTTACGATAAGGAAGTTGAAGTTTGGGGCGCCGACAAACTCGATGTCGACGAGAACAAACTCGGTCTGAAAGGCTCACCGACAAAGGTGTGGCAGTCATTCCCGAAGCAGCTTAAGGCACCGGGTGAGGTGTTCGAAGTGAGCGAGGAAGAAGCAGTCGAAATCATTGTTAAGAAACTTAAAGAGAAACATTTAATCTAAAAGTAAAAGTTATGGATATTAAAGATTACAAAAACGTTTATGTGTTCGCAGAACAGCGCGGTGGAATGATCCAATCCGTAGCATACGAACTTTTAGGTAAAGCTCGCGACCTCGCTGACGCTCTCGGCGAGAAAGTCGTGGCAATGTTACTTGGTCACAACGTGAAAGACCAGGCTCAGAGCCTCATCGAGATGGGTGCTGACGAAGTGCTCGTCGCCGACTGCCCTGAACTCAAGGATTACTTGACAGAACAGTACTCACAGGTTGTGTATCAGATGATTACTGCCGGTTGCCCAAGCATCGTCCTTTACGGTGCTACAACCATCGGCCGTGACCTCGCACCACGTATCGCTTCACGTTTGAAGACTGGTCTGACAGCAGACTGCACCAAACTTGAAATCGGTATCGTCGAGGAGACAGGCGAGAAGCAGTTCCGTTCAACACGTCCTGCATTCGGTGGTAACTTGATGGCTACCATTCTTTGCCCTAACACACGTCCTCAGATGTCGACAGTGCGTCCTGGCGTGATGCAGAAACGCGTCCGTGAGGCTGGCAGAAAAGGCACCATCACAATGTTTGCCCCTAAATTCGATACAAGCAAGTTCAAAGTCAAAGTCATTGAGACCAAGATGAACTGCAAGTGCGCCGACGACATCGCCGATGCCAAGATCCTGGTGTCAGGTGGCCGTGGCGTCCACGACAAAGAAGGTTTCAACAAGCTTCAGGCTTTGGCCGACATCCTCGGTGGCATGGTGTCATCATCACGTGCCATGGTCGACGCAGGTATCATGGATCACTGCTTCCAGGTCGGTCAGACAGGTAAGACAGTGCGTCCGGCCCTTTACATGGCATGCGGTATCTCAGGCGCCATCCAGCACCTCGCAGGTATGGAGGAGTCAGACTTCATCATCGCCATCAACAAGGACAAATACGCACCTATCTTCTCAGCCGCTGACCTCGGCATCGTAGGTGACCTCCACAAGATCGTCCCGATGCTGACAGAACGTCTTAAGAAGGAAGTGGAGAAATAATCCTGTAGAGACGTTTCCCGAAACGTCTCCCTAACATTCCAAATCCCCGATGGATGCATTTCCGCCGGGGATTTTTATTATTTTTTTCAAAATATCTTGTCAAATCAAAATTTTTCGTATTTTTGCAGCGGGTAAGTCTTATACGACCAGCTCCTGTCAAACTCCCCCAGGGCCGGAAGGCAGCAAGGGTAGATGGTTGAGCGGTGCGATATAAGTAGCTTACCCTTTTTTGTCTGAGATGATAATAAACCCGACATACACAGGCAAGCAATATTGGACAACAGTCATAATTTCAGGATTGTTGCTAAGTATCTTATTATCAGCAGCTTACACCATCTTTTACGAACGCCTGTACGTCGCCTCATCATATTTATTCTCAATAATTTACCTCATCCCGTTCGTCTGGCTCAGCATCACCTTGGCATTTTTCAAAAGTAAATTCGTGTGGAGCGAGTTCTCCTACAGCAAGGCTTTTCAGATGAGTTTCCTCATCGGACTGATAGGCTCCGTGATCTTCAGCGTAGTCATATATATTCTCTACGCTTACGTCGGAATTGAGAGTAGGATAGGGCTCTACGAAAACGGTCGTCAGATGCGTCAGCTGTTCTCGCCGTTGGCAACAGCCATCTCGATGTTGATAATAAATGTGTTATTGTCGCTGTTTTATTCATTAATTATTGCTATCTTTGCACGTAAAAAAGATTGAAATGGATATATCTGTCATCATACCTTTGCTGAATGAAGAGGAATCATTGCCCGAACTCGAGGCATGGATCCGCCGCGTCATGAATGAAAACAACTTTTCATACGAGATCGTGTTTGTCGACGACGGCAGCACCGACGGCTCATGGCACTGCATCCAGAAACTCAAGGAAGAGAATCCTAACATCCACGGCATCCGCTTCCGTCGTAACTACGGCAAGTCGGCAGCCCTCAACGAAGGTTTCAAGGTGGCACAAGGCGACGTCGTCATCACCATGGACGCCGACGAGATTCCTGAACTCTTCAACATGATTGAGAAGGAAGGCTATGACCTCGTAAGTGGCTGGAAGAAAAAACGTTACGATTCGACATTCGCGAAAAATATCCCGTCGAAGTTCTACAACTGGTCGACACGCCGCATGACAGGTATCAAACTCCACGACTTCAACTGCGGACTCAAGGCTTATCGTAATGAGGTTGTAAAAAGCATCGAGATCTACGGCGAGATGCACCGTTACATCCCGGTCATCGCCAAAGCTGCAGGTTTCACGCATATAGGGGAGAAGGTGGTACATCATCAGAAACGTAAATTCGGCACCTCGAAGTTCGGAATGAGCAGATTTTTAAGAGGTTACCTCGATTTACTCACCATCACTTTCATCTCTAAGTTCGGCAAACGCCCGATGCACCTCTTCGGAGGCCTCGGCAGCCTGACATTCCTCGCCGGTTTCATCATGAGCGTCATCTTGGTAGTCAAGAAATACGCATTCCACGCCTACGGAATGACACGCCGTCCTCTGTTTTATCTGGCATTGCTCTGCATGGTGGTAGGTACACAACTCTTCCTCACGGGATTCTTAGCCGAACTCGTGCAGTCGTCATCGTCAAAACAAAAGGTATACGGAATTTCCGAAAAGTTTTAGTTAAAGGATAAAAGATAAAAGATAAAGGAGAAAAGTTACCAGATAAAAGGGAAAAACTCTTTTAACTTTTCTCTTTTAACTTTTAACTAATATCGATCATAAGGGTCGTCGAACGGCTCGTCGAAGCTATCTTCGTCGTAGTATTCATCCTCATCTTCACCGAAGATGTCTTCTTCATCCTCGGCAAACATGTTTTCACCCTCTTCCCAGTCGAAGTCCTCTTCGAGCTTGCTCTCGTCAAACTCGTCGATATCATTCATCTCGTTCATGAAGTCACGAAGCTCTTCGTCACTCATCTCGTCGAGATTGGCTGTCAAAAGCTTATTATCGCGCGATGATGCTCTCAGCTCCTTCAAGACCTCAGGGGAGATGTAGAAATCATCGATGTTTTCCTCACAATATTTGATATATTTCGGGTCTTTCTCAAAGACTTCAGCCAAAGTCTGGCCTTCATATTTGCCGAAAGTGAAAATCGAATCAACGTCGTAAAATTTCATATCAAATCAAATTTTTGAATTACAAAAATACAACAAATTCTTTTAAAGCGCAAGTTTTTTCTTTATTTTTTGAAAATAAAATAAACCGCTAAAACCAAGAATCCGAAGCCCACCAGATGATTCCAATGGAACTCGCCCATTTTGAACACTTTGATGCTTATGACCATGAAAACGATGAGGCTGACGACCTCCTGAATCACCTTGAGTTCCACCAAGCTAAACGGACCGCCGTGGACTACAGAGCCGATACGGTTAGCTGGAACCATGGCTGAATATTCCAACAATGCCACGCCCCAACTGGCTAATATAATGAGAATCAATGGCCAATCCTTGATAACACCCATATCCGACAACTTCAAGTTGCCATACCATGCGAATGTCATGAAGATATTCGAAACAATCAAAAGCAATACTGTGTAAACGCCTCTCATTTTTTAAAAATTTGCCGCAAAATTCGGGAATTTTTTATTATCTTTGCAAAAATATTAAAAAAATGACTTCGATCGACAACATTATTAAGGATTCAATAGCCGTTAAACAGTTGATACTCAATGACAAAGCATTGATTGAGAAAATAAACAAAGCTGCTGAGATGTGCGTTGAATCGTTGAAAAAAGGTGGTAAGATTCATTTCTGCGGCAATGGAGGCAGTGCTTCCGACGCACAACACCTCGCTGCTGAGCTGAGCGGTCGTTTTTACTATGACCGTGCACCGCTGAATGCCGAGGCTTTACACGTGAATACGAGCTATCTCACGGCAGTTGCCAACGATTATTCCTTCGAGATGGTGTATGCCCGCATGCTCGAGGCTTCGGCGAAGAAAGGCGACGTATTGGTCGGAATCAGCACATCGGGTAACTCGGCTAACATTGTGAAAGCCATCGAAAAAGCAAAGGAGATGGGAGTGAAGACGATAGCGATGACAGGGGAGAGCGGCGGCAAGATGAAATGCTGCGACATACTCCTCAATGTGCCAAGCCAGTGCACACCTCGCATCCAGGAATCACATATCATGATAGGACATATCATCTGCGAAATCATCGAAGCCACAATGTTTCCTAAGAAATGATGGATTTTAAAGGCAAAATCGACAAGTCATGGACCTTGTTCCTCGACCGCGACGGCGTGATCAACGTGCGCCTCGTCGACGATTATGTCAAGAAAATCGATGAGTTTGAGTTTTTGCCAGGAGTACTTGAGGCTTTCAAAATCTTTACGGAGAAGTTCGGACGCATCATCATAGTCACCAACCAACAAGGTGTCGGTAAAGGTTTAATGACGCTTGATGATGTCAATTTGGTTCATGATTTTATGAACAAAGAGATTGAATCAAAAAAGGGTAGGATAGACGCCATATATGTTTGTCCGCAGCTGAAATCAGATCCTGACAACTTCCGGAAGCCGAGTCCTAAGATGGCATATATGGCGCAGCACGACTTCCCGGAAATAGATTTCGAAAAATCGATCATGATAGGCGATTCTAATTCCGACATCGAGTTCGGAAAAAATGCCGGGATGTACACTATATTAATAGGTGATGAACCCGTAAAATGCAAGCCCGACGGCAAATTCGACTCATTACTGCAATTTGCCAAATATTTAAAGTAATACTTTAAATAAAATGCTTTAATTTATTTATAGTCAAATATTTATGTCAACGTTAATACTGGTTGTTTTTGCCATCTACACCGTGCTGATTCTGGTGATAGCGCACATCACGTCGCGTAAGTCGACGAATGAGACGTTCTTCACCGGAAACCGTAAATCGCCGTGGTTTGTGGTGGCTTACGGCATGATAGGAGCCTCGCTGTCGGGAGTCACCTTCATGTCGGTGCCAGGCAACGTCTACACCAGTCAGTTCACCTACTTTGGCATAGTCCTCGGCTATATTATAGGCTACGCGGTGATCGCCTTTCTTCTCCTCCCGCTGTATTATAAACTCAACCTCACATCAATCTATTCCTACCTCGAGATGCGCTTCGGCCGCCACTCGGAGAAGACAGGCGCAGCATTCTTCATTCTGTCCCGACTGCTCGGCTCCGCATTGCGTATGTACTTGGTAGTCTTTGTGTTATACGAATTCGTGTTCAAAGCCTGGGGCATACCGTTCTGGGTACCCGCGGTGATATTCATAGTCCTCATCCTGGTCTATACGTTCAAAGGAGGCATCAAGACGGTAGTGTGGACCGACACCTTGCAGACCACTTTCCTGCTTCTGGCAGCGATAATTACCGTGGTTTGCATCTTGAAAGAACTCGACATCACAATACCGGATCTTCTGAAAGCCTCGTCACAACAGGGACTCACGAAGATATTCGAGACCAACCCGAATCACAGCCGTTTCTGGCTGAAACAGATATTAAGCGGCGCCTTTATCACCATAGTGATGACGGGGCTTGACCAGGACATGATGCAGAAGAACATGACCTGCAAGAGTCTGCGCGACGCCCAGAAAAATGTGCTGACATCGAGCATTTTGTTCATATTTGTAAATATCATCTTCCTCTGTTTGGGCGCCGCTTTGATTTACTACGCCCAGCAGACAGGATTCCAGCTGCCGACAAACAACAGTGGAGTAGTGGTCAACGACAAGATTTTCCCGGCTATCGCATTTAGTTTCAGCAAGTTCACAAGCATAGTCTTCGTCATCGGCCTCGTCGCAGCAGGCTACTCCTCGGCCGATGGCACGCTCACGGCGCTGACCACGACATTCTGCTATAACTTCCTCGATTTCGGCAGTAAAACCGACGTCTCCGAAGAAGATAAACTCAAGAAAAGAAAGAAGATTCACATCTGCTTCGCAGCACTTTACCTATTGGTAATGATAGCATTCCGTCCATTCCACACACAGTCGCTTATTGACAAAGTGTTCGAGATCGCGGGCTACACCTACGGGCCGCTGCTAGGACTTTACACCTTCGGACTCTTCATCAAAAACCGCAGGCCGGCCGACAAATTCGTGCCATACATCGCAATAGCGTCGCCGATTTTGAGTTATATATTAAACATCTATTCGAAAGATCTGTTCAACGGCTATCAATTTGGCTTTGAAATATTGATAATCAATGGGTTAATAACGTTTTTAGCATTGTTAGCCTGCTCAAAAAAGATTACAACTAACACTTAAAAACTATGAAAAAGCTCTTCCTAATCCTGTCACTATTAGCTTCGTTTACTGTTGAGGCTCAATATGTTACAACATTGGCAAAGAATGCCAACGAGTCGCAGTCCGACGGAGTGATGTATTATCTCCCGAGAAACGTGATGCGACTGGAGTTCACGATAGAGGAGACCGACTATTACATCGGACCATATGCCGAGTTTGCAACCGATATGCTTGGCGTGAAAGACTACGTCAGGGAGAATAAAACAGAAGTCAACATTAAAAACCTTGATATTCAGTTAGTTACCGAGATCGACCCGGCGGCGGCGTTCGTCATTGCACAGGACGACAAGAGCAAGGAGCCTATGCCTAATGTCATCCTTGATGTCGACGGACTGATGCTGGCTTTTGGTTACGACAATATCCCGGAAGACTCAAAAATCGAACGTAAAACCTTAATTAACAATAATTTAGAACAAAATGAAAGGGTAGAGGCCGCGTTTATTGAAATCCTCGACAACGAGGTCGAACTCGACGACGATGATGACGATGAAGAGGAAGGAAACCGTCAACCGAAGAAGATTACCAAGCAAGACAAGGCAAAAGTGGCTTTAGAGCATATTTCGAACATCAGAAATGCCTATTTTGAGCTCATTTCCGGCACTCTGGAGGTCGCTTACGGCTCAACTACAAAGTATATGGCCAACAACCTGAAAGCCCTTGAAAATGAATACATTAGCCTATTTAAGGGCAAAATCATAAATAATACCTATAAAAAGGTGGTTTATGTGACGCCAGAAAGCAGTCAGCTAAATTCCTCAGTATCAATAGGTAAGCTCACAAATAAAACTGAAAGCGTTAAGGTTCAATTCGACAGCCAAGCGGCAACGCAAGGCATCAACACTACAAGCGAAGATATCAGGAATTCGGCCCAGACCAACAAGCTGTTTTACAGGATTCCGTTTACTAGTAACGTGAAAATCATCTCAGGGAACACGGTAATAGCCGAAAAAGCCCTGATTATCAGTCAATTTGGCGATATCAGAGCTATGTCGGTGAAGAACAGCAAAGCGTTATTCAACCCGAATACAGGTCAAATCATTAAACTAGAACGGTAGATCGTCGCCGTTGTCAGAAGCGAAATAATCGTCGTTCATCGGCGGCAGCGGCTGCTGTGGAGGCATCTGGTTGCCAGGTTGCTGCACAGGCTGTGCTTCAGGCTGTTCAAGGTCAAATCTGAACGCTGTAACGTCGGTATACCATTTACCGTTGAATTCACGCGATTCTATGCGAATCTGCGCCTTGATCAGCTGACCGACGAAGAAGCTGTTAGCCTCGTTGACGCGATCGCCCCAGCACATCAGACAAATCTTTTTAGGAAACTGTTCCTGAGTCTCGATAATCAATTCTTGTTTTTTCCATGGACCGCGAGGAGAGTTTCCTTCGATCAAAGTACCCAATTGTACAACTTTACCAACTATTTCCATATATTTATTTTTAATTATTTTCTCACCGCAAATTTAATAATAAATTTCTAACAAAACTCACTTTGTGTAATTTTTAACACAACTTTCATTTTTATGAAAACTATGTTAAAAAAAGTTTACAATCTGCACAATATTTTCAACTCCCTTTTGTAAAATAATATACATTATGTTAAATAGGATGTTTGATAAAAAGGTGGAGTATCTGCTCCACCTTCAGTTTTTATTCGTCAAGAGCTTTAGCCTTGTCGTTCATCTTCAGACGAGTGTAGATTCCTCTCAGAGCCTGCTTTACAGCTGGATCGTCAGGAAGCAACTCATAAGTCTTCTCAACGTATGGCAATGCTCTCTGGTCGAAACCTTTAGCTTCGTCAACCATGGCGTCGGTTGCAGCGAGATATGCGTTGAAGTTAGAATACTCGCTTGGATCTTTCTCGTTAGCTTCCTTGTAGATATCTGAAGCCTTGTCGATCAGCAAAGCGCCAGCGTTGTAGTAAGCGTCAGCATATGATGCGTTTTCAGCGATTGCGCTCTCATAGTAACCCAGAGCTTTCTCAAGGTCGTAGATTTCAGATCCGCTGTTGCCGTAGATTGTTCCAAGGATGAAATAATAAACCGGCTGCTCAGTGTATCTCTTGGCCATAGCCTCAATCTGGTCGACGATCTCCCCTTCTCTGTGAAGTGAGATGTAGGTGTTGATCATGTCGTTGACGAGCTGTGGATCCTCAGGATATTTTGCTCTTGCCACCTCGATCATCTCGACTGATTTCTCGCCCTGTCCGAGCTCTCTGTAGGCGTTGATGAGTCCTGAATAGATGCTTGCCTCGTCGAAGCCCTTAGCGAGAAGCTCTTCGTAAGCCTCAGCTGCTGCATCGTATTTGCCACATTTCACTGCGCAAGTGGCGTAGTTGATCATAGCGGCATCGTCGTATGAGTCGATCTTCATTGCGGCGTCGTTAGCCTTCTTGAAATCAACCATTGCCTCTTCATAATTACCGCTGTTGAAGCTCTCAACACCAAGCTGATAGTAAGTGTTGTCGATGCCTCTCACGTATGAAGCCAGCTCCTGACCGTTCTGCATGTAATAGTTATTGTCGAGCTCCTTGACTTTCTCCACTGCCGATAAAACCAATGCGAATGCGTTTGGTTCGAGATCGTAGAACTCAGGATATGCACCGATTTTGTAGTATATGACTGCGTAATAGTGCCATGTCTTAGCCTGGTTCATGGTAGCCTCATGCTGTGAAGCTGCGTCGATGGAAGCTTTTGCCTTTCCCATCAATATCTTAGCGTTGTTCATCTGCTTTGCAGCCTTATCCATCTTGTTGACGGCCTTGTAGTCGTCGGCGGCGTCGATAAGCTGCTGGGCTTGTCTCTGGTAGTTGTTAGCATTCTGACGTTGCATGTCTTGTGCAATCGCAAACTGGCCAAATAATGCCAATGCTAATAATAACAATACTTTTTTCATTTTATTCAATTTTAAAAGTTAAACTTCCTGTTGATTTTCTGTATTAACGTTGTCTGTGCCTTCGTTATTGTCTGTATTCTCAACGTTTTCAGCATTTTCATCGTATTCTTCGTCTTCCTCGATGTCTTCAGCCTTGACCTTTGTCACTGCTGCGATCTCGTCGTTGTCGCGGAGGTTGATGAGGCGCACACCTTGTGTTGCACGACCCATAACTCTCAGAGTATCAACGGCTATACGGATGAGGATGCCTGACTTGTTGATGATCATGAGGTCATCGCCGTCGACCACGTCTTTAATAGCCACCAGCTTACCGGTCTTATCGGTGATGTTCATGGTCTTGACGCCCTTACCGCCACGGTTGGTGATACGGTATTCTTCGAGGTCGGAACGTTTTCCGTAGCCCTTCTCTGACACCACCAGCACGTTGGTCGCCGGGTCGTCGATGCAGATCATGCCCACTACTTCGTCGTTCTCGTCATCCACAGTGATGGCGCGCACTCCCGATGCTGTTCTACCCATCGGACGCACTGTCTTCTCCGGGAATCGGATGGCTCTACCCGACTTCAAAGCTATCAAGATCTCGCTGTTGCCGCTGGTCATCTTGGCTTCAAGGAGCTCGTCGCCTTCGCGGATGCCAAGGGCGATGATACCTGTGGCACGTGGACGTGAGTAAGCCTCGAGCGTGGTCTTCTTGATGATACCTTTCTTCGTGATGAGTGTAAGATAATGATTCTCAACGAATTCAGGACTCATATTAGTCAGGTTGATATACGCTTTGACGTTGTCGTCCGGCTCCAGATGGATGAGGTTCTGGATAGCTCTACCCTTGCTGGCCTTGGTGCCTTCAGGGATCTCGAACACGCGGAGCCAGTAGCATCTGCCCTTCTCGGTGAAGAACAGCATGTAGTTGTGGTTCGTCGCCACGAAGATCTGTTCGATGAAGTCTTCGTCGCGTGCGTCGGAGCCTTTCGAGCCCTTGCCTCCCCTGCTCTGGCGGCGGTATTCCGTCAGGTTGGTACGTTTAATATAATTAAGGTGCGAGATTGTCACAACCACTGCGTCGTCAGCGATGATGTCCTCCATCTTGAAGTCTTCGGCGGTGTGCTCGATGATTGTTCTGCGCTCGTCGCCGTATTTCTCCTTGATGCTGAGCAGCTCTCTCTTGATGATGTCGAACTGCATCTCAGTGCTTCCGAGTATCTCTTTCAGATGTTCGATGAGTTTATGAAGCTCGTCGAGTTCATCCATGATCTTCTTGATTTCGAGACCTGCCAGCTGTCCGAGACGATATGCCACGATTGCTGTTGCTTGCGGGTCATCGAATCCATACTGGTCCATGATGGCTTGTTTAGCCTCTGACGAACCGCCTTTACATGCTCTGATGGTGGCGATGATCTCGTCGACGATGTCGATGGCGCGTGCCAGACCTTCGAGGATATGGGCACGTTTCTCGGCTTCGCGGAGGTTATATTGTGTTCTGCGCACCACACACTGGTGACGGTGCTCCACATAGTATTGAATCAACTGCTTGAGATTCAATGTGTAAGGACGTCCATGCACCAGACACACGTTGTTGACGCTGAATGAGCTCTGGAGGCCTGTCATCTGGAACAGTTTGTTCAGCACCACGCTTGACACGGCGTCGCGTTTGAGTTCGTAAACGATACGAATACCGCTACGGTCTGATTCGTCGCGGATGTCGGCGATACCGTCGAGTTTCTTATCGGAAATAAGGTCGGCGGTACGCTTGATCATATCGGCCTTGTTGATCTGGTAAGGCACTGATGTGGCTATGATGCGTTCATGACCGCCATGTTCCTCGATGGTGGTGTTGGCTCTGATAACGATACGTCCCCTACCCGTCTCAAATGCCTGGCGGACACCTTCATATCCGTAGATGATGCCGCCTGTCGGGAAGTCAGGAGCTTTGATGTATTCCATCAACTCGCTGATGGTGATGTCGTTATTGTTGATGTATGCGATGATACCGTCGACGACCTCGCAAAGGTTGTGAGGTGCCATGTTAGTAGCCATACCGACGGCGATACCGCTCGCTCCGTTGACGAGGAGGTTAGGTATCAAGGCCGGCAGCACTGTAGGCTCCGTCTCCTGCTCATCATAGTTCTTCATAAAATCGACAGTATCCTTGTCGAGGTCGGCAAGCATCTCCTCCGATATCTTACGCAGACGTGCCTCGGTATAACGCATGGCCGCCGGCGGGTCAGCATCAGGAGAACCGAAGTTTCCCTGTCCGTCGACAAGAGGATAACGCATGTTCCAATCCTGTGCCAAATGCACCATTGCATCATAAATAGACGAATCACCGTGAGGATGGTATTTACCCATCACCTCACCGACGACCTTAGCCGACTTCTTATACGGGCGATTCGAAAGAACGCCCATGTCCAGCATACCATAAAGGATACGGCGGTGTACAGGTTTCAAACCGTCTCTGACATCAGGCAAAGCACGTGCTACAATGACCGACATAGAATAGTCGATGTAGCTGGTCTTCATGTGGTCCTCAATGCCTATCGGGACTATGCGTTCGCCTTCATGTTTTTCACCTTCTAAAAGTTCTTCCATTTATCTTTCCTTTAATTTTAAAAATCCATAAAATAGTCTACAAAATTACGGATTTTTTTTGAACGAAAAACAAAATTCTTTAATATTTTCCAACATTTTTTTAACATTATTTTAACAAAAATCGTGCCAAAAGGACGCATGAACGGAATTTTATTTGTATTTTTGCAGTTTGAAATTTTATTTATATGGATCAGAAGTTTTCACCAAGGGTGCAGGACATAATGCAGCATAGTCGCGAAGAGGCTGTAAATATGGGCAATCCGTATATCGGCCTGGAACATATTTTCCTTGGTATTGTGAATGATAAGGACAGCAATGCGGTTCAGATTTTGAAGAACCTGGATCTTGATATAGAAGCGTTCAAACAGAAACTCGAGGCTTCGATAAAGACGAATAACGTGGTACTCGGCAACGCCAACAACCTGCCGCTTACCAAGCAGGCCGAACGCGCGCTGAAATTTACGTATATCGTTGCGAAAGACTTCAACTGTGAACAGGTGGCATCGGAACATCTGATGCTTGCCATCCTTCACGATGACAATAATATCGTATCGCAACGTCTTGAATATGAAGGTATTACGTTTAACAGATATAAGAAAGAAGTCGAGAAGTTGACGCCCAACTACCCTACCAAAAGCAGAAATGAAGACGTGGCGACAGAGCCTCAGAACGTGTTTCAGGATGAGGATGAAGAAGACGAGACACCTACGCAAACCACTGATAAACAACAGCGCAAGGGCATGACGAAGTCGGCGACACCTGTCCTCGACAGCTTTGGCCGTGACCTGACGAAAGCCGCTGAAGAAGGCCGCCTCGACCCTATCGTGGGCCGTGAGAAAGAGCTCGAGCGTATAGCCCAGGTGCTGAGCCGCAGAAAGAAAAACAACCCGGTGCTCATCGGTGAGCCTGGCGTGGGAAAGTCAGCAATTGCTGAGGGTCTGGCACAACGCATCGTGGAGCATAAAGTGTCGCGCACGCTATACAACAAACGTATCATCGTCCTCGACCTCGGATCGGTGGTCGCCGGAACGAAATACCGCGGACAGTTTGAGGAACGCATGAAAGGCATCCTCAACGAGCTCGAGAAGAACCCCGACATCATCATCTTCATTGATGAGATACATAACATCGTGGGAGCAGGCAACGCCAACGGCTCTCTCGACGCTTCGAACATGTTCAAGCCCGCCTTGGCTCGCGGAGAGCTGCAGTGCATAGGCGCGACAACATTGGACGAATATCGCCAGTATATCGAAAAAGACGGCGCTTTGGAACGTCGTTTCCAGAAAATACTGGTGGAGCCGACGACTCCTGAGGAGACAGTCCAGATTTTGAAGAACATCAAGAGCAAATACGAAGACCATCACCTCGTGAAGTACGACGACGAGGCTATCGAGGCCTGCGTGAAGCTCACAAACCGTTATATCTCCGACAGAAACCTGCCTGACAAGGCCATCGACGCCTTAGACGAAGCCGGCGCCAGAGTGCATATCGGCAACATCCACGTCCCGACAGAGATCATCGAGATGGAGAAAGAACTCGAAGAGATACGTCAGCAGAAGAAAGTTGCCATCAAAGAGCAGCGTTTCGAGGATGCAGGCAAGTATCGTGACGAGGAAAAAGCATTGGCCGAGAAGCTCGAAAACGCCAAGCGTGACTGGGATAACGACACCAACAACCATCGTGAGACCGTCACCGAGCAGAACGTCGCCGAGGTAGTGGCTATGATGACAGGCGTGCCGGTGCAACGTATCGCACAGAACGAAGGCGACCGCCTGATGAGCATGGAATCGGAGCTCGCAGGCACCGTCATCGGCCAGGATGAGGCCATCAAGACGGTGGTGAAAGCCATCAGAAGAAACAGAGCAGGCTTGAAAGACCCTAACAGACCTATCGGAAGCTTCATCTTCTTGGGTCCAACTGGCGTCGGAAAGACCTATCTGGCCAAGGTCTTGGCGAAATATCTCTTCGACTCGGAAGACGCCCTGATTCGTATCGACATGAGCGAATACATGGAGAAGTTCGCGGTGTCGCGTCTCGTGGGAGCGCCTCCAGGATATGTGGGTTACGAAGAAGGCGGACAGCTCACCGAGAAAGTGCGCCGTAAGCCATACTCCATCGTTCTCTTGGACGAGATCGAGAAGGCACATCCGGATGTGTTCCATCTGCTTCTACAGGTGTTGGACGACGGACAACTCACCGACTCTCTGGGCAGGAAGGTCGACTTCAAGAACACCATCGTCATCATGACGTCGAACATAGGCTCACGTCAGCTGAAAGACTTCGGACAAGGCGTAGGATTTGGCACACAGGCGAAGAAAGATTCGAAAGATAAATATTCCCGTGCCGTGATAGAAAACGCCTTAAAACGCTCGTTTGCCCCCGAATTCCTCAACAGAATCGACGAGGTGGTGATATTCGAGTCGCTGAACAAGGACAACATCGACAAGATAATCGACATAGAGCTGAAGAAGGTATTCGCACGCATCAGAGAGATGGGCTTCGAGCCTGAACTCACTGAGAAAGCTCGTGGTTTCATCGTCGAGAAAGGCTGGGACGAGCAGTTTGGCGCCCGTCCGCTGAAACGCGCCATCCAGAAATATGTGGAAGACGTCCTCGCTGAGGAAATCATCAAATCGAACCCTGCAAAAGGCAGCAAAATCGTTATAGATTACGATGCCGACAAGGATGATATGACGGTAACAACCAAATGAATCTGAAGAACAAGATCGATAACCGTTTTTTCAAGGTGATAACCGCCGCGTCGCGCGAGTTGGGATACGATTCGTATATCGTGGGCGGCTATGTCCGTGACCTGCTGCTGCATCGTCAATCGAATGATATTGATGTAGTTACGGTGGGTAGTGGCATTGAGTTAGCCAAGAAAACGGCGTCGTTGTTGCCTGGCAAGAAACACGTGAAATATTACGGTCGCTTCGGCACCGCGATGATCAACGTGGACGGCCATGAGATTGAGTTTGTGGGCGCCCGTAAGGAGTCGTATACCGCCGACACCCGTAAGCCTACCTGCGAGAACGGCACACTGGAAGACGACCAGAACCGTCGTGACTTCACCATCAACGCGATGGCTATCTCATTGAACGAGAACGACTTCGGAGAGCTTGTCGACCCGTTTAATGGAGTTCAAGACCTTGAAGACAAGATTATCCGCACGCCTTTAGACCCCGATATCACCTACTCCGACGACCCGTTACGTATGATGCGCGCCATCAGGTTCGCCACTCAGCTGCATTTCATGATTGAGAACGAGTCGTTCGATGCGATCCGTCGTAACGCACAGAGAATCAAGATAATATCGATGGAACGCGTCACCGAGGAGATGAACAAAATCATCATGTCGGACGTGCCAAGCATAGGTTTCAAGTTGTTAGACAAGAGCGGATTGTTGCCATTGATATTTCCTCAGATGGCGGCCTTGAAAGGCGTCGAGGTACAGGAAGGCAAAGGACATAAAGACAACTTCTATCACACCTTGGAAGTGCTTGATAATGTGGCGGTTAGCGGTGGCGACCTCTGGCTCAGATGGGCTGCGGTGCTACACGACATCGCCAAGCCGTTGACCAAGAGATTCGAGAAAGATGCAGGCTGGACCTTCCACGGACACGAGGTTAAAGGTGCCAAGATGGTGCATAAGATCTTCGCCAATTTCAAGCTGCCGCTGAACGAGAAGATGAAATATGTGGAGAAGCTCGTTTACCTCCACCTCCGCCCTATCGTGCTGGCTCAGGACATCGTAACTGATTCAGCAGTAAGGCGTTTGCTCTTCGATGCAGGCGACGACATCGACGATCTGATGACGCTCTGTGATGCCGACATCACTTCGAAAAACGAAGAAAAGAAAGCCCGTTTCCACAATAATTTCCAGATAGTTAGAAGGAAGCTCAAAGAGATCGAAGCGAAAGACCATCTGCGTAACTGGCAGCCACCTGTCAACGGCGAGGTCATCATGAAAACCTTTGGAATTCCTGAGTGTCGCGACGTCGGCGTGATAAAAACCGCCATCCGCGAAGCCATCCTCGACGGCATCATAGGCAACAACTTCGATGAAGCCTATCAGTTTATGAAAGCCGAAGGCGAGAAACTCGGCTTGAAGGTAGTATGCGAAGTCACTGAGCCTGTGGAAGTTAAGTCAAACGGACCCGTTCCTGTCAAATAACTCACATTTTGAATAACAAGCATCTCATAGTATTGGCTGGCCCTACCGCGTCGGGAAAAACGGCGACGGCGATAAAGCTTGCCAAGGCTTTTGATGCCGAGATAATATCTGCCGACAGCCGTCAGTTTTACAAGGAACTGTCGATTGGAACGGCCGCTCCGACAGCTGAGGAGCTAGCACAAGTAAAGCATCATTTCGTGCATAATCTGAGCATTGAAGACAAATATGATGTCGCTGATTATGAGAAAGATGTATTATCTTATTTAAAGCAATACTTTAAGACTAAAGACGTAGCCATCATGACTGGCGGATCGGGACTTTTTATCGATGCCGTGTGTAACGGATTGGACTCGATTCCGGATATCTCCGATGAGATTAGGTCGAAGGTTACGAAGATACTTGAGGAAGGCGGCATTGAGGCTTTGCAGAAGGAAGTCGAGAAGGTTGACAACGACTATTATCAGGTTGTAGATAAGCAGAATCCGCGCAGGCTGCAGCGTGCGCTGGAGGTTTATTATCAGACTGGCCAGCCCTACTCCACTTTCCGGCAGGGAAACACCGCAAAACGCGATTTTAACATTATCAAGTTGGCGATTCTTTGGGATCGCGACAAGCTCATTGAGAGGATTAACAAGCGTGTGGATCTGATGATGGAGCAAGGACTGCTTGACGAGGTAAAGTCGGTGTATCCGAAAAGGCATCTAAACTCTTTAAACACAGTGGGTTACAAGGAGTTGCTCGATTATCTCGACGGAAAATACACTTTGGAGCAGGCTGTTGATCAGATTAAGATTAACACGCGCCAATATGCAAAGCGGCAGATGACGTGGTTGCGAAAGAACGGTGATTATCAGTGGTTTACAGCTGAGCAGACAGACGATATGGTTGCCTATGTCAAAAAATGGTTATAGGTTATTGGTTATAGGTTATTGAGGCCTAAAACTCCCTTTAAATCCTCTTTCAATTTTTCTGCATTTTCGAATCTTAAAGCATTGATTCCCACTACCTTAGCGCCTTCAACATTTTTCAGATTATCGTCGATGAAGAGGCTCTCTTCGGCTTTCAGGTTGAATTTATTGAGTAAGGTGTGGAAAATCTCCGGATTCGGCTTCAGTTGCTTGACTTCGCCGCTTACGACGATCTTATCAATAAGACTGAAGATGCGATATGTTTTTTGCACTGTCGGGAATGTCTCTGCTGACCAGTTTGTGAGACCGTAAATGACAGGAAAACCATTGGTTTTCAACGACTTGATAAGGTCGTACATGCCGGGAATCTCCTCTCCCATCGTGTCCATCCAGTTTGTCTGGTAGAGTTTCAGCGCTTCGGCGTATTTCGGAAACATCGCAGAGCGTTCACGTACGGCCTGTTCGAACGGTTTCCCGCCGTCCATCTCGGCGTTCCACTCGCTGTTGCAGACGTTTTCTACAAAATAGTTCGATTCGTTGATATCGTTGAAATACTTATCGAAGAGATAATGAGGATTCCAATCCACCAGTACTCCGCCGAAGTCGAAGATAATATTTTTGATCATTGTCGTATCATTTGAGTTTAGCCATAAATCTCTCAATATCAACGATATAGCGGATATGAGTGCCTTCGCCGATGATTCCTTCGTCGTCGCATGCTGTCACTTTGAAAGTGAGTTTTCGACCGTCGATTTCTTCAAGAACGGCAGTAGCTTTTATCGTTGCGCCCATTTTCGACGGCTTGATGTGCGATGTGCTGATATGCGCACCCACCGTCGATGAGCCTTCCGGCAGATCGTTCTCAACAGCTGTCATTGCTGCATTTTCCATAAGTCCAATCATCGCCGGAGTTGCGAACACGTCGAGTCCGCCGGAGCCGTAAGTGCGGGCGGTGTTGCTGTTATTTACGGTGGTTGTTGAGGTATGTGATAATCCGATTTGAAGCATAGTTTGAAATTTTTTGCAAAGATAAGAAATATTTAAAACTCTGTTTCAAGATACAATTTCCCTATTTCATGCAGTTTCGCCAGAATTTCTTTTTCCCGTTCTTTTGAAGGCTTTTTAAACCCGTTGATGTAATTTCTTAACAATGTGGCGTTGAGTCCCGTAATTTTCGCAAATTCAGTGATATTTATCTCCTTATGAACGAGGAAAAATCGTTGGAAATCAGATGGCTCTGCATCTTCATAGAGAAAACTCTCGAAACTGACATCAACGTCGAGATTTCGCCAATGTATGCCATCGAAACCGAAAGAATAGGCGTTTCTCTCCTCATCTGAGGCATCTATCAGTTTTTGATACCACAGTAGCGATTGCTTGTAAACATTGCCGTTTTCATCTTCTCCGACGAGATGTTCAGCGTCGAACCATATCTTTGTTATTTTCATATTCGTATCCGAATTTTTCATTCCAGAACTTGACTATCAAGTCTTTATTTGCATCAATGACCTCTGTTATCTTTTTCAAATCTCTCGCTTTGATGCAGTGTTGTTCTTTCAAAACAAAATTCTGACCATCCCAATCAAATTTTGCAAAACCACCGGTTCCTTCAACGTGAACGTGAATCGGTTCGTGTTCTCTTGAATAAAAAAAGAACGAAAATCCATAAAATCTAAAAATTTCGGGCATAAATTTTAATTTTATAATTCCGCCGCAAAGATAGGAATTATTTTTGATACCCAAAAGATTTTTTGAAAAAATTTTCATAACAAGCCGCC
>CAMZAM010000018.1 GCA_947304185.1 uncultured Bacteroidales bacterium
ACATCGGTGCTGACCAAGATTCACCTGCTGGTGACGTCGGTGTCGGCGGCCGTGAAATCGGTTACCTCTATGGTGCTTACAAGAAGCTCGCTCGCGAGCACAGCACAGGCGCTCTTACAGGTAAGAGCTACGGCTGGGGTGGTTCATTGATCCGTCCAGAAGCAACAGGCTTCGGCGCAATGTACTATGTCGACCGCATGGTTCACCAGAACGGTGAGACAATGAAGGGCAAGAAAGTCGCTCTCTCAGGCTTCGGTAACGTGGCATGGGGTGCAGCTATCAAAGCTACAGAACTCGGCGCTAAAGTCGTCGCAATCTCTGGCCCAGACGGTGTCTGCGAGATTAAGGACGGTATCACCAAGGATATGATCGACTACATGCTTGATATGCGTGCTTCGAACCGTAACAAGGTTCAGGATATGGCCGACAAATTCCCTAAGAAAGCTGTGTTCACAGCTGGTAAGAAGGCTTGGAGCGTGAAATGCGATATCGCATGCCCATGCGCTTTCCAGAATGAGATGGCTGAAGAGGATGCTAAAGAATTGATTAAGAACGGCGTGAAATATGTCGCTGAAGTTTCTAACATGGGTTGCCAGCCAGGTGCTATCGAGACATTCCAGAAGAAGAGTATCCCATTCGCTCCAGGTAAGGCTGTTAACGCAGGTGGTGTTGCTACATCAGGTCTTGAGATCTGCCAGAACGCAGCTCACATCAACTGGACAGCTCCTGAAGTTGACGAGAAACTGCACAAGATCATGAACGACATTTATGACATGTGCGTTGAATACGGTAAACAGAAAGATGGTTCTATCAACTACGTGAAGGGTGCTAATATCGCCGGCTTCATGCGCGTTGCAAAAGCTATGTTAGCTCAGGGTATCATCTAATCGGTTTTCCGATTCAAATAATTGTAGAGACGTCACATTGTGGCGTCTCTATTTTTTTTATATCTTTGCACAAAATTTTACAATATGGAACAAGTCATCCAAACGATTAGCGAATGGGTGTGGAGCCCGGCGCTCGTAATAATCTGTCTCATGGCAGGCTTGTATTTTTCGATAGGTACACGCTTTGTGCAGGTACGTCGTATCGGTGAGATGGCGAAGCTGTTGTTTTCGACCGATAAGAGTCAGAAGACTGGCATCACATCGTTTCAGGCGTTCTCCATGGCTCTTTCAGGACGTGTGGGTACCGGTAATATCGTAGGCGTCGCCACTGCCATAGGCTACGGCGGCCCAGGTTCCATCGTTTGGATGTGGATAATAGCTTTTTTAGGCGCCGGATCAGCATTCTCTGAAGCAACCTTGGCGCAGATATACAAAGAGGAACACAAGGGACAGTTCCGTGGCGGACCAGCGTATTATATCGAGAAAGGCTTGAAATGCAAGTGGTTAGCGATATTTTTTGCTGCCATCTCGGTGCTGGCTTGCGGATGGTTCCTGCCTCCGGTGCAGTCAAATGGCATCGCCATGTCGTTTGCCAATACCTTTCATATCAACGCAGCATGGGCTGGCGCCTTAGTCGCACTGCTCATCGGTCTCGTGGTGGTAGGCGGCGTGAAACGTATCGCAAGAGTTGCAGAGATCGTTGCACCGTTTATGGCTGTTTTATACGTTCTGCTATCTCTTGTCGTGCTGGCATCCCATATCCACGATGTCCCTGCTGTGTTTATGGATATGATACGCAGCGCTTTCGGCATGAACCAAGCCCTGGGCGGCATCATCGGCGCGACGATAGCATGGGGCGTTAAACGTGGCATCTATTCAAATGAGGCCGGACAAGGTACAGGAGCCATCGTGGCAGGTGCCGCAAAGGTGACGCATCCTGTCAAACAAGGAATGGTACAGGCATTTTCGGTGTATATCGACACCTTGCTGGTGTGTACCGCCACAGCAGTGATGATTCTGGCCTGCAAGACATATAATGTTTTCGATGCATCAGGCAACATGTTGATTGCTGCTGAAGGCGTGAAACTGGGCGCTCCGGATGTGAGTTACACCTCTGCGGCTTTAGGAACGCTGCTGGGCACACCCCCGGGTGGTATGGTAGTGTCGTTTGCCCTGTTTTTCTTTGCTTTTACAACGATTATGGCATATTATTACTATGCTGAGACAAACCTCGTTTACCTCTTCGGTAAAGGTAAGATGGAGCAAGTACTGATATGGGTGCTACGCATCGGAACGGTGGCAATGGTGTTTGTCGGCTCTCTCTATGAAGCACGTATGATATGGGATATGGGCGACACCGGTGTGGGGGCCATGGCGTGGGTGAATGTCATCGTGATACTGTTGCTTTCGCCAAAGGCTTTTAAAGCGCTGAGATCATACGAACGACAGAAAAAACAAGGCAAAGATCCTGTATTCGATCCCAATGAACTCGGTATCAAAGGTGCAGATTACTGGGAGAAACGTAATTCTGAAAATATAAGCTAAGATGTCAACTTTTGACGAAATATTATCAAAAAATGAGTTCAGTCACGATGAACTGAAGGTTCTTCTTGCTGCAGAAGGCGAGGAGATGTCGAAACTTTTTGACAAAGCGCTGAAGACTAAACTCAAATATCTTGACAATTACGTTCATTTGCGCGGACTTATCGAATACAGCAACCGCTGCGCGAAATATTGCCTTTATTGCGGTGTTCGTGGCAAAAACACTAAGGTTGAGCGTTACACGCTGAGCGACGATGAAGTGCTCGAATGCGCGCATCTGGCTCATGAACTCGGCTATGGCTCCGTCGCCATACAAAGCGGCGAGCGCGACGATAAGGAATTTGTCGATAAAATAGAATATCTCGTTAAGGAAATCAAGAAAATCGACAACGGAAGCCTCGGAATCACGTTGTCGTTGGGCGAACAGACTGAAGAGACCTACCGTCGCTGGTTTGAGGCTGGCGCACATCGTTATCTTTTAAGAATCGAAGCCTCCGACGAAGATTTATATTATAAAATTCATCCGAAGGATAAAAAACACGAATTCCATAAGCGACTTGCTTGCATCGACTCGCTTTTAAACATTGGCTATCAGACAGGCACCGGCGTCATGGTCGGACTCCCGTTCCAGACCTTGGATAACCTTGCCGACGACCTGCTTTTCTTCAAGAAAAAAGATGTTGCGATGGTGGGAATGGGACCGTTCATCCCGCATCCCGACACGCCTTTATGGGAATTCAGAGACCAGATTCCATCAGCGAAAGACCGTATGAATCTTACTCTGAAGATGATTGCCGTCTTGCGCCTGATGATGCCTGAAATCAACATGGTGGCGGCCACTGCCAACCAGACTGTCGACCCGCTCGGACGCGAGAAAGCCATCATGGTGGGAGCTAACGTCATAATGCCTAACCTCACACCCAATGAGTTCCGCGAGAATTATCTCATCTATCCCGACAAGGCTTGCGTCAAAGACAAACCCGACCAGTGTCAAACCTGCCTCGACATCCGCATGGAATCGATAGGGCATAAGGTTCTCTACAACGCCTGGGGTGATTCGAAGGCGTTTACAAGCAAGCATTAAAAAGGTGACCGTTATTCACGGCCACCCAAACATCATTCATTATATAATCCAAATTGAAGTAAAATCTTCTAGAAATAGAGGTCGCGTTCACCCTTTTTGATGCGCTCGATTCTCTTCTTGAGTTCATCGAGGAACTGTGGGTCGACGTTTTTGAAGTTGTTTTCGATGGTTTTCCAGCCTTTTGCGGCGACTTCAGGTGTAGCGTAGTCCACCAGGTACTCGGATAAGGTGAGGATGGCGTTTGGTGTGCAGTAGCGTTTGATGAAGCCTGGCACGCTGAACTCCATGAAATGCTCGCCGGTTCTGCCCAAACGATAGCATGCTGTGCAGAAGCTCGGGATGAAGTCATGGTCAAGGAGTTTGTCGATGATCTCACCTAAGGTGCGGTCGTCGCCGATCTTGAACTGCTCACGGTGCAGGTTTTGGTCTTCCTGCTTGTCGCTGTTTTTCTCTTCTTCCTCGTGATGATATTTGTAGTCGCCAATCTGCAGGTTGGTGCCGCCGTCAATCTGTGAGATGCCGTATTCAATGGCTTTTGCGCGGAAATCAGCGTCCTCACGGGCGGTAAGGATCATGCCTGTGTAAGGCACTGCCAGACGGAAGATGGCGATGATCTTCTCAAAGGTGTCGTCGTCGACGAAATATTTCTTGTCGATGCTTAAGCCCGATGCGTCTTTGATACGAGGGAACGAGATGGTGTGCGGTCCCACGTTAAAGCAAGCCTCGAGGTGGTTGGTGTGACGAATCATTGCCAAGACCTCGTAACGCCAGTCGTACAAGCCGAAGAGGATACCCAGACCGTTGTCGTCGATGCCTGCCTGCTGAGCACGGTCCATAGCGGTCAGACGGTAGTTGTAATCGCCTTTCTTTGTGTTAATCGGGTGATATTCGTTGTAAATCTCAGGGCAATAAGTCTCCTGGAAGATCTGATATGTTCCGATGCCCGCCTCTTTCACTGTGCGGAAGCCTTCAACATCCAATGGAGCTGCGTTGATGTTCACGCGGCGGATTGAGCCTTTGCCTTTCTTTGTGGCGTAGGTCACTTTCACTGTGTGAGCGATGTACTCCGGTGAATATTTCGGTGACTCGCCATAAACCAGGATGAGACGTTTCTGACCGTCATCCTCCAAAGCCTCCACGTTGCGGACTAGTTCTTCGTCGGTGAGGGTGGTGCGGATTTGCTCTTTGTTTGATGAGCGGAAACCGCAGTAGCTGCAGTTGTTCACGCAATAGTTGCCCACATAAAGAGGGGCGAATAGCACTATGCGGTTGCCGTAGATGCGGCGTTTCAACTCGCGAGCGCCTTCTTTGATTTCTTCGACAAGCTTAGGGTCGGTGGTGTTGACCAAAACAGCTGTCTCTTCCATCGTCAGGCGGTTCTTTGCCAGCGATTTTTCAATGATTTCGTGCACGCGCTCAGGTGTGCTTTTGGTGTTGTTGATGTAATCCCAAATCTCTTCCGATGAGATAAAAGGGCGGTTAGGCTCGTCTGGGATGCGACATTTTTCCGGATGAAATTGCATATTTTTAGCTTTTATTTGTTATTTTTCCTTTTAAAACAACAAAATTCAGCTGAGAAAAGAAGTGTTTCAATTCCCTCGCCGTTTGATTTTTACCTCTTCCGGCTCTGACTCTTCGTTCGTAAAGCCCTCAGTCTCAATAACTTATCTCGACTTTAGGTTATCTACAAACTATTGTTGGTTGGTCTTGCAAAGATACTTATTTTTTTAAATAAAAATTATTTTTTCAAAAAATTAATGGCTATAGCCAACAGCCAACAGCCAATAGCCAACAGCCAAAGGCCAACAGCTAACGGCTAAAAACTCCTGTCACTCTTTCGAAAATGCCGTTCATGTAGGCTATTGCCATGCCGTAGTTGCTGATCGGGATGCCGTTTTCGACTGCCATGTTCGTGCGGTTGATGAGCTGTTTGCGTGTCGCCATGCAGCCGCCGCATTGTATCGCCATCGCGTATTGACGGATGTTTTCGATAGGCGTGAGGCCTGAAAGATATGTGAATTCGATGTTCTTTCCCGTGAATATCCTAATGAGATTAGGCAGTTTCACGCGTCCGATGTCGCCGCAGCTGATTTCATGAGTGCATGACTCGAGCATCAGGATTTTGTCGCCGTCTTTTAAATCAGATAGGTGAGGAGTGCCTTTCAGATAATTCTCGAAATCGCCTCTCAAACGAGCTAAAATGATGCTGAAACTCGTGAGCATCACGTCTTTAGGCACAATCTCGTTGACAATCTTAAACACTTGAGAATCAGTGACAACCAGAGCCGGTTTCGGGTTGTTGTCGAAATACTGTTTGAGTGCCGTTTCTTTCAAAACCACGCAGATACAGTCGTTGTCAAGCACGTCGCGTATTGCCATCACCTGAGGCAGTATCATTCGGCCTTCGGGGGCCTCGTCGTCGATTGGGGTCACCAGGACGATGGTTTGTCCGGGTTTTATTATGCCTCCGAGCAACGATGTTTTTTTATAGGCACTTTCTGGAATGGCTTTTTTCAGAGCCTCTTGAAGCACTTTGGCATCGTCTTTTAAAGCGCTGAATTCCAATATTTTAGTGGCATATTCGCTTTCTATGGCTTTTTTATGGCTTTCTGAGAGTTCAGAGATATCCGATTTGTTATGTACAATGATAAAAGGTATCTCGTGCTTTTTGAATTCTCTGATTATGGCTTTTTCCGGCTCTCCGAATTCCTCTCCTGCAATCACCAGAATCGCGCAGTCAATCTCTTTCAGTGTCTGATAGGTCTTCTCCACGCGTTGTTTGCCGAGTTCGCTCATATCGTCGATGCCAGCGGTGTCAATCAAAATCACAGGGCCGATGCCGAATATCTCGATTGATTTCTTCACCGGGTCGGTAGTAGTTCCGGCCTGTTCCGACACAATCGCCATCTTTTGTCCCGTTAACTTGTTGATTATCGAGCTTTTACCATTGTTCATGCGCCCGAAAATCCCGATATGAGGTTTTAAATCCTTTGCCATTTCCTGAAAAATTGTTTTGCAAAGATAGTAAAAATATTTGTTCCTTTTTGCTTGTTCAAAAATGAAACGAAAAAATCAAGGCCCGAATTGCGGAGCGAAGTGGGGGGGGGCGAAGCCACGACATAAAACTACTTTTTAAAAAAGTTTTGTTTTTTCACAGAGTTTTTGTAACTTTGCACCTGCATCGTTAACAAAAATTCCAATATGTCAATACTTAATAAATTATTAAGTGTTTTTAAATCGCAAAACGAAGAGCCTAAAGTTGTTACACCTGAAATAGCGTCTCTTTTAGATTTCAGAAAGCATTTGTTTTCTTTGGATGATACTGACCGTTATATTGCGAAATCTGATTACGGAGAAATGCGTGATAAATATGCCGCGACTTATACCTTTTTCGACAATGCATTGCGAGGCAACACACTGGAGTATTATTGTAAGAACAACGCTATCAACAAACGCGATGTAAAGTGTTTCCTTGCAGAATATAAAGATTTATGCCTGGATCAAGAATCTGTAGTTATTTCGCAACATAATAAGGCTTATATATCACGTCATTTAAAAGAAGATAAAGACTATTTGGACAAGATTCTTTTACCTGTTGATTCAAAAATTAGATTGGATGAAGAGCAACGACGTGTTGTCTTGTCAGATGAGGATTATACATTAGTTATAGCAGGTGCAGGTGCTGGTAAAACAACGACTGTGTCGGCAAAAGTCAAATATCTTGTAGAGAAAAAAGGCATATCTCCTGAACAAATCTTGGTTATCTCCTTTACGAATAAAGCTGTCGGCGAATTACGCGATAAAATCAATAAAGATTTGGGCATTAATTGTCCTGTAACAACATTCCATAAAACAGGATATGCTATTCTGCGCCGCCAAGATGCCAATCTTAAAACCATTGTTGACCAAGGTTTTATGTTTTATGTAATCAACAATTACCTCAAAAACAATATTCTTGAAAATCCGGAATTGGTTGATAAACTAATTCTGTTTTTTGGCAGTTATTTTGATGCACCTTATGAGGGTGATGATTTGAATGATTTCTTCAATTATATCAGTAAGGCAGACTTTTCAACAATACGTGGGAATATTGATGAATATACCGAAAAGATTATCAACGAACGAACCGGGAAATGTATAACAATAGCGCGAGAAACATTGCGTTCTGCACAAGAAGTTCGTATCGCTAATTTTTTATATCTTAATGGCATAGATTATTCTTATGAAAAGCCATATCCATATAATATTCTGCGTTCATATAAACCTTACACACCTGATTTTACACTCACACAAGGAGACATAGTTGTTTATTTGGAACATTTCGGAATCACACAAGACGGGAAGAATAATCGATATAAAAAGGAACAGTTAAATAAGTATAAACAGGAAGTCAATGATAAAGTCAAGTTACACAAAGAACATGGTACTGATTTGATTTATACTTTTTCAGGATATAACGACAATCGTGATTTGTTGGAACATTTGAGAGAAGAGCTATTGGAACATGGTTTTATCCTTAACCCACGCCCGTCTCAAGAAGTCTTTAAAAAGATAATAAATACCGAGGAAAACCGATATATTTCACGTTTGGTAAATCTTATCTGTACTTTTATTCAAAATTTTAAAACAAACGGCTATACGGTTGATGATTTTTCCCATTTTAAATCTTCTTCAAAAAATGAACGCACAAAGTTGTTCCTCACAATTTGCGAACAATGTTATCATGAATACACAAAATGCCTCAAAGAGAAACAGGCAATTGACTTTGAGGATATGATAAATGACTCTGCATGTATTTTACAGGAAGAGGAGCAAAAAGGCGAAAAATTAGATTTCAAATACATTATAGTTGATGAGTATCAAGACATATCTCGCCAGCGTTTCAATTTAACAAAAGAGCTTAGCAAATTGTGTGACGCTAAGATTATTGCGGTCGGCGATGATTGGCAATCTATATACGCTTATGCAGGATCTGATATAACGTTGTTTACTCATTTTAAGGAAACATTTGGATACGGTCAGGAACTACGAATAACAAAGACGTATCGTAACGCACAGGAAATAATAGACATCGCTGGCGGTTTTATCCAGAAAAACACCTGTCAAATACAAAAAGCACTGATTTCTCCAAAGCATATAACAAATCCGGTTATTATCCAAACTTATACCGAGGAAGTTGACAGAAAGATTACAGAAGGCAAGGGTGGTAAATACTATCTCGTCGGTGAAACTGTGGAAAAAATCATGAAAGAAATACTTGCCGAAAATCCAAAATCATCAATATTGTTACTCGGCAGATACGGATTTGATGGATATAATCTTACATAATCGGCTGATTTTGAATATTGGGAAAAGACAGGCAATGTAACATCAAAGACTTTTGCAGACATAGAAATGGAGTTTATGACTGTTCATAGAGCCAAAGGTTTGGGATATGATAACGTAATCATAATCAATGCGATGGATTCAGTTTATGGTTTTCCTTCAAAGATAGAAGATGACCCTGTATTAAAATACGTTGTCAAAACTGACCATTCCATTGAATATGCAGAAGAACGTCGTTTGTTTTATGTTGCGTTAACACGTACGAAGAATCGTGTTTATATCGTTACTCCACAACAACGCCCTTCTGAATTTGTACGTGAATTGCTTACGGACTATCCTAATGTGGTTTTAAGAGGTCAATTAGATAAGCAACAAAATACTATCACCAATATCAAGCATTGTCCTGTTTGTGGTTATCCATTACAACAACGTTATAAAAAAGCTTATGGGTTAAAGCTATGGATTTGTTCAAATGAGCCGGAGATTTGTGATTTTATGACAAATGATTTGAGGGGTTATGATATGTCAATTATCAAATGTGACCAATGCCGGGACGGCTATTTGATTGTTAAAGAAGGCAAACCTGGGAAAAATGGTGAGAAGAACTCATTTTTGGGATGTACTAATTATACTGATGATAACAAGGGTTGTAATCGCATGATGAGTTACAAAGAATATAAGAAAATCATATAGGCTGTCATGGCTTCGTCCCCAGGTCGCTTCGCGATGGGTGGGCCTGGCCCGAATCGCGGGGCAGCGATGGCTTTAATTGTTAAAATTTTTTAACACATAATTCTTTTTTCTGCAAGTTGTGTTAAATCTTTTTTACAATTGATTTTCTTCGGAAAATTTGCTATAATTTTGCAAATAAAAAACATTTTCCTTGCATATATAACAAAAATGTTATATCTTTGCGGCATTATGAAAAAAGTTATCGCATTAATCGAAAAAGGTGAGGACGGATTGTTCGGAGTGCACGCTCCAGAATTGAAAAACGTCATCATCGGAAGTGGCGAAACCGTTGAAGAAGCCAAAAAAGACTTCCTCGAAGGCTATCAGGAGATGGTTGATACCTATATCGACGACGGATTACAAGTTCCTGAAGAGCTGAAAGACATTGAATTTGATTACAGATATGATATATCGGCGTTTTACAATGCACATCCTTATCTTAATGTCAGCAAATTAGCGAAACGACTCAATATCAATTCATCGCTGATGCGCCAATACAAGCAGGGACAATACATTTCGGAAGAACAGGTGCTTCGTATTCAAGACGGCATCAGGTCGGTCGGTCAGGAATTGTCTTCAGTAACATTGGTTAAGTAAAAACCTATGAGTTTCCTTTATCCCAATATGCTCTGGTGGTTATTTGCGTTGGCAATCCCAATCATCATTCACCTTTTTAACTTCAGAAGGCATAAAATAGTGTATTTCAGCAACACGGCCACGCTGAAGACGATAGAGCAGGAGAACGCCAAGACGAAGAAGCTTAAATACATTATCGCATTGATAATGAGGATGTTATTCATTGTCGGACTGGTTTTTGCTTTCGCATATCCCTACAACCCCGAGCAGAAACTAAAGACCGACGATGCCGACAATCTGGTGGCAGTTTATGTCGACAACTCGATGTCGATGCATAGCCAGTCGTCGGAGATTTCTCTTATCGAAGATGCGAGATCATCAGCACGCGCTTTAGTCAGCAATATCAGCCCTTCGCAGAGGTTCGTGCTGCTCACCAACAGCCGTCAGCTCGACAACGAATACCCTATGAACCAGGACGAGATGCTGATGAGTATAGATGCTATGCAGACAGAAGCTTCTCCGCTGACGTTCAATAACTTATACGAGAATCTGCAGATGATAATGAAGCGCAACGGCTTCAAATCGGCTTCATTGTTCATGTATTCCGACTTCCAAGAAAACATGATGAACATGGACGGCATTGTCGCTGACTCGGCAATCCAAATCGTAGCGATGCCGTTAAAGTCTGATTATCAACAGAATATCTACATCGATACAGTCTGGCTGTCATCGCCAATCCTGCAAAAAGAGCTCGCCAACGAAATCAACGTGCGCGTCGTCAACGAGAGCGGGAAGGAGATAAAAGGCCTCCCCGTGAATTTCGAGATAGATGGTAAGTCAGTGGCATTCAATACGATAGATGTCCCGTCAAACAGCAAAAACGAGGTCGCGATGCAATTTGTATTGAACGAACCAGGCGAAAAAACGGCCGCAGTTTCAATCAACGATTACCCAATCACTTTCGATGATACGTATAATCTCGTCATGAGCGTCCGCCCAATCATCAAAATCGTGGAATTATCAGCCAGTACTGGCGATTTGGCAATTCAAGCATTATTTGGGAACGACTCATTGTTCGATTTTCATATCATGAATCCTTATCGCATCGACCAGCAATATCTCTCTGATTGTCAAATGGTTATCGTTGATGGCGACGCTAATGTTAACGAAACGATGTGGCAAACCATCACCGACTTTGCCAACGACGGCGGCAGTGTGGTGGTGTTTCCGCCAGAAAGTTCCGAGAGCTCTTACAACTCCGAGTTTTCTAATGATACTTTGTCAATTAGCACCATCTCATCCCACCACGAATTCTTCTCCGACATCTTCGTCAACATCCCCGACAATGCCGACCTTCCAAAGGTTTACAAGCATGCTCAAATAGATAAAAAACAATTTTCTAACACATTAACACTCATATCTTTACAGAATGCCACTTCATTCTTTACTTTAAGTAAAATCGGGAGTGGAAATGTCTACAGTTTTGCGTCACAATTAGGCAAAGAATGGACCAATTTTGCCGACAATTCGCTGTTCGTTCCGATCATGTTTAAGATTGCAATGTTGGGTGGCCAGATGAGTCGTCTGTCGTACACATTGGGTGTTGACAAGGACATAACAATTAACGATTTGACAGCATTTTCAGAAGGGGATGTCCGTATTCGTGACGTCCAAGGCAATTTCGAGATGATTCCGATGGTAGAGATGCGCAATAATCGAGCGCTGATAAGGCTTTACGACGAATTGCCGGGTGCCGGATTCTACACAATAAACAAAGGCGATGATGTCATCGAAACGACAGCCTGGAACGACAATCGCAAAGAGTCGAAAATGAAGTTTTTGGATAGG
This sequence comes from uncultured Bacteroidales bacterium, assembly GCA_947304185.1. Classification (GTDB taxonomy): domain Bacteria; phylum Bacteroidota; class Bacteroidia; order Bacteroidales; family F082; genus Limimorpha. The sequence goes on from CAMZAM010000018.1 coordinate 11,995, forward strand.
GAAGAAGTCGATAAAATATTGAAAGACAATGGATTAAACGTTCTCGCAGTGATGAAAGCCGATGAGATCCATTCCAACGACGTGATGGAGATGATGGTGCGCCGCTCAATGATGTGGAAATGGTTCATCATTTTATCGTTGATATCTTTGTTGATAGAAATTTTGGTTTTGCGGTTTTGGAAATAAGAAAATTTTGTAATTTTGTGCGAATATATTGAAAACTTTACGATAGATGGCAGATTTTGACGACGAAAATATTGATAATCAGGAACTTGAAGAAATAAATGAGATCGGTGACGATGTCACGCAAGTGCTTGACGGCTTTGATCCAACCGAGGAGGAAGAGTCGGGAATGCTTGTGCAATCGGGCGATGGCTACCGTATCGTACCGTTGAAGGGCATGTTCGAGAACTGGTTTCTCGACTATTCTTCATACGTCATCCTCGACCGTGCTGTGCCTGAGATCGACGATGGTTTGAAGCCGGTACAACGCCGTATCCTGCATTCCATGAAGGAGATCGACGACGGTCGCTACAACAAGGTGGCAAATATCGTGGGTAACACCATGAAATATCACCCTCACGGCGACGCTTCAATCGGTGATGCACTTGTGAATCTGGGTCAGAAAGACCTCCTCATCGACTGCCAAGGTAACTGGGGTAATATCCTCACCGGCGACGGCGCGGCGGCTCCACGTTATATCGAGGCTCGTCTGTCGAAATTCGCTCTCGACGTGGTTTTCAACCCGAAAACGACGGATTGGACGTTCTCATACGATGGCCGTAACAAAGAGCCTATCTCACTGCCGATAAAGTTCCCGTTGCTGCTTTTCCAAGGCGCCATGGGCATCGCAGTGGGCTTGAAATCGGAGATTCTGCCGCATAACTTCAATGAACTCATCGACGCATCGATAGCTTACCTCAAAGATGAGCCTTTTGAGCTCTATCCAGACTTCCAAACTGGCGGTCTCATTGACGTTCGCGGCTACAACGATGGCGGTCGCGGCTCAAGGGTACAGGTGAGGGCAAGAATTTCTCAACTCGATAAAAAGACATTGGTAATCACTGAGATACCTTACGGAACGACAACCGAAACGTTGATCCAGTCAATCACTCAGGCAGGCGAGAAGGGTAAGATCAAGATTCGTCGCGTTGATGATAACACCTCGAAAAATGCTGAAATCGTCATTCATCTGGCTCCTGGCGTGTCACCCGACCAGACAATCGACGCATTATATGCCTTCACGAAGTGCCAAGTTAAACTGAACAGCCTGTGCACATGCGTTATCCACAACGATAAACCTGAATTTACGACTGTTTCAGCCATTTTAAGGCACAATACCGACCATACTCTCGATTTGTTGAGTTGGGAACTTCAAAATACTCTCGAGGAGCTTGAAGGTCAATGGCATTGGATCTCTCTCGAGAAGATTTTCTTCGAAAAACGCATCTATAAGATCTTGGAAAAAGACGCTCCGAGTTTTGACGCACAAGTTGATGCCATCGAGAAGGCGTTCGACCCGTATCGTGAACAGCTTAAGAAGGAGATAACTCGCGATGACGTGCTCAAGCTTTGCGAGAAACCGGTCCGTAAGATCTCTAAATTCGATATCAAAAAGGCTGAGGATCAATTACTTGACATCGAGAAACAGATTGAGCAGGTGAAATACGACCTCGATCATATCGTGGAGTACACCATCCATTATTTCGAGGAGATGAAGCGTAAATACGGCAAGGGTCGTGAGCGTAAGACCGAGATCCGTAACTTCGACAACATCTCTGCAGTGGCAGTGGCGGCTAACAACGAGAAACTGTACGTCAACAAGGAAGAAGGCTTTATCTGCACCAGTGCAGGCCTCAAGAAAGAACAGAACAAAGACGCATACGGTTATGTCTGCGACTGTGCCGATATCGACGACGTCATCGTATTCCGCGAAAACGGCACGTTCTCAGTGGTCAAGCTGCAGCCTAAGCTGTTTGTCGGACCAGAGAAGATTATCTACGCCAACATCTATCATAAAGGCGACAAACGCACGATTTACAACATGGCTTATCGTAACGGAAAGCCTGGAAATCCTTATTATGTCAAACGTTTCTACGTCGACGGCATCACTCACGATAGGATATATGACCTTACCATGGGCGAGCCGGGCTCGAAGGTGGCGTATTTCTCAGCAAATCCTAACGGTGAGGCAGAAGTTATCAAGGTGATGTTGCGTCCCGCCCCGAAGCTCAAGAAGCTATCGTTCGACTACGATTTCGCTACTTTGGACATCAAAGGACGTGCAAGCCGTGGTAACAAGCTCACAAATCACCCCGTAAACCGCATTTTTAAGCGCGAGGAGGGCGTTTCAACCCTGTCGGCACGTGAGATATGGTACGATGACACTGTGAAGCGTCTGAACGCCGATGGACGCGGTGTTTCGATTGGCAGATATTCGGGCAACGACAGAATCATGCAGATTCACGCCAACGGCGAGTTCCGTCTCACGAACTTCGACCTTTCGACGCACTTCGACGACGATATGACGATGATTTTCAAGTTCGAACCTGAGACTATTTTTACCGTTTTGTATATCGAAGCCGAGACTAAGTTGATGTATATCAAGAGGTTTACTGTTGAAGAAGATACTCCTTTGAACAAACGAATCTCGTTCATCGGCGAAGGTGAGGATGCTAAACTGATCGCCGTCAACATGGATGTGTTGCCGAGACTGTTGCTGAAATTCAACGACGGCGTGAGCGGCAAACACTTTGATGATGAGGAAGTTAACGTCGACGAATACATAGGCGTGAAGAGCTACAAAGCCAAAGGTAAACGCCTCTCAGTGCACGACGTGAACTACTATGAGTTCCTGGAACCGTTCGAAGTTCCTGAGCCTCCTGCGGAAGAAGAGCCCGAGCCAGCAGAAGAATCAGCAGAAAGCGCTGAGAACTCTGAAGACACGGAAGAACCAGTAAAATCTGAGGCTCCCGAGAACTCCACAACCGAGCCTTCAGCCCCAGAGAACGACCCTGACGACAATAAAGACGGTCAGTTGACGTTATTCTAATTGATGAGGAAGTACATTCTGATATTAACCGCTGCAGTTTTGCTGCTGCTGTCGTGCTCAGAACAGCAGGGTGTCGCACGTCGTTTTGTGAAAAATAACCGCAAGACCGTTGTGGCGTTGTATCTTCCTGAGAGACTGGCGAAACGCAACCTTCGCAATGATTCCATCCCTGCAGAATTGGCCGATTCATCGCTCCAAACACAGATAGCATACCTTGAAAAACAAGTTAAAGTAATAGATAAAGTAAACGATGATAAGTTTCTGGATGTCATTTATTTATCGATGAAAGAAACTTTAAAAGATTACGGTCTGAAAGTGGAGTATTGGGAGACAGAGACATCGCGTCCTGACTCAACACATTGGGTGATAGAGATACCTCAGATCGAGGTAATTGAGGTGTGTGAGCCGCAGCAGTTTTGCGACTGGGTTGGGGAGCATCGTATATGTCTTGATGTGCCCGTCGACTTGGTGAATGTAGCCGTTTGGTTTAATCTGGCTAACGACACGACTGTCGTGACGACATTCACTGAACAGAACTACTATAACGACACAGATGTGACGTTTGACATTGATTATCAGAACAATAAGGTTGTTTCGAAGATTTATTGCGACACGATTAATATTGAAGGTTTTTATAAGTTTGCCTCTATTTTAGGCCGTCTCTACGCCGGCTATTGCTACGATTTCATGATGAACAAATACATTGATAATCATGAAGTTGGCGCAATCGACACAATAAATCGCTACCGCTACGACCCATACGAACGCTATTTCTACAGAACTGATCGGGATTATCTGATAGAGATAAAATGATTGAGTATCATCCACTTAAGCCTTTTCTTCCTGCCAATACGAAGGTGTTGTTTCTCGGCAGTTTCCCGCCACCGAAGAAGCGCTGGTGTATGGACTTTTTTTACCCGAATTTCATCAACGACCACTGGCGCATCGAGGGCGCGATATGGTTTGATGACAAGAACCATTTCGTGGATTTGGAGTGTAAGTGCTTCAAAATGAATGAGATAATCGCTTTTTTAAACGAAAAAGGAATAGCTTTATATGATACAGCTTCAGCTGTTAACCGCTTGAAGGACAACGCTTCCGATGCTTTTCTTGAAATCGTCGAGCGCACTGATATTAATGCTTTGTTAAAGCAAATACCTCAATGCAGAGCAATCGCCACTACAGGCGAAAAAGCCACGATCGAAGTCTGTAACTATTTCAATATCAGCGAAATACCATCACCGAACGACCAAATATTATTGAGAGAGAACCTTAAATTATACCGCCTACCGTCCTCATCACGAGCCTATCCGTTATCCTTTGATAAGAAAGTGGAGGCATACAGGAAGATGTTTGAAGAAATTTTCTAAAAGTTTGGTTTTATATCGAAAATTTTGTATTTTTGCAACAAGATTTGAAACCGAATCAGCATCGTAAAACAGTGTTATTGAAATTGAAATTCGCCACAGAGGAGGTGGCGTAATGTTATATGTTGTTGAATATGAAACTTTTGTACTATGAAAAGTGAAACAAAACTAAATAAAACAAAGCCGAAAGGCTATTTTACTGAAACCACGATGCTTCGATTAAAACTTGGATAATTAATAAGAACTTAAAATCAAAACATTATGGATAATAATTTGGCAATATATGATGAAGATGGTTTGAAATCAAAGATTTACACCATTAGAGGAGTACAAGTGATGCTGGATAGCGATTTGGCGGTAATCTATGGATATACGACAAAACGTTTTAATGAACAAGTTAAAAATAACATTGAAAAGTTTGACGATGATTTTAGATTCCAACTGACCAAGGAAGAGTATGATGAAATTTTGAGGTCGAAAAATTCGACCTCAAAAATTTCACTAACAGATTGTGAATCAGTCGAGTATGATAATGATGCTATTTTGAGGTCAAAATTTTTGATATCAAAAACGGAAAACAGAGGCGGTCGCCAGTATCTTCCTTATGCTTTTACAGAGCAAGGAATATATATGCTAATGACTGTTTTAAAAGGCCATTTGGCTACACAACAGAGCAAAAAACTTATCAGGCTTTTCAAGCAGATGAAGGATTATATTATTCAACATCATAATGTGTTGGAATACAATGAGATACTACATCTTGCAAAGCAAACGGAGGATAACACCAATGATATTAAGGCGATAAAACAAAACATGCTTACAAAGGACAATATTGGCACAATTATCCGAAATTTTTCAGAACCAATCATGAAAGATTGTTTGTTTACCGACGGCCAAATCTTCGATGCATACGTGTTCATTTCAGACTTGATAAAACGTGCCAAATCCGAAATAATACTAATTGATAATTATGTGGATGAAACTGTATTGACGATGTTGGATAAACGAAATGAAGGCGTTAAAGCGACGATTTATACGGCAAACATCTCTAAACAACTGAAACTGGATTTGCAAAAGCATAACTCTGAGTATCAGCCAATAAACATTGAGAAATTCAACAAATCTCACGACAGGTTTTTATTAATTGATGATGATGTTTACCTCATCGGAGCATCGCTCAAAGACTTGGGGAAGAAGATGTTCGGGTTTACTAAGATGGAAATCGGGAAGGAGAGGATTATTTCAGGCTTTTGCGGCCTTGAATTTCCTTGATTTTAGCCTTCAGCTCGGCGGGTTTCACATCGATGACTTTGCCGTCGTAGACTATACGGGTGCTGCCTGTCTCTTCAGAGACAACCAAAACGATGCAGTCGTGAGTCTCTGAGACGCCTATTCCGGCGCGATGACGCAGACCGTAACTGCCTGGTAGTCTTGTCTGTTGCGTGATAGGAAGGATGCAACGTGCGGCTACGATTTTATTGTTGGTAATGACCATGGCGCCGTCGTGGAGAGGACTGTTTTTGAAGAAAAGATTTTCAATCAAAGGCTTGCTGATGACGGCGTCGATAACCACTCCAGTGTCGATAATGTCTTGTAAATCATTCTCTTGCGTGAGAAGAATCAAAGCTCCGACTTTCTCGTTGCTCATCGAGATGCAGGCTTCGCAGATAGGGTCGAGGTCGGTGTCGTCGACTTCTTTATATTTTACGCCGAGGCGCGAGAAAAATCTGCGGAATCCCACGGCAAACTTGGATGTTCCGATGCTTAGCAGGAATCGACGGATCTCAGGTTGGAAGATGATGATCAATGCGATGAAACCGACGTTGACGAAGGCTCCGAGGATGTAGGTGAGGAGCTCCATGTGCAGCAAAGTCACGATTTTCAGACCGATAATCACCGCCACGATGCCGATGAAGATGTTGATAGCCGTGCTCCCTTTCACCAGAGTGTAAAGGAAATACAGCAATAATCCCACCAGGATTATGTCCAGGATATCCAGAAAACGTATCTGAATGAAAGCGTTTATCATCAAGTCAACCATAACATTCGAAATAACCCACAAAGATACAAATATTTTTTAATTGTCAAGACTTTTTTGTGTTCGTCATTTCGACTGAAGCGGAGCGGAATGGAGAAATCCTCTTTGGTAATAAGCTTTTTCGGATGGAAGATTTCTCGACTACCATCTCACTGCGTTCGATGTTCGCTCGAAATGACGGCCTGTGTGAGTTTCACTGCTTCAACCGCCTCTTTCACGTCGTGCACCCTTAATATATCAGCACCATTCATCAAAGCAATGGTATTCAATACTGTTGTACCATTCAAGGCTTCTTGTGCTGTAAACTCTAAAGTCTTATAAATCAACGACTTACGAGAGATTCCAATTAAAATTGGCAAGCCGTTGACACGATATTTGTCGAGGTCTCGAAGCAAAGCGAAGTTGCATTCGATGGTCTTATTAAACCCGATTCCAGGGTCTAAAATGATTTGTTGTTCGCCGTATTCTAAAAGCTTATTCACTTGATTTTCAAGGAATTGACGAACTTTCTCATGCACGTCTTCGCCGATGATCTCCTCATGATGCATGCCTTCGAGAGTGCCGGTGATGTGCATCAAAATGTAAGGAATGTGATTCTTGCCGATATACGGAATCATAGCCTCGTCGAAAAGTCCGCCCGAGATGTCGTTGATGATATCTGCACCTTCTGCAATGCATTGAGCAGCAACACTTTGACGGAATGTGTCGATAGAGATTGGGATGTTTGGAAATTCTTTCCTGATAGACTTCAAGGCGGGAATGATTCGCTCTATTTCTTCCTTGTCGGAGATGCGCTCGCTGCCCGGTCGGGTGGAGAAGGCCCCCAAATCAAGGATGTCGGCCCCATCATCGACCATCTTATGGCAATGTTCCAACACCGACGTAAGTCCTTGATACTTACCACCATCGAAGAAAGAATCGGGCGTTACGTTCATGATTCCCATCACCACTGGACGGTCCCACGAAAAAATTTGTCCTCTACTCGCTATTCGTAACATAAAAATGTGTATTTTTACAAACGCAAAAATATAAATTTTTTTTCAATGAAGAGAGATACGACAGCAGAATATCAGCAGGTGGTGGCACAATGCCGCGATATTTTCGATAAGAAGATGCAGGATTACGGCGCGGCATGGCGTATCATGCGCACCGAGTCGCTCACCGACCAGATTTTTATCAAGGCAAACCGCATCCGTAGCTTGCAGAGAAAGAAGGAACGCCTTGTAAATGAAGGCATCGAGCCTGAATTCATCGGCATCATCAACTATTCGGCTATGGCGATTATTCAGCTGCAACTTGGTGTGGTTGAACAGCCTGATTTGGACTTCCAGCAGGCTTCAGAACTATATAAAAAGGTTCTCGACGAGGCATTCGACCTCATGATGAAGAAAAATCACGACTATGATGAGGCTTGGCGCAGCATGCGAATCAGTTCGATGACCGATCTTATTCTGATGAAGATATTGAGAGTCAAGGAGATAGAGGATAATAACGGCAAAACTCTGATCTCGGAAGGCCTCGATGCGAACTACTTCGATATGATAAACTACGCTGTATTCTGCATGATTTTGATTAACGAAGGTAAGAAAGAATAATGGCAGGTTCAGCAAAGAAAACGGTCGTCGCGGTATGCAGGATACTCGTCGGGATGCTGTTTATCTTCAGCAGTTTCACGAAGGGTGTGGATCCGCTTGGCACGAAGTATAAGATGCTCGATTACTTCGCCGCTTATGGCATCGAGTGGCTTAACGACGCTGCTTTAGTGCTTGCCGTAGTGATGATTTTGGCGGAGTTTATTGTCGGTATCTGCTTGATTACCAACGTCTTGCCGCGCCTCGCTACGCTCGGCGCGACCCTCCTTATGCTGTTTTTCACCGCCACCACGTTTTTCGATGCCATGTATGACCTCGTTCCCGACTGCGGATGCTTTGGAACAGCGATAAAACTCACAAACTGGCAGACATTCTGGAAAAACATAGTCATCGATGCAGTGCTGTTGCCTGTTGTTATTAACAATAAGTCGTTGAAAAACAAACGATTGACGCTTGGCGTACAATGGGTTTTGGCACTCGCTTTCATGAGCGCCTTTGTCTGTTTTGAAGTCTATAACATCCGCCATCTGCCGGTCGTTGACTTCACCGATTGGAAAGTCGGCACAAAGCTGACCCCGAACGGCTACAATGCTGGCAGGATTTTCGTGACGTACGAAAACAACGAAACAGGTGAGACTCAGGAGTTTGAGTCGCCAAACTACCCTTGGAACGACAGCGTATGGATGAGTCAGTGGACCTTCGTGTCGCAACGTTCCGAAGGCGGCTCCAACACCCTCGGATTTGCCATTTTGGATGCGGAAGGCGAGGATATGACTCATATTCTGTACGATTCGGAGAATCTTTACGTCTTCGTAGCACCGTATCCCGAAGAGATGACCGAACGTGACTTCGAGAACTGCATAAAGATGACGGAAGTCGCTTATAATCAAGGATTTGACTATATCTGGCTGACCGCAGCATCACCTGAATATGTCGAAAAGTTGAATGATGAATATCTGATTTTCAACGATGTTTATTATGGTGATGAGCTTGAGCTCAAGACCATGGTGCGCTCTAATCCCGGACTGATGCTGTTCGACGATGGAGTCATAAAGAAAAAGTGGTCGAAAATCGATTTCCCTCTTGTGAAGTGATATGTTTACGTATATTGTGAGAAAGATACTCTACGGAATCCTCGTCCTTTGGGGCGTGGCGACGCTGGTGTTTTTCCTTTTCACAATCGTTCCAGGCGATCCTGTGCGCATGATGCTCGGTCAGCGTGCCGACGAACAGGACGTGCAGGCCATCCGTCATGAGCTCGGTCTCGACCAAAGCATTGGGAAACAATACGTTAACTATTTGAATGACCTCTCATTTATATCGTTTTACAACGAAAACAAAGATCTGACGAAATACGAGCCTTATGGGAGAATTGCGACTGTAGGTAAGACGAAAATCATCTTCAAGACACCGTATCTGCGCTATTCATACCAGAGCAAAAGGCCAGTGGAGACAATACTATCCGAGGCTTTTCCTAACACTTTGATACTCGCTTTTGTGTCGATACTCTTCGCCTTTGTGATAGGAGTGCTTCTTGGTGTGCTCACCGCTATTGTGAACAGCGCTTTCCTGAACCGTTTTACCCTGTTTATCACCACGATAGGGATGTCGCTACCGTCGTTTTTCGCCGCCATCCTCATCGCATGGCTTTTCGGCTTCGTTTTGGAGTCAGTGACAGGTCTCAGCATGACGGGAAGCCTTTTCTCCGTTGACGATTACGGCAATGGTGCTTATCTCGACTTGAAAAATCTCATTTTGCCTGCGTTGACGCTCGGTTTGAGGCCTTTGGCTGTTATCACTGAACTTACACGAACAACCTTGCTCGAGGTGATGTCAATGGATTACATCCGTACTGCAAAAGCCAAAGGTCTGAAGAAATGGCGTGTCATCGGCGTCCATGCACTCAGAAACGCTCTAACGCCAGTGGTTACTGCTGTTTCCGGGTGGTTTGCAAGTCTTCTTGCTGGTGCCGTCTTCGTGGAATACGTTTTCGACTGGAAAGGAATCGGCGTAGTCATCGTCGATGCGCTCGACAAATTCGACTTCCCCGTCGTCATGGGCGCAGTATTATTAATAGGAGTGATGCTCATCATTATCAACATTGTAGTTGATATAATTTACGGAATTCTGGATCCGAGAGTGAGAATAAAATAGTATTTTTGCAAAAAATTAATCATTTATTGTAGTTTTTCCATCAGTATTGCGTCTAATGTGCAAAAGGTTTTAGACCATGAAGGAGAAAGAATTGGAGTTTAACCGAATCGTGAAGGCTAACAAAGCCGCCATTTTTACCGTGTGCTACCTTTTTTCGAAGGATCAGGACGAGGTGAACGACCTGTTTCAGGAGACGCTCATCAACCTGTGGCGCGGATTCGACGGCTTTCAGGGCAAATGCGACGTGAAGACGTGGATCTGGCGCGTTAGCCTCAACACCTGCCTCACATTCGAAAGGAAAAAGAAACGCCGCGTGGATACGTTGCCGCTGACAATGGACATCAACCTGTTTACCGACACCGACGACGACACACGACAAGTGCAGATGCTTTACCGGCGCATCAACAAACTCGGGATGCTCGATAGGGCAATCATCCTGCTTTGGCTGGAGAATATGAGCTACGAGGAAATCGGTGAAATCATCGGCATCTCCACCAAAAACGTCTCCGTAAAACTGGTCAGAATCAAGGAACAACTGAAGAAAATGTCGAACGATTAAAACGCAAAGCTATGGAAAACAACGAATTGGAAGAAATGCGGGCGCAGCTTGCCACTTTAAATGAGAAGCTGGAAAAAGAAAGCATCGTCAGCGATAAGCATATTAGCGAAGCCACAAAGAAACATATTTCGGAAATGCAGCGTAAACTGATCATCAGAATGATACTTGTGGCAGTTCTGACACCTTTTATTTGTATGTGGATAGGTTTTTATTTTTTGCCTTGGTGCTTAGGTGTTATCTCATTGAATCTCTATATCTATCTGAAAACCAGGAAGTGGGATCTTGAATCGTTGAATGTGGCTGATAATTCAAAACGAATCCACAAAATGATGAAAGTTTATAGGAGAACAAGACGGTTTTTAATGATATTCTTCTGCCTGTTTTTGATACTCGTTGGAGTAATAGTCCTAATCGCGACAAAGGCATCAATAGAAGGTGTGTCAAAATTTGCATTTTGCCTTTATATTGATATAATTGTCGTCGGCCTATATTATGTTATAGACAAAATTGCTGTCAGACCCGATGTTGAACTTGTTTTGGAAGGAATTTTGAAAGAATTGGAAGAATAAACAATCAATGTTTTTTTTCATATCCTTAAAACGTAAGGATTTTTCCCAATCTTTTAGGGTTTTAGGTATTGACAAGAATGTGTCTTGCAATTATTTTTGCAGAATGAAAAGTAAATTCTCTCTCATAGTATTCCTGCTGTGCGGTTTAGCCATGTCCGCGCAGCAGGATACCTGTGTGAAGAATATTTTGCTCGAACAGGCTATTGTCACAGCCGAAAAGATCAAAGCATACCGCGACTATAAATATGTGATGGTCGATTTCGAGATTGCCTACGATAAATCTTTTATCCTTCAAAGACAAAGCAACTCGTTTAAAAATTTCCGAATTCTGGTGACCAATATGGTATTCGAGCCGCTCGACACCATCTCCATTCCTGAAACAATGAAACCGACGAGCTTGGAATTTGATATCGCTAATAACATCCAGATCGTGGCGCAAGATACTCTGTATCAAATAGTTGAGATCGAGAATAAATATTATTATGCCTTTCCGGTAGAGAAGAAGCATTATCGCGAAGTGCTGGGCCGATGCCTCTTCATGACTGACCAATACGTTTATTTTTGCGACATTCGTGCTAGTGGCTATCTGCTTGATTTTTATAGGATTAACCCAGATAAAAAGGAGCGAGAGCCCGTCTTTTGTAACAATGACCTTCAGCGGCTTAGCGAGATTCCGCAGGAAGTGCAATGGCATGTGGCTCATTCATCACGCTCCGGCGGATTATGGTTCGGTCCGAGCGACGACGACTGGGAGTCGTTTCTTCGAAATGTGTGGATGCGACCCGAGCAGGCTTATCTCGGACACTCGCACGACACTTTATTTTATTTCGACCATCAAAACCGTCAGATTGGCACTTATGACGAGGCTTTGAACCTGCTTCACAGCTGCGATATCACCTATCCCGACAAGGAGACTTTCTGGCGGCACATCATCTATCAGGACCGCGCATGGGGTAAGTTTTACACCATATTTGGAGCAACTTTGAACGAAATCGACGTGAAAACGGGCAAAACCATACCTCGCGCCAACGCTAATCAATATTTGAGCCATAAAATGATAATATATAAAGGTAATCTCTATTCTCTGAAAAGGAAGAAAGACTCAGGAAATATTGAGGTTTCCTATATCGAAAAGACAAAACTTAATTAAAACTTAATCCTATGAAAATCAGGCAGATACTACATTATTTCTTATTAGTAATATTACTGCTATGGTCACTTTGCACTACTGCTCAAAACACTGTCATAAACGGCGTTTGCCTCGACAACCGCAACAAGCCGATTCGCGATGCGGGTATTTATGCCATCGACTCCACAATCCTTGCCGTTACCAATAAAGACGGACAGTTTACGCTGAAACATTCACTTCCGGGTGACACTATTTACGCCAGCCATCTTTCGTTTGAAAATATCACTTATGTTATTGATAGTCTTGATATTAACAAGAGAATTGTTATAAAGATGACACCGACTCGTCTGCAACTGCCAGAGGTCGAGTTTGTCGAAAATTTGCCTCATGTAGCTTACGACAATAAGGTTGTCACCGTTAAGGATTTCGAAATAAATGATAAAGGCATCTATCTACTTGCGCAACGTCGCCGCAATAACGCTATTCTGCATCTGAATTTCGCATGCGACACCCTAACAGAGTTTAAGATAAATCCCGATTATTACAATATTTTCAAAGATGTTTACGGTGAGATGCATATCGTTTCCGATAACGACGTCTGGCAGATAGGGCATAAGACGTTGAGAGACAGGGTTTTCGATATGGAACTGCTGTATCATTATCCGCTCTCGGAGTTTCTTTCAGTGTTTGGAAATATTGCATGCGTCACCGACAGTATCCTGGTGGCTGGCAAGTATTTTTACTTCAACCAGGAGATTTACTACTATTATTTTGAGATTGATGGCGACCGGCAACCTCATGAGTTTCATCATTGTGTGAACGTAGAGGGGCGTGATTTTATCTATTTTTCTCTTAAGAATAAATGGGGACTTCCGGAACGAAGTGGCAGTATGTTTCTGAAGCCCACTTACGACCCGATTTTCGCTTACGATAACAAACTTTATCTTTTCGCTTTTGACGAGGATAAGACATTTGTTTTCAATAACTTAGGAGAAGTCATAGCCGAATATCCACTCTGGTTTCATAAATATAATCATTGGAGCGGTAAGATGAAGCTGATCAAGAAATGGGGCAAAAAAGTGATTATGGATGACGCGACCGGCAAGTTTTACACCATTTTTATCGACAACGGCGTGACAACCATCAAACGAATCAATATCGAAACCGGCACAACAGATAAAACCTTTGTCATAGGAGGCTTCGCATTCATTGAAAACCTCAGGATTTACAATGGGAAAGCGTATTTCTTGTATAAAAATGACAACACAAGAAATAGTCGCCTCTATGAAGTACGAATAGAGTAGAAAAATCCTTGTCAGGTTTAAGAATTAATTACTATCTTTGCATTTTAAAGATAATAATTAAAATCATCATATTATGAAAAGAAATAAAATCGTTGCCGGCAACTGGAAAATGAACCTCGATTTCGAGGAAGCCCAGACCCTTATTGAAGACCTCGAGAACCTTCTTGACGAGAAACAACCGTCATGCGAAGTGATAATCTGCCCTCCGTTCCCATATCTCGAACTTGCTACCGACGAAGCTTCGGAACATGAGCTGTTTGAAGTGGGCGCACAGAACGTAGCCGCTTGGGAATCAGGAGCTTACACTTGTGAAGTCTCTGCCAAGATGCTCGACTCAATAGGAGTGAGCTGCTGCATCATCGGTCACAGCGAGCGTAGAAAATACTTCGGTGAAGACAATAAAACGCTTGCCGCGAAGGTCAACTTAGCTCTTCAGTATGAAATCGTCCCGATTTTCTGCGTGGGCGAGGTCCTTGAGGAGCGCGAAGCCAACAAACATTTTGATGTGATTCGCAAACAAGTGGAGGAGGGGCTGTTCCATCTTGATGTCGCTGATATTGAGAACGTTATCATCGCCTACGAACCTGTTTGGGCTATCGGAACAGGCAAGACTGCTACTCCGGCTCAGGCTCAGGAAGTGCATGCGTTCATCCGTGGCCTCGTGAAAGAGAAATATGGCGATGATGTCGCAAGTCAGATTCATATCCTCTACGGCGGCAGCTGCAACGCTAAGAATGCCTCCGAACTTTTTGCCCAGCCTGATGTCGACGGCGGTCTCATCGGCGGCGCATCGCTCAAAGCTGAAGATTTTGTGAGTATCTGCGAACAGGCTTCTAAGTAATTGACAATGAATTACATCGCTTACACTTTCTCGAATCCTCAAAACGAGGCTTTGAAAGATATGTTCGCCGAGCTGCTTGGCAATATTGGCTTCGACAGCTTCATGGACGCCGACGAAGGCTTCGTAGCCTATTGCGCTGAAAATGCGTTCAATAAAGAAGCCCTCGACGGAATACTTGCCATAGAGCAACTCGCTGACGTTCAGATAGTTAAGAAGGAAATTATTCCCGATCAGGACTGGAACGCCACATGGGAATCGTCGTATGAGCCAGTGGTGATTGACAACACATGTAGAATCCGCGCTCCTTTCCATGAAGCCGACAGCAGCTATAAATATGACCTCTGCATCGAGCCGAAGATGTCGTTCGGCACCGCGCATCACGAGACGACGGCACAGATAATCAAACTCATGCTCACCGAGGATTTCAAAGATAAAGACGTGCTTGACATGGGCTCAGGAACCGGCGTTTTGGCCATTCTCGCTAAGAAACTCGGTTCAGCAAAGACTGTTGCCATCGACAATGATGAATGGGCTTACCGCAACGCTCTCGACAATGTGAAACTCAATGATGAGAACGAGATTATTGTTGAACTTGGTGATGCTAACTCGTTGAACAACAGACAATTTGATATCATTATAGCAAATATCAACCGTAACATACTTCTGCGTGATATGCACGAATATGTGAAATGTCTGAAAAAAGGAGGCAAAATCTTCTTTAGCGGCTTCTATGAAGCTGATTTACAGCTGATTAGAAATGAGGCTGAGCGACTGGGTCTTTCTTACCTTAATCATATCAAGAAGAACGAGTGGACGGCAGCGGTTTTTATCAGAAAATAAAAAATTTTAAAAAAATTAGCTGTAATTCAAGAAAAAGTTGTAATTTAGCAGTTTGAAAAATACTAGGAGTTATGAAGTTTATTCTTTCGAGTTTAAAGCTTTTAAAAGCAATCCAGGCACTCAGTGGTGTTATCAATTCAAGCAACACATTGCCGATTTTGGATGATTTTCTCTTCGATATCAACGACGACGAACTGAAAATCACGGCATCTGACCTTGAGACGACGATGACTGTCTCCATTAAACCTGACATGGTTGAAGGTAAGGGACAGGTCACCATTCCGGCACGTCTGCTTATCGACGTGATGAAGAATTTCCCTGACATCCCAGTGTCATTTAATATCGACGAAGCAACTCTCGCTATCGAAATCACGACAGGCGAGGGACGTTATAAGATGGTCGGTCATAAGAGCGACGAATTCCCGCAAGTGCCAGTCATTACTGAGCCTTCAGTGTGGGATATTCCAGCCGACGTGCTCGCTTGCGGCTTTGAGAAGACAATCTTCGCGACAGGCAGCGACGAGATCCGTCCAATCATGACAGGTGTGTTCATGGCAATGAGTGATACATGCCTCACCTTCGTAGCCACCGACGCCCATAAGCTCGTGCGCTACAGAAGAATGGATGTGAAGTCAGATGCAGCAGCGTCGTTCATAGTGCCGAAGAAGCCTATCAACCAGCTGAAGAACATCCTTGCTGGCCGCGCTGATGAGCCTGTACATGTTGAGTTTAACAACACCAACGCATCGTTCACATTTGGCGAGTATAAGCTGATTTGCCGCCTCATCGAAGGTCGTTATCCTAACTACGAGGCTGTCATCCCGACAACAAATCCTAACAAGCTTATTGTTGACCGTCAGCTGCTTAACGCTGCTATTAAACGTGTGGCTATCTTCTCAAGCAAGGCAACACACCAGATTCGTTTCAAGATCACTGGTCAGGAACTGGTTCTCACAGCAGAAGACCTCGACTACTCAAACGAAGCTAAAGAACGCCTCACCTGCAACTATTCTGGCGAAGACATGGAAATCGGCTTCAGCTCGAAGTTCTTCCAGGAGATGCTTGCAAACCTCAGCCAGACAGAGATTCAGCTTGAGATGTCGGCACCAAACCGCGCCGGTATCATCACACCAGTCGACAACCAAAACGCCGACGAGGACATCCTGATGCTCCTCATGCCAGTGATGCTGAATTAGTGCTAGGCAAGACACAACAAAAAAGACCGGGTTTTTAACTCGGTCTTTTTTTCTTTAAACTTTCACTATAAACTTTCAACTTTATTTCGGCAGTTGTGCGCCGTAACCCTTAACAGCACCGAACAACTTCAGCGCGTCCTCGAAAGGATAACGGTTTGCAAACATCGATGATGATGAGTTGATTGTACCTTGTTTGTTCAATCCTAAAGCAGCGCGGAGCTGGTTGTCGGCCGAACTCGGCTGATAATCAACACTTTCTTTATAAGTGGCGTTGGCAAAGCCCTTAAGATATGCCTCGTTGATCTTTCCGTTGAAAACTTTCGGATCGGACATTCCGATGCATCCGTCGATTTCTGTCAAGGCCTCGGCATCCTCAAATTGATCCACGCTGATCATCAAGAACTTACCGCCGCCAGCGAGAGCAGCGTCAGCACGTCTGTTCAAGAAGAACATGTTGTTTGTTGTTTCTGCAATCTTCTGTGCTTCCTTGTCTTTATAATCGACACGTGCGCGGTCGAGACCTGAATAGATGCTGCAGCCGATGATGCAGTGGTCGACATAGCTGTGAGTGCCGTTATTGTAACGGAATCCATATCCCATGTCGTCGTAATCTTTCAGACGTGACCATGTGAACAGCACCGTGTTGTTTGTGAAGTGCACTGTCTGATACTTTTGTCCGTTGCTGCCCATAACATCACAGGCAATCATACGGCAGTTCACGAAGATGCAGTTGTCAATGGTGACTTCGCCTTGGAACATACCGCCGATTCCGTAATTAGGTGCGTTGACGAAAGCACAGTTGTGGATGGTGATACTCTTGCAATTTGGATTGTCGAAATATAACTCTCTTGTCTCTGTTGTCAAAACACCAGTCTGGTCAAGGTTTGGACCACCTTTACCTGCAACACCTATCGGATTCATCATTGGTGATTCAACACCCTTTGGCTGACCTTCGCCACGTGCATTGTATGAAATCGAATTGCCACGGTCAAACAAGATGCCGTCGATAACAATGTCACCATTCGGATTGTAGACCTTGATAATCATCGTTCCACCGCCTTTTGCAGTGCCGTTCGACTCTGCCGTTGGCTGAACCATTGTCCTGTATTTCAAGATATCACGCTGTGTGAAGTCGGTATTGTAACCGCCATAAATCTTCACGCATTTGGTAACGTTGATGTTGCCTGCATCAAGCATTCCGAAATAGTTGCCTTCTGCAACGTAAATGGTTGACCCTTCCGGAACAGCGTCAATGGCTTTCTGTAAGTTTTTGTACGGCTTCTCCTTGCTGCCGTCACCTCTGTTGCTGCCTGTGTCCTTCGACACATAGTAGGTCTGAGCACTGATGGTCATTGCGAAAAGCACTGCCACCGCTAACATTAAAAATCTTTTCATGTTATTTATTTTTTGTTAATGTTTATAAAAATGTAGAGACGTTTCAAAAAACGTCTCTACATGAATCATTTACAATTGTGGACCAGCTTTAACCAAGGCCTTGCCGGCTTCATTTGTCGTGAACTTGGCGAAGTTCTTGATGAATCTGCCGGAGAGGTCTTCAGCTTTCTTGTTCCAATCCTCGACATTTGCGTAAGTGTCGCGTGGATCGAGAATCTTTGGATCTACGCCTGGCAATGCTGTAGGAACCTCAAAGTCGAAATATGGGATCTTCTTAGTTGGAGCCTTCTCGATAGAACCGTCCAAAATGGCGTCGATGATGCCACGTGTATCCTTAATCGAGATACGCTTGCCGGTGCCGTTCCATCCTGTGTTCACAAGGTATGCCTTGGCGTTGCTCTTCTCCATGCGTTTTACGAGTTCCTCAGCATATTTCGTTGGATGTAACTCGAGGAATGCCTGTCCGAAGCATGCGCTGAATGTTGGGGTAGGCTCGGTGATGCCGCGTTCTGTACCTGCGAGTTTTGCAGTGAAACCGCTCAAGAAGTAGTATTTGCACTGGTCTGGAGTCAAAATCGAGACTGGAGGCAATACTCCGAAAGCATCTGCTGAAAGGAAAATCACGTTCTTTGCAGCAGGGCCAGCTGAAATCGGACGCACGTTCTTCACAATCTTCTCGATGTGCTCGATAGGATAGGAGACACGTGTATTTTCGGTCACGCTCTTGTCTTTGAAATCGATTTTGCCCTTTGCGTCAACGGTAACGTTTTCAAGCAAAGCGTTGCGTTTGATGGCGTTGTAGATGTCTGGCTCGCTCTCCTTGTCGAGGTTGATGACCTTTGCATAGCAGCCTCCTTCGAAGTTAAACACGCCTTCGTCGTCCCAGCCGTGCTCGTCGTCACCGATGAGTAAACGTTTCGGGTCGGTCGAAAGGGTAGTCTTACCTGTTCCTGACAAGCCGAAGAAGATGGCGGTGTTTTCGCCCTTCATGTCAGTATTTGCTGAGCAGTGCATAGCCGCGATGCCTTGCAACGGCAGGTAGTAGTTCATCATCGAGAACATACCTTTCTTCATCTCGCCGCCGTACCAGGTGTTCAAAATAACCTGCTCGCGTGATGAAACGTTAAATGCTACGCAGGTGTCGCTATTAAGTCCTAACTCTTTGTAATTCTCGACTTTTGCTTTACTTGCCGTGTAAACAGTGAAGTTCGGCTTGAAGTTTTTGAGTTCTTCCTCAGTCGGCTTGATGAACATGTTGAGCACGAAGTGCGCCTGCCATGCCACCTCCATGATGAAACGCACAGCCATGCGGGTGTCTTTGTTAGCGCCACAGAAAGCGTCGACGACGTAAAGGTTCTTGCCTGAAAGTTGTTTCTTTGCAAGTTCTTTCACCTCTTCCCACACTTTTTCGCTCATCTCGTGGTTGTCGTTAGGATAGACAGGGGTGTTCCACCATACTGTGTCCTTCGAATTCTTGTCCATGACGATGTATTTATCCTTAGGCGAACGGCCGGTGTAAACGCCAGTCATCACGTTGACAGCGCCGAGTTCGGTCAAAACGCCCTTGTCGAAGCCTGTCAATGCTGGATTCATCTCGTCCTTGAACAACTGCTCGTACGAAGGATTATAGTAAATTTCCTTGACATCCTTGATGCCGTAAGAGGTCAAAGCCTCTTTTAATTCATTGATGTTTTTTGCCATATCTTTTTTATTAATGAATTTATCCTATTTTAAATTGCAAAGTTCTAAATAAAATTTGAATAAAACAACACTTTTGAAAAAAAATGTGTAATTTTACAGCGCAAAAATTTAGAGATGACTTATTTCTTATTCTATTTCATATTATATCCTCTTTCTATTATACCTTTGGGACTTCTTTACCTGATATGTTTCCCGTTTTATTTGATAATGGCATTCATAATAAGGTATAGAAGAAGGATTATCGATGATAATTTCTCAAAATCGTTTCCGGAATGGAGTAAATGGCAGGTGTGGAAGGCTCGTCAGCGTTATTACATTCACTTTGCTCAGCTTGCTGCAGAGATGCTTAAGATGTTGACAATGAGCCGCAAAAACGTGATGCGTCGCTATCATTGCTCAAATCCTGAAGTGGTTAACAAATATTTCGACCAGGGTAAGAGTGTTGTCTTGATGTCGAGCCATCACAACAACTGGGAATGGATGGTCTTGAGTGTCGATATGCAGTTCAAGCACCATGGAATAGGAGTGGGGGCGCACAATACGAATAAGGTCTTTGAGAAGCTAATCAACAGAGCCAGAACACGTTACGGCGATCAAGTCGTCTTTCACGATAATGTCCGCGAGGTGATGGCTTATCACGAGGATAACCACATCCCAGCCGCTTATATGATTCTTTCGGATCAGAACCCGAGCAACCCTGAGCGCTGCTATGTCACTGATTTTCTGCATCGTAAGACAGGTTTCATCCGCGGATCTGAAGGCTTCGCACGCAAATACAATCTCCCAGTTCTCTATTACGAAGTAATCAAAGAGCGCATCGGTAAATATCGTCTCGACGTCCACGAAATCTGCGAGAATCCCAACGACCTCCCCGAAGGTGCCATCATGCAGAAATACGTGGAATTACTGGAACAGACGATTAAAAACCATCCATACTACTGGCTTTGGAGCCACAGAAGGTGGAAGCATAAATTTGATTAATTTTTTTTTTTACATAAAAAACGTAGAGACGTCACATTGTGGCGTCTCTACGTCATTTTAACCGAAAATTATTCGATTACTTTTTTGAAGCCTTAATTGCAGCCTGTGCAGCAGCCAGTCTCGCAACCGGCACGCGGAATGGTGAGCATGAAACGTAGTTCAAGCCGCAGCTGTAGAAGAACTCTACTGATGCCGGGTCACCACCGTGCTCGCCGCAAACGCCGCACTTCAGGTTGTTTCTGGTCGAACGTCCGCGTTCAACACCCAACTTCACCAGCTGGCCAACGCCTTCCTGATCCAATGTGTTGAATGGATCGGCAGGGATGATCTTCTGGTCGATGTAGCTGTGAACGATTGAGTTGACGTCGTCGCGTGAGAAACCGAATGTCATCTGAGTCAAGTCGTTGGTGCCGAATGAGAAGAACTGTGCAACTTCAGCGATCTTGTCAGCGACTAATGTTGCGCGTGGGATCTCGATCATTGTGCCGTACATGTACTCAATAGTGACTTTGTATTTCTTTTCAATCTCAGCTTTGACGCGCTCTGCGATAGTTTTCTGATTTTCAAGCTCTTTCACGTTGATTGTGAGAGGAACCATGATCTCGAGATGTGGATGTTTCTTCTCCTTCATCAACTGTGCTGTAGCCTCAAACAAAGCACGGAACTGTGTCTCTGAAATCTCTGGATAAACGATACCGAGACGAACGCCGCGGAGACCCATCATCGGGTTGACTTCCTTAAGCTCTTCGATACGTTTCTGGAGCTTCTTGAGAGTGATGTTGTACTCAGGATCTGCAGCAACAGCTTTCTGCTTGTCGAGTGTATGAGGCACGAACTCGTGTAATGGTGGGTCCATCAAACGGAAGGTGACAGGTTTGCCGTCCAAAACCTTCATGGTGGCCTTCACTGACTCGAGGATGTATGGCTCGATTTCTGCCAAAGCAGCCTTACGTGCTTCTGTGGTGTCAGCAAGGATCATCTTACGGAGTTTAGCAAGAGGTTTCTCGCTGTTCTTGCCGTAGAACATGTGCTCGATACGGAACAAGCCGATACCTTCAGCGCCGAAGCTGACAGCTCTCTGTGCGTCGTCCGGGTTATCAGCGTTGGTGCGGACACCCATCTTACGATATTTGTCGACGAGCTTCATGAACTCCTGGAAACGTTTGTTTTCTGTAGCGTCGATGGTCTTCACTGAACCGTCGTACACATAACCCTTAGTTCCATTAAGTGAAATGATGTCGCCTTCTTTGTATGTCTTTTCACCGATTTTCACAGTGCCTTCTTTCTCGTTGATATGGACAGCCTCGCAACCTACGATGCAGCATTTACCCCAGCCACGTGCAACCAAAGCTGCGTGTGAGGTCATACCGCCACGCTGTGTGAGGATACCGTCAGCAGCGCGCATACCTTCAACGTCCTCAGGGTTGGTCTCTTCACGGACGAGGATGTTAGCCTGCTTTGCGTTTCTGTATTCCATAGCTTTCTCGCTGCTCAATGCGATTCTACCGACCGCACCGCCAGGACCTGCTGGAAGACCGTGAGCCAAAACGCTCTTGTTCTTCTCGTCTTTAGCGTCGAGGATAGGGTGGAGGAGCTCGTCGATCTGGTTGACACCGAGTCTCATGACAGCTGTGGCCTCGTCGATTCTGCCTTCGTGAAGCATGTCGAGAGCCATGTTGACTGCTGCAACGCCAGTACGTTTACCTACACGGCACTGCAACATGTATAACTTACCGTCTTGAATTGTGAACTCGATATCGAGCATGTCTTTGTAGAAGTCTTCCAATGTGGCGCGAACGTCGCACAGCTCTTTGTAAGTCTGTGGCATAAGCTCTTCCATTGAAGGCATCTTCTTGTTTTTCTCGTTCTTGGTGGCTTTGTTCAATGGGTTAGGAGTGCGGATACCTGCCACGACGTCCTCGCCCTGAGCGTTAATCAGCCATTCGCCGTAGAACTTGTTGTCACCTGTTGCAGGGTCACGTGTGAAAGCAACACCTGTTGCTGAGTTTTCACCCATGTTACCGAACACCATGGTCTGCACGTTGACAGCTGTTCCCCAATCCTCAGGAATACCTTCGATTCTTCTGTATGACACAGCTTTCTTACCGTTCCAGCTCTTGAACACGGCTCTGATACCGCCTTCAAGCTGCATCTCTGCGTCATCCGGGAACTCTGTTCCGAGTTCTTTCTTGATGATCTTCTTGAAATCCTCAGCCAAAGCCTTGAGCTCAGCAGCTGTGATTTCTGTATCTGACTTATAACCTCTCTTTGCCTTGAAAGCATCGAGTTTATCGTCCAAGATCTTACGGATACCTTTGCCCTTAACAGGATCTCTATCTTCAGCCTTCTCCATGACGACGTCAGCGTACATCATGATAAGACGGCGATATGAATCGTAAACGAAACGCTCGTTCTGTGTTTTAGCGATCAATCCAGGGATTGTTTTTGAGCAGAGACCAATATTCAAAACGGTGTCCATCATACCTGGCATTGACTGGCGCGCGCCTGAACGGCATGACACTAAGAGAGGATTCTTAGCATCGCCATATTTCATGCCCATGATTTTCTCCATATTCTTGATTCCTGCATGAACCTCGTCCATCAAACCTGCTGGAAGCTGGCAGTTGTTAGCGTAATAAGCTGTGCAGCATTCAGTTGTGATTGTGAGACCTGCTGGAACCGGTAAACCTAACAGACACATCTCTGCCAAGTTTGCACCTTTACCGCCCAACAAATTCTTCATTGTTGAGTTACCCTCGGCTGTACGGTTGCCGAAAAGATAAACGTACTTGGTTTTTCCCATTTTTCTAATAATTATTTGTTGTTCTACTATATGATTTTCAATTTTTTAGCACTATTAGATGCCCATTTTTTTGAAAAGCGCAAAATTACTGTTTTTCTGAAAAATTTCCAAGAATTTTTTAAGAAAAATTTGTATCTTTGTAAAAATTTTGAAAATGATGAAATTTATAGGAGTCCTGATAGCGTTTTTAGCTATCAATATTGTAATAAGATTTTTTGATAGAAGAAGGCAAGGCGCTGATAATCAATTAAATGCGAATGGAGGATGTAGCCCAGGACTGATAGGAGCGGGGATAGGTTTTATAATAGGTGGCGGCCCTATCGGAGCTATCATCGGATATGCTCTCGGAACGATATTCGGCAAGAGTTATACCAAAGAAGATGTCGAATTTCTTGGTAAAACCCCGCGTCAAAAAGACTTTTCAGCGAGTTTATTGGTACTTTCAGCCGCTGTGATGAAAGCCGATGGCACCGTCAAAAAATCGGAGCTTGATTTTGTGAAAAGTTTCTTCCTTTCTAATTTCGGACAGGAACAGGCCGAGAAATATATCCTCACTTTACGTGAAATTCTCAAGCAGGACATCCAAATAGCCGAAGTGAGCGAGCAGATCGGCCGTTACATGAATTATTCGTCGAAACTGCAGCTGCTTCATTACCTCTTCGGCATCGCCTCCGCTGATGGACAAGTGCATGAACTAGAGATCAACGTGATTGAATCGATTTCGCGTTATATGGGTATCTATACCTCTGATTATGAATCAGTTAAAGCGATGTTTGTGAAGAAAGTCGACGATGCATATACCATCCTCGGCATCAATCCTACAGCTACAGATGATGAGGTTAAAAAAGCTTATCGCGAAATGGCAAAGAAAAATCATCCCGATAAAGTTGCTTATCTGGGCGATGATGTGCGTAATGCCGCTGAGAAGAAATTCCAGGAAATCAATGATGCTTACGACCGCATCAAGAAACAGCGCGGAATGGTGTAACTATTTGTAAAGACGCCATCTCACGCCAAAGATGAACTTCGAATCCCTCATTGGGTAATGTGGCGTGGTGAAATACCTGTTGTCCTTACTTAAACTGTAGATATTCGTGTATCCCACGAAGATATTCGCACGCTTGATTTTAAACGTGATATAGAAATCCAAGAACGGATAATTCCCGATTTTTACGTCTTTCTGCAGATAAAACGTCCTCAGTGCAGGCATGTAAGCGTCGGCGTAATACTCTGTGAAATAATTGATTACGATGGCTGGCTGCATCATAGAAACACCTTTCACCAAATTGACATTCCAGCCTAATTTCAATTTTGCATAGAATAATGGTAAATGTATAACATCTTTATTATCAGCGATTTGCATAGATGCTATACCGCCAATGTCGAAATGTTTCAGTCTAACGTCAAACTTGGCAAAAGCTGATGTAATATTAAGCGTTCCTGTATACTGAACAGGCTTGGCATTTTCACCGAAATAAATGTAATGATCAATGGTTGTTTGTTTAAAACCTATTGATACCCAACGATATTCGTAGGATCCCTGAAGTCTAAGGTATGTTGACGGACTGAAATCGTTATGCCATCTGAAATTGTTCGAATAGTAAGTATCCTCAAACCAATCTGCTGATTGTCTTGTGAGATTAACATCAAACGCTAATGCGCCGTAATTCTTCTTATAAGTTCCTAAGAACTGTTTCCATTGGCCGTTCAATAGGAAGTCGCCTTCATGGTAGCCTCCGAAAATAAGTTCACCTTTACCAGTGATTCTTGCCGATTTCAGCAGATTGATGATAATTCCTGCTTTTGCCCTGACATTCTGATAATCGACTTGTCCGAACTGCTCTCCGGTAATTATCTCCGTATAACCGTTATGATGAGTGTAGTTGTGTTCGGCACCGAATGTGAGATAGAATGGTATATCGTTGTTATATTTGTTGTAACCCAATGAGTTCCAACTGATTTCATTCTTTATCGTATAAAAAGTAAGGCTATCGAACGTCTCATCAGGATTTAGAACAGGATCGTATGCATCATAAAAATCTGATGATAAATCACTGTCTGTATATGCGTATCTATTCCTTTGATAATCAATCGAATGGCTGATTCTTCCGATTGAACCTAACACGAAATATTGGTTAAGTCCGAAACCTGATACTTTTAGCACGTTGCTGGCTCTCATCAGATTCACCGGAATAACTGACTTATCAGTTTCTATCAGATCGACAAATATGGAGTCGTGAGTGATGCCTCCGTTCTCATAAACCTCGATTCTATTGGTGACATAATAGCCGTTTACACCGTAACGTTCGTTTTTTGTATTCCAACGGAAATTACCGACAAAATAAAGGTTTCTGGCGAAGCTTCTCGGATAAACTGATGGCACAAAATCGATGTTGAAATTCAGCGTCACAAAGAATCTTGGAAGAAATTCCCTGCAGAAAAGCACATCGAAATGTTGTTCCTTTTTGCTGCCCATCATATAATGGATGTCGGTAAACGGCTGATATACAATAGGATAGCGGATTTTATCTTTTGTTATGATAAATCTGTCATAGGCTGCCAGATTGTTGTTAAAACCGATTGTAGTGGGGAAGGAGAACTCCAGATTTTTGTGTGCATGTCCTGAGTTACTGAGTTCCTGATAGTATTCAAATAGCGGGTTTGTCGGATCGTAGAATGAAGCTGAAAGGGTAGTGGTGTCCCAAACTTTCACGTCTCCAAGTTGTTGATTATCAAGCTTATCGTAAAAATATCTTACGAAAGTTGAATCGGTCGGAATAGAGTCGTTTGAGTGTAAAAGGGTAGAGCTTGCCATCAAAAAATGGCTTGTCATTACACCTATTAATAATAATATGACTCTTCTAATATTCACGATGCAAAGATAAAAATTTTAGTTTAAATGTTTACAGTTTACGGTTTAAAAGTTTTCTAAACGGTAAACAGTAAACTTTAAACAAAAAAAAGGAGCCTGTTGGGCTCCTTTAAGGGTTTGGCGACGACCTACTTTCCCACAAGCTAATGCAGTATC
>CAMZAM010000019.1 GCA_947304185.1 uncultured Bacteroidales bacterium
GTTACCAGGATGAAAACCTGACGTCCTAACCAGACTAGACGAAGAGACCAATTTTTTGCGCTGCAAAGATACAACTTTTTTCGTTACAAAAACGAAAAATTTTCAAATTTTGAAATTTGTAGCTAAAATATTGATTATCAATGTACAAAAGATTGCCGTGAACGACTATTCAAACGTCAGCGACACTTGGAACATTCTGTTGTGGAGGCCATCGATACTCGAATCGTAGATCAAACCTTGCGAATCCATGACATTTAGTAGGCCGAAACTCATCTTCGCCTCGATGCCGAATTTAAAGAAATGAGTGTAGAAATCAAAGCCGGTTCCTATCTCAGCAGCCAGGTCGACACGTTTCACCCTGATGTTGTCGGTGACTGTGATTTTTTCGCCTTGTGCGTTGGTGATGTCGACTTGTGACTTCTTCTGTGAGGCCAAGTCAATCTTGAAGTTTCCGCCAGCTATGATGTAGGCAGCCACGTTGTTGTATCTTTTCGATTTGTATTTCACCTGCAAAGGGAACTCCACGAAGGTTGAGAAAATAGACTTTTTCTTTGTACTGTAGTCGGTTATTTTTTTGGTATCAATAACTCTTTCCTTGTAAAAATTATATTCAACGGTTCGTGAACCGAAGCTCAGCGATGGGATGAGACGAAGATCGAAATACTTGCCAAGACGCAGGTTTCCTACGACACCGACTGTGAAGCCAGGCTCGAAGACAGGAGTGATGCTGTTGACGTAGTAAATTGAATTCTGGTTGTAAAACTCATCATTCGTGCTTGGATATTCCGTTGCATCGTGACCAATCAACTGGTAATCTGCCTTATAGTTTATTGCATACGACATCTGATTCATACCGATAATGAAACCGAAATGGTACGGTTGAGTGTCGTAAAGCAAAAGGTTTTTAGGCTTCTCATGTTGCGCAAAAAGACTTTGCGGAATGATGAAAAGTGCAATAAATACAGCGAAAAACGCCTTTCTATATGACGAAATACTAAACTTCATAAACCTAATAACGCAAAAAATACGGGCTTATTGTATCTTTTCCGTTTCTTTTAGTAAGCGGGCTTTATTGATTGGCACAGCGCCGATCTCTTCACAGACGAGGCCGCCGGCCAGGTTGGAGATGGCAGCTATATGATAGGCATCTTGGTTGCATACGAGGCAAAGCATCGCAACGCCAAGGACTGTGTCGCCAGCACCCGACACATCGGCAATCTTGCGCAGATGAGCAGGGATATAATGGTGAGTCTTCTTGCCGTCGGCCATCTCTTGGATGAGGACACCGCGCTCCGATAAGGTGTTCATCACAAAACGGCATTGAAGTTGGTCTTGTAGTGCATTGACACCCAATAAGATACCATCTATAGTGTCGGTCGGGAATTCAGTGTTGATGCCTTCCTTCAATTCTTTAAGATTTGGTTTGAAGAGAGTGCATTTCTCGTATGCGAGGAAGTTGTTCCTCTTTGGATCGACGCCAACTGGGATATGTTTCTCGTTGGCCACGGTGATGGTATGGCGGATGAGCTCTTCTGTCAGCACTCCTTTATTATAATCCTGCAGGATGATGCCGTCGATACGTTCGCGATACAGAATGGTGTCGATTTTCTCACGAAGTGTCTCAAACTCTTTCTCGGTGAGGTTGAATGTGTCTTCATCATCGACACGCAGCATCTGCATATTGTTGCCAATGATGCGGTATTTTGTGGTTGTACGGCGTTCCTTACTCTTCACGATGCCGTTGCTTGGCATCTTATGTTCTTTGAGCAAGTCGAAGAAATCGTGCGACTTCGAGTCGTCGCCGATGATGGAGCATAACACTGGCTCTGCGCCGAGTGCCTTGATGTTCTGTGCTACGTTGGCGGCACCTCCGAGACGTGCGAAACGGTTGCCCACGGCGACGATAGGCACCGGAGCCTCCGGCGAGATGCGCTCGACCTTACCGTTGAGGTAAAGGTCGAGCATGACGTCGCCTATTATAAGTATTCGCTTGTCGTTGAACGACTCGAAAAGCGCTTTGATATCTTCTCTTGGCATCTTTTTAATCTTTAAGTTTTGCAAAAGCTTCTTTCAGACGGCGTGCTGCCTCGCGGAGCTTGTCGTCGGATGTGGCGTATGACAGACGGATGCAGTTGTCGTTACCGAAAGCACCGCCAGCCACGCATGCCACGTGAGCGTTGTAAAGCAAGTACATGCAGAGATCGTCGCTGTTCTTGATGATCTTGGCACCGTCGCTCTTACCGTAGTAAGCGCTGACATCTGGGAACATGTAGAAAGCACCTGCAGGTAAGCTCAGCTTGAGACCAGGAATCTCCATGAGGAGCTTGTAGAACATGTCACGACGGGCTCTGAAGGCTTTGCACATATTCTGCACTTCTTCTGAGTTCTCAGGTGAGAGCTGCATGGCTGCCACTGATGCTGCCTGCGAGATGGTGCAGATACCTGAAGTGTACTGTCCCTGGATCTTGTTGCATGCATTGACGATAGCCATAGGAGCTGCAATGTAACCGATACGCCAGCCTGTCATAGCGTAACCTTTAGCTACGCCGTTGACGATGACGAGACGGTCTTTCAAGTCGGTGAACTGTCCCATCGACTCGTGTTTGTGCTCATACTGTATAAACTCGTAAATCTCATCGGAAATGATGATGATTTCGGGATGTTTTCTGAATACCTCGACCAATGATTCGAGTTCTTCTTTGGTGTAGACCGAACCGCTAGGGTTGCAAGGAGTGCTGAAGATGAAAGCCTTGGTCTTAGGAGTGATGGCGGCTTCAAGCTGTTTTGCGTTGATCTTGAAGTGCTGCTCAGGAGTTGTCTCGATGAATACCGGAGTACCGTCGGCGAGTTTTACCATCTCAGGATATGACACCCAGAATGGGGCAGGGATGATCACCTCGTCGCCTTTGTCGAGGATGGCGAAGAAAGTGGTGGTGATGGCCTGTTTTGCGCCGTTCGACACGATGATGTCAGTGTCTTTATAATCCAATCCGTTGTCACGACGGAGCTTCTCGGCGATGGCCTTACGCAATGCCGGAGTGCCCGGAACCGGAGGATAGTGCGTGTCGTTATTGTTGATGGCGTCGATACCGGCCTGTTTTGCACTGATAGGAGTGTTGAAATCAGGCTCACCAATGCTTAATGAGATGATGTCAATGCCCTGAGCCTTGAGTTCGCGGCTCTTCTGCGTCATTTTCAAAGTGGCTGACTCAGCCATGTTGAGGACTCTCTGTGATAATGTACCCATATCTGTATTTTTAAATTTAATATCAATTTGAGACTGCAAAGTTACGTATTTTTATGATATTTTGTTTAAAATTTGTTTGAAATTAAAAAAATCACTATATTTGCACTCCTAAATAACATGCAATGAGTCCAACGACGTGGATATTAATCGGTTTGATAGTGGTGATGACGATTGTCGGAGCATTCTTTATATTCTCTGGCAAAAGGGATGATAATCAATCGAATAAGGCAGTTTTGCCGCTGAAGATTCAGGCCTGCGAGCGCCTTGTTTTGTACCTTGAACGCATCAGATATTCGGTTTTGGTGAAACGCGTCTTCATGCCTGGAATGTCGCGTACCGACCTGCAGTTTACCTTGATTCAGAACGTTCAGGACGAGCTGGAGCATAACTTGGCACAGCGTCTCTACGTCAGCGAGTCTACCTGGTTCAACATCGTCATAGTGAAGGATGAGGTTTTAAGAGCCGTCAACGCGGCTTTTGGCGAGAACCCGGATGCCGATGCGGCAACGATGGCACAGATTATCGCTTCAATGGATAACTCATTGATAGACAAAGCGGTGATAACGATTAAAAAAGAATTTAATACTATTTAAAATATGAAAGTTGAGTTTAAAGCTGCGCAGATTGCAGCGCTTTTAGGTGGAACAGTGGAGGGCGACCCCGAGGCGACGGTGTGGAACGTGGCGCGTATCGAAGACGGAGCACCTGGAATGTTGAGTTTTTTAGCAAATCCGAAATATATACATTATCTATATGAAACTAAATCGTCGATAGTGCTTGTCAATGCTGACTTTGAGCCGACAGAGAAGGTTAACACTACGATGATTCGCGTGCAGAACGCTTACGAAGCATTCGCTCAGCTTTTAGCCATCTATCAGGAATATACGAATAACAAGGTCGGTATCTCCGACTTGGCTTGTATCTCTTCGGATGCCGAATATGGCGAGAATTGCTACATCGGCGCCTTCGCATTCATTGGTGAGAGGGTTAAGATTGGCAAAAACGTTAAGATTTACCCGCAATGCTATGTAGGCGATGACGTCGTCATCGGAGACAACACAGTGCTATATTCAGGTGTGAAGCTTTACGCTATGACTCATATCGGCAAGGAATGCATCATCCATTCAGGCGCAGTGCTCGGTGCCGACGGCTTCGGATTTGTGCCACAGCCTGACGGTACCTATAAAAAAGTGCCGCAGATCGGTAATGTGCTTGTTGGCGACAACGTAGAAATCGGTGCTAACACCACCATCGACCGCTCGACCATGGAGTCGACGAAGATTCACGATGGCGTGAAGCTCGACAATCTCATTCAGATTGCTCATAACGTGGAAATAGGCGAGAATACAGCTATGGCAGCACAGTCAGGCATCGCAGGCTCAGCACACGTCGGGAAGAACTGCATCGTCGCAGGTCAGGTTGGTATCTCCGGACATCTCACGGTGGCCGATAGGACCATCATTGGACCACAATCGGGTCTGACAAAAGGCGTCAGCGAGCCAGGAAAATCGATTATGGGCTCTCCGGCTTACGATTACACAAAGTATATGAAAGATATTGTTAGACAACGCAATATAGACAAATTGGATTGCAGAATCGCCGAGTTGGAGAAAAAACTTGACGAATTATTGTCGAAGTAACGATATTATTTTGTAATTTTGCACCATATTTTCGATATTGATAATAATGGTGGAAAAACAACATACAATTAAGAAGAGCGTCAGCATCAGTGGAACAGGGCTTCATACGGGGCAAAGCGGCACGCTGACATTCCATCCTGCAGATATAAATCACGGCATCAAATTCAGAAGAGTTGACCTCTTCCGTCAACCCATCGTGGAGGCACTTGTCGCTAACGTAGTCGACACCTCACGTGGTACTACCATCGCTAAAAATGGTGTGAAGGTTTACACCGTAGAACATATCATGGCAGCTTTGAGAGCCATGAATATCGACAACGTGCTTATCGACCTGAACTGCGAAGAACCTCCGATCCTTGACGGAAGCTCGAGGATTGTGCTCGAAGCATTGAAAGAAGCCGGCGTCGAAGAACAGGACGCTGAGCGTAAGTGCTTGAAAATCACTAAGAAGATTGTCTATACCCACCCGAAAGTCGGTTGCGAGCTTGTGGTTGAACCAGCCGATAAGTTCAGCATCGACGTGAAAGTCGACTATAAATCAGGCGTTCTCAACGTTCAGGAGGCGCATATGACCGATATCAGCGAGTTTGAGACAGATTTTGCGATGTGCAGAACGTTCGTGTTCTTCCAGGAACTCGAGATGCTGCTCGCACATAACCTCATCAGAGGCGGTGACCTGTCGAACGCCATCGTTTTCATTGAGAAACAGGTGTCAGAGGAAGACCTGAAACGTGTTGCCAGCCTGTTCCATAAAGAGTCGGTGGCAGTGCATGAAGGCGGAATCCTCAACAATGTGACGCTGTATTTCGACAATGAACCTGCACGTCATAAGCTTCTCGACCTTGTGGGCGACCTCACACTGCTCGGCATGCCAATCATCGGTAAGGTGACGGCATACAAACCAGGTCACTTCTCAAACACTGAGTTTGTGAAGCAGATCGTGAAGAAGATGGGACTTTAAAGATCGTGATAAATATGATTTAGAAGTTTTCCGACGGTTTCGTTGGAAAACTTTTTTATTACGCCTTCGCGAAGGACATTAGTATCGTAGTTTTTGTAAGTCTGAAGCATCGTCTGCATCGCATCGGCAAGTTTCTCAGGCTCTTGTGGCGGTACGAGGATGCCGTTGCTTTCGTTAACAATCTCAGGTATTCCTCCGACATTGGTGCTAACCACAGGCAGTCCGCAGGCGAAGGCCTCGAGAAGAACTACGCCCTGTGTCTCGTAGTTGCTCGAAAGTACAAGGAAGTCGCCAGATGACAGTTTGTCGATATATTCCTGACCTTCCAAAACGCCCGTAAACCTTATATTTTCCTGATGTTTTAACTTTTTTACATAATCATTTATCATCGGGAAATCGATGCCATCGCCAATGAATACGCATTGAAAAACCACGCCTCTGTCCTCCAATATCTGCAGGGCGTCGATCAAGCCAGTGATGTTTTTCGATTTGTTTTCAAAACAACTGACATGGATTATCTTTGGCACCTCGTTGTGATGTGGCTGTGGCTTAAACACATTGATATCCACTACGTTAGGCACGACGATGTAGTTTTCGTTATGCAGACCGTGACTTTGCATCGCTTTGGCGAGGATGTCGGTCACTGTGGTGACGGCAGATGCGTTTTTGACAACGGTTTTTGTCAGTTTCTTTCTTAAAAAACCACTGAAATCGTTGCCTGGGAGGTAGCGAGACCAGTGCTCAGTAATAATATAAGGTGTGCCGTGCAGCCGTTTCTGCCTTAGAGCTACTAAGCCTAAGCGCGTCAGGATGTGGACGTGGATTATATCGGGTTGGGGCAGACGTTTCAAAGCCAATTTGTTAGCTCTGAAAAACCTGAATAGCGATATTATTTTTGACCACGATTTCCTGTAATAAACGCGGATTGTTCTGATGTTGTTGATAGTTTCGTCGACAATATCGAACTTTTTGCTGATTTGATCATCTGCATGGGTATAAATCACGCTGATGTCGTCGTACTGCGCTGCTGCCTCAGCATGACGTTGCACAAAGAGGCCCAACATCGGGTCATAGCGATGGGGATACCACCGCGCCAGAAAGACGATATGTTTCCTCTCGCTGTCCACTATCTCATGTCGATGATTTCAGCGTCAGGGTAGTCGGATTCCTTGAAGGTGAAGAAATCGGCCGGAAGCTTCTGGTTGGTGACGAACTTGTTGATTACATACACAAACTCGTTCTTGTTTTTGTCGAAGACATGCAAGTCTTTGATTTCCAAGTTGTTTGTGTTTATCGTGACGATGAGTTTATCGATGTTTTCGTCAGAAATCAAAGGTTTTACTTCGATTTTTTTAGTTGTACCAGCTTCCTCGATTATTTTCGCACTGATGTTGTCGTAGTACGAGTTTATTACTGACAGAGGTGAGCCACCGCCGTCGGAATTGTCGACGTCGCTGATCATAACTTCTTCAGCATCAGCGTTGTACGTCCATATTGTGGCGCCGTTGCAGATGATATCCTGACCTAAGATATGCAGCTTGTAGGCTTCGCCTTGAAGCACGCCAGAGCCTTCCATGGTCTCGAAGATGCCTGCTTCGAGGTTAATCATATTGTAATCGAAAGTTATCTCGATGTTATTGTACGATTTTAGTTTATCGACGGTGTTTTTGAACAGCGTTTCCGCATTCTGTGCCTTGATGCCGAATGTCAATGATAAAATGCTGATTATCAATAAGATGTGTTTTCTCATAATACTCCGTTATTTTTAATATTTTCTTCTAAATCCAAATCTTTAAGGAACTGTTCGAGGGCAAACTCTGTCGCCACTTTCACTTCGCGTTGTTTACTGCCTGCGAATGGTCCGACTATGCCAGCTTTCTCAAGTTGGTCGATGATACGTCCTGCGCGGTTGTAGCCGAGCTTCAGCTTACGCTGCAGCATCGACGTCGAGCCCTGTTGTGTCTGTACCACGATGCGTGCGGCTTCTTCGAAGAGAGGGTCGCGTTCGTTCGGGTCCATGGCATCTTTCGGGCCTCCGTCGTCCTGCTCGTCTGGGCAGTCGGGGAGGAGGTAGGCGTCTTCGTAGCCGCGTTGTGACCCTATGTAGTCGCATATCGCTTCGACCTCAGGCGTGTCGATGAACGGACATTGCAGACGCACCAGGTCTTGTCCTGTCGACATCAGCATATCGCCGCGTCCGACGAGCTGGTCGGCTCCTGAGCCATCGAGGATAGTCATGGAGTCAACGCGGGAGATGACGCGGAATGCTATACGTGCCGGGAAGTTAGCCTTGATGGTACCTGTGATAATCTTAACCGACGGACGTTGTGTAGCGATGATGAGGTGGATGCCGATGGCACGTGCGAGCTGAGCCAGACGTGCGATAGGACCTTCGACCTCACGGCCTGCTGTCATGATAAGGTCGGCGAACTCATCGACGACGAGTACGATATACGGCAGGAAACGGTGCCCGTCGTTAGGGTTCAGCCTGCGACTGGTAAATTTCTCGTTGTATTCCTTTATGTTACGCACTCCGGCGTCTTTCATCAACTCATAACGGTTGTCCATCTCGATGCACAACGAGTTGAGCGTGCGGACGACTTTTCTTACATCGGTGATGATGGCATCATCAGAATCAGGAAGCTTAGCGAGATAATGACGCTCGATCTTCCTGAACAAGCTTAACTCGACCTTCTTCGGGTCGACGAGGATGAACTTAAGTTCGGCCGGATGCTTGCTATAAAGCAACGACGCTATAATGGCGTTGAGTCCCACTGATTTACCTTGTCCGGTGGCACCAGCCATCAGGATGTGAGGCATCTTAGCGAGGTCAGCGACATAGCTTTCATTTTGAATGGTTTTACCTATACCAAACGGTAATGCGAAACCACAATGCTGGAACTTCTCCGAGCCGATGATGGTGCGCATGGAGACAATCTGCGGTTTCTTGTTTGGTACTTCAATACCTACGGTGCCTTTGCCCGGGATAGGGGCGATGATACGGATTCCTAAAGCAGACAGACTAAGCGCGATGTCGTCCTGCAAGCCTCTGATCTTTGAGATACGGACGCCGGCGGCAGGGACGATCTCATACAATGTCACGGTAGGACCGATGGTGGCCTTAATCTTGTCGATCTCAATGGAATAGTTGGCCAAAGTATCAACGATACGTTTCTTGTTGGCTTCCAACTCCTCACGGTCGACCATCGACGACTCGTCACCATAGTCTTTCAATAAATCGAGAGGCGGCAACTTGAAGTCGGAGAGCTCAAGTTTCGGGTCAAAGACAGTGTCCAAGCCGAAGTGCTCGCCAATCTCCTTTGCCTGTTTCTCCTCAATCTGTTCCTCGACCTCCATCTCCACATCGTCGGATTTATCAGTCTTTTCGACAGGTTTATCTATTGTCACGTCTTCAAAGCCGTCGTCTTCATTTTCTTCAACAGAAGGCTTGTGGATAACAGTGATTTCGACATCTTCTTCATCTTCTTCATCATTTTCGTCCTCGTCCCCGTCTTTATCCTCATCCCCATTATTATCTTCATCATCAGTTAAATCGACGACGACAGGCGGAGCATCAACGATAGGTTCCTCAATGGTAGGCTCATCGGTGCCAATGCCGTCTTTTTTCTTAAGGAAATCAAATTTGATATCGAAAGTGAAGATGACGTAAATCAA
This sequence comes from uncultured Bacteroidales bacterium, assembly GCA_947304185.1. GTDB lineage: Bacteria > Bacteroidota > Bacteroidia > Bacteroidales > F082 > Limimorpha. The sequence goes on from CAMZAM010000019.1 coordinate 9,524, forward strand.
AGCGGTGAAAATCAGGAGCAGTATCACACCGGCAAACCCGATGTAATGCATCAGGAATGTGTAACATTTGTGACCCACCACGCCAAAGTAAATGTCGACGGAAGTTATTGATGTTAAAGGAGTAACATTGTTGATTATCAATGCTAAAAACAATGGCAGCCAAACCAGGAAAATGAGTGCGTATTTCCATAGCAGCCAAGCTCTTATGAAGATTTTTTTCCAGATGAGACTTGTGCCGAGCAGTCCGATGAGGAAGATGATGTAGGCTGTGCCGATACCGAACATATCTTTACTCATAAACTGACCTAAGCTGTTGAGCCAGCGTCCTTTAGGCGATATGCCAAAATAAGGGTTGGCGAAAGCTATGAGCAGAAAGATAGCGATGATAAGGAAGAAAATACCGAAGCAAATCCTGACTCTTCCGTCGGATTCCTTGCGGCGTTTAGCGACCTTGTTTTCAGGCTTTTTCGGGCTCTTGGGCTTCTTTACCTTGTCGCTTTTCAAAACTTTTGGCTCCTCTTTCGGCTTGTTTTGAACTGGAGCCGGCACTCGTAGTTTATTTTTGTTTTCTGTCATAAACCTTATTTAGGAAATTTGAAAAATCTGTTCCAACGGATCTTACCGTATGCCTTGTCTTTCGAGAACCAGACAAATAAAGGCTTTCCGACGATGTGGTCGACTGGCACGTAACCCCAGAAGCGCGAATCCTGTGAGTTGTGACGGTTGTCGCCCATCATCCAATAATAATCCATTCCGAAGGTATATTCGTCTGTTTCTTTTCCGTTGATAAATATCTTGTTGTCGTTGATTTCCAATGTGTTATGTTCGTATGCCGTGATGCATCTTGTATAAAGCGCGATGTTCTCGGGGTTGATCTTCACCGTCATATCTTGTTGTGGGATTACGATAGGACCAAAGTTGTCGACGTTCCATTTGAAATGAACGGTGTCGTTAGGGAATATCTCCTGTGAAGCCTCAGCGTTAGCAGGCGTTATGATACGATGCACCTCGGTGACGAACGGCTGTTTGCCGAACTCCTCGGCAGTGGTTGCATTCATGTTTAGGATGAACTCGTTGGCAACAGCAGTTCTATAGCCTTCGCTGATGCCAAACTTTTCTAACACTCTGGGGTTCAGACTGTTACCGTTTATCGTGACGTGGTAATTATGCTGCATGTAAGGTGGCTGATAGCCCATCTCGCCGTTGATATATACAACGCCGTCGATAATCTGAAGAGTGTCGCCAGGCATAGCGATGAGACGTTTTACATAGTTCTCGCGCTTGTCGACCGGACGTGTTATGATTCTTCCGAAATTATTCCTGTCGTTGTTGACACGTTCTCTTCCGTATTGTCTAACTAACTGATAATAAGTGACATTGCTTTGGAATACCTCACTCAGGGTGTCGCCGGCAGGGAAGTTAAACACTATCGGGTCGTTGCGTTTGATGCTGGTGAATCCAGGCAGGCGCCAGTATCCGATCTGTGGCCATTCGATGTACGACTTAGTATATTTTGTCCACGGAAGTGTGTGATGCACAAACGGGAATGTTATCGGAGTGTTGGGGAAGCGTGGTCCGTAGCCTATTTTGCTCACGAGGAGGTAGTCGCCGGTCATGAGCGTGCCTTCCATACTTGACGACGGGATGGTGTACATCTCGAACATGAAGGTACGGATAATAAGAGCTGCAAATACAGCCCAGAGTATCGAGTCGAGCCAGTCGCGTACCCAGCCTTTAGGCGGACGAACAGTGGTTCTCGGGTCGTGATATTTAACATCTTTTCGGCTTAAGATAGGGAAGTAGATGTAGGGGAAGAATCCTGCTGCCAGAATCTCGCCGAAGCTGAAGCGGTTGTAGCATTTCGCCAGCTCGATGAACATCAAGAATGCCATGAAGGTGTTGATGTAAGGGAAGATGATGAGGAGATAGCACCACCATTTGTTCCAGCCTATTATCTTCGACAGGATGTAAAGGTTATAATAAGGGATGAAGGCATCGGAACGTTTGTAGCCGGCGCCGACATAAAACTTGCAACAGAATGCCGCACATAACGAAAAAAACAGCGGCAGAATCAATATTGTTATTAACATTTCCATATTCATTTGATTAGATCTTCCATTGTAAAAACACCTTTTTTACCTTGTATGAACTCAGCGGCGATGACAGCTCCGGTGGCGAATCCTTTACGGCTGAAAGCCTCGTGCCGTAAGGTTATCTCGTCGCATTCCGACAGCGCCTTAATCTCATGGATACCAAACACTTCACCTTCTCTTATGGCGTTGATTCTCAGCATCTTATCATCATTCTCCTGCATGTCATCGTCAAGTTCCCAGTATTCGTAGTTGTCGTTGTTTTCGATGATGTCTTCAGCGAGCTTCACGGCTGTACCGCTTGGCTTGTCGAGTTTGTGGATATGATGCGTCTCCGTGATATCCAGCTGATAGTTGTATTTTTTCGCGAATTTTGCCATCTCCTTATTTAGGTTCATAACAAAATTCATGCCAAGACTGAAATTCGGCGCATAAAAAATCGTATGTCCTTCGTTTTTGCAGCGGTTTTTGATGTCGTCGAGATGTGCGTACCATCCAGTGGTGCCTATCACTATCGGGATGTCGAGTTCGAAACACTTCTCGATGTTGGCAATGGCTGTGTCGGGTGTGCTGAACTCGATGACCACGTCGCAGTCGGCGATGTCATCGATGTTGCAATACCAATCTTGCTCAGTATCAATACGATACGCCACCTCATGACCGCGTTGTAGGGCTATCTGCTCCACTTCGTGACCCATCTTACCGTAACCAAGAATGACGATTTTCATGTTAAAAATTCAGTTTTAGTGATAATCCTATATTGTTTCCGTATCCTAAAGCGGGGTCAAACTCCACTTTATTGAATTGAGGCTCAACGTGTAACGTCAAGTCGTCGTTGATATCGTAGTAGAAGAAATGCGCGTCGACGTTGGCATCGATGATCTGTATGATATACCATGCCGCTGTGAGGATCCAGCTAAGCTCCATGTTGCTGCGATAGTAATCACGCAAGGTGATGAGGTTGTCCTCGGTGTATTTTGCCGACTCTTCTATCGCCTGCTCGCTAACGTTGGTTTTAATTCCCATCTTGTAGTCGTAAGCGTCACGATATAGATGATAGTCGTTGCCGTTGGTGATGGCGAAATATGTCGTCACGCCAAAGCCTGCGTAAACTATCGGCATCTTCCAGTATTTGCGGTTGTAAGCCTGTCCTGCACTCGGTATCAGCGCTAGGAGGGTGGCTGTCTTCGGACTGTGCTGCCGATTTTTCACTGTCACCGTCTCAATAGGCGCGTCCTGCCTCAAGATTAGCGTATCTTGAGCTTTCAGGCCTGGGATGGTGAGAGTGAATAATATCAGTATCAATCCTAACCGTTTCATTATCAATTGCCTTTGTTGATGAAGTCGAGCAGACGCTCAAACTCTTCGTCGTTTTTGAAGTTTATCGTCAGAGAGCCTTTACCTTTGCTGTCGCGACTGACTTTCACGCCCATGTTGAGAGCTTTCGACAGCGCGTCGGCCTGCACTTTATAGCTTTCTGGCACAATGGCTTTCTGTTTCTTGGCTGGTGTTTTCTCGCGAGCCAGCATCTCCACCTGACGCACGCTGAGGTCTTCGTCGATAATACGTTTCAAGATGATGAGCTGTTTCGACTTATCGCTGATGTTAACCAAGGCTCTTGCGTGACCCATGGTGATGTATCCGTCGCGAATGGCGATTTGAATCTCTGCCGGTAACTTTAATAGTCTCAGGAAGTTAGCCACTGTTGAGCGGTCTTTTCCTACCTTCTCGCTGAGTTTGTCTTGCGTTAACTTGCATTCTTCGAGCAGTCGCTGATAGGAGATAGCCACCTCGATAGCGTTGAGGTTCTCACGGTGTATGTTCTCGATAAGTGCCATCTCCAGCATCTGCTCGTCGTTAGCCACGCGGATGAATACCGGAATGGTCTTGAGACCTGCCATCTTTGATGCGCGCAGACGGCGTTCGCCTGAGATGAGTTGGTATTTGTCGTAACCCATCTTACGCACCGTCACTGGCTGTATAACTCCTTGATTCTTAATTGATTCCGTCAGCTCGTTGAGCGCGGTCTCGTCGAAGTCGGTACGTGGCTGAAACGGGTTTGTCTCTATCTTGTCGATCTCAATCTGAGCTATGGCGCCTGCCACGTAGTTACCCGAGATATCGGCCGACGTGATGTCGGTCTCTGGGCTTTGCAGTATGGCGTCAAGGCCGCGACCGAGGCCTCTATGCTTGTTCTGTGTCGTCATTTTCTAAGTCGTTACGTTGTAAAATCTCTCTTGCGAGGTTGAGATAGTTGATGGCTCCCGTGCTTGCCGCGTCGTGCATGATGATGGTGTGGCCATAGCTCGGAGCCTCGCTGAGACGTGTGTTCACGTTGATGATGGTGTCGAATACCATAGTCTGGAAGTGTGTCTTCACTTCATCGACCACCTGTTTTGAGATACGTGTGCGGCTGTCGAACATCGTCAGCAGTATGCCTTCGATGTCGAGATCTGGGTTGAAGCGCGACTGCACTATCTTGATGGTGTTGAGCAGTTTGCCGAGGCCTTCGAGGGCGAAGTATTGGCATTGCACTGGTATTATCACTGAGTCGGCGGCTGTCAGTGAGTTCACGGTGATGAGACCCAGCGATGGAGAGCAGTCGATGATGATGAAGTCGTATTCATCTTTGATTGGCGCGAGGCATTTTCGCATCATCTGTTCGCGTTGCGGCACGTTGATGATCTCAATCTCCGCTCCCACGAGGTCGATATGTGCCGGCAGAAGGTACATGTTGGGTGTCTCCGTCTCCTTGATGATGGTGCGCGGGTCGATGTTGTCGATGATGCATTCGTAGATGCTTGCATCTATTGACTTCGGGTCAAAGCCCACGCCTGAGGTGGAGTTAGCCTGTGGATCCGCATCGATTAGTAACGTTTTGTGTTCCAACACCGCCAGGCTCGCTGCGAGGTTAATCGCGGTGGTTGTCTTGCCTACACCGCCCTTCTGATTTGCTATCGCGATAATCTTTCCCATTGCTAAAATTATGTATTAATTCAAACGTACAAAGATACGAAAAATTATTGAAATCTTTATATTATTTTTAAATAAATTATAAACAATAAAAAAATCCCGATAACCTCAACATTATCGGGACTTTTTAACACTAAACCGTAAACTGTAAACTTTATTTCTTCTCCATATCGTTGAACCAATCCTCAACATCGTCTTTCATCTCGGTGTCGTTCGGCTCATCGTAGCCCTTTGGTTCATCGAAATAACCATCAGGATATTCGCCAGTCTCAATGAAATTAAGGGTTTCCTTCAACGCATTGGCGAACTTGTCGAAATCTTCCTTGTAAAGGAAAATCTTGTGTTTCTCATAGAAAAAGCGGTTCTGTTCATTGCTGAAACGACGCTTGCTCTCCGTAATGGTGATGTATTTCTCGTCACCTCTTGTTGCTTTCACATCGAAAAAGTAAGTGCGTTTTCCTGCACGTACCGGTCTCGAAAACAATTCCTCACGATTGTTCATCTTGTCATTTTCTTCCATACTTATCCTATTTTGATGTTAAAGATTTTTTGCAAAGATAATTGTTTTTTGAATATAACGATGCGAAATCGAAAAAATTATTTCACTACTTTTTTAAGAGCTTTCAGCACCAATTTTTCCATGGTATAATAGGTCTCAGGATTTGGATGACAGCCGTCTTCGCTGAGTTTTTTCGGGAAACCGTCGTTTTTGTCGGCAAATTCCGAATGATAGTCAACGTATTTGATTTTATTCTTCTTGGCGTAATCTTTTAAATCCTTGTTGATTGCCACGATAGTCTCGCCGGCGTTTTTAATCTCTTTGCGCCATACGAACTCCGAACATGGTGGAATAGAGCAGATGATAGGTGTGATTTTATGTGCCTTTGCAAGGTCGCACATCGCTGCGATGTTAGCCACAACCTGATCAGGCTCAACATAATACTCATTGTGGGCCACGTCGTTGGTGCCGGCCATGATGACCACAGCCTTAGGGTGCAGCGCTATGACGTCGGCGCTGAATCTCACGAGCATCTGTGCTGAGGTCTGTCCGCTGATACCTCTGCAGCAGAAGCTATTATCCTTGAAAAACTCCGGGTGGTAATATGCCCAATAGTCGGTGATGGAGTTGCCCATGAAGACGACTTTCGGGTAATTCGCACTGTCGATAATAGCTTTGTTGTCGGCCTTATATCTGTTGAAGCCGAACCAGTCTTGCTGTGCAAAACCGAATAATGACATTGTCATCAATACGGTGATAAATAATAGTTTTTTCATATTTTTAAATTTTAATGTTATATGCTAAAAGCTAATGTTTCTATCAGGATATTTCAATTTTGTGACCACACGTTTTGTGTACTCTGGAAAATCGCTTTTCATAATCCAGTCGTAGTATTGCGGCTCTTTTTTGAACACATCTTCAACGCGTTCGTCTTTGTGTTTTCCGAATTTGAAGACGGCCTTGCCCTGCTCGTCGTACACGATCTGACCCATCAGGTCGGCATTTTGATGATGCGATGAGAAATGTGCCAATTCACTCATGTCGTTGACGATAGGTTTAGATGTAACTCCTTTAAAATCAGTGTATTCTGTATTCTGATATTTGTCGAGCATAGCCATCAGCACTTCGTAGGTCGCGAAGGTGTCGGCGTTAGCTGAATGGGCGTTGTCGAGCTCCTTATTCATAAAGAAACGGTAGGCGCCTTTCAGCGTACGTGGCTCCATCTTCATGAAGATGTTCATCACGTCGATGAGCTGACGGTCTTTAAGGTCGAAGTTGACGCCTGCGCGGATGAACTCCTCGACGAGAAGCGGGAGGTCGAACTTCAGTATGTTATATCCAGCCAAGTCGCAGTTGCCGAAAAACTTCGAGATTTCGGGTGCGGCCTGTTTGAACGTCTTCTCATGAGCCACGTCGGCATCACTGATGCCATGGATGGCCGTCGTTTCGGGTGGGATAGGGATGCCCGGGTTGATACGCCATGTGCGCTGTTCCTCCTCGCCATTCACATTGATTCTCAATACACTAACTTCCACGATACGGTCATGAGTGATGTTCAGCCCTGTCGTTTCCAAATCAAAAAACGCTATCGGTCGCTTAAGATTCAATTTCATTTTTTCTAATAGAATTTTGAAAGTGTAAAATTACAAAATTTTTATTAATTTTGCATCGTAAAAATTAATTTCTATGAAAAAATTATTCCTCGCATTGCTCGTGTCATTTCTGACCGTCGTAACATGCGCCCAGCAGCCGCTTTGGATGCGTTACAACACTATCTCGCCTAATGGCGATAAAATTGCTTTTACCTATAAAGGTGACATCTATGTCGTTGACAGTCAAGGTGGAACGGCCCGACAGCTGACTACCTCCGCTGCATACGATTATTGTCCGATTTGGTCGCACGACGGCTCGAAGATAGCCTTCGCTACCGACCGAAACGGTAACTTCGACATCTACGTCATGTCTGCCGAAGGAGGCGTGGCAAAACGCGTGACGACGAACTCAGCCAGTGAGACTCCGTTGGCATTTTCACTCGACGACAGTGAGATTTACTACAGCGCCATGATTCAAAAAGACGCTAAAGATGCACAGTTCGCCTCAGCCTGGCTCACAGAATTATATAAGGTGTCGGTCGACAGTGGCCGTCCACAGCAGGTCACGGCAGCCACAGTGTGCTCGGTGTCGTTCGATACCGACGGCGAGTCATTCCTTTACTACGACCGCAAAGGCAGCGAGAACATCTGGCGCAAACATCAGGTGTCGTCGGTGGCGCGCGACATCGTCTATTACAACGCAAAGGATAAGACACATAAGATATTGACAACTAACGTGGGCGAGGACCGTGACCCGGTGTTCATGCCTGACCATAAGTCGTTTGTGTACCTCAGCGAGCCGGCTGGCCGCAACAGTCAGAACGTGTACATGATGACCTGGCCTAAGCTTTCGGAACCACAGAAAGTAACAGATTTTCCTACATATCCTGTGCGGTTCTTGAGCGTCGCCACCGACGGCACGCTGTGCTATGGATATCAAGGAGAGATCTACACTCAGAAGATAGGCGAGGAGCCCCAAAAGGTTGATATTCAAATCGTTAATGACCAGGAGAACGTCCCTGAACGCGGTAAGTTCGGCGGAGCCTCCGACCTCACCATCACTCCTGACGGCAGTCTCATCGCCTTCGTGTCGCGCGGAGAGGTGTTCGTCACCTCCGACGAGTATCAGACCACGAAACAGATTACACATACTCCTGAGGCAGAGTCCGATCCTTCATTCTCGCCTGACGGAAAGAAACTGGTCTACACCTCGGAGCGCGATGGTTACTATAACCTCTACATCGCCAAGATGCCACGTAAGGAAGACCTTAACTTCGCCTACGCTACCTTGATTGAGGAAGAGTCGTTGTTTGGCGACGACGGCGTGGAACGTACGGCACCACAGTTCTCGCCCGATGGCAAGGAGATAGCATTTATCGAAGATCGTAAGTTCTTGAAAGTCATCAATTTAGATAGTAAAAAGGTGCGTCAGATCACTGATGGCACACAGCATTATGGCTCCTATGCCAATCCTTTTGATTATCAATGGTCGCCCGATGGCAAATGGTTCACTTTGACGCTCATCACCAACATGCGCGACCCGTATTCCGACGTCGGCATCGTTTCCGCTGACGGCGACATGAAGATTTACAACATCACCAACGACGGCTACATCACAGGAGAGCCTCGCTGGGCTTTAGACGGCAACGCCATCGTTTTCGGCTCCAACCGCTACGGCATGCGCTCACACGCTTCATGGGGTAGCCAGAACGACGCCTTCATCTGCTTCATGAACCAAGAAGCTTACGATAAATTCATGATGTCGAAGGAGGAATATGAGATCTGGAAGAAAGAAAATGAGAAGAGTGAAAAGAAAGATAAAAAAGACAAAGACGACAAGAAAGATAAGAAAGAGGAGGCAAAGGCTAAAGCTATTGATATTGAATTAGATAGACTCGATGAGCGCATCGTCCGTCTCACTCCGATGTCGTCGCGTTTGTCGGGCGCTGTGCTGTCGAAAGACGGTGACAAGCTTTATTTCTTGAGTTCATTTGAGAAAGGCTACGACCTCTGGGAACTCGATGTCCGCGAGAAGTCGACGAAGATCTTGAAAAAGCTCGGTGGTGGCGGTGCACAGCTTGTGTTAAATAAGAAAGGTGATAACATCTACGTGCTTTCTGGCGGCAACCTTCAAAAAATCGACACCAAGGGCGGCAAGGCTACCCCTATTAAATATGATGCTACCATGTTGCTCGACCGTGCCGCTGAGCGCGAATACATGTACAATCACATCTTCTTGCAGGAGAGCAAACGTCTGTTCCGCCGCGACCATAATGGCGCCGACTTCGAACAGATAAAGAAGGACTTCCATCCGTTCCTTGCACACATTAATAATAATTACGACTTCGCAGAGTTGATGAGCGAGGTGCTGGGTGAACTCAACGTCTCACACTCCGGCTCAGGATATCGTGGCGGCGGAACAGACGGCGACGCCACCGCACAGCTCGGACTTCTCTACGACTGGAGTTACGACAAAGACGGTCTGAAGATCGAAGAAGTCCTTGAATACGGTCCATTCGACAAGAAGACATCGCAAGTCAAGGCCGGCGACATTATCGAAAAGATTGACGGCGTTGAGATAAAGAAAGGTGAGGACTATTTCCCGCTGCTCAACAAGAAATCGGGAAAGAACGTGTTGGTCTCGATTTACAGTCCCAAGTCGAAAAAACATTGGGACGAGGTGGTGAAGCCTATCTCACGTGGCACACAGAACGATCTGCTCTACAAACGCTGGATAAAACGAAATGCACATATCGTCGACAGCCTGTCGAATGGCCGTCTGGGCTATGTCCATATCAAGAGCATGGGCGATGCCAGCTATCGTGATGTTTACGCCGACATCTTAGGAAAATATAACCTCTGTGAAGGTATTGTCATCGACACCCGTTTCAACGGTGGCGGCCGTCTGCATGAGGACATCGAGATTCTGTTCTCGGGCGAGAAATATCTTGAGCAGGTCGTCCGCGACAGCGTGGCTTGCGTGATGCCGTCACGCCGTTATGTGAAGCCGTCGATTATGATCATCGGCGAGGCCAACTACAGCAACGCTCACGGAACGCCTTGGGTTTACAAGTATAAGAACATCGGCAAGCTCGTCGGTATGCCTGTCCCGGGCACCATGAGCAGCGTCACTTGGGAGACCTTGCAGGATGGCACTTTATATTTTGGCTTGCCTGTTGTGGGTTATCGCACTGAGGAAGGCAACTATCTGGAAAACAGCCAGTTGGAGCCTGATATCAAGGTTAAGAACACTCCAGAGAAGCTTGCGCAGGGCATCGACGAGCAGCTTGAGGCCGCAGTGGATGAGCTGCTGAAAGAACTTGAGACTTTCGAGTATTGGGGGAAATGACGATTATAAAAAAAGGCGTCACTTGTAAGTGGCGCCTTTTTTTGTTTTTATTCAAATTTCTTTAGAATGGGAAATCAAAGTAAGGCATTGTTCCAACATAATGCGATGTAAAGATGCCTTCCACACCATTGAATTGCATATCTGTCATGTCAATTGTGTAGATGTCACCTTCTCTTGCGATTGTTATATTACCACTTGTTGCGCTCTTTGGAGCGTTGATGTTCATTTGCTCAACGTAAATGATTGGGTAGGTGTCGTAAGAGAATGTGCCTGTCGGGATGCCGCCGGCGAATGAAGCTGTTGAGGTGAATCCGATCATGTCGCCATTTTCAGCGATGAAAGCTACGATGTTCACATCAATCATGAAGACTTTGTACTTTGTTGTACCAGCTGTCACGATGTCGGTGCCGTTGATATTACCTTCTTCGACTGTTGCGAGGACGTATCTGTCGACGCCGCCTTCGTAGTCGATTGATGAGGTCTGAATATCTTCAAGGTCTTTGATCTTCTTGACTTCGATGCCGTCTGTTGTGAGTGTGTAAATGGCACCATCCATCTCAAGTGTGAATGAACCGCTGGTGCCTACGTAAACGTCTTCCTGTTCAAGAAGATTGTCGATGCTGAAGTTCACAATGTCATCAACTTCGAGTTCTGCCACGAAATACATCGGGAAGTTTGCTGTAGGATACACTGGGTTGAATGTCAGGTTGTGTGTGCCTGCTGTGATGTCGCCGTGGAAAACGATAACGACGCCTTTGCCTTCACCGCCGTTGTTGCCGATCATCTTACCTTGTGACAACACGATAGCGCTGTAGACGTCGCTGCCATGATACTGAACGTTCTCGATGGTGATGGCGTTGTCGATGGCGAATGATGCCTCACCTAATGTGAATGTCTGTGAGTGAGTCTCCGACTCGGTGGTTTTCTTGTCGCAACTCACGAAACTCATCGCAAATGCTGCAACAAGCATCAATGCTAAGAATAGTTTTTTCATATTTTAAACGTTTAAATTAATCCTCAAATCCGATTAAAAATCACGCAAAGTTATATATTTTTTTTGAAAAAGCCATAAAAAACACGATTTTTTTACAAATCCAATTTCATTTGTATGGCCTGGACCTGTTTTTTCAGGTCGTTGATGGTGTCGATGAGCTGCTGCTCGCGAGGCATGTTCATACTCATCCCATCAGGCATCTCCGAGCTGATGTAATGCACAAACCGCCACACTTCTTTTATCTCGCTGACGTGGATCTTAAACGGACGGTAGACCGGGTTGAGTGAGTGAAGCTTCAGATATCCTTTATCGATATGATTCTCGACGATTTTGAATACTATGCCGTCGTCTAAGGTGAGGATGATATAAGCCTGACGGTCGTGGATGTCACGCCAGTCGAGGACGTATTCGCCGGTGACGTACGATTTGTCGGGGATGGGTAGCATTGAGTCGCCGCTGATCTGGAAGGTGCGGTATTTGCGTTCTTTCGACAGGAACGGCAGCTGGAAGGTAGGGAGGATGCGGATATATTCCGGGTCGGCGTAACCTGTTGTGTATCCGGCTTTTGCGCGTTCGCTGACGAGCTCGATGTTCTCGCGGTTGCTGCTGTCGATGGTGGTGGCGAGCACTCTGATGTTGCTGCCTTTGATATGCACGTCGTAGCCGCGTTCGAGCTGGCTGAGCTGGAACTCTCCGATCTGTGTGAGGTCTACCTTTATTAATGTATCGATGGCGATGTTGAAGTACTTCGAGAGGGAGACGAGGGCCTCGATGTTAGGCTCCGACACCTCGTTCTCGTATCCGCTGAGCGTCGAACGCTTCATGTTGAGCGCCGTGGCGACGTCATCCTGCGTCTTGGAACGACGTTTGCGTAAGAATTTTATATTGGTACTGAATAACATAGCAAAAATTTTAAAATTTTTCTTGACACGTATTAAAATAATGACTAATTTTTCGTCGCAATTTTTGATTAAAAACATGGCAAAATTACAAAGAATTTTAATACGAAAACAAAAAAGGTAAAAAATATTTTAAAAATCGTCATTTCGAGCGTAGTCGAGAAATCTCCGATTCAAATATGTATGAGATTTCTCCATTTCGCTTCGCTTCAGTCGAAATGACGAAAGCATTATGGAACGAACGGTATTACATTTAGATTTGGACACTTTTTTCGTGTCGGTGGAGCGCTTGATCAACCCGGCGTTGGAGCGTCGTCCTGTCATCGTGGGCGGCATGGGCGAACGGGGCGTCGTGTCGACGTGCAGCTACGAGGCGCGACGCTTCGGGGTGCACTCCGCGCAGCCGATGAGGCTGGCGCGGCAGCTGTGTCCGCAGGCGGTGTTCATAGCAGGCGACATGGAACTTTATAGTCGTTACTCGCGCCTCGTGACGGCGATAATCGCCGACAGTGCGCCCGTCTTTGAGAAGACCAGCATCGACGAGCATTACATCGACATCACCGGCATGGACCGCTTCTTCGGGTGTTACAAGTGGGCGCACGAGCTGCGCGAGACCATCATGAAGAACACGGGACTGCCAATATCGTTTGGACTTTCCGAGAACAAGACAATCTCGAAGATCGCCACCGACGAGGCAAAACCTAATGGTGAGCTGCAGGTGCTGCATCCTCAGGTGCATCAGTTTCTCGACCCGCTATCGATAGGCAAGATCCCGATGGTTGGAAACAAGACATATCAGCTTCTTCGTTCGATGGGCATCGCTACCATCGGCGACTTCCGTCAGATGCCTGATGTCGTTGTCAGTCAGGCACTTGGCAAGACAGGCGTCGAGATCTGGAAGAAAGCCAACGGCATCGACACCACGCCGGTGCAGCCCTACGAGGAACAGAAGTCGCTGAGCAAAGAGCATACATTCGAGACCGACACCATCGACATGGTGTTGCTGAAGAGTGTGCTCGCCAGGATGGTGGAGAGACTGGCATTCGAGATGCGCCAGCAGACCAAGCTAACAGGCTGCGTCACGGTGAAGATCCGCTATTCTAACTTCGACACGCATACCATGCAGAAACAGATAGCTTATACCTCGTTCGATCATCTGTTATTGAATACGGTGTATGACATCTTCTACAGACTCTACGATCGACGTCTGCTCATCCGACTGATAGGAGTGAGGTTCAGCAGCCTCGTCGGAGGCACACAACAGCTTGATTTGTTTGACGATACCGCTGAAATGACAAACCTTTACGGAGCTTTAGATAAAATAAGAAAGAAATTCGGGAAAAATGCAGTCTTCAGGGCTATTGGCTGTTAGCTATTGGCTATTGGCAAGTTATGTATTTGAATGTTAGGTCATATTGCAGTCTGTGCTATGGCACCATCTCCATCGAGAATCTGGTGGAGCAGGCGAGAAATCTGCATATCCCGTCGCTGGCGTTGACCGACATCAACAACACCATGGGAATCATCGATTTCGTGTTCGAATGCAAGAAATACGGCATCAAACCCATTGCAGGCTGCGAGTTCCGTAACGGCGACGAGTTGATGTACATCGCAATCGCCATGAATAACGAGGGTTTCCGTGAGATCAACGAGACGCTGACGCTGCATAACGCGAGCAAGCTACCTTATAATATAGATGCGCCACAATGGAATAATGTTTTCGTGATTTACCCGTTCGGGAAACGAAAATTGTCGCAACTCGCTGATAATGAATTTATTGGCGTTAGACTGTCGCAGGTGTCAAGACTTATCACCTCAGACTTACGAAACCATCAGGAAAAGCTGGTGATAGCGCAGCCTGTCACCTTCGTGGATGAGAAATCGTTTGAGGTGCATAAGAACCTTCGGGCGATAGACAAAAACATCCTTATTTCGAGGCTTGAGAATCATGCTGCGGCTGATGAGATCCTGCTTCCTCCGGAGAAACTGATGGCTGCCTATGCTCTGTTCCCTGAGATGATCAAGACAACGCAAGCTATTGTAAATCAATGCGGTATAGATTTTGATTTCGAGACACCTAAGAATAAAAAATGTTTCACCGAGAGTGTCTACAACGACGTTGAGCTTCTGCGGCAGATGACCTTCGAAGGCATGAAATACCGTTATGGGATGAGGAATAAGGAGGCATACCGTCGTATCGAGAAAGAACTGGATATCATAGAGAGGATGCAGTTCTCATCATATTTCCTCATCGCGGCCGACATTGTGAGGTTTTCCATGGCACACGGAATCTATCATGTCGGCCGCGGTAGTGGGGCTAACAGCATAGTGGCGTATTGCCTGCGAATCACCGACGTCGACCCCATCAGTCTCGACCTTTATTTCGAGCGTTTTCTGAACCCGAAACGAAGCAGTCCGCCCGACTTCGATATCGACTATTCATGGAAAGACCGTGACGAGGTGCATCGTTATATCTTCAACCGTTATGCTGAGCGTCATGTGGCGTTGCTCGGAGCCACTACCACCTTTCGTGACCGCTCGGTTTTACACGAGTTAGGAAAGGTTCATGGCTTCCCTAAGAACGAGCCCTTGCCCCGTTCTGTCATTGATATTGCGCAGCAGATTCTTGATTTTCCGAACACCCGTTCCATCCATGCCGGCGGCGTGCTGATAACGGAAGACCCGATAACGTGTTATTCGGCTCTCGACATGCCACCGAAAGGCTTCCCGACGACGCAGTGGGATATGTATGTCGCTGAGCGTCTGCGAGTTGAGAAGCTCGATATCCTCAGTCAGCGCGGCATCGGACATATCAAAGACGCGGTGGAGATGATAAGGAAAAACCGTGGCGTGAGCATCGACATCCATCGTGTCGAGGATTTTAAGAAAGACGAGAAGGTGAAAAACCTGCTGCGTAATGCCGAGACCAACGGCTGTTTCTACATTGAGAGTCCTGCCATGCGAGGGCTTCTGCGGAAGCTGTGTTGCGACGACTATAAGACTCTGGTTGCAGCAAGCTCTATCATACGTCCGGGAGTAGCCAAGTCGGGCATGATGCGGCAGTATATACAGCGTTTCCACAACCCGCAACATATTGATTATCTGCATCCTGTGCTGGAAGAACAACTTAAAGAGACATACGGCGTTATGGTGTATCAGGAAGACGTGCTGAAGGTGTGTCATCACTTTGCCGGTCTCGACCTTGGCGATGCCGACGTGTTGCGTAGGATGATGAATCATAAAAGTCGTCGCAAAGACGAGATGCTGGAGCTGACGAAGAAGTTCTTTGATAATTGTAAGTCAAGGGGTTACAGCGATGCGGTGACTAACGAGGTGTGGCGGCAGATCGAGTCATTCGCGGGCTATTCGTTCTCGAAGGCGCACTCGGCCTCGTATGCCGTGGAGAGCTTCCAGAGCCTCTTCTTGAAGGCTTATTTCCCGCTTGAGTTTCAGGTGGCGGTGATCAATAATTTCGGTGGTTTTTATCCTACGTGGGTGTATTTCAACGAGTTACAACGACAAGGAGGCGTGGTGCATATGCCCTGTGTCAACACCAGCGACTATCTGACGGTGCTTCATGGCAAGGTGGCGTACATCGGCTTTGTGCATCTGCAAGGATTGGAGACGGAGTTGGCGCAAAACATTGTAAAAGAACGGGTTACATATGGAAAATACCGCGGGCTTGCCGACTTTATGGAGCGTCTGCGGCCTACGATGGAGCAGATGACGATACTGATTCGTAGCGGTGCCTTCGCGTTCACGGGTAAAGGCAAGCCCGCGTTGTTATGGGAAGCCCATGCATACAACGGGAAGATGAGCTCTTACCGCAATAAGTTTCATGGCATGCGTGGTTTCATTCAGGAGCCTGAGAACTACCGCTTGCCGGAGATGCGGACGCAGCCTCTTGAAGACGCCTACGACGAGATAGAGCTGTTCGGGTTTCCGGTCACGATGACGTGGCTCGACATGCTGAAGACGCGTTTCAGGGGAGAGGTCTTTGCAAAAAACATGATGCAACACGTTGGCAGTCAGCATCGTATGCTCGGACATCTGGTCAGTCTGAAGTATGTGAAGACGAGCAAGGGTGAGTTGATGCATTTTGCCAATTTCCTGGATGCCAACGGCGATGTCTTCGATGCGGTGGTGTTTCCTAACGTGCTGAAACACTATCCTTTCCAAGGGAATGGAACGTATCTGATGCTTGGAAAGATTACAGAGGAGTTCGGACACCCGAGCATCGAGGTGCAGAAACTGGCGAAGATGGAGATTTTGCCTGACCCGAGGGCCAAAGATTAGATGTCAAGACCAGGGGCGTCGACGTTGAGCATGTTGAAGAGGTCGTCGATTCCCATGCTGTCGAGGGTGCGTTGTACGAACGGGGCGTGCTTGCCTTGTTCGGGTACGAATCCATCGGCTTGTATCTCGTTTTTCAAGAAATCGTTGAGTTTCTCGAAGACCTGGTCGTTGAGGTCCCAGCAGAAATAATGGTCGCTATCTGTGAAGAAGTCGAAAATGTCTTTGCCGTGTTCGCGACGCACGCCGTGGAAGTTGTCGGCTACGATGTAACGCGTCAGTCCGAAAGGGTAGAGGTCGGTGATGAGCTCGCATTCGTCTTGCAGCGAGAGAGAACACACTCCGTTGCTGTTGATTTTGAACTCGCCTCCGATGCGCGGACGATGGGTTTTGTAGTAAAAATCTTTTGCTTTCAGCGCGTCGTCCTCACTTGGGAAACGCATATAAAAATCGTAGTATTTATGCTCCATTTCTGGGATTTTTCATTTTTGTGATGCAAAAATACGAAAAAAATGAGCGTCGTATGAAAATTTTTTGTATTTTTACAAGCTTGAAATTAATTATGATAAATAAATATAAATAATTGTGATTAACCATATTTAACTAACTCATTAACAATAATTTACGGTTTTTGACAATTGTCAAGTAAGAAAAAGAGAAAATAAAAAATACTGAAAAATGAAGAAATTTTTACTTATTATCGTTGCTTTTGCAGTTTTTGCAGGGCAGATGCTCGCAAATCCGGTTGATGTTAATACAGCCAAGAATTTGGGAGTTAAGTTTTTGAATAACAATGTGTTATCGGCCAAAGGCATCACCGATGCACAGCATGTTTACACTTTGAGTAATGAGAATGACGTGCCTTATCTCTACGTCTTCAATTATGATGGCGGTTATGTTGTGATGGCTGCCGACGACCGTGCATGTCCTATCTTGGGCTATGCTGAAGGCACTTTTGATGTGAACAACATTCCTGACGGTTTGAAGTATTTTTTAGGCCATTATGGACGTCAGATTCAGTATGCAATTGATAATGAATTGGTTGCAGATGAAGAAGTCGCTGAACAATGGAAGCTTCTCCGTGAGGAAGGCGTAATTATGAAGACCAGAATGGAGAAGGCTGTGAGTCCGCTTCTCGCAACAACATGGGATCAGGGATGGCCTTATAACTATTATGCTCCTGCTTGCCAAAGCTACTGGACAAACAACCATTGCTATGCCGGTTGTGTGGCAACAGCCATGAGTCAGGTGATGAAATACTGGAACTGGCCTGAGACAGGTGTAGGTGAGCATTCATACAGCAGCAGTTCATACGGTGGCACTTTGTCGGCTAACTTCGGCGCTACGACTTACAACTGGTCAATCATGCCGAATTCAGTCAGTTCAGCCAACGCTGGTGGAATGGCTGTGGCTCTTTTGATGTATCATTGCGGTATCGCTGTTGATATGGACTATGCTCCTGATGGCAGTGGCGCTCAGACAGGTGATGTCCCCGCTGCATTGAGCGAGCATTTCAGATATGGCGCATGCGCAAATATGAAATCACGTGACAATTACACCAAAAGCGTTTGGGAAGACATGCTCATTGAGACTTTCGACCGTGGCATTCCTGTTGTTTATGCAGGTTATGACACTGATGGCGGTCATGCATTCAACTGCGACGGCTATAACAACAACCGTTACTTCCACTTCAACTGGGGATGGAGCGGATCATACAACAATTATTACCAGATCGACGCTTTGAATACCGGCAACGGCAACTTCAATATTAACCAGAGAGTCGTATTTGATATCATCCCTGATTATATCTACAACACGATGGTTCCGAAAATCGAGACCATGACAGTTGAAGTGGCTGACGCTATAACAAAAACAGCTCATATCAGCTGGACAGTGCCGACAGAATCAATGTCAGGTGAGCCGCTCACTACAATTCAGCGTATTGTCTTGAAACGTAACGGTGTTGCAATTCAGACTTTCAACAACCCACAACCGGGCGATGTTGTCGTTTATGATGACAATGTCAGTGAATATGGCGCATACGAGTATTCAATCGTAGGTGTAAACAATGATTTCGAAGGTGCTATGTTCTCACAAAGTGTTATTTTGGGCCCCAGCTGCCAATGGAAATTTGTCTGCCAGACCACTAGCTTCCAGGGCTGGAACGACGCCAAGCTACAGGTGGTCAGCGCAAACGGCACGGTGTTTGAGGAGCTCACGATGACAAACTCATCACCGCTGAGCTTAAAAGTGCGTATTCCTGAAGGCAACTTCTCACTCAAATGGGTGGCTCCGGCAACAGAAGTGTCGTCAATCACAATCACTTTGAAAGACTCGGCTAACCAGACAGCCTACACATTTACAGGCTCGTCGTCACAGCTTAGCGGATCCATCTATTCGGGCAACAACGACTGCCCTAATTGTACGGCTCCTACAGGATTTACCGGTGAGTTTACATATCAGGAAGGCGTGAGCGGAACGCTTCTTACATGGAATTGTAACTATACCCCGTCAAAGTTCAAGATTTTCAGAAGCAATGACGGAGAAGAATACGTTGAAATAGGCAATGTGAGCGGTGATACTCATGAATATTTCGATGGCGTTGAAAACGGCACGTATTATTATAAGGTGACAGCATACAGCTCGGCTTGTGAGTCGAATTATGCCATAACAAACGATGATGTTGATTATGTTGTTGTTATGGTTGCTGCTGTCGCTGAAAACTCAATAAACGCACGTATTTATCCTAATCCTACAACGGGTAATCTTAAGATCGAGGCAAGCGACATGAATACCGTGGCGGTGTTTAACCTTGTCGGACAAAAGGTTTATGAGGAAACTATCAACAACGATGAATGCGTTATCAATATGAAAGAGTTCGGAAGTGGCATCTATATGGTGAAGGTTCAGACTTCGACGGGCTCAACGACACAGAAAGTATCAGTTATTGAATAAGGAAATAAGTAAAATCAATTTATTAATCTAATCTTAATCAAAATGAAAAAGTTATTAACATTAGTGATTGCTGTAGTTCTCGGCATTGGAACGATGTTTGCGAACCCTGTCGACGTAAATACAGCCAAGTCGTTGGGACAGAAATATGTCCAGGCTAAATTTGAATTGACAAGATCAGCTGATCTGCAGCTGTACCACACGGTGATGTCAGACAACGGTGTGCCATGCGCATACGTTTTTAACATGGGTAACGAAGGCTTCGTCATCGTTGCGGCATCTGACAATGTGCGTCCTATCCTTGGTTATTCAAAAAATGGTCCATTCGATGCAAGCAACCCACACAATGGTGCTATGTATATGCTGGAAACATACAAAAACAGTATCAGCTATGCTATTGAGAAAGATATCGCACCGACTCCGGAGATTGCCTCACAGTGGGAGTCATTGGAGCACTGTGGTAAGTTGAACAACAAGAAAGCTCATCAAGTTGGCCCGCTTGTATGGACAAAGTGGAACCAGAATAGTCCGTATAACCTCTATGCTCCTGCAACACAGGGAGGTCACCCCGGTGCTGGCGGACGCTGCTATGCAGGTTGCGTTGCAACAGCAATGGGTCAGGTTATGAGATATTGGGCTCATCCTACTCAGGGTGAAGGCAGCCACTCATATAACTGTGTCGGTTATGGCCCGACATATTACCAGTATGGTATCCAGTCGGCTAACTTCGGCGCAACAACATATCAGTGGGATCTCATGCCGAGATCATTAAGCGGTGCATCACAGCAACAGATTGAAGCTGTCGCCACATTGCTTTATCACTGTGCTGTTGCAACAGACATGACATTTGACTGGGACGGCAGCGGAACATATTCTGACCTCGTCCCTGGTGCTATGGCAGCATATTTCGATTATGACTATTGTGTGAAAAGACAGAGAAGTTCATATTCTCTCACCAACTGGCTCAACATGCTGAAGGCTGAGTTCGACCTCGGTCGTCCGGTTTATTATTCAGGACAGAGTGACAGTGGCGGTCACGCCTTCGTCGCTGACGGTTATGACGAGGAAGACTTTATCAGCTTCAACTTTGGATGGAGCGGTTCTGATGATGACTTCTATGCCGTCGACGCTATCGATTATGCAAATAGTGCAGCAGCTATATTCAACTATGTTCCGACATACGTTTATAACAACACAATCCAGGCCCCATCAAACATCACGGTGACCAAGACCAGCGATGTGGCACAGGAAGCAACAATCACTTGGACTAACCCAACAAAGACCATGAATAATCAGACTATCACATCACTTGATCAAATAGTCATTGCAAGAGAAGGTGAGATTATTCATACTATTGATAATCCTACTCCAGGTGCAAACATGACCTACGTCGATTCGCATGTTCCATGCTACAGCACTTTCGAATATAGGATTTATGCTGTTAAAGAAGGTGTCAATGGCGCATTTGCTTCAGCTTCAGAGTCGTTCGGACCTACATGCCAGTGGAAGGTTATTGCTACAACAACAAGTATGACTGGTTGGAAGAGCGCCTACCTCATTGCATATGATGGCGCTAACCGTGAGATCGACAGATTTACTATGACAAGCAGCACAGCCACAACATACAATATGCCTGTAACTCTTGGTAAAGTGTCATTCGTTTGGAAACATGGTTCCGAAAATGTCCAGCTTACATTCAAGATCAAGGATGCATCGGGAACTGTTGTTTATGAGTATAGCGGTACTTCAACCGGCCTCGCTGAAGGTTTGCTTTATGAAGGTAACAACGGCTGTGGCAACACTGCTCCAACCAATGTCCCGACGAATCTGCAAGCTACAACCAGCGGCAACAACGTCATTTTGACATGGGAGGGTACAGCAAAGACCAGCTATGGCTTCAACATCTATCGTGATGGTGTACTTTGCGAACTCTCACAAGCTAACGAATATGTCGATGTTGCTCCTGCAATCGGCGGTCACTGCTATCAAGTCTGTGTCCTCAGTGACGGCGGCGAATCAGAGATGTCGAACGAGGCTTGCGGTACAGCTGGCGAAGGCTGCGACGCTGCACGCAACGAATGGTATTATATGCAGACTAACGGCAAACCGGCCATCACATGGGAACTCCCTGAGAACACCGAAGGCCTGAGCGCATTCTTCATTTACAGAAAAGTTAATGCCGATGGAACATACGAGCGTGCTAAGATCCTCGGACCAACCAAGACCGAGTACAAAGAGACTAAGGCTCTCGAGGTCGGCAACTGGTACTACTACAGAGTGGTGGCATACTATGAGGACATCGACTGCTATGCAGCTCCTGCAAGGAATATGTATGGCAACGAATACTTTGTGAAGATCTATTGCTCACCTGCAGGTGTCGAAGAAACTATAGAACAGAACGTTGAGGTTTATCCAAATCCTGCTAAGGATGTTCTTACAGTGAAAGCTGAAAACCTCAGCAACGTGACTGTATACAACATGATGGGACAGATGGTTCTTTCACAAGATGTCGATGCTGAAGAACTCACCATCAATACAAACGATTTTGAATCAGGAATCTACATGATCCGCGTTGTTGCTAACGGCAATGAGGTCACAAGAAAGATTTCGGTCATAAAATAATTCAAATAACAAATAAAAAATGTAGGGACGCGGTGCGCCACGTCCCTACTTTCATTTAACCATGAAAAAGCTACTCTTATTAGTCATAGTTTTATTATCTTTTAGTTCTTTGTTAACAGCTAATCCTGTTGATGTTAACGAAGCAAAGGCTCTCGGACAGAAGTTTATGGGTGCTGATGTGTCATTGGCATACACTGCATACGCCGACAGGGGTGAGGCGTGTTTTTATGTCTTCAACGTCGGTGAGTCGGGTTTCGTCATCATGTCGGCCGATGACTTCTATCGTCCTATCATAGGATATTCGAATAACGGTAAATTTGATGTCGACAACATACCTCCTGCGTTACAGGATTATCTCGATGGCATCGTTGCTGGACGTAGCGTTGACAGGACGACGAACATTGCAGCGGCTCCTGACGTCGCCGCTGACTGGCAGATGCTAGCAAAAACCGGCCGTCTTGTGTCGAGAAACGGTGGCAAAGGCGTCGATTATCTCGTGCAGACTCAATGGAACCAGGGCTATCCATATAATTATTTTTGCCCTGACGATCCTAGCGGTGATCATGGCCATGCCATAGTGGGCTGTCTGGCAACAGCCATGGCGCAACTGGTGGCCTTCTGGAAATATCCTGAACATGGCTACGGCAGTCATTGCTACAATCACGACGTCTATGGTCAGATTTGTGCCGATTTCCAGAATACATATTACGACTGGGATCACATAGCGAATAAAGTCAATGAGAACTCACCGATTGAGGAGATTGAGGCGGCGGCTACGATAAGCTTCCACTGCGGTGTGATGATAGATATGGGCTACGGCCCTGACGGCAGCGGCGGTGCATCAAGCCCTATCCCAGGTGCCATGCACACCTATCTAAGCTATAGCGATGCATGTATACAATATCGTCGCGATGATTTCGAGACTGAGACATGGAAAGACATGGTTCGTGAGCAGTTCGACATGGGTTGGCCAATGTATTACGGAGGCTGCGACGACGGCTGCCATGCTTTCATCTGCGATGGCTATGATGACTACGATATGTTCCACTTTAACCTTGGCTGGGGTGGCAGTTCCGACGGATGGTACATCATCGACAAGGCTCCTTATACCAATCCCGCCGATGCTATGTTCAACTTCGTTCCGCAGGGGGTCTATGATGCCACACCGAGCGCTCCGACGAACCTCACGGTGACACCGACGTCCGACACCTCGTTTGAAGCTGTTTTAAGCTGGACCAATCCTACGACATACCTTGATGGAACACCTATTACGAATATCGACAGAGTGTACATCATGCGTAACAACAACATATGCCATCAGATTACTGAAGGCATCGAGGTCGGCGGTACGATGACGTTTACTGACCGCGTGCCTTATTACAACAACTATCAATATAAGGTGTTTGTGGAAAGCAACGGTCGCAGAGGCAAGCAGGTTATACAAAACAATGTGACTCTCGGTCCTACATGCGACTGGAGAGTGGTGATGACAACCACCGACTTCCATGGCTGGAAAGGTAACTATATCTCGGTTTACAATATGGCTGACAAAGAGGTCGCGCAGTTTACCATGACATCGTCATCTCCTGTTGCACCACATGCTGATCTCCCAGTCGGACGTTTGAAATTCGTTTGGACGGCATCGAATGATACAATTGATAATTTGTCATTCAATATTTATGATTCGCAGAATGTCAGCTTATATTCGTTCTTTGGCTCATCGAGCGAGTTAAGCAACGGCGTGTTTTTTGAGACTAACAACGGATGTGGAAATACCGGAGTTTGCGACGCGCCTGTCATTACGGATGGTTATTCAGCTGATGATGACGCTGTGATTGAATGGGACGGCACCTTGGGTGATGCCTACGCTTTCTGCGTGTATCGCGATGATGTCATCTATCAGATGGTCACAGACAACTCGGAGCCATTTATCGACACCGACACCGGCGGCATTGGTCATTGCTATAATGTCAGTATCTTATGCCAGAACGGAGAGTCGGAATTGTCGGAGATGAACTGTGTATCTGTTGGCAATGCCTGCAATCCGCCACGGAATGTATGGTATTATCTGCAAAATAACGGCCGTCCTGTCATAACATGGGATGAACCTGAATTTAGTCAGGATCTCAGCGCATTCTTCGTTTACAGGAAATGCGATAACGATGATTATCAACGTGTGAAGATTGTATCTCCTACGAAATTTGAATACAAAGAGAATGTGCCTCTTGATATGGGGCACTGGTATTATTACAAGGTGGTTGCATATTATCAGGATATCGACTGCTATTCGATACCGGCCAAATCGCCTTATGGCAACGAGTATTTTGTGAAGATATATGTTTCGCCTGAGGGGGTTGATGAAAACATGACTCAAGATGTTGAGATTTATCCTAATCCGGCTAAGGATTTATTGACGATTAAGGCTGAAAATGTCACTAACGTGATGATTTACAACTCGGTAGGTCAAAAGGTCTATGATGCCACGATCGCTTCGTCGGAAGTTTCAATAAATCTTGGTGGTTTCGATGCGGGTGTTTATTTGGTGAAAGCCGTCGTTGGCGGTGAAGTCGTCACCCGAAAGATATCAGTGATGAAATAATAAAAAAAGGAGCGTGAGCTCCTTTTTTTATTTCTTGCGTTCCCAAGTTTCGAATCGATAACTGCAGTCGATCTGCGGGTCGTCGTCGATGACCTCAAGGTCGATAAGTTCCCATTCGTCGAAGTTGATAATAGGGAAGAAGGTGTCGGCTTCGAAGCTCTTCTCTATGCGTGTGAGATAGAGTTTGTCGGCCTTTGGCAGGAACTGTTCGTAGATCATGCCGCCGCCCATGATGAAGATCTCTGGCTCATCTTTCACGAGTTCAAGCGCTGCCGGGATTGACGGCGCAAACTCGAAGCCTTCCGGGGCCTTGTCAAGACGGTCGGATATGATGACGTTACGGCGTTTCGGCAGCGCTTTCTGCCCAGGCAATGAGAGCCAGGTGTTGTGGCCCATCACCACGCATTTGCCAGTGGTCACTTCCTTAAAGTGTTTCAGGTCGTTTGATAAGTGAACGATGAGGTCGTTCTTTCTGCCGATGGCGCGATTCTCGGCTATTGCTACGATAATTGATATTTTTGTCATAATTTAAATTGATACTGGTGCCTTGATGGCATCGTAAGGGTTATAATTTTCTAATGTAAAATCTTCGTATTTGAAATCGAACAAACTCTTGACTTCGGGGTTGAGTTTCATCGTCGGGAGTGGGCGCGGCTCACGTGAGAGCTGCAGCTTCACCTGCTCGATGTGGTTGTTGTAGATGTGCACGTCGCCGAAGGTGTGGACGAAATCGCCTGGCTCGAGACCGCACACCTGTGCCATCATCATTGTCAACAAGGAATATGACGCGATGTTGAATGGCACTCCGAGGAACACATCGGCTGAGCGTTGATAGAGCTGGCACGAGAGCTTGTTGTTTGCCACATAGAACTGGAAGAAGGCGTGACAAGGAGGCAGTGCTGCCTTGCCAGCGGCTACATTCTTTGCGAAGTCCTTCTCATGCTCGTCGGGCAGGACGCTCGGGTTCCAGGCAGTCACAATGTGTCGACGGCTGTTAGGATTGTTCTTAATGCTGTCGATGACCTGCTGAATCTGGTCTATGCCTTCGTTGTTCCAGTTTCTCCACTGAGCCCCGTAAACAGGCCCCAAGTCGCCGTCGGCATTAGCCCACTCATCCCATATCGTCACCTTATTGTCGTGAAGATATTTGATGTTGGTGTCGCCTTTGATAAGCCACAGCAACTCGTAAATGATCGACTTGAGGTGAGTCTTCTTGGTCGTTACGAGCGGGAAGCCCTCAGAGAGGTTAAATCGCATCTGATGCCCGAAAATGCTGATGGTTCCGGTGCCAGTGCGATCGCCTTTCTGCACTCCCTCGTCGAGGATCCGCTGAAGTAAGTCAAGATATTGTCTCATTATTTTATCTCTTCAGGGTTATGTTTGTATTTGAATACAATGGCGAACACCACTGCCACAACCAATGCGTAGGCTGCAAATATGAACCACGATGTCTGCCAGCCTGATGCCACCATCTCGTGTGTTGCGCCAGATGCCGCTGGATTGTTAACAAAATGATTTACAATGGCTTGTGCGCTTAAAGTACCCACTGTGGCACCTATGCCGTTGGTCATCAGGAAGAAAAGACCCTGAGCCGATGAACGTATGCCTTGATCAGTTTCTTTGTCAACGAATAGTGATCCACTGATGTTGAAGAAGTCGAAAGCTACGCCATAGACTATGCATGAGAGTATGAAGAGCCATACGCCGCTGCCAGGGTTGCCGAGGCCGAAGAAGCCGAAACGGAGCACCCAGGCGAACATTGCGATGAGCATCACTTTTTTGATACCGTATCTACGTAAGAAGAACGGGATCAACAAGATACATAGTGTTTCGGATACTTGCGACAACGATATCAGGATGTTTGCGTGTTGCACGCCGAAGGTGTTCCTATAAATGTCGATATTCTCGAAATGTGTGATATAAGGGTTGGCGAAGCTGTTGGTTATCTGCAGTGACACGCCAAGAAGCATTGAGAATATGAAGAAAAATGCCATTCTTTTCTCTTTAAACAATGCAAAAGCACGAAGGCCGAGCTTCTCGACAAATGAGGTGTTGCTTGCTTTGTTGAGTGGGCATGCCGGGAGAGTGAAGGCGTACAGGCCAAGTAGGATGCCGATGCCTCCACTTACTGCGAACTGTTCGGCTGAGCGCTGGAATCCGAGGAGGTCGACAATCCACATGGTGCAGATGAAACCGATGGTTCCGAACACACGGATAGGAGGGAAGGCCTTGACGGTGTCGAGACCGGCCTTATCCAAAGCGTTATAAGCCACAGAGTTGGAGATAGCAAGCGTTGGCATGTAGAACGCTACAGCTAATGAATATAAGGTAAATAGTGGCCCGAACTGAACAGCGTCGCCCATCGTGATACCGTAGTAAGCTGCTCCAAGCATGGCGGCGCCTGAGATGAGATGGCACAATCCCAAGGTTTTCTGGGCAGGAATCCATCTGTCGGCGATGATGCCAACCAAAGCAGGCATGAAGATTGACACAATGCCCTGAATCGAATAAAAAATACCGATATGGGATGCCAGTCCATGGCAGTGGAGGTAGGTTCCCATACATGTCAGATAAGCTCCCCATACCGCAAACTGCAGGAAGTTCATCACGATCAAACGAAACTTGATACCTTTCATATTCTGAAAATTTTAATTATCTGCTCTTTTATTAAATAAGGTATGCACCGCTACAAAATTACAAAAATTATTCTGACAAATAACGCAAAAATAAATTTTCATAAAAATTAAATTTTTTTCTTTGATAAGAAAAATATTATTCGGAAATTTGCAAGTTCAAATATTGATAAAGAAAATAGAGTGAAAAATTAATATTAACTAAAATTTTTGCGTATGAATTGGGTAATTTATTTGGTTCTCGCAGCGTCAATTTTAGCTTTGTCATTTGCTTTTTATTTCTATAAAAGCATGATGAAGGGTGACGAGGGAACAGATTTGATGAAGAAGATCGCTTCGCACGTCAGAAGAGGTGCTATGGCGTATCTCAAACAACAGTACAAGGTCGTCATCATTGTGTTTATCGTGTTGGCGGTGTTGTTCTTTGTGATGAGCCTGTTTGACTTACAGAACGGCTGGGTGTGGTTCGCATTCCTCACTGGCGGTTTCTTCTCGGGCTTGGCAGGATTCTTCGGCATGAAGACCGCTACATTTGCTTCGGCACGTACAGCCAACGCAGCTCGTAAGTCGTTGAACAGCGGCTTGCAGGTCGCATTCCGTTCTGGTGCCGTTATGGGTCTCGTGGTCGTCGGCCTCGCATTGCTCGACGTGTCGGTATGGTTCATCGTTCTCGACCACTTCATTGGCGTTGAGAATCACCTGGTTATCATCACAACAACCATGTTGACATTCGGTATGGGTGCTTCAACACAGGCTTTGTTCGCCCGTGTGGGTGGCGGTATCTACACCAAAGCCGCTGACGTCGGTGCTGACCTCGTCGGTAAGACAGAATACAACATCCCTGAGGATGACCCGCGTAACCCTGCTACCATCGCCGATAACGTCG
>CAMZAM010000020.1 GCA_947304185.1 uncultured Bacteroidales bacterium
TGAAGACAGACCCCAAAGCCCGATATCAAGGGTACACGTTCTTCTTTAAGGAGGGGCTTTGTTGGAGTGACATTAATACCACCTTTTTAAAATGCAGGAAAAAGCAAAAAAGTATTAATGACGTGAAAAGTATGAGCCTATTTGGAATGACTGACATGGTTCCTGAAGCCTTTATAATTAGCATTATTAACTCGACTTTTATGAGCCACTACGTTGATGATTTTGTAAACAATACACAAACTTTTCAAATTAACGATGCTCGTCAATTACCGTTCATCGTTCCAGATATAGAGATGCTTAAAGTGTTTATTCATATATTTGACCGAGCAATTTCTATCAAAAAAAGCACCAACGATGAAAGAGCATTGAATGATTTGCAATCTGATTTAGATAATACAACAATGACTCTGTATTGCCTTTCTTGATAAGGAGGGATTTTGTTGGAATAATGTGCTTAATCCTTTAGCCAGGCTTTTGAAGGTAAAAATGAAGTCGGCGTCAGTGAATGATGTTGGCTCCATGTCGTTAAGCTCATTGTTAAGTAGCGTGCCAAATTATTACATCGTTACTTTGTTGAATAGCAATTTATTGTTTGATTATTACAGAGAATACCTTAATTGCACAGTTAATATCCAAATCAACGATATTAGACAGATGCCTATCTTCATTCCAGCAAGTGATGATCTTAGTTGGATTCACAAACTCTTCTTAAAAGCATATGAGATTAAGAAGTATAGCAACCACGAGCAATTACTTGAATTGGAACAAATTGAAGCGGCAATGGATAAGTTGGTATGTACTTTATATGGCATATAAATCGTTGATTGTGGTTTCTAAATTCCTCTGAATCAACAATAATTGCTCTTCCGCCTCACAAACGTGAAGCTTCCCTGCAAAGAGGTTCCTTTTAATTGCCTGTGCATCAACAAACAACCTGGAGAGATTTTGCAAAATACTTTCAGGGGGAATCACTATGGGCGTTTGACGTGCGTCATTTATCTGAAAATGAGAGGTATTGTTGATGAAATTATCAACATATAAGCTCATAAAGTCCGTATTTATCAAGCAAACATAATACCAGTCAGGAAGTTTTGTCTGGGTAAACAATGACATGCTTACGACATCAAACACGCCTTTTGTCTTCAATCTCGCCTTCAAATAAGTCGAGTTAATATCTGTCCAACAAAATCCCTCCTTAAAATAAAACTGAGGATTACGAACTACAGGCATACCTTCACCTTTTTTGCCTGAATTAGTCTTCAAAAATTGGACATTTTCTTTGGACCATGCAATGGCAAATGGTGTTTCCAGATACCATCTATTACCATCCTTATCACCTTTATCATAAGGTACATAGTATGGTTTATCAGTACTAATTCCATTTTCTTTCTCATCCATAGTCAATGAATCCACATCGGCAATTTCATTATCATCAATCAGTCGATAAATATAGCCTTGTCCAAAAATATCACGACCAAATTTTTCTTTGATTCTATCAAAAGTGTCTGCTATTTGCTTTTCAGTACTTTGATTAAGAAACTCATTAGGAGTTAAATTATTAATGTAATCTTTGATTTTACTATATTTCTTTATAGCTTCAGTAAGCTTTTGAGGGCGTGATATATAAACATTATCCGCCCATTTTGATGATTTCCGAATAGCAATATATTTCCCGTTATTGGCCGTTGCCAACCCCTGACCCCCTTCAGTCAAACAACCCAATAAAGCAACATCGCCTGGTTTTAATGAGGCACGATATCTCTCTAATTCTGCTTTGTTCTTTTCAATGTCACGAGAAGTCTTGATCTTATCCCACCATTTGTCATATAATTCTTTAACTTTTTCTCCGTATAAGTTCCATATCTTTAAGTTTAACTCAGTAGGTTTAAAAATAACAGCATTCTGTGTATTGATATACATCGATTGTTTGACTGGCTCATACTCTATTGGGGTGTGTAGGTCTTTACTACCATCACGAAAGCGAATAGTATTATTTGCATCATATGGCTTATTAACAACTTGTAAGATGCATGTATCAACCATGACTGATTCAAAAGGATTTGCCGTATCAAAAATGTACCGAATATTTTTTGATAGTAACAAGTCACGCATATTACGTTTGGTCTGCGTTGTCCAAAAAGTTTTCGGGATTATGTAAGTTAACGAACCTCCATGTTTAGTCAATGCTAATCCTTTAAATGTAAACAGATTGTACGTATCATCAGAAAATCCAAATTCTTGTTCGTACGCTTTTTTATCCTCTTCTTTGACACCTTTTGTAGATATGTATGGTGGATTACCAATAACTATATCGAAACCATCTTTCACTCCAAACATCCATTCTGCATCAAAGAAATCTGAGACAGTATTTTGGTCGTATGGATTCCACGAAGTCAATTGTTCTACATTAAAGCCACTTTGAAAACCTTGTGAAAGCAAATCTACTAATTCTGCTCTCAAACTTTCATCTTGTTTACGTAGTCTAACTTTTTCACCAGCAGTATCAGCACGAAAATGTTTATGACGAACACTTTTTAATTGTTCTTTAAGCTCGGAAATCTGAGTGTCAATAAAAATATTGCCTTGAACGGCTTTCCCTTTGTTTTTAATGCCAAATAGGGTGTTTGCTGTTACAAATTTTGTCTCAAGATTGGGTAATGTCGGAATACCAAAGTTGGGTTTGCTATCATCCTTGTCACAATCACATATTAATGATATAAAGAAACGCAGTTTTGTAATTTGGGTAGCAATACTCTGAATGTCGCATCCGTAGATACAATTTTCAATGATATTGAGTTTTAAATCGTATGTAGATTTGTCTGTCTCTATTTTTTTGAGTATATCAACAATTCGATTCAACAGACCCATCGGAAATGCTCCAGAACCACAAGCTGGATCTAAAATTTTAATACTTTTTAGTTTACCTGCAATCAATTGGTAATCTGACCAATGAAGTTCATCTGGTTCAAAATCATCTTTAAACATGGAACGAACAAGAGAAGTGTCGCCAAGATAAGCTATCAGGCTTTCATCTACCATATAACTTACTATTTCTCTTGGTGTATAGAACGAACCACTTTGATTTCGAGCTGTTTCCTTAGTTTCTGGGTTATATGCTCCTAGCAGATTTTCAAATACCTTTCCAAGCAATTCTGGGTCGAGTGCTACAGTTTGTTCAGCAGGTGTATTTTCTTCTATTGTAAAATTGTAGCGTTTCAATATTTCAAGCAATCCTTTTTCAGGTTTGAAAAACAAGATGTTTGGAACTACTGCACGATGACGATAACGTCCATCAGCAAATCGACTATCATTGCGGCTAAATCCATCGTCATTAAATGATTGTTCAACTCCATCGTTATATTTAGTCTTATCCAAACATTCAAACAACCCTCCGTTCATAAATGGCACGTCAGAGAATAAGTCTATAACCTCATTTTTACTGATACTAAACATTTCAGCATAACGATAGAGAGATTTAATATCACGTTTGCCTTTTAATTCAGCAAAACGTCGTTTTTGACCATCTTCATCCTCTATGGCACGATTCAGAGTAGCAAAAAACAAATTTTGCAAAATAGCATTATAGTAATTGCCAACTGTTGGGCTCTGTGAATCGAAATCTATAAGAATAGTTTTTAAATAATCCTCATCAAATAGTCTATCAGGAACTAGTGTTTTTTGCTTGATAAACCACACAAACATCAACCGTGTTATTAAACGTATGATTTTAGTTTCAATATTGTCCCTGTCATCATCTTCTGTATTTGGATTATTGGGGAAAGTTATATTAGAATCTTCACTAATAGCCCACAAGTACCATTCAAACAAATCGTTATAGAACTGTTTGGTAAGAGCTTCTATTGAGAATCTGTATAATAAGTCCTCCCATGGATTCAGCTTTTTAGTTCCTTCTTGCCGATCTCTAATTCTACCTTTGTCAATTAAAAACTGAGTTGGAGTTTTAATAGCCGAATTCTCTCCAAGAAGAAATGAATAACGCCTTGGATTACTGTATGAACGTTTAATTCGATTGTTTTCAGATAAATCGGCATCCATCTGCAAAAGCGAGAAACGCCATTGTTTTCCATCGCCAGGAACGAAAGCCACTAATGCTCGGTTATAATAACTATGATTCAAAAGCATACGAAAAGCATCTTTAGCTATGCCGACTCTAGCGTCGTTGAGCGAGTTGTGATGGACTTCAAACACCTCGAGTTCAAGGGACTTGCATTTACCTAAGCGACATGCTTCGGAGGCAAAATTCTGAGTACCAGTCAATGAAATCTTTTCATAATCACGGTAAAAATCTTCTGGAAGGAAATTATCTTCAAGAAATTTTACAAACGATTCTCTGTTGTATGCTTTATCAAGTGAAATCATAATTCTAACTCAGTTTGTGGATTTGTATTTACATTTTGCATTTCTTCAGCTATGATGAGCGTTTCTGCACCAAGCGATACACTATCATAATCGCGAAGAGCAGCACTGATATATGATTTGCTAATAATATCTGGTAACGATGAAAATTCACTAGGTTTTAGTCGGTTAATAGCACGTAATGAATAACCAGACAAACTATCTCGCATAATTGCTGTTTTGAGATCTTCAAGATAATCTCTATCACAAACATTTGTTTGAACAATTATGCGAACTTTGTCTAAAGCATCTCGCTTTGCTTTGTCTTTGTCGCTGTCCGCAATATGTGTAAAGAGTGCGTTCTTGAGTTCTGTAAAACGTTTTGAGAATGCAGATGAAAGCTTATATCCGTCTTCCGATTCTGAGGCTGCCAATATCTTTAAACCTTCTTCTGGAGAAATGTCTTTAATGTCACCTTCCATAGGTGCGAATTTAAACACATAATCGCTTCCTTTTTTGGCAAATGCTATGATGCCTCCTTCGGATGTTGTTGTTAGACGACGTATTTTACTACGCAGCGGAATAGTTAAAGCCTCACGCATGGCATCAGTATATTCCATTTCATGCAATAACGAACGGTACGGAGTGTCCCAAGATTCACTTTCCTGTTCTGCCATCAACTGTTTATACTGTTTTTCAAAGAAGTTGTTCAATTCTTCTTCTTCAGTAAGATACCTGGTGTCTTCGCCCATGATGGCGTGAATCATGGCCATCTTTAGTGTTGTTATTTCTTTAGTTCTAGTCTCTGTTTCACCAATGGATGTTGGGAAATAGTTGTAAATATATAATTCGTCAAATACTTTTTTATTGATACGATTAATACGACCGACACGCTGGATTATACGAGTCGGATTATATGGGATATCATAATTATAGATGGTGCCGGCACGGTGTAGGTTGTAACCTTCTGAGATGGCATCTGTGGCAACCAAAATTTTATATGTATCAGTTTGGAGATTTTCATCAAGTCCAGCATCAAAATTAGCCCTAATTATATTCTTATTTTTTGTAGAAGCTTCTTTTGAGGTATATGCAAATACAGGTAAATTATTATCTTTCAGTTTCTTACCCAAATATTCAACAGTATCAGCAAACTGTGAAAAGACTATGATTTTTCGTTTTGGATCAGATACAAGTTGTTTTTTGAGAATACCGACAAAAGCATGAAGTTTAGGATCATTCTCAATCGGGACATTATTCCATTTTTCTTTGAGATCTTCAAGTATGGCAATATCTGATTTCAATATTGTAAAGAACTCATCTTTAAGATACTCTATCGGAATCTCAAACATGCCTCTAGACTTCAGCTGCTCGATTTCATTCTCAACTGTTTCGTTCCAAATCTCTTCAATTTGGTCGCTGCTGGACTGATACAATTCTTGTACATCGGGTAATTGCCCTTTTTTAAATACAGGTATCTTGCCTCGCTTCTCCATCCAACGTTGAATGTTTTGACAGTTGTGAAGCATATTTTGTAATGATTCTCGGAAAGCTGCTTGAGAACTTTCGAAGCGGTGGACAAGCATTGTACGCATGAAGGCTGCCAGGTTTCGTTGTGTACCAACGAACAAGTTGTATTCCATACCGGCATCTTCTATGAGTTTTTTGATCTTATCAACAGCATCAGGTTTTGCATACAAAATAGGCTGATATCGTACAGCTTGGAAACTTATAGGATTTGCATCTTGCTTATCATCAAGATACTCAGATTCAATAACATCATCTACGTCTTGATTTAAATCATGCACATCGCTGTCTTTGGGAGATATTGTTTTTAGTGTAGCACAATATAATTCTTCCAAATCACCTAATTCATAACTTTCAATTCTAGGTGGTTGTGGTTTGGAAAATTCCATGTGCTGCTTCTCCATATCTTTTTTATACTGCGGGATTTTCTCCAAGTCAAGACGTGAACGACGAATAACAAGAGGGGAAATGATTCTACGTATTTGTGTTGCGACATTCTCTATTGCTTTCTTTAAATCCTCAATAGAAATTGTCCCTTCACGCTGCTGTTTATTAAGTCGCTTGTATGTATAAATCAACGATGTAAACTCAGCACCAAGATTATCTACTGTTTGCAATGTCGTTTTTGTCGGATTCTGGAACAACTTAATCATTGCATAAATATCAGCAGGACGGTTGTTAAATGGTGTAGCCGTCAGCAGCATCACTTTATTATTCTTGCATATTTCATGCAAAATTGAATAATCACGAGTAAACTCATTTCTGTAAGCATGAGCCTCATCAATCATGATGAGCCATGTTTCATCAGCTCGTTTGGATTGGTTATAAAAATCACGAACCTTATCCAAATTACCACGGCTGAAAACCATCGCATTTACTCCAAACTCAATGCGATAATCATCCCATTGTTGAGTCAAGTGAGGTGGAGCGATAATAATTGTGCGAAGATTTAAATTACGAGCAACCGTAGCTCCGATAATACTTTTACCCAAACCAACCACATCGGCAACAATAACACCATTATGTCGATTGATGGTATCAATAGCTAATCGTATGGCATCTTCCTGATAACGCAAATCTTTAAAATCGCCATGAGTTATCTCACTCGGCATAGATATCTGTTTGCTGTTATCAATATGAAAATACTCATACAGCACTCTCAAATACAACAAATAAGGCGTTGGAACCTTATCATACCAAATATGCTTTACTACGCCTTTCTCGAAATCTTCAACATGATCTTTATCTGCTACAATGATGGCATCATCCCATAAATTATTGAATATTTCTTCTGCGTCATCATATTCGGCTTTATCCTTAAAACGAACATTTATTTCATTGTTGCTTCGCAATCCGCTATAAGTCAGATTGCTGGAACCAGTAATAACTGTTCCTGGATCTGCACCATCCTCGCTCAACTCATCTTTGTAAGTGAAGATATACATCTTTGCATGGCATGGGTCTTTGGTTTTTCTAATTTCCAATGAACCATCCTTAATTTTTTGGTAATAAATTCTAAAAGCTTCAGCTTGATCGTCGTTTTCAAAATAATCTGATTCATTGAATAAATGAACCAATTGCTCGTAAAAACCTTGCTTTTTCTGTTCTCTTGACGAGGAAGTGTTTTGAGCGAAGAAATCGAATTCTTTTGTCCTTTGCAAAAGATCATGCTCCATGTCCATTCCTACCAATATACGCATTGGTTTGTCCTCGATGTGCTTATAAATCTCTTGCAGACCTGAAAAATAGAAATATCCTACAAGGAAATCCATGCTTTTTGCCTTGCTTGGAAGAATAAGTGAAATCACTTTTGCTAACGAGTTTTCTCCATCATTATGCAAAAAGTGTCTATAACGGCCAGAATTGCTCATTAAATCATCTTTTGTTTTACCCTACAAAATTAAACAAAAAATCACATAATTGTAATTAAAATTTTACAATGTAAAAAATTTTTAACAAAAATTTCATTTTTATGAAAGAAATGTAAACAAAATTTAACAATTAAATCCTTGACAGATAAGGGGTTATGGTGTAATTTTGCAAAAGAATAAAACCAATATCATTACATGATTATGTTATATCCACGGAATTATTGAAATAAACGGACATCCCAAACAATTGGATCGATCATCCGGGGATTTAAAATCGGCGTAACAAAACAAATCGGTTTTTCACCATGGCAACGTAATTATTATGAACATATCATTCAATCCGACATCGAATATTCGAAAATCGCAAATTACATTGTCAATAACCCATTGAAATGGGAAAACGATAATTTTAACGAGAAACAATCTCCTCCGCCCTCTTCAGCGCGAAATTGATATGCGAGCACACGTTCTCCTCACCGAGTTTCTTAATGGTTCCGGCCTTCTCCAACGTCGCCCTCACATGCACGTTAACACCCGACAAAACAACAATCATCCCGCGTTTCTTACAGGTGTCACAAAGCAACTCCAGATTATGGATTCCGGTGCTGTCGATAAACGACACCTTCCTCATTCTGATGATTCGGACCTTGTAGTCACGACCGATAACCGACTTGTCAATCTCATCGAATTTATTGGCAATTCCGAAGAAATATGGACCGTCGATCTCATAAACCTCAACGCCCTCTGGGATATGCAGCTTCTCCTCGCTGCTCATGGCCACGTCGGTGTTCTCGCTAGGATCAATCTCATTGCTAAACGAACGGATGACCGTCGCCTCGTTGGTACGCTTCAAGAACAATGCAATTGATGCGATAAGTCCAAGTTCTATTGCTATTGTCAAATCGAAGATCACCGTCAGAAGGAACGTCATGATAAGCACCGCGAAGTCCGACTTCGGGTTCTTCGCCAGCATCCTGAACGTACGCCAGCCACTCATGTTATACGCCACCATGATAAGCACAGCAGCCAGACACGGCATCGGGATCAAACCCACCAAACGGCCAAACAGAAGCAGCACCAGAAGCAGCACCACCGCATGAATCAGACCAGCCACAGGGGTCTTACCGCCGTTGTTGATGTTCGTCATAGTACGGGCGATGGCTCCAGTAGCCGGGATGCCACCAAACAACGGACTTGCGATATTCGCAATGCCTTGCGCTATCAGCTCCGTATTGGAATTATGCTTGTCGCCGACGACACCGTCAGCAACCATTGCCGAAAGCAACGACTCAATAGCGCCCAACATCGCAATGGTGAACGCCGATGGAGCCAGCTCTGTCATCAGCTGAATCAACGACTTCCCGTCATTCAAACCTAAGTCAGGCAACTTCGGTGCCGGGATAGAAGTCGGGAGCTCATACAAATCGCCGATCTTGGTGATGCCGGTAACGCCGCAGAAACGTTCTAATATCCACACTATCAACGTGATAAGTACAATGGCGACCAACGAGCCCGGAATCTTTTTCGAGATCTTCGGACTGTAAATAATAACCAGCAAACTGGCAATTCCCACACCAAACGCCCACCAGTTGATATGCGTCACATTTTGGAAATAACAAATCCATTTATCGATGAAGTTGGCCGGCACATTCTCAATGCCAAAGCCAAACAGATCGTTCATCTGAGTAGAGAAAATGGTCAGAGCGATACCGCCGGTAAAGCCAACAACCACTGGGTATGGCACGAATTTGATGACATTGCCGAGCTTAAACACTCCTATCAAAATCAGTATGAAACCAGCCATCACAGTGGCAATCATCAGTCCACCCAGGCCGTGCTGCTGTATGATTCCGTAAATTATCACGATGAAAGCGCCTGTCGGACCTCCAATCTGCACCTTGCTGCCTCCTAAAAACGAGATGATGAATCCCGCAATGATAGCCGTCACCAGACCTTCCGTGGGACCCACGCCAGAGGCGATACCAAACGCGATAGCCAGCGGCAACGCCACAATACCTACAATAACACCTGCCATAGCATCAGCCGAAAACTGAACTTTGGTGTAGTTTTTCAAACAAGAAAATAACTTTGGACAAAAAACCATTTTCAATATTTTTACAAATCCTAATCTTTTGCAAAAATATCAAAATATTCTTTACCTTCGGGAGTTTTCAATAAATTTTCATCGGAATGCAAAATGTAGACGTAAACGAGCTCTTTTTCGGTATTCGTCTCACGGATATATTGTTTCTTCAATTTCGGCTTAACGCCAGATAAACCTAGCACTTCCGACATTTTACGTTTCAGCGTCTTCTCCGGTGTGTCGCCAAATGCCACATGCCACCAATAACGCCTCTCGGCCTCACCTTTATTATTAATGACATGCAGATGCAACACAGGATGCAGAATCTTATTGCCTTTATGCAGCTCCATGTGCAACGCCCGCCCTACGATGATGCCACGTTCGTTCACAACCGGCAGGAATTCCATGATATCTTCTTCGGGAGTGAAAATATCGTTTGTGTGATATTCAGAGATTTCTCCACTTCGCTGCGCTTCGGTCGAAATGACGGATTGGGCACGCGTTTCTGTGGAAATGTCGGAAGTGGCTGTTGCCTCAACTTGCGTAACCGTCCGAGTTTTTTGAGTTGTCGGAGCGCTCTGAGAGCTCTTAACTCCATTCTCAACAGCCACTTCCGACAACGGCACTGCCTCATACCAAACTCCTTGAACCTCAATAACTTCCGTTCCTTTCGGAACTTTTATCTCAAACTTATCTCCTACCTTCTTTCCCATTAAAGCCTTCGCCACAGGCGAGATGAACGACAGCAGTCCCTTACCGAAATCAGCCTCGTCGACGCCCACGATTCTCACGGTTCGACCGTTATATTTCACATAAGCTCCGAAACTCACGGTTTCCTTGTTGGCTTTGGTCATATCCACCTCCACAGCGGTATTAATACGATCAATGAGCAACTTCATCTTTGCATCGATGAAATTGCTCATTATGTAGTTTCCATTCGCCGCAACACGTTCATTCTCAAGGTCTTCGCGTTCTTTCTTCAACGCTTCCAGACCCTCGTTTGTCACGTAGTTGGGCATGCCTTTCGGCAAGTAAGCCCTCGGTGGCACCATCGGAATCTCTTCCTGGTCACCTTCTTTGATAAAGCCTCTGCTCATCAGTTAGGCAGTTCGTATGTCGCGGCGTAATGCATTATCGCATCCAAGGTCTTACGGCTCGGCTGCATCTCAGCGCACATCTCGCACACGACCTTTCTGACTTCATCTTCAAATAATTGAGTAGAATTTAATACCATAGGCACTCGATTTCGTTTATTTTCTGAAATCTTAACGCCCGTATTCTACCTTTTATTTTATGACGATGAAAATATTTTTCAAAAACTTTTTCAACTACGCCACTGTCAGCTGTAAGTTCTTTTCCTTCGCCATTTTCCGAAGATTGATCAAAGCGTAGCGCATGCGTCCCAGAGCCGTGTTGATGCTCACATTTGTAACCTCGGCGATCTCTTTGAACGACATGTCGGCATACATCCTCATATTGAGAACCTCACGCTGCTCTTCCGGAAGATATTCAATCATCTTACGGAGGTCGTCGTGAATCTGATCAGTGATGATCTGCTCCTCAATCGAAGGATCAGTAAACCTCGCATTGTCAAGCATATCGTAGTCTTCCTTAGTCGGATCGACCATCGGCAGACGTTTTGCCTTACGGAAATGATCTATAATAAGATTGTGCGCGATGCGCATCGCGAACTGTATGAACTTACCTTCTTCTTTGTAAGCTCCGGCCTTAATAGTACGGATAATCTTCAGAAAAGTATCCTGAAAAATATCATCAGCGAGCTGCTTATCCTTGACAAGCATCGCAATGTACGAAAAAACTTTGTTCTGGTAACGATCAACCAATACCTCGAAACTTGCCACATCACCATTCTGATAGCGTAGCACCAGTTCCTTATCGTTTAATATCTCAGACATAAGTCCCCCTTTTGTTAAGGTTAAACATTCAAAAAGGGTAAAAATTCTCTATAGCGTCTCTCCTATTTTTATTGGTTGAACAATAGTTTATGTCTAAATTTTTTGCAAATATACAACATTTTTTAATACGAAGCGAAAAAAAATTGTATTTTCGTGCAATTTTTTTGAGGTATCTTAGTTGCAGATGGACAAATTAGAGAACATTGAAATCCACGGTGCGAGAGTTAACAACTTGAAAAACATCGACTTACGAATCCCGAAGAACAAACTCATCGTGATAACGGGCTTGTCGGGCTCCGGAAAGTCGTCGCTCGCCTTCGACACGATATATGCCGAAGGTCAACGCCGTTATGTCGAAAGTCTGAGCGCCTACGCCCGCCAGTTTATGGGCCGCCTCAGCAAACCGGATGTGGATCTCATCACCGGGCTTTCTCCCACCATCGCCATACAACAGCGCACAATGACAAGTAACCCGCGATCAACCGTCGGGACTACCACAGAGATATACGAATACCTCAAATTATTATACGCCCGCATTGGCCGCACATTCTCGCCCGTTTCAGGAAAAGAAGTGAAACGTAACCAGGTGAGCGACGTCGTCGACTTCATACTCGAACAGAAAGGACGCGCCGTCTACATCCTCGCACCTATAGTGATTCCTGAAGGCAGAACGCTGCAAGATCATCTCAACATTCTTCTTCAACAAGGCTTCAACCGCTTGATAATCAAAGAGCAAGCGGTAAGAATCGAGGATTATCTCAAAGATAAAGGCAAAGATAAGCCCAAAGACATCCGTATCATGGTCGACCGCCTGAAAGTGGGCGAAAACTCAACAGAACTCATCGGCCAGCTTTCGGATTCAGTGCAGACCGCCTTCTACGAAGGAAAGGACAACTGTATTATCATGGTCGACGGCAAAGAATTCGCCTTTTCGTCACGTTTCGAGGCCGACGGCATCACTTTCGAGCCGCCGACAACACATCTCTTCGCATTCAACAACCCTTACGGGGCCTGCAAGACCTGCGAAGGATTCGGCACCGTGATAGGCATCGACGAAGACCTGGTGGTTCCGGATAAGTCACTGTCGATCTACGAAAACGCCATTGCCTGCTGGCGTGGCGATAAGATGAGCTGGTACCGCGATGAACTCGTCAGAACAGCTCACCACTTCGATTTTCCGGTGCATAAGCCATATTTCGAGCTCACCGAAGCCCAGAAAGAGACGCTCTGGAAAGGCAACCAGTACTTTATGGGTCTCGACGACTTCTTCAAAGACGTTGAAAATCAATCATATAAGATTCAATATCGTGTCATGCTCTCACGTTATCGCGGCAAGACGACATGTCCCGACTGCCACGGCAAACGTCTGCGTCAAGAGGCTAACTACGTGAAAATCAACGGGAAGAGCATCACCGACCTCGCCACCATGCCTATCAGCGAGCTACAAAAGTTCTTCGACAGCATAAAGCTCTCACAGTCAGAGAGTTCCATCGCCGACAGACTGCTCGTGGAGATTCGTAACCGCATCGGCTTCCTGATGGAAGTCGGACTCGGCTACCTCACCCTGAACCGCGCATCCAACACCCTCTCAGGCGGCGAAGCACAACGTATCAACCTCGCGACATCACTCGGTAGCAGCCTCGTGGGCTCCACTTACATCCTCGACGAGCCGAGCATCGGACTGCATTCACGTGATACTCAACAACTTATAAAAGTCCTGAAACGTCTCCGCGACATCGGAAATACCGTTATTGTGGTCGAGCACGACGAAGAGATAATACGCGCCGCTGATCAGATTATCGACATCGGACCATACGCCGGACGTTTTGGCGGTGAGCTGGTATTCCAAGGCGACATCAAGGCTATGGAAAAATCAGGCAAATCGCTTACTGCTCAATATATTACGGGTAAAATGGAGATACCGGTGCCGAAGTATCGCCGTAAGTGGAACAACGCCATCGAATTCACCGGATGTCTCGAGCATAACCTCAAGAATATCAACGTGAAAGTGCCGTTGAACGTGCTCACCGTAGTGACAGGCGTCAGCGGATCGGGTAAGTCATCGCTGGTCAACAACATCATCTACACGGCTCTGAAGAAGCATTTCGGAGGCACCGCCGACAAGACAGGATCTTTCGGCTCTATGCGCGGCAGCATACAGGCCATACAATCGGTGGAGATGATAAACCAAAACCCTATCGGAAAGTCAACTCGTTCAAATCCAGTGACTTACGTCAAGGCGTTCGATGAAATCAGAGCACTCTTCGCCGAGCAGAAATTAGCGAAGATGCGCGGAAACAAAGCGGGTTATTTCTCATTTAACGTGCCTGGCGGACGATGCGACAACTGCGAAGGCGAAGGCATCCTCAAGGTTGAGATGCAGTTTATGGCCGACGTCTTCCTCGAATGCGATGTCTGCCACGGGAAACGCTACAAAGAAGAGGCTCTCGAGGTGAAATTCCTCGACAAAAACATCTTCGACATCCTCGAGATGAGCATCGACGAAGCCATCGAGTTCTTCAGTCAGCCCAACGAATTTAAGAATATCACCGATCGTATAATATTGAAACTCAAGCCGTTACAGGATGTAGGACTCGGCTATCTTAAGATGGGACAGCCTTCATCTACCCTCTCTGGCGGCGAGGCTCAGCGTATCAAACTGGCATCGTTCCTAGTCAACGGCACAAACGAGAAACCGACGCTGTTTATCTTCGACGAGCCCACGACAGGCTTACATTTCCACGATGTCAACAAGCTCTTGAAAGCTTTCGAAGCCTTGATAAACAACGGTCACACCCTCATCGTCATCGAGCATGATCCCGATGTCATCAAGACTGCCGACTGGGTCATCGACCTCGGTCCGGAAGGTGGCGACAAAGGCGGACACCTAGTGTTTGCTGGCACTCCAGAGGATTTGACAAAATGTAAAGAAAGCTATACAGCAGAGGTTATAACTAAGAAATTGAGTTAAGTCCAGGCGTCATATCCGCCGTCAGGGTGACGGTAATCCAAAAGCCATTCATACGCATCCTGGCTTCCCTCGCCGTCGGCGTAGGCTTCTTCCATGATATCGGCAACAACGGCAAGCGAAATCTCGGTTTCGGTCTCCAAAATAATCCCTATCTCATACAAGGCGTCAGAATCGTTTTCCTCGTATGCTTTTTTATATATTTCATCAGGAATTTCAACTTCAAAATCCTGTTCTTCATACTCGTCGTGAAACGTTTTTTTCATAATTTTTTAAGTTGAAGTAACACTTGAAGTAACATTATTGAATTCTCTGTTCTTCAAATCTTTAGGATTGATAATAATATGTAACATTCCCCAGTCCATGAAGTTCAAAGTACAGTCGTCATAATCATCGGAATCGACCTGCAGAAGCTCGATCCATCCCTTGTACGGCTCATCCCAATCATCCCACTCTCTGTTGTACGGCTCGCCGAGCAATTTATTCCCGTCACAAAGCGCTTCTGCCTTTGAAAACACTATCTTTTGTTCTTTCAAAGCCACTTCACGGCAGTCATCATCGACAAGTATCACTTGTTCAAACTCCTGATTATCAACATCTTCCACATAAAACACCTTCACATCGTCACTATCCCAATACGGACCATCGGGACAATAAGCGTCGAAGTTGCCGAAATAATAGTCGATGGCAGCGAAAAAATACAGCATTCCTTTGTGCGGCAGCAGGTTCTCCTCATCAAAATCTGCAATATCTTCACAACGTATCTGGCAGATGAAGGTCAAATCGTCGGGAACGTCAAATCCTACAGGCATATCCGGATTTCCCCACCACTTGCTTTGCATAAACAAATCATCATGCGTTTTCTCCAGAGAAATTTTTATAGAATTCATGCAATATTTTTTTGCAAATTTAATTAATAATTTATAATTTTGCATACGAAAAACGAGTGAAATTTACTTTTTTACAAAACACCAGTATTTAAAGGCGATTTGAAGCATATTGGCGTTATATTGGCATGCATTTTGGGCGTAATTTTAACCTTATTATGCCCTGGGATCGCTATGTCTCAAGACAGTATCGCTCCAAAAGAACGTGTCGTCTGGCATAAACTTGAAGGTTCTTTAGGCATGACGGTCAACCAGTTAGGCATCACATACTGGGCAGCCGGTGGTGAGAGTAACATGAGCGGCAAAGTCACCGGAAACCTCAAGTATACCTACAATCGTAAGATGTTTAACTACGTCACGACGGGTTTGTTTATGTACGGTGCTCAAGGCTACACCAAAACCAACCGCTGGGAGAAAACCGAAGACCGTCTGGAGCTGTCGACCACGATGACTCACAACAACAACCGCAACCTCACTTTCACGGCTATGTCGATGCTGAAAACGCAGTTCACAAACGGTTACGCCTATCCTAATGACTCCGTACCTATCTCAAAGTTCTTTGCGCCTGCATATCTCACAGTATCAATAGGTTACACCTACAGCATCCACAATATCGTCACCATATTTTTCAGCCCTTCAGCTGGTAAATTTACATTTGTAAACGACCAGACATTGGCCGATAAAGGCTCATTCGGTGTCGAGGCAGGCTACTGGAATATCGTCGAAGGCGACAGCACATGGATCCCCGGCAAACGTTTCCTCGGCGAGCTTGGTTTCAACGTTTTGATAAAATACAAGCAGGATTTCAAGAATAACGTCGGAGTCTTCTCCACTCTTAACC
The DNA here is from genome assembly GCA_947304185.1 of uncultured Bacteroidales bacterium. Taxonomy (GTDB): domain Bacteria; phylum Bacteroidota; class Bacteroidia; order Bacteroidales; family F082; genus Limimorpha. The sequence goes on from CAMZAM010000020.1 coordinate 16,450, forward strand.
TTTACAACAACTATATGGACGTAAATCGGGCCAACCGTTGGAATATAGATGTGGACTGGGAAACAGGCGTAAAATTCACCATAAGTAAATGTATATCAACGGTTATCAACGTCCACCTCATCTACGATGACAACGTCAGATTTAACATCGACGGACGGGAAAAACCAATTCTTCAATTTAAAGAGTCAATTGGTATCAATTTTTTATATAAATTTGCAGTTGATAACAAAAACAAGAAAATTAACAACTAAAAAACTATATTATGGACAACGTTTCTCCTGAGATTCTAACAAAGGCAAAGTCTTGGTTATCAGACCAATACGATGAGGAAACCAGAAAAAAAGTTCAAAATCTCATCGACAACGACCCTAACGAACTGACTGAAAGTTTCTACCGCATTCTGGAATTCGGAACAGGCGGTTTGAGAGGCATCATGGGTGTAGGAACCAACCGCATGAACATTTACACCGTGGCAATGGCGACACAAGGTCTCGCAAACTACATCAAGATGAAGTTTGCCGACATGAAACGCCCACAGATAGCGATAGCTTACGACTGCCGTAACAACAGCAAGGAGTTTGCGCAGATCACCGCCGACGTGATGACAGCCAACGGCATTAAAGTGTTCTTATTCAGCGCCTTACGTCCTACTCCAGAACTTTCGTTCGCCATACGCGAGCTGCAATGTCAGTCGGGTGTTGTGGTGACAGCCTCGCACAACCCTAAGGAGTACAACGGCTACAAGGTGTACTGGGAAGACGGCGGTCAGATCGTGGCGCCTCACGACAAGAACATCATCGCCGAAGTGCAGAAAATCACCGATATCTCAATGGTGAAACGCAAGAGAAACGCTAAACTCATCGAGATGCTCGACGACAGTTTCGACGAGATTTATCTCAACAAAGTGATGAGTCTCTCTCTGTCACCGAAACTCATCAAGAAGCATAAAAACCTGTCGTTTGTCTACACTCCAATCCACGGAACAGGCGGCCAGGTGATGCCGAAGCTCTTTGCCAAGGCTGGCTTCAAAAACTTCTATCCTGTTGAAGAACAGATGGTTACCGACGGCAACTTCCCTACCGTGGTGTCGCCTAACCCTGAAGAGAAAGCCGCTATGACCATGGCTATCGAGAAGGCTAAGGCCATGAAAGCCGACATCGTGCTCGCCACCGACCCTGACGCCGACCGCGTAGGTCTCGCAGTGCGCGACGATAAAGGCGATTTCATGCTGCTCAACGGCAACCAGACAGCCTCCATCCTCACATATTACATCCTGACACGTTGGGAGGAACTCGGCAGACTCACAGGCAAGGAGTTTATCGTTAAGACCATAGTAACCAGCGACTTACTGCTTAATATCGCAAATAAATTCAACGTCAAGACTTACGACGTGCTCACTGGATTTAAGTATATAGCCGATAAGATCCTCAACAAACCTGAGGAGAAGTTCATCTGCGGCGGTGAAGAGAGCTACGGCTTTCTCGTCGGCGACTTCGTGCGCGACAAAGACGCCATTATCACATGCTTCATGCTCGCAGAAGCCACGTCATGGGCTGCAGAACAAGGTAAGACGCTATATCAGCTCCTGAAGGAGATATACAAGGAATTCGGCGTATACCGCGAGAAACTCGTCTCCTTGACCAAGAAAGGCATCAGCGGCATCGAAGAGATCAAACAGATGATGTTCGACCTCCGTAACAACCCGCCGAAGAACCTGCTGGGCTCAAGGGTTTCGGAGATTCGCGACTACAAGCTCGGCGTGAGCAAAGACCTTAACTTCGGCGTCGATACAATCATCAACCTGCCGAAATCTGATGTGCTTCAGTTCTTCACCGAAGACGGTATAAAAGTCAGTGTAAGACCTTCAGGCACAGAGCCTAAGATCAAGTTCTACTTCAGTATGAACGAGCCTTTGGGAAACATCGGCGAACTCAGCGGAGTTGAACAGGAACTCGACGAGAACCTCGAGCAACTCGCTAAGGTGTTTACAGAGCCAAAAGAAGAATAGCCGAGCTAGTCTCCTATTCTATGCAAAGCATCTATCGCCAGCTGATAATTAGGATTATCCCTTAAAATCTGGAGGTAGATGCTTCTTGCTTGTGTGTAGTTTCCTTTCTGTTCGTAAGCCACGCCTTTGTTCAACAAAGCGTCAATAGACTTCGGATTGACCTCCAAGGCCTTGTCGAACTCCTCGATAGCTGCGTCGTATTCCAACAGATAAACCAGGTTAACATATCCTTTATTGAACAAAATCTGATAGCTTCCAGGCATTCTGACATCCAAAGTGTCGTAGATCTCCAGCGCTTTCTCTGGATTGCCGTTATCTTGGAGATACATCGCCAAATCGTAGTATGAGACCCAGTTTTCAGGTTCCATCTGAATAGCAAGATTATAGAAATCTACAGCCATAGGATTACGCTGTGCTGCGTAGATATTGGCAATCTGATGCACCGGCTCGATGAAGCTGTCATCCTGGCTCCTTGCTTTCATAAACTGCTTGAGCGCCTGCACCGTATCGTTTTTCGACATGTTGATGACACCGCGCAGATAATACGCTTGCGGGTTTATGCTATTGAGTTCCAATGCTTTATCGAGATAAGCATTAGCCAGCTGCGTGTTACCTTGCAGGAAACTCATCTCTGCCAGTTTCACCACCGGACGAGAGTCCATAGGTGCTATCTCCGTCGCCTTGTTCAGCGTCAGCAGGATGTTGTCCTGATCGCCTAAAGCATAATAGATATCAGCTAAAACCAGCAAGGCTTCGACGTTCTTGCCATCGAGCGACAACGCACTGTTGATGTCACGAATCGCCATGCCTATCTGCTCATTGGCGAGATACCATCTGGCACGGTTGATGTAGCCGTCGACATCCAAAGCGGCCGTCATACCTTCGTCGACTATTGCAACCTGTTGATTCTCTTGAGGTTTCTTACTATTATCGTCACTACATTGGGTGCAGCTTGTAAGCATCAAAGCACAAGCCAAAACCAGAAAAACTTTCTTCATTAGTCCTTGATATTCAATATATTAAAGGTCTTGATCTGTCTCTTTCAGAGCTTCTGTGATCTTCTGTGTCAGCTCATCGCTCAGTTCAGGGTTCTCTTCAAGCAGCTTCTTCAGAGCATCCCTACCCTGTCCGAGTTTTGTCTCGTTATAGCTGAACCATGATCCGCTCTTCTTGATGATTCCGAGTTCCACGCCTATATCGATGATTTCGCCAACCTTCGAGATTCCCTCGCCGTAAAGGATGTCGAACTCAGCCTTTCTGAACGGAGGAGCCACTTTGTTCTTCACCACCTTGACTTTCACGCGGTTACCCATGATGTTCTCACCGTCTTTGATCTGACTCACCTTACGGATGTCGAGACGCACGGAGCTATAGAATTTCAAGGCGTTTCCGCCAGTTGTTGTCTCCGGGTTGCCAAACATGATACCGATCTTCTCACGCAGCTGGTTGATGAAGATACACACCGTCGAAGTCTTGCTGATCGAAGCTGTCAGCTTACGCATTGCCTGCGACATCAGTCGGGCCTGTAAGCCCATCTTGCTGTCACCCATCTCGCCTTCTATCTCGCTCTTTGGCGTTAACGCAGCCACCGAGTCAATCACGATGACGTCGATGGCACCCGAACGGATGAGGTTCTCTGCGATTTCAAGGGCCTGCTCGCCGTTATCCGGCTGCGAGACAAGTAAATTGTCTATGTCAACGCCGAGCTTCTTCGCGTAAAAACGGTCGAACGCATGCTCCGCGTCGATGAAAGCGCCTATACCGCCCTGTTTCTGGGCCTCGGCGATGACATGTAACGCCAAAGTGGTCTTACCTGAACTCTCAGGTCCAAACACCTCAATAATTCTTCCACGCGGCATTCCACCGATGCCCAAAGCATAGTCCAAACCTATCGAACCCGTTGATATTGCATCTATCTTCTCCTGTTTATGATCTCCAAGGCGCATGATGCTGCCTTTTCCGAATGATTTCTCAATGTTTCCCATTGTGGCTTCCAAAGCCTTCATTTTCTCCTGTCTCACTTTCTCGACATCTTCCTCGATATTCTTTGCCATTTTCTAAGTAGTTTTAAATCAATAATTTAACAATAATTTTATACCATTTTCTTTTGTCAGGATCTGATTTTGACGAGTTTTTAATCAAACCTAACGCTACAAATATAAGCAAAAATTTTTAATCAACAAATTTTTTTGCTATTTTTTTTGATAAAAATCACAAATTTCTTTGATGCCGCATTCGTCGCATTTCGGCTTGCGCGCCAAGCACACATATCGGCCGTGTAATATCAGCCAATGATGCGCTTTCGACAGTAATTTCTGGGGAATATGAGCCACCAGCTGTTTCTCTGTGTCGAACGGAGTCTTCGCATTCTTACTCAGCCCTATCCTCGCCGAAACCCTGAAAACATGAGTGTCGACAGGCATAGCAGGCTTGTCGAAAGCCACCGCCATCACCACATTAGCCGTCTTACGTCCCACCCCCGGCAACTTCTGCAAATCATCAAGATTATCAGGCACAACACCATCAAAATCAGCCATCAAGCCTTTCGCCATCCCAATCAGATTCTTGGCTTTGTTATTCGGATACGAAATCGACTTAATCAATTGATACACTTCATCTTGCGTAGCCTCAGACAAGGTCTTGGCATCAGGGAAACGCTCGAAAAACGCCGGCGTAGTCATGTTCACCCTCTTGTCGGTACACTGCGCCGAGAGAATCACCGCCACAAGAAGCTGATACGGATTCATAAACTTCAACTCCGACTCCGCCACAGGCATAGTACGCTCGAAATATTCTATGAAAGCATCATATTTCGCTTGAATATCAATCTTTTTCATTTTTTTAAATTTTCACAACAAAATTACAATTTTTTCGTTATTTTTGCAGATTATTTAAGGAAATTATTTTTTAATGTCAGAATATACACTTCACGAGGTATCAACAAAGCGCGAAATCAAGCAATGGCTTGCATTTCCGTCAAAGTTGTATAAAAACGACGAGCATTACGTGCGTCCGCTCGACCATGAAGTTGAGAAGGTGTTCGACCGTGAACAAAACAAGCTTTTCCGCCACGGCGACGCCACAAGGTATTTCCTTACTGACGAACACAACAAGATAGTAGGAAGAATAGCTGTTTTCTACGACGAGAAGACCTCTAAAGTCTACGAAAACGAGGAAAACGGACAGAAGACCGGCGGCTGTGGCTTCTTCGACTGCATCAACGACCAGAAGGCTGCCAACATCCTCTTCGACACGGCTAAAAAATGGCTCGAAGAACGTGGCTTCGAAGCTATGGATGGCCCAATAAACTTTGGCGATCGCGACTATTTCTGGGGTTGTCTGGTGGATGGCTTCACCGACCCGATATATAACATGCCGTATAACTATCCTTACTACCGCGAACTCTTTGAAAACTACGGCTTTAAGGATTATTTCAAGCAGTTTACCTTCCGTCGTAACCTCACCCCTGGCGGCTTCGACCCTATCCTTCACGAGAAAGCGGCCCGCATCTACGAAAACCCCGACTATTCATTCGAGATCCTCGACCGCCGTCATATCGACCGCTACGCCGACGATTTCCTGACGATATACAACAAGGCATGGGGCTCGATACCAGGCACAGCAAAGCTCACACGACAACACGCGATAGCCTTGCTAAACAGCCTGAAACCCATCATCGACCCACGTCTGATGCATTTTGCCTACTACAAAGGCGAACCCGTCGGTTTCTTCCTCATGATGATTGACCTCAACCAGATTTATAAAGGTCTGAACGGTAACGATAAGGGATTCAATAAGTTACGTATCATCTGGAGAGTCAAAATCGCAAGAATCTGCGACCGCGCCATATCACTCGTATTCGGAATAGTACCCGAACATCGGAAAAAAGGCCTCGAATCAGGTTTGGTATGCTCACTGGAAGCACAAGCAATAAAGAAGAAATTCAAATATAAAGAGATTCAGCTCAACTGGATAGGCGACTTCAACCCTCCTATGCTGAAAATAGCTGAAAGAGCGGGCGCAAGCCTTTATAAGACACATATCACATTCAGATATCTCTTCGACAGAAATAAGCCTTTTACAAGGGCTAAACTGCAATATAACGGTAAAAAAGAAGACTGATGATAGAAGCAAAAGGAATATACAAATCGTTTGGCAATGTCGATGTCATCAAAGGCATTGATATTCATATTGATAAGAGCGAGATAGTCACCATAGTCGGAGCCTCAGGCGCTGGCAAGTCGACCCTGCTCCAAATCATCGGAACGCTTGAAAAAGCTGATAAAGGCGAAGTCATCATCAACGGTCAGAACGTCAACACCCTCGGCCAGAAAAAACTCGCCGCCTTCCGTAATAAAAACATCGGATTTGTGTTCCAATTCCATCATCTCTTGCCAGAATTTACCGCTCTGGAGAATATCTGCATACCGGCTTTCATCGCTGGAGAAAGTAAAAGTAATACTTTAAGTAAAGCCACTCAATTACTTGAGTACCTTAATCTTACAGAAAGAGCAAATCACAAGCCATCGATGCTTTCAGGTGGCGAGCAACAACGTGTGGCAGTGGCCCGTGCTCTCATCAACAACCCGTCAGTGATCCTCGCCGACGAGCCGTCAGGAAACCTCGACTCGAAGAACGCGAGAGAGCTTCACGAGCTGTTTTTCAAGCTGAGAGAACAGACCGGACAGACATTCGTCATCGTCACCCACAACCAAGAGCTGGCTAAGATGGCCGACAGGACCTTAACCATCAAAGACGGTAAAATAGAATAGAATTATGCGAAATCTGACAAAATACATCTTCATAATATCGTTCGGATTACTTTGTTTTGCTCCGATTTACGTCAAGGCGCAGGACAACGCCCCTACCTTCCAACAGTTAGTGGCTTCGGGCGATAGAGAGTATTCTAAAAGCGAATATATCAAAGCCAAGACATATTATCAGGAAGCCCTGCGGATGAAGCCTAACGATGCTTCTACAAAAGGCAAACTCGACAAGACTCTTCAACGCATTCGCGAGGAAAATAAGAAAGAAGAGCAGTTTTTCGAGTATATCGACCGAGCCGACGGCTTCTATGCTGATAATGAACTTGAAAAAGCCCTTGCCGAATACAACAAAGCATTGAAAATCTTCCCGCAAGACGAGTACGCGCTGGGGAAAAAGGAAGAAATAAACACCATACTCAAAGATGAAAAAGACAAGCTGAACGATTTCAATGAGATGGTGGCCATTGCCGACAGATTTATAAAGGAAGAGAAATACGCCGAGGCAGTGATGCAATACGAATCGGCATTAAATCTCTATCCCAACAACTCTGCCGTCAAGGAAAAATACCAGGATGCTAAAAGCAAAAAGAGCGCCTACGACTTGAAAGTATCTGAGTTTGAACGACTTAAGTCGCAAGGACAGGAATTTGCTCTAAGAAAGAAATATGCCGAGGCTATCGACGCTTATGAGCAGGCTTTGCAGATATTTCCGAATGAAACGGAGCTTTCAGGCACAATCAGCGAGCTTAGCACCAAGAAAGACATAGCCGAGCGTTACGACACCAAAATCACTGAAGCCGACGCGTTTTACGAAGATCGTTCATATAACGAAGCTAAAGCTTCATATCAAGCGGCTTTGACAGTAATTCCTGACGATTCCTACGCCTTAGGAATGATTGCACGTATCGACGAGATCGTCAACAGTCCGGAATACCTGAAGATCCAGAACGACAAAGCTAAACTCGACAGTAACTTCGCCAGTTTCATGGGTAAAGGCGAGACCGCCGAGGCTCAGAAAAACTACGAGCAGGCCCTCTCCTATTATGTCAAGGCATTGGAACTCAAGCCAAATAACGCTGAAGCGTTAGCTAAGAAACAGAATGCCGAGAACATGATTCTCTACGCCGAGCAACAGCGTAAGGAACAGGAACGTCTGGCGGCAGCCGAAGCCGAGAGACAGCGTAAAGCTCAGATTCAAAACCTGATAAACACTGGTAATCAACAGATTACAGACAAGAAATATGCCGACGCGGAGAACACCTTCAACCAGGTTCTCGTCCTCGACCCCAACAACGCCACAGCGACCGAGAAACTCGGCGTGATAGCAGGTTTCTACGAGGAGATCCAACGTCAGAAAGTCGAAAATTACAACAACGCCATGGCTGAAGGACGTTATGCCATGGACAGCTGGAACTACGCCGAGGCTATCCGTCAATATAACATCGCATTAGCCAACAAACCGGGCGATGAGGCTGCTACTCAACAACTTGCGCTGGCTCAGCAGAACGAAAACATTCGTCTGGCAGGCCTCCAGAACGAGTATAACGGCTACGTCACAAAGGGCGACGCGCAGCTACAGACGAAAAACTACGACAAGGCCATCGAGTTCTACACTAAGGCTGTCAACATGAACACCGGGAACCCCTATCCTGCCAATAAAATCAGGGAGATCGGCGAGATGCTGGCCGCGAACAAACTCCTAGACCTCGTCACCGATGTCGTCACCATCAATTCAAGCGAGACGAAACGTTTCGACTTCGAGCCCGTCGACGCCTCGACACGCCGCGGCAACTACCTGTTGATCAAAGGTAAAAACCTAGGCGAACGTCAGTTTATCATGTATATCTCTTACGGCAGCAAGAACGGCCGCAGCGGCGGCTTCACCGTCACAGTGCCTAAGAATCAAGATGTTAACGACTTCATCATCCGTATCGGGTCGCAATATAAATGGTTCAGCGAAGACAACACCTGGATCGAGATCCTGCCCGAAAACGGAAGCATAGAAATCAACTCAATGGAAATCACGAAAGGAAATTGATATGAATAAGTCCGATTCACGTTATCAATTGTATATCAACATCTTAAAGGAAGAGTTAGTCCCCGCCATGGGCTGTACCGAGCCTATCTGTCTGGCCTACGCAGCTGCCAAAGCTCACCAAGTCTTGGGTGCGACACCCGACAGAGTGGAAGTCCTCGCCAGCGGCAACATCATCAAGAATGTGAAGAGCGTCATCGTGCCTAACACCAACGGAATGAAAGGCATCAAGGCTGCCGTGGCAGTAGGAATAGTGGCAGGAAACCCCGACAAAGCCCTTGAGGTGATTGCCAACGTGACACCGGAACAGAAGAAAAAGACTGAGGATTATCTAGCCTCCACCCCTATCACAGTGAAACACATAACATGCCGCGACCAGCTGGATGTCACAGTTATAGCTTATAAAGGCGAGCATCATGCCGACGTGCGTATCTGCGGTTTCCATACCAACATCGTTTTCATCAAGAAAGACGACGAGGTGATCTTCAAGAGCGACACCATCAGCAAGCCGACGAAGGAACTCACCGACCGCAGCTGTCTCAGCATCGCAGGCATCGTCGATTTCGCGGATAGCGTTGATTTTAAAGACATTGAGGAAGTCATCGGACGACAGATCAAATACAACAAAGCCATCTCCGACGAGGGCTTGAAGAACAACTGGGGCGCCAATATCGGCAGCACCTTATTAAAATATTACGGCGACGACATCAAGGTGAAGGCCAAGGCACGCGCTGCCGCAGGCTCCGATGCGAGGATGAACGGCTGCGAACTGCCTGTCATCATCAACTCAGGCAGCGGCAACCAAGGGCTCACGGTGTCGATGCCAGTCATCGCCTACGCCGAAGAATACAACATCGACGACGACCGCCTCTATCGCGCCTTGGTTGTGTCAAACCTCACCGCGATCCACCAGAAGACTCGCATCGGGCGGCTCTCCGCCTACTGCGGAGCCGTCAGCGCTGGATGCGCTGCAGCCTGCGGCATCGCCTATCTCCTCGGTGAAAGCCTCGACGTGATAGAACATACCCTCACCAATGCCGTGGTAACCGTTTCCGGTATCATCTGCGACGGCGCCAAAGCATCATGCGCCGCAAAGATCGCAGCATCAGTGGAATCAGGCATACTCGGATATTACATGTATAAAAACGGACAGCAGTTCGAAGCAGGCGACGGCATCGTTGGTTGCAACATCGAAGACACTATTAATAATGTGGGACTCGTCGGATCAGTCGGAATGAAAGAGACCGACACCGAGATCATCGACATTATGACGAAATAAAAGGGTTAATCTTTTCGGGAATCCTTTTCCAACAAGGCTAATATAACAGATTTCATCTCAACGAGGTTGATCTCGTTGGTGGCAATTTTATTATACAGCTCTATCCCCGACTCACAGCCGTATTTTTTCAGTAAGTCAGTGAAAATCTTATCGTTAATGGTGATTTTCCAGTTCTTGAGCTTCCTGTGGAAGATGATATTGCCAAGCTCAGAGTCTTTCATCTCTTCATCCTTCAAAAACCTCCTGATCTTCGACTTCGCCTTCTCTGTGCTGACATAGTTAAGCCAATCGGCCTTAGGCGACTGACGACGGTTTGTCTGTATCTCCACACGATCGCCATTGCTCAACACATAACGTATCGGCTGCATCTTGCCGTTGACGCGAGCTCCGATGCACTGACTGCCGACCTGAGTATGCACTTCAAAAGCAAAATCAAGGATTGTAGAGCCCACCGGAAGCTGTTTCACCTCCCCTTGCGGCGTGATGATATAAATCTTATCCGACTTGCCTTTAGCGGCTCTCTTATCGTCGAACGGGTTGAAATCCGACTGGTCGGTATCCTCCAGGATTCCACGGATCTGGTTCAGCCACTCGTCAGGCGATTGATGCTTGTCGCCAGTGCTCTTGTACGACCAGTGCGAGGCGTTGCCTTTCTCAGCGATCTCATCCATTCGCGAGGTCCTAATCTGCACCTCGACCCAGTCGACACCGTTTTTCACAGTGGTGTGCAACGACTCGTATCCAGAAGCTTTAGGCTTGGTAATCCAGTCTCTAAGTCGTTGAGGATTAGGCTGATACAGATTTGTAACAACGGAATATGCCTTCCAGCAATCAGCCTTCTCATCCTTAATTCTTGAGTTGTTGATGATGATTCTCACCGCAAAAAGGTCGTAAACCTGCTCAAAAGGCACATTTTGCGCCTTCATCTTGGCAAAAATCGACGGAATCGACTTGGTACGCCATTTTATAGTGTAGTCAAAGCCCAGCTCGCTCAAGCCACGACGTATCGGAAGCAGAAAGTTTGCCATCTTCTCCTCCTGAGTGACGTGCGACATGGTGATTTTATTCTCGATTTCCTTGTATTCCTTAGGGTTTTCGTGAATCATCACCGCCTCTTCCATATCCTTTTTAATATTATAAAGGCCAAGACGGTGAACAATCGGAATCACCAAATATTTTGTAATCTCGAAGAACTTATCCGGATTAGGCTCGATATCACCTTGATGGCGACAATTGTTGAGACAATGCGCAATGATGAGCATCACCACGCGGATGTCGTCGATCATCGAGAGGAAAAGCTTCCTGAAAGCGTCAGATTGTGTTGTGATCTTCTCGACATTAAGAGCCATAACCTTCTTTAAACCCTTGAGTATCAACATCACACGTTCTCCAAACATCTCTTTGATCTCATCGAAGGTCACATCAGTGCATCGGGTGATGTTATGCAGCAAGGCACTGACGATGGTCTTACTGTGCATGCCCATCTCGGAATAGGAAATCTGCGCCACTTCGATCACATGAAGCATCATAGGACGGCCCGAACGCAGACGCATGCCGTCATATTTCTGGCAGCATAGCTCGTAAGCTTTCTTCACATAACCCACTTCCTCCAACGTCATCGTCTCCTCGACCGATTGAATGAGAGCGTTATATGACTCCTCAATAGCTTTTATTTCCTGTTCCGAATACTTTTCCAACTAATTGAAAATTTTAATCTGCAAAATTACTAAATAAATTCCAAAATACACTATTTTTGCAACGCTAATTTTTGGTTTTTATTTTACAATAAAAAATATATTTCGTCGTTTGATTTTTGAGACGCAGGGATGAATAAGAAGTTCTTAAAAAATATTATCTTTTTACTGTTTGTCAATCTTTTGATCAAACCGTTTTGGATTTTGGGCATCGACGTGGCCGTCCAAAACCTCGTGGGTGATACTTCTTACGGACTTTATCTCGCGATCTCGCAGTTTTCCTATCTATTTTACATCCTCCTCGACCTCGGTCTGACGAATTTCAACAACCGCAACATAGCTCAGAACAATCAGCTGCTTTCTAAGCATTTTGTGGGAATCTCGCAAGCCAAGATACTTCTCACGGTGCTTTATTTCATCGTGATTTTCCTCATCGGATGGCTGATAGGATATCGCGGCGAACAGCTGAAACTCTTAGCTATTGTAGGCTTTAACCAGGTTTTACTGTCGTTTATACTTTACGTCAGGTCGAATATTTCGGCTCTGCTTCTCTTCAAGACCGACAGCTTGCTCTCGGTGCTCGACCGCGTACTTATGATCTTGATCTGCAGCTTCATGCTGTGGTCGGGGTTCATACCGAAAGAATATTTCAACGTATACACTTATATCTATGCGCAAACGGCATCGTATGTCATCACACTCGTCATCGCGATAGTCATCGTGCTGAAACATACAGGAAAACTGACGATTAAGATAAATATCCCGTTTGTCATCATGATCATCAAGAAGAGCCTTCCCTACGCATTGCTGGTGCTTCTGATGAGTTTCTACAACCGCCTCGAGCCTGTCTTGATCGAACGACTTCTTCCTGATGACATCGCAGCCTCACAAGCCGGCGTTTACGCAAAAGCCTGGCGTCTTTTCGATGCCGGAAATAACATATCGTACCTGTTTTCAGTGATTCTTCTGCCACTCTTTGCAGCAGTCATAAAGGCAAAAGAAGACTTACAAGGTCTTGTAAAACAATCGTTTAGCATCATCCTTTCGATGACGTGCATCATCGCCGTGCTATGTATCTTCTACAGTCGCAATTTCATGGAGCTGATGTATCCTGATCAAAACAGCGACGAATCATCAACCATTTTGATGATTTTGATGGGCAGTTTCGTGTCAGTATCAGTGACTTACATCTTCGGAACGCTGCTCACCGCCAACGGAAACCTAAAACATCTTAACATAGTGGCAGCTTGCGGCGTGGTTCTCAACATCACGCTGAATTTCCTGTTTATTCCTCATTTTCAAGCTGTTGGAGCCGCCTTTACAAGCCTCTGCGTGCAGTTTGTTACGTGCGTCATCCAGTTTTTCATCGCTAAAAAGATCTTTAACCTCAAACTTGGCAACGCCTTCTGGATTCGACTCATAGTGTTTTTAGCTCTTATCAGCCTTAGCGTATACCTGTCGACTGCTTTGACATTAAACTGGGGAGCATCGTTTGGAATAGCAGTGGCAGCATGTGTCATCATCGCTTTTATCACTAAGATGTTGAATTACAATGAGATAAAAGATCTCGTCTTCTCTTCTTTAAAGAACATCAAGAAATAATTACAGAAAAATCAGGGTTGATTAAAAAATTTTCACTATTTTTGTAGATTATTTTCATGCATACAAATAATAGACAAAAATGAATAATTATTTTGACAACACTTCAATGATTAAGACCATCTTCAAATGGAAATGGCACATTATCATCATCACAGTGGCAGCAGCGATTTTGGGCGCTATTTTCTCCGGTCCTCGATTCATCACTCCTATGTATAAATCAGAGGCAGTCCTCTACCCTGGCAACGTTTCAGCTTATTCCGACGAGACGTTTACCGAGCAGATGCTTCAGATCATGCAGTCGAACGAGATCATGGACTCAGTGGTCGAGCATTTCGGACTTTTGGAGCACTATAAAATCAGCAAGAGCTACCCTTATTGGAAGACGGTGTTAATCGGCGAATATCGCGATAATGTCAGAATTTCAAGGACTCCATACGACGCAGTTCTCATCAAAGTTTTAGACAAAGATCCTCAGGTGGCCTGCGACATGGTCAAGGATATCATCCGTCTCTATGACGAAAAGGTCGGAATCATGCACAAAATCAAGAGACTTGAGACTGTCAACATGTTTAAGAGACAGCTTGATGAGAAGCAGTTGTTTATGGACTCTATCAGAAAGAGAATGGCTGAAATATCAAGCGAGTACGGCCTCCTCGACTATGAGGCTCAATCTCGAGAGGTTAGCAGATACTACGTCGGCCGTAACGGCAAAGACGACGATGAACTCGTTTCAAACATGGAGCAATACGGTCCTGAGATGGTCATGCTCACCCAGCTTCTCCGCTACGAAAGCAAGGCATATAGCGAGGTGAAGGTCGACTACGAACAGGAACTTCGCTTCTACAACGCCGACATGACATTCTCTAACGTCGTGTCAGAGCCTTTTGTCGCCGATAAGAAAACCTACCCGGTGAGATGGGTCGTCGTGGCACTCTGCGGACTCGTGGCCTGCTTCATCTCCATCCTTGTCGTCTACATCATGGAAAGCAAAAAAGATCTTGTGAAATAATGCACAAAATCGTAAAAACAGCAGCATTATATGTCATTGCGGCCATCGTTGTCGCGATAGGACTGTTTTTTCTTGTCAAAAAAGAAACATACCTCGCCTTTGCACTGCCTGCAGTGATAGGCATCATGCTGTTATACGTGTTTTCATTCGATAAAGTGCTGCTGCTTACAGCCTTTGTCACACCTTTATCCATTACACTGGAACGTCTGGCTGGCGGACTGGCGGTCTCATTACCGTCAGAACCACTGCTTGCCGGCATCCTCGTGATGTTTACCGCAAAGTTTTTCCACGACAGAAATTTCGATAAAAAAATCGCCAGATACCCAATATCCATTGTGATTTACATCATGTTCGCTTGGATGGCGATAACAACGATTACAAGCGAGCTCCCTGTCGTCTCATTGAAATTCATGGTGTCGCGACTGTGGTTTATCATTCCGGCATATTTTCTTTGCGCCGTTTTATTCAAAAACCCCAAGAATATCAACCGTTTTGTGTGGTTGTACATCGCCGGACTCATCATCGTGGTGATATATACCATAATTAATCACGCCTCGCGCGGCTTCGACGGTGACTCGGCTCACTGGGTGATGACGCCGTTCTACAACGACCACACTGCTTACGGTGCGGCGCTGGCAGTCTACATCATACTCTGCGCAGCCTATCTCTTCATGCCTAACATAGGCAGAATCAAGAAGTTAACAGTGGGATTAGTGCTCCTGCTACTCATCGCAGCCATCATCCTCTCTTTCTGCCGCGCCTCTTGGATCAGCCTCATCGCAGCCATAGGCGTTCTGGTGTTAGTGCTTCTGAAGATAAAATTCAAGTATATCGCTGCAATCACAGTGATTTTGGTAGGTCTGTTCTTTACCTTCCAACAGCAGATCTTCGACTCGTTGTCGAAAAACGACCAGGACGCTTCAGGCAACATCGTGGAGAACATCCAGTCGATGACCAACATCACCACCGATGCTTCCAACCTCGAGCGTATAAACCGTTGGAACTCAGCGATTAGGATGTTCGAAGAGAGACCTCTCGTCGGCTGGGGACCTGGCACATATCAGTTCCTCTACGCTCCATATCAGGAATCGAAAAACAAGACCATCATCAGCACAAGCCAAGGCGATATGGGCAACGCACACAGCGAATACATCGGGACCCTTTCAGAACAAGGTGTTCCTGGCGCTCTCATCGTCGTATCGATAGTCGTGGTATTCATGTACTGCGGACTTACAACATACAAAAAAAGCAAGAACAAGGAATCTAAAGTCCTCGTTCTTGCCTCTACTCTAGCCTTGTTTGGCTATTATATCCATGGAACCCTCAACAACTTCCTTGACACCGACAAACTGGCTGTCCCAATCTGGAGCTGTATGGCGATAATAGCAGCCATCGACTGTTATCACGCCAACAAAGAGGATTTCTACGAATCTATTGATTAAAAATCAACAAGTTCCACTTCGAAAATCAAGTTTGCAAACGGCGGAATTACAGGTGCTGCACCGTTTGGACCGTATGCGAGATAATAAGGGATGTAAAGCACGCCCTTCTCACCTTTCGACATCAGCATGATTCCTTCGTCCCAACCAGGAATGACATAGCCCATTCCGATCGGAACCTCAATAGGCTCGCCACGTTCAATAGATGAATCAAACACAGTGCCGTCGAGAAGCTTACCGGTGTAGTGAACCTTCACATTGTCACCTTTTTCAGGCATTTCGCCGTTCCCTTCTTCTGTCATAACATAGTAAAGTCCTGATGCTGTAGGAGATGCGTTGACGCCGTTTAATGCGAAATACTGCTGCATCTCAGCGTAAGCGCGCTCAGTCTCCTCAGGATACTTATTCTTCACTGATTCAACCATTTTGTTCACATATTCGCTTTCCGGGTAGAAATCATTGAGTTTAACGTCAAATCTCATGACGTCGGTGCTGTTGAACTCTGAAGGAAGCTCACGAACGCCGAATGCGTAGTGGAATGTCGAATCGATATTCACGATAAATGAAGCAGAATCGCCTTTGTGCATCATTGCGATACCTTCCATAATATCAGTAAAATACTGAGGTTCCATCAAACGCATCAAGTTGCTTGCAGGCTGCATGATAGGCGTTGTGTCGTTCACCGAGCATGCCAGCGTGATGTCAATCAAATCACCCATAGCTGGAGTCTCACCGCCATTGTTGTTGTAAAAACGATAATAAAGACCTCCATCTGTAGTCTTGTAACCTTTTGGCGCATTACCGCCGCAACTCATTAACACTGAAAGCATTACGCATAATGCAGTCACCATTAAAAATACTTTTTTCATTTTTTTAAATTTTTAGATTATTTGATTTAATTATTTGATTGTCAATAAGTTAAACTATTTATTCAATAATGACTTATATTGTGGCAAAACATCCAAAAACTTCTGGATTGCCTCTTCTATGCTGCAATCTAACGTTCCGCCGGCAGCGTTGGTATGTCCGCCTCCGTTGAAATGCGCTCTTGCCAATTCGTGTACCGAGAACTCGCCTTTCGACCTGAATGAGAATCTTATAACTCCTTGACGTTCAGTGATTAACACCGCCATTTTTATGCCATCTATCATCAACGGATAATTCACCACGCCCTCGGTATCGCCCACCTGATAGTTAAACGATTCCAGATCGGCCTTTGTGAGGTAGATATATGCAGTGTGGTATTCATTCAGAGTAATCATCCTGTTGCTAATGCAATAACCGAGCAAACGTAGTCTGTTTTCCGAAAAAGTATTGTATATCTTACTGTGTATCAATTGATAATCAACTTTTGTAGATACCAGCTTACCGCAAATATCAAACGTGGAAGGATGATATATGGAGTGTGCAAACGAGCCTGTGTCGGTCATTATTCCGACCAACAGACAAGTAGCGATGTTTTCATCAAGATATTTATCAAATCCGTGATACTGAATGAGTTCTGCTACAAGTTCAGATGTGCTCGACGTTTCCGCTTCCGACAAATACATTGCAAACTGGGAATAATCGGTGTCTCTGTGATGGTCAATAAGCAATTTCGGAGTCTTAGTGCAATGACATAAATCATTGTGTACCAATCCAGTACGCGACGGATGATTGAAATCAAGATAACTTATCAGATCGGCAGCGTTGAGATATTCCACTCCTTTTTCAGAGTTTTTATCGAATATCAAAATATTCTCAATGCCTGGCATCCACGACAAAAACGCAGGGAAGTCGTTCGGAATAATGATTTTCACATCGATTCCGAACTTCAACAGGAAATAATAAAACGCCAGCGATGAGCCGATTGCGTCACCATCCGGGTTGACATGCGACACAATCACCACTCGTTTATATTGTGTAATAAATTCCTGAAACTTATTGAAAAACAATTGCTTAGACATTGATATCATGTATTTTCAAATTGCAAATATACAAAATTTAACAATATCAATATCCAAATACATTTTTAATTTTTATTTTCTAATATGGATACCTTATTACAATCGTTTTTTCAAAACATCGTAAGTTTTGTCTTTATACACGATTAAAATCTTGTCAACATCCTGATTATCAGTCACGACAGGTTCAATCTCACGATTTTTTTCGTCGATTTCATCAAATTCAATGACTTGTTTCTCATCCGCATCATCAAATCTCATATCCCGTGTCTCAGAAACAACCGGAGTAGGGTCGTTAATCGTTATCGGTTTCTTTCCCATGATGATCCAATCGAAGCTATATTCCGGAAAAATTTCTTTCAATTTGATCAAAAAATCGATGCTCGGTTTATTTCTCCCACTCTGAAGATGTGACACATTTGAAGGCTGAATTTCCATCATTTCAGCAAATTTTTTTGCCGTTAAATTTTTCGATCTCAAGATGTGTTCAAGTCTGTCTTTGAAATCTTCCATGTTATGTCCCTCCTTAAAATTTCGTTTTTCACTTGCTTTGAAATTACAAAAGTAAAAATTATAATAATACAAAGGTAAAAATTTTTCGATTTATTTTTGTAAATTTTTAGAATATACAAAATTTCTTCAACAATTTATTACATTTAAATATACAATTTATTTTGTATCAATAATTTACACACTTTATTATTGTTACAAAAATTTTTACAAAAACTGTCATTATTTTTAATGTATTTCTTTAATTACATATACTTATTATATTGTTTTTCTTTATGTTATACGATTTTTAGCCCAAATATTGTTGTTTTTATAATTGTAATTTTTATATATAATCTTTACAATTGTAATACAATTTATTATATAATTGATTATCAGTTATTTATAAATTCATTTTTATTTTTGTAACTTTTTATATAATTTCCCAACATGACCGATTTACATTTTTGTATTTTCGATATAAGACACTTTTTTACGCTAAAAGCCTATTCCTACACCCCAAAAATTTGATGCGCTTAAAACGTCTAAAAATGATTTTTTTGAACCTCCACCCTCTCCTATCCAAAATTTGGAACAGAAAAATTTTGTGTGAAAAAATTTCATATTTTTGCAAAAAATCACGACCATGGCTGGGCACATTCAGAAATTGATTGCGGAGGGCGAGCATCAGATGTTGGATTTCAAATTTGAGGTATCCGACAGCAAAAAGATTGCACGCTCGTTGGTCGCCTTTGCCAACACTGATGGCGGACGTTTATTAATAGGTGTAAAAGACAACGGTGCAATATCGGGTATCAGATCCGACGAAGAGAAGCACATGATACAGACTGCGGCGCAGATGTATTGCCGTCCGGAAGTCGAATTTACTGCCAAAGAATGGAATATAAACGGAAAAACCGTTCTGGAAGTGATTATTCCGAAAAGTAAGTACCACAAACACCAAGCTCCCGACCATAATAATATATATAAGGTGTATGTGCGCGTGAAAGACGAGAACATTGTAGCCAACAGTGTATTAATTAAGGTGTGGAAGCACGAAAAAGACAAAAACAACATCCAAATCACCTTTACGGACGAGGAAATGCTGCTGCTGAGATACCTGAACGAGCACAAAAGAATCAGTTTTGAGGAGTTTCGGGAGATTTCTCACCTGAATAAGAGAGCTGCGGAGCGTATTCTTGTCAATTTCATCCTCATCGGGATGGTCAAGATGGAGATGTCCGACAAAAAGATTTTTTTCATTTCTGGCGACTTGGCGTAATTCTAGCGTAAAAATTTTAATGGAGAGGCATAAAAAAGGCCTTTAAAATTGTTTTTTGCAGCTAAAATTCCTTCTTATCTGAAAAAATTTAATTTATAATATATTGATTATCAATATCAAATAAATTTTTTAAAAAATTTTTCATTTTTTTATTGACAGAAATGAAAATCGCCGTATCTTTGCAGTCCGCAATCACGAAAAAAGTGGTTGCAAGTTCTTTGAAAGCAATGAGCCAATAAAAGTAGTCTGAAAGGTAAGGAACCTTTCAATTCCAAGAGACTAAGAAAACAGG
>CAMZAM010000021.1 GCA_947304185.1 uncultured Bacteroidales bacterium
AACAATCGACATTTCAGGCTTCAACGCCGGAATATACATCATGAAAATCAGAATGGCAGACGGTAAAGAATATTCGGAAAGAATAGTCAAATAATTATTTCGCGAACTGCACGGCGCGGGAACTCATGCTGACGCATCGTAAAGTGTTCAAATACACGGAGAAATAAATTCTACTCTAATAAAAATTTGGCAACAACGTGGTTGTTGCTGACGTAATATTATCGTTTGCGGTTTTTAAAAAGTTCGTGAATGTCTTGTTTTACTAAGACAAGCATTTCATCCATTGAAATGGCTCGGCTTAAATCGTCTTTACTGCTGTTTGAAGAATTTTTTTCCATATTGTTTCTTTTTTGCAAAATTACAAAAAAATAATATCCGTGTAACTTGGATGAATAATTTTTCTTGTTTTTACACATTTTTACCAATTTGAAATCGCCAAGCTCTGGCTGATGATGAAGTAGGATCTCCCCATATTCAAGTTGAACATCATCATTTTTGTGCCATCTGTTTCAATATTTCTCTTTTTAATCTAAAAGAAATAGATTATAGGCAATAATAGCACCAATTATGCCGTTCACATTTTATTAAATGTTTGCTGATACGTTCCATACATGAATAAAAGTCAAAAACTAAATAAAACATGAGTAATATGAAAAGGATTGTTTCGGTATTAGTGCTGGTGTTTTGCACTCTATTCGCATATTCACAAAACACTTTTGAACAAACAATAACATTTGAAGACGGAGTCGTACGTGAATGTAATGATGTTGCTGAAACCAGAGATCATGGTTTTATAGTCAGTTGCATATCAATAAAAGAATATGGCGATAATGATGCCCTAATCGCAATATCGCCGGAAGGTGAAATAACAGCTTCTCTAATACACCAGATTGATGGTAAAAATCTAAAGTATTGCAGCTTGTTGCGCCATCCTGATTATGACAATGAATATCTTGCAATTGCTACCCTCATAGACGAATCATTGGTTCAAAACACATTTGCTTTTTTGCATATCGATGCGGAATTAAATATATTAAGCCAAAATATTTGTTTTTTAGGTGACGATTATTTACATCTGAACATATACACTCAAGAGATGCCCAACATCATTCTTGAAACAGACAGTACAGTGATTGTTGCCGCCCATTGTCAAAAGACTGAAGGCTACTATTATCTTTTTGCACGTATCTCTATCGATGGACAACTGATTGCATCTCGTAAATATCCGTGTGATATCTCGGATTTTATATATGATTTTTCGTCCCAAAGCAGAAACAGCCCTCGACTAATAAGACGCAAAAATGAAGATGCTGGCAGTTGTATCTATAGTGTTGATTCTGTTCTTAATTGTATAGAACTGAAACGACTGACAGGATTGTATTACAACGTCGTGGAATACAATCCTCCACAACCGTATCCTGACACAACATATTTTTGTTCGGGAGAGGGGAATATTGTGCCTTATAACGACTCTTTGTTTGTAATCACAAGTAATGGTAAGTTTATAAAGAATCTTGGAGGAAATACTGGTAAATGTTGCTATCTGGCGATAATCAATGACTGTTGTGAAGTCTTTGATCAAAAATCCTGGGATATGGTATCAGGAAACGGCAATGGCAAACACAGACTTAAGGCTCAACATCAGGCAATTAGCATGACGGATGATGTCATATATCATTGTGGCGTATGGGGAATTAGAGATCATCATCATTATGCGAGTGGTTCAGTATATCCATCAAAAATTGTTGTTAGCAAATTCGACAAAAATCTTAACTTGATATGGCGCAGGTATTTCGCCGAAAACGACAATTTTTATGACATAAACGTAATACAGGCGACAGACGATGGAGGTTGTGCCCTTACGGGAATTTGTTCTAAAAATCCTGATTATTTCGATTATTATTCATATTTTCTTAAAATTGATGCAAATGGTTCCGATGCAGCCATAGAGAATGCCGAAAGTATTGCCAAGCCATATTTCTGCTATCCCAATCCGGTGAATGATTATCTTTACATCGAGTTGTCGCCCGATGTGAGCTGTCAGTCCATTGAGATTTACAGCATCGACGGCAGTCTTGTGGAGACGTTTCATGAAACGTCCGTACAACCTACAATCGACATTTCAGGTCTCAACGCCGGAGTGTACATTGTGAAAATCAGAATGGCAGACGGTAAAGAATATTCGGAAAGAATCGTGAAGGAATAAAATCGTTATGATATAACAATTGTAGGGGCGAAAAATCTTCCGCCCCTACGTTTTTCTGTCGTTTTCGTTAAATCTTATTTTGCGAACTGCACTGCGCGGGTCTCTCTGATGACAGTAATCTTGATCTGTCCGGGATATGTCATCTCGGTCTGGATCTGACGTGAGAGGTCGTATGCGATGCTGTCGGCCTCCTGGTCGCTCACTTTGTCAGCTCCCACTATCACGCGGAGCTCACGGCCGGCCTGGATGGCGTAGGTCTTCACCACGCCCGGATACGACATCGCCATCTTCTCGAGCTTGTTCAGACGCTGGATGTAAGCCTCGACAACCTCACGGCGCGCACCTGGACGGGCGCCGGAGATAGCGTCGCACACCTGAACGATAGGCGCGATGAGCGATTCCATCTCTATCTCATCGTGGTGCGCGCCGATGGCGTTGCAAACATCAGGTTTCTCCTTGTATTTCTCAGCGGTCTTCATACCGAGGATGGCGTGTGGAAGCTCTTCCTCGTTGTCGGCCACCTTACCGATATCGTGTAACAGACCTGCACGTTTGGCCACTTTAGGGTTCAGACCGAGCTCGGCAGCCATGGTGGCGCAGAGTTTCGCGGTCTCGATGGAGTGCTGTAACAGGTTCTGTCCGTACGATGAACGGTATTTCATTCTACCTATCATCTTGATGAGTTCAGGGGCGAGGTTGTGGATGCCGAGGTCTATGACGGTGCGCTTACCGGTCTCGATAATCTCCTGTTCAACCTGTTTCTCCACCTTCTTCACCACCTCTTCGATACGTGCCGGGTGGATACGGCCGTCGGTCACGAGTTTCTGCAATGATAAACGTGCAATCTCACGACGGATAGGGTCAAAGCCCGAGAGCAGGATGGCGTCAGGGCTGTCGTCGATGATGATCTCGACGCCTGTCAGTGACTCGAGGGCGCGGATGTTACGGCCTTCACGACCGATGATACGGCCTTTTATCTCGTCGTTTTCGATGTTAAACACTGAAACGGTGTTCTCGATGGCGTGTTCTGATGCCGTTCTCTGGATGGTCTCGAGGACTATCTTCTTTGCATCCTGGTTTGCCGACATCTTGGCTTCTTCCACGATTTCTTTTGCGAGTACCATAGCCTCTGCGCGAGCCTCGTCTTTCACTGCTTCTTTCAGCTGTTCCTTGGCTTCAGCGACGGTGAGGCCGGAGATCGACTCCAGCATCTTCTTCTGTTCTTCGTGAATCTTGTTGAGTTCTTCGTTGCGTTTCTTGAGGTTTTCCTGCTGTGCTTCGAGTTTCTGCTGTTGAGTGTTAAGCTCGTTAGCCTTACGGTTCAGTTCTTCGTTACGTTGATTTACCTGCTGTTGCTGCTGCTGTACTCTCGATTCCACCTTCTGCAGCTCACGTTTCTTCTCATTTGTCTCCTTCTCATAGTCCGACTTCATCTGCAGGAACTTCTCCTTAGCTTGCAAAATCTTGTCTTTCTTGATGACTTCGCCTTTTTCCTTGGCTTCTTCCAGAAGCTGCCTGCTCTTCTTAGTCAAAGCCTTACGCATCATGGTGGTTGCCAGCAATATACCGATTCCTAAGCCGACAATGCCAGCCGCGGCGTAAAAAATAATGTTGATTGATTCTGATAGTAAAACCATTTTTTAATACTTGATTTTACCCATCCGCGAAAAAGAAAAAATCTGTCTGCCCAAAGGGATCGTAAACCCTTGAATATCACGCTTATGGCTGCCACGATACGCAAACGTCCACTGGCGTTAAAGCTCCTATTGCTAGGATGAGGCCTGTTTTTGTATCCATGAGTCAACCGGTTAAATTGTTGTAGTTGTTAAGGTTACATCATGCGACGGACAGACAGACATCTCTTATAGGTTTTCAGTCAATAAATCATCGATGACATCGAGTTGCTTGTCAAGATATTGATCCTTGAATGCGGAATCGCTCTCGTATTTCGCAACGCTCGTCGCGAACTGTATGCACGCCATTGAGACTAACGAAAGATAATCTTTGTCAGTGTAAACCTTCTTAAACTCCTTCAACCGTTCGTTAATCATGTCGGCTGCTCTCCGCACCTTCTCCTCATCAGCCTTGTCAATAGTCAGACGGTAATTGCGTTCAGCAACGGTAATATTTATCTTTATTTCTTCACTTTCGCCCATGACCGTCAATTATTTATTACTGTTCGGCGTTCAATATCGCAACACATTGATCGATTTCTTTCACCAATGCCTTGATCAACTGCCTACTTTCTTCAATTTCTTTCTCGTTTCCGAGTGCGTTAACAATAGTTGTTTTATTTATTTTATCTCTCAATTCTTCGTTCTCGGTCTGAAGAATGTCAACCTTCAGCTGAAGTTCCCCATTCTGTCGAACGAGCTCGCTGTTCTTCTCAACTAGTTGATCCTTAAGCGCTATGAGCTTTCTCAACTTTAACTCTATTTCCGAAAGTCTTACACTTAAATCAGCCATTTTTCTTTAACAGTTTGCTTTAGAATTTCGTGCAAAGATAAGCATAATTATTGTAATACGCAAACTTTTTTTGAAAAAAAATGAAAAACCCGGCAATTCAGACATTTTCGTCGCCTGCAGTAGCTGTTATAAAGCTGCAGAAGTGCCTGTGTTTGTTGAGCATTACACGCATTTACCCCTAATTTTTCGAATCTTCTGATAACGACGTTGTCTTCAGGCGCCATCTCACTCAAAAACCCTAAACTGCGGTTCTTTAATTCCTGGTTGTCGTGATAAATGCCATAGCTGAACAGCACAGGAATCAAAGCATTGATGATCAGAATGTCGACGGCAGTAGCCCCCAAGCTCTTCTTTTTCTCATTCGAAGGCTTCTCAAACAGGAAATGCGTGTCCCAATATTCATTGACTTCAACGTTAAAAAGATTTCGCATCGAGTCCAAGTCGTCGATGGACAGCAGAGTCGAAAACAAACTGTCGTGAGCGCACACCATCGATGCCATCTGGGCAAGACGCAAAGTAGGGAAATTCGGCGGTCGCAACCTCAGAAACTTCCAATAAACCCTCGGCATCACAGCCAGATTGAACTTGGATTTCAATATCTTGAATTCTCTCTGGAGAAGAACAGGATAAGGCTCCGTGAACTCTTGCTCAAGAAAGCCCGCAACACCGAAAAACATCGCCGCGACCTGTTGCGGGTTGTCGATGTGTTTGCGAAGTATCCGCAGCGGCAAAAGTCTCGCCAGCCTTTCAAAAGCGTCGTTGTTTACCTTGAGCCCGCAGTAACGCATAATCCGTTGATACAGAGTCTCTTCCCAGTCATAGTGGGTCGCGGCGAGGGTCGAAAAAACGTCTTTGACTTCCACTTCGAGACGCTCAACCACGATGCGTTCGAGCCACGAAAGCCATGTAAACTGCTGAATCCCTGCAATGATTTTCTCGCACGGGATCCATCGTCGCGACTTGATGAAACCACTGTATCCCTCATAAATACCCTCGTCGAACTGCCCCTTGATCACAACTGTCGGAATGTCAAGTTGTTCAGTATCATTGCAATACACCACGTGCAGAACTACATTGTTATATGCGTCGTCGTCCTGATGCCCGTGACGAAACCAATCCGAAGCGTTGACGTGAATCTCGACATGCCCAACCCATAAAGTCGTACCGATACGAACGCGGGCATCAAGATAATCTGGCCCCGAGTCGTAGTTGCGATGCCCTACGGATATCACATAGACATCCTCACCGTCGACAGTGTGTAAATCCTTCGACAGCAACCTGTTCTCCCAGAGATAATATATGAATTCTTCTTTCATAAAAATGCATTTTGGTTCTGCAAAAATATCCATATAAGAAAAGATGTGTCAAGAAAATAGATGAAAAAATGCAGTTTTTGTGCATTTTTAACATAAATTTCATTTTTATGGAAGAGATGTAAAAAAATGTTTACAATTCAGGCCTATTTCAGACCTTTGCACATGTAAACGAAGACGTATTTCGCTGGGGTCCCGCAACGGTCGACGACGATGGTGTCGCAAGGTACTATCTCGTCAAACTTATACTCGAGATAACGCTCGGGAGCGTAATAGTCGGAACTTTCATTTAAGAACCAATAATCACAGCCTTTCTGAAGGCCTCCACGGTACTCGTTGATCCAATAATATTTATGAATTTTTTCGATGTCTCTGATTCCGAACAAATTGATACCCAATGGATTGGCGACATAATAGTCAAAGTTGGCCATCGGGAACCACTGTAGGCCGACCATGCCGTCCGACTCTTTCATCTCACCTTCGGCAATCTTCTCTTCACGGATCTTTTGGAAGTCGTCTTTTATCGAACGCCAGCCGTAAATGGTGGTTGTGAAGTCGCCTTCGCCATAATACTGCACCGAGTTGGCACGCTCACCGAAACTCAACGGAATGAGGCCTGTCTTTATCTCCAAAGTGCCGAAAACTAACACAAAAATCAACAGTGAAAGAGTAGCGATTATTGATGTCGGTAGCTTGATTTCGTTATTGCTAACCGATTGTTTATCAGCGAAATACGAAGCCGGGAACAATAAAAGCAACGTAAATGCGGGCGCCGACCAATGAGGCAGGATCGGACGCGTGAGAGAGAAGAACCAAAACAACCCTATGAACGGCAATGCGAAACAAAGCAATAGGCGCCCGCTTGTCTCGTCCAAGTATTTCCGACCTCTCCAGAAAGCCACTAACGCTATGATTATCAATACATAATTGATAGGATTGTTGTACCCTAACTCTCCAGCAATCTCAGCTAGAAAGTCGAAAGGCTGAAGCTTGCCAAACAAGCTGACTCTGTCGCCGTGGAAGGTTAAACTGATGAAATCGTTCTGCATATTCCAAATCAAAAGCGGCAACATACATACGGCGGAGATCAAGATTGAGAGATATAAGTATTTGTTTTTCAGTTGTTTACGATCGTAAAACAGTATGTAAAGACCCGCGCCGACCCAGATGAAGCCGGCTGAATATTTTGACAACAACGCGAGACCTGTGAAGAGGCCGCCGAGGACTAACAGTCCGTCATTTCGAGCGGAGCGCAGCGTAGTCGAGAAATCTCCTGTGATGTTGGATGAGATTTCTCCGCTCCCTCCGGTCGGTCGAAATGACGACAAAAAACACCATATCGCCAGCAGCGTAAACAGCATCAGCGGGGTGTCGGGCATGATGAAAGTGCCAGTGATCACAAAGCAATAGAACGATGCAGTATACAGCAGCGCGGCGTAAAATCCTGCCAGTTTGTTCTTGACCAGACAACCGATCTTATAAATAATAAAGGTGTCGAGCGTCATGAAGATTATCGACGAAAGACGAAGAGTAAACTCGCTGTGGAACAATAGGTTAAGACTGAAAATCTGCATCAGCCAGCCGACCATTCCCGGATGGTCGAAATGACTCCAGTCGGGGTACATGGCATAGGTCCAGTAATAAACCTCGTCGTTTCCGAATTCAATGAAAGCGGCGAGGAATCCACGTACTAACGCGCTGATTATCAATAACCAAGTGAGATATCTGTTGATTTTATTGTCTTGAATTCTCATTTTTCGTGTTGTTTGAGATTTCTCCATTACCCTCTCCCTTCGGTCGAGGTCCAGTCGAAATGACGGGAGAATGTGATATAAAAATCAATCTTAAAAAAGCTAAAACCACAACGATATACACCGCCCACATCAAGTAGGTGCGACCTTTCATGACTTTAGCCTTGTTCAAATCGAAGAAATACTGATACTGATGACGTACTAACGGGTTGAGATACAATTTGTTACCATTGTCAAACTCGATCTCGGTGCGGATATAAGTGTCATCGTTTGCAAAGTGATAATATCCTTCTGAAACATCGCTAAGTCGTTGTTTTACAATGGCATTCTGTCCGATGAAACGCATCTCTTTCGCCTTTGAGGAAACAGCGACAAACATTGTATCATTTTTTAGCGTAACACTTTGAAGCTCAGGCATATCGATCAGATTGCCGGTATAATACACAGCATACGAATTGCCGCTTTCTAGCGATTTGTAAATCGACTCTGGATCATTATCACCGATACAGACCGTCGCATGGTTTTTTCCTGTCGCGATGATGTTCACGCGATGCCCGTTTGAAAGTGCTATATCCCAGTAATACAACGAGTTATCGCCATCAGACAAAACTTCCATCACTCGATAATGGTCAAGATGCGTCATTTCACCCTTCTTAAAGCCTTTGGTAGGGTGCGCCGGCGCCACAATTCGCGTGATTTTATTCAACTTATCGATGTTAAACTGCTTATAATGAATGCTTTGCAGGAAAGGATAATCGATTTTCCGCTCTTTTTCATAACCCAAGCACATATATCGCGTCCCACTCAGCGCATAGCCATATTCGTATACTTTAATTCCTTGATTATCAATGTTTTTAGAACGAAAATCAAGATAATTTATACGATTGATATTGGAATACGGATTGTATATGAATTCGCCGTTGAATGGCTCGATATCGGCAAAGGAATAAGAAGGCACTGTGAGGTATAACGCCATGATAACC
This sequence comes from uncultured Bacteroidales bacterium, assembly GCA_947304185.1. GTDB lineage: Bacteria > Bacteroidota > Bacteroidia > Bacteroidales > F082 > Limimorpha. The sequence goes on from CAMZAM010000021.1 coordinate 8,720, forward strand.
AATAAGATAGCTCCGATGATGCAAGTCGTCACGAAGCAAAATCTGTTGTTTTTTATCTTATTCCAAAACTTCATTCTAAAAACTCGAAAATTATGATGCAAAGTTAAAGATTTTTGACAAATAAACGCCAATTCGATAAAATTTTGTATTTTTGCAAATTAATATTTTAGATTTTTGTGTATGGAGTCAAATCCAAAGGAAAATATTATCGAGGAAGTAACAAATAAGGACTATGAGTTCGGTTTTGTGACCGATATCGAGACCGATTTCATCCCGAAAGGTTTGAATGAGGACATCATACGCCTTATTTCGAAGAAGAAAGAGGAGCCGGAGTGGCTGTTGGATTTCCGTTTGAAAGCGTTCCGTCACTGGCAGACTCTGAAGATGCCTACATGGGCGCATCTCACCATTCCACCTATTGATTATCAAGACATTATATATTACGCTGCGCCGAAACAACGCAAGGCAAAGAGTCTCGACGAGGTCGATCCGGAGCTTCTGGCGACGTTCGACAAACTCGGAATCTCGCTCGACGAACAGAAAAAACTCTCGGGAGTGGCAGTCGACGCCGTGATGGACTCGACATCGGTTAAGACTACCTTTCAGGAGACGCTCTCAAAGCATGGAATCATCTTCATGTCGTTCAGCGAGGCAGTGAAACAGCACCCTGACTTGGTGAAGAAATATCTCGGAAAGGTCGTGCCTTACACCGATAACTTCTTTGCGGCATTGAACTCAGCAGTGTTTAGTGACGGCTCGTTCTGCTACGTGCCGAAAGGCGTGCGCTGCCCGATAGAACTTTCGACATATTTCCGTATCAACGCGGCAAATACCGGCCAGTTTGAACGCACTCTTATCGTCGCCGACGAAGGCGCCTACGTGAGCTACATGGAAGGCTGCACAGCCCCGCAACGTGATGAGAATCAATTACATGCGGCTATCGTGGAAATTATTTCAGAGAAGGACGCTGAGGTGAAATATTCGACAGTGCAGAACTGGTATCCGGGCGACAAAGACGGCAAAGGCGGCATCTACAACTTTGTCACAAAACGGGGCATCTGTCGTGGTGACAACGCCAAGATTTCGTGGACACAGGTCGAGACGGGCTCTGCCATCACTTGGAAATACCCGAGCTGCATACTGAAAGGCGACAACACAGTGGCTGAATTCTATTCAGTGGCTGTCACCAACAACTATCAGCAGGCCGACACCGGCACAAAGATGATTCATATTGGCAAAAACAGCCGTTCGACCATCATCTCGAAGGGTATCTCAGCAGGTCACAGCCAGAACGGCTACCGCGGATTAGTGAAAGTGGTTCCTGAAGCTTCAAACTGCCGTAATTTCTCGCAATGCGACTCGTTATTGTTGGGTGACCAATGCGGTGCTCACACCTGGCCTTACGTGGAATGCGGCAACGACAGCAGCATACTCGAACACGAGGCTACGACGTCGAAGATCTCGGAAGATCAGCTATTCTACTGCAACCAGCGTGGCATCCCGACAGAAAAAGCTATCGGCTTGATTGTCAACGGATACGCCAAGGATGTCTTGAACAAACTGCCGATGGAGTTCGCGGTCGAAGCACAAAAGTTGTTATCAATCACGTTGGAAGGAAGTGTTGGTTAGCCCACGTCATTTCGACCGACCGCAGGGAGTGGAGAAATCTCAAATAAGAAAAAACAAACAAACTATAGATATGTTACTGAATATCAAGAATTTACATGTCTCAATCGGAGGCAAGGAAATATTAAAAGGCTTCAACCTCGGAGTGAACGAGGGCGAGATTCACGCCATCATGGGTCCTAACGGAACAGGCAAGAGCACATGGGCTGCCGCCGTCACAGGTCGCGAAGGCTATGAGATTACCGAAGGCGAAATCTGGTACAAAGGCCAGAACATCGTCGGGATGCCACCAGAGGAACGCGCTAACCTTGGCATCTTCCTGAGTTTCCAGTATCCAGTGGAGATCCCAGGCGTTTCGATGCAGAACTTCATGCGCACAGCCGTCAACTCAAAGCGTGAATATCAAGGACTCCCGCCGATGTCGATGATCGACTTCACAAAGATGATGAAGCAGAAGCAGGCCATGGTGGAGATCACCGAGAAACTGCAGAACCGCTATGTCAACGTTGGCTTTTCGGGCGGCGAGAAGAAGAAAAACGAGATCTTCCAGATGGCGATGCTCGAACCAGAGCTCTCAATCCTCGACGAGACCGACTCTGGCTTGGACATCGACGCCCTTCGTATCGTGGCAAATGGCGTCAATCAGCTGCATAACGAGCATAACGCCTTCGTGGTAATCACTCACTATCAACGACTTCTGGATTATATCGTACCTGATTTCGTTCATGTGATGTACGATGGCCGCATCGTGAAATCGGGCGACAAGAAACTCGCACTCGAGCTCGAAGAGAAGGGCTATGAATGGGTTAAAGAACTGAAACTCTAACACTTACGACGATGGCTTATCTCGAAAATAACATAATAGTCGGAAAGAATCAGAGTCGTCAGCTCGTAATCTTGGACGACAGCAGTCATCTGCAGTCGAATGAGGAACAGTGCGACATCGTGATGGAGGAAAACTCCACGCTTGAGCTGTACAGGATACAGAATCTCAACGATGACTCCGAACTCACGACGCATATCTCCATCAAGCAGGCCGCAAACAGCAGCGTGCATTTTGTGTTGGTGACGTTCAACACAGGTTTTGTTAGGAATAATATTAATGTCGACCTCAATGGTGAAGGCGCCGATCTGCAGATTTATGGTCTTTATCTTCTCGACAAGAAACAACACGTCGAGAACCTCATGAAAATCAACCATAACGTGCCGAACTGCAGCAGCAACGAGAAATTCAAGGGTATCTTAGACGACGAAGCATCGGCAGTGTTCAACGGTCATGTGATGGTAGCTCCGCATGCACAAAAAACCAACGCTTATCAGAACAACAGCAACATAATTTTGACCGACAAGGCCAAAATCAACACAATGCCGTTCCTTGAGATCTATGCCGACGACGTGAAATGTTCGCATGGCACATCGACAGGTCAGCTCGACCAGGATGCGATGTTTTATATGCGCCAGCGAGGCATCAAGAAAGAGGATGCAAGGATGCTTCTGATGTATGCTTTTGCAGCGGAGATAAGCAATCACATCAAGATTGAGAGCGTCCACGACAGCATCGACGACATGATAAAACGCCGTCTGAAAGGCGAACTCTCGAGTTGTGACACCTGTATCTTCCAGTGCAGCAACAAAGAAAAAGTTTTCAAAATCGACTTGAGTAAAATATAAATTACTATATTTGCAAAAAATTTAACCCTTAAAAACATGAAAACAATGAAAAACACATTCAGAAAGAGCATGGCTCTATTAGCCTTGGTGGCAGTTATTGCTTTGGCTTTCACAGGTTGTAAAAAGGACAGCTCATCAAGCAGCGGCGGTGGCAACACCCCAACCCCTACTCCTCCAACAGGCAACTATGGCACAGTTACAGTTGCAGGTCAAACTTATAATATCGCACTTGCCGGTTATGAGGCATATTATGATGATGAGTTAAGTCAGTACTTTGTGACAATAGTTTTAGCTGATAGAACTAATATTCAAACTGCCAATATGGTTGAACTCACTATTGTTGGTGCACAGAATCTTCCTGCAAGCGGCACTTACAATTACACCATTCAGGATCCTATGCCAGTCGGCTCATGCGGTGGTATGCTGTCATCGCCACAAAATGGTGATTTGATTTGCATTGATGGAACTTTGACAGTTTCAGGAACAAGTGACAATTACACTATTAACACATCAGGCAGTGCCACTCCTATGGGAATGGGTGGCAGTCAGGAGATGCCATTTAGCGTACACTTCGAGGGACCACTCATGCAGGGGAGATAAAGATTTTATTGATAAAAATGAACAATCGCGGCATGTTTTGTGCTGCGATTGTTTTTTTTAGTATCTTTGCGAGTTAAAACATTACAATTTTGAACCATTTCGATGTAAACGATATACGGAAGCAGTTTCCGGTGCTCGACCAACAGGTTTACGGCAAGCCGCTGGTGTATTTCGACAATGCAGCGACCACGCAGAAACCGCTTTGCGTGATTGAACGTGAGCGCGATTATTATCTGCATGAGAACTGCAACATCCACCGTGGAGTGCATTACCTCAGCCAAATGGCGACGGAAGCTTACGAGAACGCCCGCAAGACCGTGGCACAGTTTATCAATGCACGACAGGCACAGGAAATTGTCTTCACCAGAGGCACAACGGAATCGCTGAATCTGCTGGCGACTTCATTGGGACAACTTCTTGTGAATGAAGGAGATAAAGTAGTGGTGAGTGCCATGGAGCATCACTCCAACATGGTGCCTTGGCAGCAGATGCTTATGCGTTCTAAAGGCGAACTGCTCGTAATCCGCATGGACAAAAACGGCGTCCTTGACTTGAACCATTATGAAGAGTTGCTGAAGCAACGTCCGAAAATCGTTTCTATCGCTCACATTTCCAACACTTTAGGCACAGTGAATCCTGTTAAGGAGATGATAGCGATGGCACATAGATACGACATCCCGGTGGTGATTGACGGAGCACAGTCGATGGCTCACCAAGTCGTTGATGTTCAAGACCTTGACTGCGACTTTTACGTCTTTTCAGGTCATAAGATGTACGCTCCTATGGGCATCGGCGGCTTGTACGGCAAGATGGAATGGCTCGAGAAGATGCCTCCGTATCAGTTTGGCGGCGAGATGGTCGACACCGTGAGTTTCGAGAAGACCACATTCAACAAAGTTCCGTTTAAGTTTGAGGCCGGAACACCGAATGTGGGTGCGGCTCTTGGTCTTGAGACAGCAGTGAAGTTCATCAAAAGCTATGACCGTCAGAAAGTCGAGGCATACGAAGACGAACTTTTGAGATATGCCATAGAGAAACTTTCGAGCGTTGAAGGGATGAGGTTCATAGGGGAGGCACCGAAGCGTAACGGGCTCGTGAGTTTCGTTATCGACGGCATCCATCCTTACGATTTGGGCACTATCATCGACAAGATGGGAGTGGCAGTGCGCACCGGCCATCATTGCGCCGAGCCGGTGATGACGTTCTTCGGAATCCCGGGAACGGTGAGGGCGTCGTTCGCGATGTATAACACTAAGGAAGAAATTGATGTTTTTGTAAAAGCTGTTGAAAGGGCAGCGAATATGTTAAGATAATGACTATCAAAGAAATACAAGATTCAATAGTTGAAGAGTTTTCGATGTTCGACGACTGGATGGATCGTTACGCGATGCTCATCGAGATGGGGAAGGAGTGTCCTATCATCGACCCACAATATCGAAACGACAACTACCTCATAAATGGCTGTCAGTCAAGGGTTTGGCTTCATGCAGAGAAAAAAGATGGCAAGATTTATTTCACTGCCGACAGCGACGCCGTCATCACTAAAGGCATCATCAACTTATTAATAAAGGTGTTTTCGGGACAGACTCCTGCCGATATCCTGGCTGCCGACATGAGTTTCTTGGATGAGATAGGCTTGAAAGAGCATTTGTCGCCAACACGTTCGAATGGCTTGTTAAGCATGGTGAAACAGATGATGTTGTACGCAGAAGTAATGAACAATTGATTATGAAAGAAGAAGAGAAAAATGAATTGCGCGAGCGCGTGATTGCTGTGCTGAGCGGTATCTACGACCCTGAGATACCAGTCGACATATACAAACTGGGCTTGATTTATGAGATTAATATCGACGATGAAGGTGCGGTGAAGATACTTATGACAGTGACGGCACCGAACTGCCCTGTCGCCGACTATCTCCCTAATTTCGTTAAGGAGAAAGTCAGCGCTATAATGGGCGTTAAGTCGTGTGATGTGGAGCTCACCTTCGAGCCGGCATGGAGTCCTGCTAGCCTCTCTGAAGAGGTGCGTGCTGAACTCGGTCTCGACGAAGGCTTCGGCTTCAGCGATATGATGTATTAGTCTTTACTTGCAGTTTCCAATCAGATCCTTCGCCATGCCTAAGAACATGAAGGCGACGGCGTTGAAATCCATGTTCAGATCCTTGCTTAAGCCAACTTTATCTTTGAAGATGGCGACGTTGAACCATTGCAGGCACTGGAATGCGCGGTGGAAATACAGACGATTCAGCTCTTCCTGCGTCGGTTTGTGGCCGACATAAGCCTCGAGCAACGACAAAGCTTTGTCGAAGCCGGCGTTTCCATAGCATGCGATATCGTAGAACGGGTCATTCATGCCGGCAAATTCCCAGTCCAAGACATAGAACTTATCTTTCGCGATGACGAGGTTTGTAGGCTGATAGTCGCAGTGGCAAGGCACTTTTTTCACCTCTTTGTAAAGCTTGCGCATCTCGTCGAGAGTGTGACGGAGTTCGATATATTCCTGAGGATGTTTGAAGCCAAGGTCGGTGCAGTATTTCTCGTAGGTGTCAAGACGTCCGAAAGCGTTGTAGTCGTTGAACTTTATGTCGCTGTTGTGAAGCTTCTTCAGAGCCTTCACCGACATCTCGTTGTAAGAGACGACGTCGGTTGTCGACATGATGGTGCCATCGACGTATTTCGCAAGTTTCTCGCCTGAGCGGATCTCAACGTAAACTGTCTCATTGTTAAGGTCGAGTTTCTCCACTTCCTTGATGTTGGCGTCTTCTTCCACGCGGTCGACGAAACGTTCGGCGAACTTACCCGGCACGCGGTAGGTGTATAATTCTCCTTTACACTCCACGACATAGGTGTAGTTGCTCATTCCGCCTTCGAGGCGTTTCACGATTTTAGCGTCGGTAGCTTGCAGTAAAGCATTGACTCTTCTGATGATATAAAGTTCAATTTCCATCGTAATAAATGTTTAATTATCGTTTTCAAAATTGGGTGCAAAGATATAATATTTTTTTGAATTTTTCTTTTGATTTCATAAAAATTTTGTAATTTTGCATCGCAAAAATGGGGGTTTAGCTCATCTGGTAGAGCGTTAGGTTCGCAATCTAAAGGTGGCCGGTTCGAGTCCGGTATCCTCCACAAGATCAAATGGTTATAAAAAATGGGACGTCAAAACGCGTCCCATTTTGTTTATTGTCGAAACTGAAATTATTTCCTGATAATCAGTTTGTTGCTCTTCTCGGTCTTGCCGTTGATGATGAGGCTGTAGAAGTAGACGCCGTCGGCGAGGTCGTTCACGTTGAGGCTGGCTTTGCCGCTCATTCCGTTGAGCTCGTTTCTCAAGACTTCCTGTCCCATCATGTTGAAGATGGCGATCTGGGCATCCACGCTTGTAGTGAAATCGTAGTCGAAGTTAACCACGTTGCTTGCCGGCATCGGATAAGGGTTGCTGAGCACCGCACTGCTGTTGTAGTCTTCGATGCCATCCATAGAGAACTTGAAGGTTACGTTGATGACTAACATATCTGTGCTGCCTTCTTCATGGAGATAGTATCTCATGATTTGTTCCTGTCCCAAGACTGGCTCAAGATTATATGGGTCTTCAGCGGTATAGTGCATGGAGAACTCTTTTTCATCGCCAGTTTCGAAATTAACCACGGGGGTGATCATTACGCCAGGAGCATAACATTGATCTAAGCAGATAGAGATATAGGTGCCTGGAACACTTTGAAGCGCTTCCATCTCGGCGATGAGATTTACAGGCTCGTTGGCTGTCACTTTAAAATCTAAAATGAGTTCAGCCCAAAGATTTCCTTGGCCGTAGACGTAATATGACGCGTTGTTTTCAACGACGTTACCGCTTTCCCTTTCAGTGACGGTGTATTTCTGTGCTGATAACGCAAACACAGAAAGCATAAGTGCTAATGTAAAGATTATTTTTTTCATTTTTCAAATTTATTTAACAATTTTCTCAATCATTTTATCATCGGCAATGTTCGGCATCGTCACTTTCAGACGTGGCTCGACCTCCATGGCGCGTTTGATGGCAAACATGGCCGGTTCGTTGCGAGCCCAGCTACGACGGGCGATTCCGTTGTTTACATCCCAATGCAGCATGCAATGGAGACGACGATCTGCCTCTGGAGTACCATCAAGAACCATGCCAAAACCTCCGTTAATGACTTCGCCCCAGCCAACTCCGCCGCCGTTATGGATGGAAACCCAAGTGGCGCCGCGGAATCCGTCGCCTATGACATTTTGTACTGCCATGTCGGCGGTGAAGCTTGATCCGTCGTAGATGTTAGAGGTCTCACGGAACGGAGAGTCGGTGCCGGAAACATCGTGGTGGTCACGTCCTAACACCACCGGTGCTGTCAGACGGCCATCGGCGATAGCCTTGTTAAACTCGGCAGCGATCTTGGTACGTCCTTCACAGTCAGCATAGAGGATACGAGCTTGTGAGCCCACGACGAGGTGGTTGGCTTGTGCGCCTTTGATCCACTGTATGTTGTCGTGCATCTGCTGCTGAATCTCCTTCGGCGATGACTTGGCGATATCTTCAAGGACCTTGCATGCTATGTCGTCGGTGACCTGCAGATCCTCAGGCTTTCCTGATGTGCAGACCCAACGGAACGGACCGAAGCCGTAGTCGAAATACATCGGGCCCATGATATCCTGGACGTATGATGGATAGCGGAACTTACCGTCTTTATTGAGGATGTCGGCGCCGGCACGGCTGCTCTCGAGGAGGAAGGCGTTACCGTAGTCGAAGAAGTACATTCCCTTGGCGGTGAGCTTGTTGATGGCTGCGACGTGCCGGCGCAATGAAGCATACACTGCGTCTTTGAACTTCGCTGGCTCGTCAGCCATCATCTTCTTCGACTCTTCCAATGAGTAACCGACAGGGTAGTAGCCACCTGCAAATGGGTTATGCAGCGATGTCTGGTCGGAGCCGAGGTCCACCTGTATGCCTTTGTTTGCTGCATATTCCCAGAGGTCGACTACGTTGCCTTGGTAAGCGAACGAACGTGCTATCTTCTTTGCGCGGGCGTCGTTGACTTTCTCGAACAGCTCGTCGAGGTTCTCATGAATCTCATCGACCCAGCCCTGGTTGTAGCGTTTCTGTGCTGCTGCCGGGTTGATCTCAGCAGTGATTGACACTACTCCGGCGATGTTACCGGCCTTTGGTTGAGCGCCCGACATGCCGCCGAGACCCGCTGTGATGAACAGCTTGCCGGCCGGGGTGCCGCCCTGCTTACGCGAGGCGTTCAACACCGTGATGGTGGTACCGTGAACTATGCCCTGTGGGCCGATGTACATATATGAACCCGCCGTCATCTGACCGTATTGTGTCACGCCGAGTGCATTGTAACGCTCCCAGTCGTCAGGTTTCGAATAGTTCGGGATCATCATGCCGTTGGTGACGATGACACGCGGAGCCTCTTTATGTGACGGGAACAATCCCATCGGGTGACCTGAATACATCACCAAGGTCTGCTCGTCGGTCATGTTGGCGAGATACTGCATCACAAGGCGGTACTGTGCCCAGTTCTGGAAGATGGCGCCGTTGCCACCGTAGATGATGAGCTCGTGCGGATGCTGTGCCACTGCAGGGTCTAAGTTGTTCTGTATCATCAACATGATGGCTGCGGCCTGCTGACACTTCGCAGGATATTCGTCGATCGGACGTGCGTACATCTTGTACGAAGGACGATAACGGTACATGTATATGCGACCATATTTTTCCAACTCTTCGTAGAACTCAGGCGCGAGCTGGGCGTGAAGCTTCTCTGGAAAATAACGCAGAGCGTTCTTCAATGCCAGCCGTTTCTGCTCTTTCGTCAAGATGTCCTTACGTTTCGGAGCATGGTTGATATTCTTGTCATATTCTTTCACTTCCGGCAACTGATCAGGGATACCGGCAAGTATTTCTTTTTGAAAATCATTCATTTAACTATATTTTTTTGTTTTATTTTCAATATTTCAACCTGCAAATTTAATAATTTTATATCTTTGCGACATCAAATTAACTAAAAAATGAAGAAAAAATATTTTAGTAAGTGCATATTAACATTTGTCGTAACGTTGTTTTTGATGAATGATGTTATCGCACAAAGTTTTGTTAATGAATCTGTTGCGAAGCAGATCGGTACTAATTTCATCTCTAATAAGACGAGAAAGGCGGATGTTCAGCTGAATCTTTTCCATACGGAAAACGGCGTCGACGGACAGCCGAATCTTTACATTTATAATGTCGAAGGAGGTGGTTTCGTTATCGTTTCGGCTTCGAAAAACATGAAACCGGTGCTTGCTTATTCGGTGAGACATAGCTATGAAGGTGAGATTCCTGAGACAGCCCGTTATTTTATCGACAATTATAGCAGAAACGCCGATTATTGTGATGAAAACGGCGTAATGATGGCTAATGCGGATGTTGAATGGGAACTGTTGGAAGACAATGAGATGCCTGCTGCCAAAAATGCAAAAACAGTTGAGCCGATGACTCAAACACTATGGAATCAGGATTATCCTTATAACTATTATGCGCCGGAAACGAATGGGGGCTGGTGGGGCGGTGGACCTGGCGGTCACTGCTATGCCGGTTGTGTGGCATGTGCTATGTCGCAGATCATGAAATATTGGGATCATCCGGTGCATGGCCATGGCTCGCATTCATACATACACAGCACTTATGGCGAGCAGTCGGCTAATTTTGGCGCGACGACATACAATTACGCGATTATGCCTAATTCGCTCGGTTATCAAGTTGATGACGCGGCAAAAGCTGTGGCTCTGCTGATGTATCACTGTGGCGTGAGCGTGGATATGAATTTCGCTGCCGACGGAAGTGGCGCTTATTCTCCTGATGTTGAGACGGCTTTCCGTCAGTATTTCGGCTATTGCTCGGCATTATACAAAGAACGCAGTCAATATACCGAAGAGGCATGGATTGCCCTGATTAAGAGCGATCTGGATAAGTCGCAGCCATTGTATTTCTCAGGATCGAGCGACTCAGGCGGCGGTCATGCCATTGTTTGCGACGGATACGACAGCAACGATTATTTCAGCTTCAACTTGGGATGGAGCGGCTCAGGCAATGATTATTACAGCATCAATGACGTGGCCGGCTATCATAACAACGAAGCTGTCGTGATGAATATCAGGCCGTTAGAGATAGAAGCCGACGATAACGGCATCATCTATGTCACTCCTGATGGCACAGGCGATGGCTCATCGTGGGACAACGCCACACCTTATTTACAATATGCTTCAGCAAAAGCAACCGAGGTGTCGAAGATGATCTGGGTGAAGACGGGTACATATTACGGTGAAGAAGATGATGACGACGGAGCTTTCCTGATTTATAAGAATAACCGTGTCTACGGAGGTTTTGCAGGTAATGAAGGCCCTGATTTCAACCTCGACGAGCGTGACTTTGAGGCCAACCCGACGATTTTGGACGGTCAGAATGCACGCCGTGTGCTGTATCAGACCGACCATTTCATGAATGCTGAGTATTCGATTTGGGATGGATTCACCATCCGTAATGGCAGCGCCGGAGCCGGTGCAGGAGCTTACCTATGCTGTAACAGCCGCTTCGTTAACTGTAACTTTTTGAACAACCACGCTGACGGTTTCGGCGGAGGCGCGTATGTCATATCGGCATATTACGACAATGCCACTGTGAGGTTTACAAATTGTGTGTTCGATGGCAATAGCGGATCGCTTGGCGGAGCTGTGTGCGACATGACAGGTGCACATTTCCTGAATTGCCGTTTCACTAATAACAGCGCGGCGACGAAAGGTGGATCGTATTATATCTACGCTAACAAAGAAAGCAAGATCATAAATACCATCTTCGATAACAACACGGCCGTTATTGGCGGTGCGATGTATAACAAAGGAAAGATCACCGTCATCAACTGTGATTTCATCAATAATGAAGCTGGTGAAAACGCTGGCGGAATCTATAACGAGACACACTACAGCAAGTTCTACAACAGCATAGTGTGGGGTAACGTCGCCGCCGGCCTCGACAACCAGATCGAAGGCGCCTCGACATTCAAAAACTGCGGCATCCAGGGCGGTTTCGCCGGAACCAATATCATAGATCTCGCTTCCGACAACGACGGATCAGAATCGGGTAACTACCCTCGCTTCGTGGATCCGGCCGGCGGCGACTATGCCATCGACAAGAACTCGGTCTGCGTCGATGCTGGCGACAACAGCATAACAGGCATCACAGGTCCCGACTTCCTTGGAAATCAACGTATCGTGCACGACATAATTGACCTCGGCGCCATCGAAAACCAACAAGGAGCATCGGTAGCCGAGATGACAGAGAACGCCTTTGTGGTATATCCTAATCCTATTGATAACCAATTGGTTATCGCTATGGAAGGCACTATGAAGATTGAGGTCTATAACTCACTCGGACAGCAGATCGCATCTGCGGAAGCTGAGGATGAGATGGTTCTCAACACTTCTGATTGGGAAAAAGGTGTTTATTTTGTCAGAGTGAACGGCAAAACTGTGAAAGTCTTAAAATAGTTATAATTCTTAAGATATTTTTAGTGCCATTCGCAGAATTACGACTTACCACAGGGTACTGAGAGTAATTCGAGAATGGCATTAAAAATGAATTACCAGGCTTTGGGTTTTGAAATAGTATTTCTCAATCCTAATAATGTGGTAAAAATCGTGAAGAAGATATCGTAAAGAGGTGTGAAGAAGAGATATAACTTCTTCTCTCCCAATTGTTTAGCCGATTTTATGTAGATCCAGTCCATGCTTGCTCCATGCAGAAGCATGAGGCCGCCTATTATCGCATAGTAGACAGGACACTCTGTGTTGCAAACGAATGCCGGCGACAGACAGAACAGCAGCGTTGCCGACACGTAATAAAACAACCTGCTCGACAGAAGCGTCCCAAGAATGATGTTGGTTGAGCGTTTATACATGTTGGCGGTGGAGTAGTGGCGGCGTTTCTGGTGAATCCAGCCGCTGAAGGTATGCTTTGGCTCCGACTCCACACGACAGCTCGGGTCGATGAAGATGCGGGTGTTTTTACTGTTTGCCACCTGACTGATGAAAATGTCGTCGTCGCCAGAAGGTATGGTGTAATGCGACGTGAAGCCCTTGTTTTTATAGAAAAGATCGCGGTGATACGAAAGGTTACGACCCACTCCCATGTAAGGCATCTTGGCCAACGCCATTGAGAGATATTGAATGGCTGTGTAGAGCGTGTCGAAGCGTATCAGCTTGTTTAACAAGCCTTTACGTGTGAAATATGGCCCGTAGCCGAGCACCACCTCGGTGTTTTTGCGGTAAGCGCTCACCATTCCCTTGATCCACTGGTCGTTTTCAGGAAGACAGTCGGCATCGGTCAATAACAAAAGGTCGTGTTTCGCCGACTTGATTCCCATGCTGAGTGGGAATTTCTTGCCATGGAAGAAGTTGAGGCTCTGAGTGAGCGAGACGACGTTGATATCAGGACGCCGGTCGACAAGTTCTTTGAGATAGTCGGTGGTCTCATCAGTCGAACAGTCGTTGACGATGACCAGCTCGAATTCGGGATAATCCTGCGAGAGAATGCGCGGCACGAGGTCGACGAGATACTCGTATGCGTCTTTGGCACAGACGATTACAGACACCGGCTCGTAGTTCGGACTGTCGTTGTCGTATTTCTTTTTCTTGAAAAACGCCAATCTGCTGAACAAGCCCCAGAAATAGCACATCTGAATCAGCCAGCAGAGTCCGAAAATGCATAAAACTATGAAACTAAATGACTTATAGTTAAAAATAATGTCCATTTTCAATATTTTTTGATTTTGCAAATATAGTAAATTTTTCAATGTGATGCACTTCGTGCAATGTGGTCGCTTCGCTCCAATGTGATTGCCTTCGGCAAATGTGCACTGGCGCACCAAATTCCGCGAAGCGGCACATTTCCGAACGAAGTGAGGACACATTTTCACACATTATTATTTTTTTTGTATCTTTGCACAAATTTTTAAGATGAAGTATTCGCTAGTTAAAAACGATGCAAAAAGCAACGCCCGCGCTGGTATCCTGACAACCGATCATGGTGACATTGAGACTCCGATCTTCATGCCTGTGGGAACGGTCGGAAGCGTTAAAGCTACGCATATCCGTGACCTGGAAGATGAGATAAAAGCCCAGATAATACTGGGGAATACATATCATCTATACCTTCGTCCAGGCCTCGACGTGCTGCACGAATGCGGCGGTTTACATCAGTTTAACGGCTGGCATCATCCTATCCTGACCGACAGCGGCGGCTTCCAGGTGTTTTCACTTACCGACATCCGTAAGATGAAAGAAGAAGGCGTGGAGTTTCGCTCACATATCGACGGCTCGAAACATATGTTCACTCCTGAACGTGTGATGGACATCGAGCGCACCATCGGCGCCGACATCGTGATGGCTTTCGATGAATGTGCTCCTGGTACTTCAGATTATAAATATGCAAAAGAAGCTATGGGACGTACCCATCGCTGGCTCGACCGATGTGTAAAACGTTTCAACGAGACAGAGCCGCAATATGGTTATTATCAGTCGCTGTTCCCGATAGTCCAGGGCTGTACCTATAAGGACCTGCGAGAGCAGTCGGCGGAGTTCATCGCTTCGAAGGGCTGCGACGGCCATGCTATCGGCGGATTGGCAGTGGGTGAGCCGACAGAGGTGATGTACGAGATGATTGAGGTGGTAAACGCCATCCTTCCGAAAGACAAGCCCCGTTACCTGATGGGAGTCGGCACTCCGGCTAACATTTTAGAGGCTATCTCACGCGGCGTTGATATGTTCGACTGCGTAATGCCGACACGTAACGGACGCAATGGCATGCTTTTCACATCCGAAGGTATAATAAACATTAAAAACGAGCGTTGGAAATATGATTTCTCACCACTCGACGAGAATGGAAGCGTGTTTGTAGATCACCAGTATTCAAAGGCATATCTAAGACATCTCATCATTTCGAAGGAGATTCTTGGCCCGATGATTGCCACAGTGCACAACCTCGGTTTCTATCTCTGGCTGGTGAAAGAGGCACGAAAACACATCATAGAGGGCGACTTCACCGAATGGCGCGACATGATGCTTCCGAAAGTGATGAATAGGATATCATAAAATATTGATTGTCAACATAATGAGAAAATTAGACTGGTATATCTTCAAAAAGTTCATTGGCACATTCTTCTTTGCCATCAGTCTGCTCATTGTGGTGGTGATAGTGTTTGACGTATCGGAAAACGTTGACAGTTTCATCAAAAACAACGCCTCGCTCTATGAGGTGGTGTTTCATTATTACATTCCGTTTATCCCTTATTTTATTAACCTTTTCATATATCTGTTCACCTTCATCTCGGTGATTTTCTTCACTTCGAAGATGGCTGGGCACACCGAGATTATCGCAATCCTCAGCAGCGGCGTCAGTTTCAGAAGGTTTTTATGGCCTTATATGATGGCGGCCTTGCTACTTGCCGGTGGCTCGTTCTATCTCGGTAACTTCTTGATACCCAGGATGGATACGGTGCGCCGCACGTTCAAGAACACCTATATGGAAAACCTGATGAAGAGCTCGGGACAGAATATTCATGTGCAGATTGAGAAGGGCGTTTACGCGTATATGGCTAACTACGACATGAAACGCGCGACGGGATATAAATTCACTTTGGAAAGGTTTGATAATCATACACTTGAGTATAAGTTGAGTGCCGATAAGATTGTCTACGACACTGTCAAGGATAACTGGCATATCTACAATTACATAGAATATGATTTCATTCCTGAGGAAAAACTCTCGCGAGGCAAGATTATCGATACTGTCTTGCCGATGAAACCCTCTGATTTTTATTTCGTTAAGGAAGATTTCGAGGAGATGAACCTCATCGAGCTGAACAACTATATCCATGCGCAGCGCGAGAAGGGAGCCGACAACATCCTGCCTTACGAGATTGAGAAACACAAACGTCTGGCATCGCCTGCCGCCATTATCATTTTGACGATTATCGGGGCATCGCTGTCGAGTCGAAAGACGAGGGGAGGAATGGGAATCAACCTCGGAATAGGCATCACCATCACCTTCGCCTACATCTTATTCCTCGAGTTTTTCAGGGTGTTCGCCATCTCGGGCGTCATCTCGCCATTCTTCGCCGGCTGGCTGCCTAACATCATTTTTGCCACCATCGGAATCTACTTCCTGGCAAAAGCTCCAAAATAATTTTTTTAAAAAAATGTAAAAATATCAAATTTATTTGTATTTTTGCAGCCGTCAATCACCGACGCCCTGTAAGACTGGGCAGGGTGGGCGACAAACATAATGAGAAAGACGTTGTTCTAACGTTTTATCTGCGGCTTGTAGAATCTAGCAAATTCAAATCTCTCGCACGATAAGGCAATAGATGACGTCCACTGGGTTTTGTACTATATTAGTGTGTCACAACGACACATCTCTAATATATACAATTCTGCGTGGGCATCGGTGTTGCTTATCCTCGAGAGATGGGCATGCTAGAGCCTTACAAGCGGGATAGGCAAAGAGCAGATTCCCGCGCTTTTTTTATTATGTAAATTCCAAATCGATTAACAAATTATTCATTGCGTTTAGGGAATCGGCGCAACAACCTTAAATAACTAAAACGTAATGAAAAAACGAAAGTTGAAAGTACTTTTACTTTCACTGATGATGGCAATAGGTCTGATGTTGCCATCGACGGGCCATGCCCAAAACGACCAATTCTTCAAGAACGGCGAGGATTTTTACAACAACCGTGCCGAGGCAGGGGGTAACATTACCAACCAAACCTTCGGTAGCAACGGCTACAATCTCACCAACCAAACCTTCGGACAAGATCCCGCTCCATTGGGCAGCGGCCTTCTGATAATGATGATGGCCGGCTTGGGCTATGCCATTGTTAAAAAACAAGAGAGGTAATAATAGAAATCAACAAACAAATAACTAATAAAAAATGAAAAAATCAATAACTTTAATAGTGGCATTGGCGATGATACTCGGAATGAGCCAGTGCAAAAAGAAAATCGAAACAGTAACAGCCAACGAAATGGACGGGGGCGTGTTTATCACCCTCGACCTTAACGGAGGCGAGAAACATATTGTTAACCCGGCCACAGGCACTGTCGACTACACCGACGGCGACGTGATTTACGTTGGTAACGACGGTAAGTATTGCGGCACACTCACACGCACTGATGGACAGTTCAGCGGAACCATCTACCCGACAAGCACCGACGACTATCTGCACTTCTATTTCGTTGGAGGAAGCACTCCGAGCGCTACTCCGGAGGCTGGAACGACAGAGTCGTTTACAGTTAATATCAGTGACCAAAGCAGCAACCTCCCGGTGCTGTCGTACGCAAAGTCGACTATATTATACACTGAGGGAGTGACTGCCTACGAAAGTTTCCTTCTCAACAAGTGCGCCCTGGTTAACATCACACTCACTGAAGGCACTACTAACGCTGTGACAATTAACAATATGCTGACCGTAGCCACTATCGATTTCGCCACACCTGGCATCACCCCTGCAGCTACCACAGGCAATATCACACTTTATTCAGTAAGCACGACTTCAAAGTGGGCTATCCTTCTTCCGACAGCAGCAACAAACACAAATGTTACAATAGGTGGCAATGACTACGATGTTACAGTTCCTGCGATAACAGCCAACGGCTATCTCCATGATGAAACTGCAATTGTAGTTGACAACACTGCTGTCGACTATGTGTTCTCAGTTAGCTCAACCCAAACTGTGCATTTCTCACCAGGTAACCTGCAATATGCAAACCAAGGCTGGCGTTTTGCCGAACATCAGTACGATGCAATAGGCTCATGGAACACCAGCAACTGGGTCGATCTCTTCGGCTGGGGCACATGGGGCGAAGACAAGAACCCATTGAACACATCACAAATTGTTACTAATTATCTATGGAGTTCAGACTTCGAAGGAACGATAATTAATAACAGCGAAACTGGCTGGTTTACTCTTTCAGATGAACAGTGGCAGTACATTCTTGGCCACAGCACCTATGGTATGGCCACAGTCAATGGCGTTCATGGCATTGTCATTCTTCCTGACGGATCCTCATTAACTGTTGACACCACTCACGACGGTTGGGGTGATAATACATATACAGCCGAAGTTTGGGCTGCTGATATGGAATCTCAGGGCGCGGTGTTCTTGCCGGCTGCGGGCAGCCGCCGCGGGTCGAGTGTCAGCAGTGTTGGCAGCAACGGCTACTACTGGTCGAGTACTCCTAGAGATGCGAACAACGCGGGGTACGTGGGCTTCAACGAGGGCGTAGCGGGCGTGTACGGCACCAACCGCTGCAACGGCTATAGCGTGCGCCTCGTTCGCTAGTTTTATAAAGATATAAGACACATCATTGTGTAATTAGTTATGTTTATTGTTGCCAGGGCGCCGTAAGGCGCCCTGGCTTTTTTATACGCCGAAATTGTAATAAAATCTTTACATTTCTTTCATTTTTATGCAATTTATGTTAAAAATCACTTTCGGCATGCAAAAAGTGACATCGCTTTGATTTTTATTAAAAATTCCGTATATAACTTTGCCATGTTAAACTTTTAAAATATTTAGAATATGGCAAAAATAACAGTTAAAGACACCGATGTTACAGTGTTGAAAATTCATTTACAATGAGTCCCTTACGGTGGATAGAAACAACTAATGCTACTTGAAAAACTGAACCAGATCGCCATTCATCAAATGACGATTCTAGAAGGATCAGGGAATAGAATTATTAAGAGCCATTAGATTTCACAGACGTCGCTCTGCGGCGCGGTGGGCTCGGCCCGAATCGCAGGGCAACGGCAGTAAAAATTTTTGCGTTTTTTTCTCTCCATTTCATTTTTTTCGTATTTTAGCGAAAAATTTGGAGTACTATGCATATCGCTATAGCTGGAAATATCGGCTCTGGTAAGACGACGTTAACTCGTTTATTATCAAAGCATTTCGGATGGAAGCCTCATTTCGAGGAAGTCGATAACAATCCGTATCTGGAGAGTTTTTACGAAGATATGAAACGCTGGTCGTTCAATCTGCAGATCTATTTCCTGAACAGCCGTTTCCGTCAGGTGATGGACATCCGCAAGAGCGGCGATGACATCATCCAGGATCGCACCATCTACGAGGACGCCTACATCTTTGCGGCTAACCTCTACGACATGGGCCTCATGGAGACTCGCGACTACCAGAACTATCAGGATCTGTTCGAGCTGATGAGCTCCTTCCTACAAGCCCCGGACCTTCTGATATATCTGCGCGCCAGCGTGCCGACACTCGTCCGCCAGATTCAGAAACGTAACCGCGACTACGAACAGTCGATACGTCTCGACTACCTCAAGGCTCTGAACAAACGCTACGAGAGCTGGATCGCCAACTATAACAAGGGTAAGCTCCTCATCATAGAGAGCGACAATATCGACCTCGAGAAGCCTGAGGACCTGAGCACAGTAATCGAACAAATCAACGGATCACTTAACGGATTGTTCTGATTATGAAGATATTAGGTATCATCCCGGCACGATACGGCTCGACACGTTTCGAAGGCAAGCCTCTTGCTCTCATCAACGGCAAGATGATGATTCAGCGTGTGTATGAGCAGGCGAAGAAAGCTGATAAACTCGCGGAAGTGGTAGTGGCTACTGACGATGAGCGTATCTACGACGCTGTGCTAGGCTTCGGCGGCAAGGCCGTGATGACATCGAAAAACCATAAAAGCGGCACCGACCGTTGCTGCGAGGTGGTGGATAAGATTGGCAAAGGATTCGATGCGGTGATAAACATCCAAGGCGATGAACCATATATCAACCCATTGCAAATCAATCAGATAGCTGAGCTGATATCGGATAAGGACACGCCTCTGGCATCGCTGTGTAAGCCTATCCACGACGAAGACGAGCTGAAGAGTCCTAACGCGGTTAAGGTGGTGTTCGACAAAAACGGTAAGGCATTGTATTTCAGTCGGTTTGCCATCCCGTATCTGAGAAATCAGGTGGAGCGCACGTTTTACAAGCACATCGGCATCTACGCATACAAATGCGATGTGTTGAAGCAGGTGGCAGCACTTCCACAGTCGGGACTGGAGCTGGCAGAGTCGCTGGAGCAGCTGCGCTGGCTCGAAAACGGCTACACCGTCCGCATGGGAGAGACGGAGTTTGAGAGTTTTTCGGTCGACGTGCCGGAAGACATTGTGAAAATTGAAAAAATATTCAAAGAATGATAATAAAATCTATAACTGAGTTACTTTTAGACCACGATTGCGTCATTGTGCCTGAGTTCGGAGCCTTCATCTCGAAGGAGACTCCAGCGATGCTCGACTACGTAACCCATCGTCTGACGCCGCCGTCGAAGGAGGTGCGTTTCAACGGACAGCTGATCACCGACGACGGTATGCTCATCGGCTATGTCGCGAAACAGCAAGGCATCAGCATGACGGAAGCGGCGAAGCAGGTACACGACTTTGCCATGCGGAGTTTGGCGGTCGTTGAGGCCAGCGGAGTGCTTCGTCTCGACGGCATGGGCGTGCTGAGCCGCGTGACAGATCGCGACTATGTGTTCCAACTTGACGAAGAACTGAATCTTTTTGGCGACGCCTTCGGTCTCACACCGTTGAAGGCACAGCCTATATACAGAAGAGAGACATATAAGCAGATAGAGGGTCTGACCGTCCATGACGAGGTTGAAGAAGATATGCCGCATCACGTGAACCGCTACAACTACAAGTGGTTCCGCGCGGCAGCATATTCGATGATGATAGCCATGGTGCTCGTGCTGTTGGGCTGGGGCGCCGACATGAGCGACTCTAACTTCGCATCGTGGAACCCGTTCTTCTATTCGTCACCTAACGAATTTATTGTCAAGCATTTCAACAACAGCATGGAAACCCGTGAGTTTGTTGAGATTGCCAAGCTCCCGATGCTTGAGCTTAAAGCGCCTGTCTTTAAAAAAGACATTTACAATCTCGCACCTCGCGATTTTGAGGTTGTGAAGCCTGCTGAAGTGAAGCCTGCCGAAGTGAAGCCCGCCGATGTCAACTCCTATTATATTATAGGTGCGTCGTTGCGTACCGAGGCCGACGGCGAGCGTTGCGCGAAGAACTTCCAGAAACAAGGCTTTGAAGGTGCCGTGGCACTCCCGATGAACGACAAAGGCAACGTGCGCGTGGCTTACGAGTTGGTGATAGGACGCGAAGCCGCCCTGAGACGTCTGGAGATTATCAAGACCGAATATAACGAAGCCGCCTGGCTGTTACGTAAGAAATAAAAGTCGTGGGAAAGAAGAATAAACTCGAGCGTTTCGCCGAATGCAAGACCTTCGAAAACCTATTCGAATATTCATTTGAGCGTATCAAGGAGGAGGGATTTCCTCTGAAAGGACGCTGGCATGAGTTTTTCGGTAACGACAACCCGATAGTTTTGGAGCTCGGCTGCGGCAAGGGCGAGTACACCATAGGTCTTGCCAAGGCGCATCCCGACATTAATTATATAGGTGTCGATATCAAAGGCGCGAGGATGTGGGTCGGACTGAAACAAGGCATAGCTGAAGGCCTGAAAAACGTGGCGTTTGTGCGTACCCGCATCGAGCTGATAGAGCATTTCTTCGGCGAGAACGAGGTCGATGAGATTTGGATCACCTTCCCCGATCCACAGATACTAAAAGCCCGCAAGCGTCTCACAGCGCCTGTGTATCTCGAGCGTTATAAGACTTTCTTGAAAAAAGACAGCTATATCAACCTGAAAACCGACAGCGACATTCTTTACGACTTCACCCTCGAGGTGGTGAAAGAGGCCGGTTATCCTATAGTTTACAACTATACCGACCTTTATGCCAACGACGACGAGCTCGAAGTCAAGACGATTCGAACCTACTATGAGTCGATGTGGCTGAAGCAGGGCTTGTCGATAAAATATCTGAAATTCAAAGTAAAATAAGGTCTAGTCGCGACCTGTCCCTTTTAACATTGGCACAAAACGGCAGTCACCGAACTCCTCGCGGAGCATGGTGCCGTCGGCTTGTTTTGTCAACCGCAGCATGATTTGTTTTGTGGCATCACTCTCATCGTTGAGCGGGATTACCATGATTCCGCCTGTTTTTAATTGATCCACAAGGGCTTGCGGTATCTCGGGAGCCGCTGCGGTAATCAGCACCCTGTCGAAAGGAGCGAAGGTAGGCAGACCTCTGTTGCCGTCGCCGAGGAAAGTCTTGATATTATAAGGAAACTCCGCCAAGAATGGCTTCGTCTTAAGATAAAGATTACGTTGCCGCTCGATGGTGAACACCTTAGCGCCCATCTCCGCCAAAACGCAGGCCTGATAGCCCGAACCAGTACCGATTTCAAGCACTTTCATGCCTTTCGTCACCTGCAGAAGCTGGCTCTGCATCGCCACGGTGAAGGGCTGCGAGATGGTCTGTCCCGAGCCGATAGGGAAGGCCTTGTCCTGATAGGCGAACTCCACAAACGACGAGTCGAGGAACACATGACGGGGCACCGTGGCGATGGCGTCAAGCACACGATTGTCCGTAATGCCTTTATCCTTAAGCACTTGCACTAGCTGTTGGCGCATACCTTTGTGGCGATAACTGTCTTCCTGCATCGTTAAAAATTATGTTACAAAATTACAAAAATTCCGTATATTTGCAAAAATTTTTGCTATGCTGAAAATAGGAGTTTTAGGTGCAGGACATCTTGGAAAGATTCATCTTAACTGCATCAAACAAATTGAGAAATATGAACTGGTCGGTTTTTACGATCAGGATAAAAATACTGCCGAGAGAGTGGCGACCGAGTCAGGCGTGAAAAACTTTGCCGATATCGACGAACTCATTGATTCTGTTGATGTTGTGGATATTGTGACGCCTACTATCGCACATTTTGCATGTGCCTCGAAAGCCATCGAGAAAGGTAAGAACGTATTCATCGAGAAGCCTATCGTGGCCACTGTCGACGAGGCCAATAAACTCATCGCACTGGCGAAGAAAGCCAACGTGAAGGTGCAGGTCGGTCATGTGGAGCGTTTCAACCCTGCCTTCATCGCCGCCGAGCCGCACATCTGCGACCCGGTGTTCATCGAGGTGCATCGTCTGGCTTTGTACAACCCTCGCGGCTGCGACGTGCCGGTGGTGCTCGACCTCACAGTGCATGATATCGACATTCTTCTTACGATAGTGAAATCCCCAATAAAATCTATCAATGCCAGCGGCGTGTCGATCGTCAGCCCGACGCCCGATATCATCACGGCAAGGTTAGAATTCGAGAACGGAGCAGTGGCTAACCTCACCACAAGTCGTATCTCGCTGAAAAACATGCGTAAGTTCCGTCTCTTCCAGAAAGGTGCCTACATCACCATGGATTTCATGGAGAAGAAGAGCGAGATAGTGAGGGTGGAGGATGTGAACGGCGTTCCGGGTCCTTTCGACATGACTCTCGACCTCCCGGACGGCTCTACAAAGAAAATCTCTGTCGAAGAACTGGCTACCGACCAGATCAACGCTATAAAGACCGAGCTCGAGCGTTTCCACGACGCTATAGTCACTAATACCGAACCGCCAGTAACCATTGAGGATGGCGTCGACGTTCTTAAAGTTGCTTACATGATTCTTGACGAAATCGAAAAACATCAAGATTTGTTAAAAAAACATTTGAAGTAAGACAATATTTAAAAATTAACTTCGTTAACTTTTAAAAAGACAGCCTATGAAGTGTCTTCGTTACATTTTTTTGTTTGGAATAATCATACTTCTTTTTTCGTGTAAGAAATTCAAGGGAAGTCAGGAAATCCCTGCTTATCTGAGAATTGAGCCGTGGACTTTCACCACCAACTACGACGTGGAAGGCGCCGCTACAAATGCCATCACCGACGCCTGGGTGTATGTCGACGGAAACCTGCACGGCTGCTTTGAACTTAAGAACCACGACGACGGACAGTATGTCCTCGTCCCGATTCTTGAGAAAGGTAACCATAGGTTGCATATTTATCCCGGTCTTAAGATGAATGGCATCTCTTCCACCAGGATTCAGTATCCTTTCTACAAGCCATATATCTGCGACAGAGACCTCGCCGAAGGCGTGATTGATACTATCAGGCCGTTTACGCATTATTACAGCGTCGACAGCACCTTGATGCGTTTCAAGATGAAGGAAGATTTCGAAGAAGTCAATAATATCAAGCTTTACCGCATAGATTCGACTTGTGCGGAGCTGCATCAGATAAGCCATCGCACCGATCAGAATGCATGGATGGACCCGCTCGACACCATTAACCACTATCGTTCGGGACATGTGCATCTTGGCGACAGCATCAGAAGAATGGGTCTCGCCAGTGGTGAGCTCTACGATTTGCCGACGGTGGGTAACTATGTTTTAATGGAGATGGACTATAAGTGCAGCACCGAGATGCTCGTCGGATTGTACCTTATGTCATCGCAAGAAGGCTTGATAGATAAGGAACTGTATTATCTGAGGGCAAGCAATAACTGGAAAAAGATATACCTCAACTTCAGTCCTACGATCACAGAAAACAACCACGCCACATACGTTAAGTTTTATATGAAAGGTGCTGTTGAAGAAGGTGGTGAGGCTGATTTCTATTTTGACAACATTAAACTGATTTACGTTGAGTAAGACAACAAATAAGCGGAAGCAGACTTTAAAGTATGTTTTGTGGGACTGGTTCGCGTCGGTCGTGACCTGGTCGATCTTCTTCTGTTTCAGGAAGACGATGGAGCTGGTCGACGTGTTCGCTAACTACAACGTCGTGGTTGAGGATAAGAACTTCTGGATCGGCATCATCGTGATACCTATCTGCTGGATTATTCTCCATCTGATGGCTGGCGCTTACCGCAATGTCTATACCAAATCGCGTGTTCGTGAGCTGGGACAGACGGTTCTCACTACTTTGATAGGAGCTATCGTGCTGTTCTTCACTTTGATTCTTGACGATTATATCACTAACTATAAGATTTACTACACTTTATTCTCAATATTGTTTCTCTTGCAGTTTGGCCTGACGTATATTGGAAGACTCATCATCACCTCGATGACGGCACGTAAGATTCACAATGGAGAGATAGGTTTCAATACTTTGATAATCGGCAGCAACGGCAATGCCTGTAAGATATACAAAGAAATAACAAATCAGAGGTTTTCTTCAGGAAACTTACTTGTGGGATTCGTCAATGTCTTCGATAAAGACATCTATAAAGTAGAGAAATATCTCCCGCATCTGGGCAACTATAAAGATGTGACTCAGGTTATAAAAGATAATGATATTGAGGAGGTTATCATCGCTATTGAACGTTCTGAGACGGAAACTATCGACAAGATTCTCGTGATGCTGGAAAATTCTGATGTCAAAGTGAAGATCATCCCGCTGATGCAGGAATTTGTTTTTGGCGCCGTCAAGCAGGAAGGCATCTGGCACGCCTCGTTGATTCAGATCACTCCTGAGCCTATGCCGGTATGGCAGCAGGTGGCTAAACGAATGTTTGATATCATAGCGTCGATACTCGTAATCGTCTTATTATCGCCGGTTTATATCTTTACGGCCATCATGGTTAAGTGCTCGTCGCCAGGTCCTGTCTTCTATAAACAGGAACGTATCGGCAAGCATGGCGAACCATTTAAGATGTTGAAATTCAGGAGTATGTATGTCAATGCGGAGGATATGGGGCCGCAGCTGTCGAACGACGATGATCCACGTATCACGAAGTGGGGTAAGTTTATGCGTAAGGTGCGCCTCGATGAGATCCCGCAGTTCTTCACAGTTCTTGGCGGAAAGATGTCGATTGTGGGCTATCGTCCTGAGCGTCAATACTATATCGATCAGATTGTGCAGAAAGCTCCTCATTATAGGATGCTTCTTAAGATAAAGCCTGGCATCACCAGCTGGGGTGAGGTGAAGTTCGGTTATGCTTCAACTGTCGACGAGATGGTGGAGCGACTGAAATACGATATCCTTTATATCGAAAACATGAACCTCGCTGTCGATATCAAGATTTTGATTTACACAGCGCTGATAGTTATTCAAGGACGAGGCAAGTAAGTTTCCAAAGACTCCAAAACCATGCAAAAAGCCGCAGGCTTATTTTTCAGCTTAACGCAAGG
>CAMZAM010000022.1 GCA_947304185.1 uncultured Bacteroidales bacterium
TTATTGCTCATGTTGCTGAAATCGACGGCCGTGCACTGCTGCAAAATCAACATCATGTAGTTTTGTTTGTCAATTCCGGTGGCGACCACATCGCGGTCGGCCATATATTCGTGGAGACTCTGTAACTCTCTCTTATACAAGTAGATAAACGGGTTGAACCATTGGATAATCATCATCAACTCCACGAAAAGTATGTCGACTGAATGATGGTGGGCTATGTGGCTCATCTCGTGGCGGACAATCTCCGCATTCACGTTTTCATTCGGGAAGAAGGCGTAGTTGAAAAACGAATATGAGCCATGCTCTTTCCCTGTGAAAACTGCGATATATCCCGGCATTTTCTTCTTCGGCGAGCGGATGATTATATAAATGATTTTTCC
The DNA here is from genome assembly GCA_947304185.1 of uncultured Bacteroidales bacterium. Lineage (GTDB taxonomy): Bacteria > Bacteroidota > Bacteroidia > Bacteroidales > F082 > Limimorpha. Next base: position 381 of record CAMZAM010000022.1, read on the forward strand.
AAGCTTGAAGAGGAACACCAGCGCCGCGCCGATAGCACCTATAAGCCATATACGTTCTATGAGTCCCATAAAATCAAATGTCCTCCGATTATTTGCTGTTACCGGCGCGGCGCTTCCATCGGTCGTCACCTCGGCTGGAGTGCTGATTATCACACCATCGGCAGTGATTATCACCTCATCGAGCATTATGCCTTGAAACAGGCTCTGACGGTAGCTCACAATCTGCGGGGTGTTTCTGCCGATATACACGCCGGCTGCCGGCAATATCAGCGAGAAACCGAGTGCGATGATGAGGAACGCGCGGTTAAAAGCCAGTCGGTTACTGTTGATGAACAACAGACGGTATGCTACCCAGAGGAGCGCTACTGCTATTGCTATTGAAATTATATTTAGTGCCATAACAATTTGTTTTAATGTGTCACTTCGTGAAATATGCTGCTTCGCAGAATTTGCCGCTTCGCGGAATGTGGAGGCTTCGCCTCATTGGCCCGATGCCACACATTGCAACCGTAGGGAGCACACATTCAGCCGAAGGCTGCACATTTGCCGAAGGCACACATTTTTATTAATCAATTTTTTCAATCATTTTCTTAAGTTCTTCAATCTGCTCCATGCTGAAGTTTTCTTTCTTCGCGAATGCCGACACGAGGTCGAGGTACGAGTTGTTGAAATAATTCTCAACCAATCCCTTAAGCGAGCTCTCCGAATACTCCTCTTTACTTATTAATGGGAAGTAACGGTTGGCCTTGCAGAACGTCTCATGTGCCACGAAACCTTTCTTTTCGAGAATCCTGACGACCGTCAAAACGGTGTTGTATGCCGGTTTCGGCTCGGGATACGCCGCCATTATCTCGTTGGCAAAACCACTGCCAATCTTCCAAATCACCTGCATTACCTGTTCTTCAGCTTTAGTCAATTCTTTCATAGCTCATTCTTTTTTTGTAATTAACGCTGCAAATATACAACTTATTTTGTAATGTTGTAACTAAAAATTTAGTTAAATATAAAAATATTTTTTAATATATTGAAAATCAATAGTTTAAGATGAAAATATTTTTTAAGGATGAGACACAAAAAACCCCACCTTTACACGAAAGGCGGGGAAAAACAATATAAAGATTATGAAAAAAATTTTCTTTGTTTAATTATTTCTTTGCTCCTTCCATGACGAGCTTTCCTTTGTAATAAAGGTCGCCGTCAACGTAGTATGCTCTGTGATAAACGTGGATTGTGCCTGTTACTGGGCATGTTGCCAATGTTGGAACCTCAGCTGTGTAGTGAGTTCTTCTTTTCGCGCCTCTTGTATGAGACTGTCTTCGTTTAGGATGTGCCATTTTACACTATTTTTTAATTATTACTTATCTATTTTATCTTTCAAATCTTTCATCATTTGTTTCCAAGGATTCTCTTCGTCATCCTCGTTTGTCGCCTCCGACTGAGAGAAGTTGTGCAGTTTTGCCAGGACTTCCTGGTTGCACAAGCTCTCGTCGTCGTGCGTTCTGTGAATTGGGAGCGACAGGATAATGTACTCATAAATCAAATCACTCAAATCGAACTCACTGTCGTTCTTTGTAATGATGATGACATCGTCATTCTTCTCATCTCCCTTCTCGGTACCGTATTTCAGGTAAACCTCGGCTGAATTTTTAACAGCCTGCTCATAGTCATCACCGCATCTGTCGCACTGAAGAACCACTTTTCCTTCAAATTTTAACGTCAAAACGAACATGGTTTCCATTTTTTCGACGCCTAAATGAAGGTTCACAACTCCTTTTTTCACCTCCGAATAATCTCTCTCCGCAAAGAAACTGTCGTTGATAACATATTGATAATCAGTATGTCCGAACGGCAAGCCTGCCAATGGAATTGTGAAAATATGATCTTCGTTCTTCATTTTATCCAATTCGGGGTGCAAAAATACAACTTTTTTTATTATGAATTACAAAAAATTAATTTTTTAAACATTCTTTCAACATTTCGTCCATCGGCTCGTATAACGGATAGAACGCTTCGTCACCGAAAATGTTCCTTGCCACGTAGGCTTTAAACAGCTGCTGAGTCTTCGTCTTCGCCACCTCTTTCTGCTCGTCAGTGCCGGTGATGTTTTTGTCTTTCGCCTCTTTCAGGATGTCGTTCCACATCTTATCGGTGAACCTGAAGTCCTTGTCGAAACTTCTTTCATCGCCAAACTTCAAAATCTCGTCACGATGAGCGTCGGAGTAGTCGAAGGCATACTGAAACACTATGCTCGCATTGACGATTTTGTTGAAGAAATACTCTGTCGAGTCCTGTTTCAACGGCACGTAGATGTCGGGCATGATTCCTCCTCCGCCATAGACGGTCTTTCCTCCCGGTGTGATGTATCTCAGCGAGTCGGCGAAGTGTATGCTGTCGGCGCTGAACATCTCACCAGAGGCGTATCTGTCGAAGGCTTCGTAGATGTATTTCTCCCTGTCGCCGTCGTAAGGCTTCTGTATGCAACGGCCCGTCGGGGTGTAGTAACGTGCCACTGTGAGTCTCAAGCCCGCTCCGTCGCCGAGGTCGAACTGCTCCTGCACCAAGCCCTTGCCGAACGAACGGCGTCCGATGATGGTTCCTCTGTCGTTGTCTTGAAGCGCGCCGGCCACTATCTCGGAGGCTGACGCTGACCCTTCGTCGATCAACACCTTGACAGGAGTGTCTTCCAACATACCATGCCGGCGCGCGAAGATGTACTGTCTGTCGCGGTGTTCGCCTTGGGTGTAGACGATGAGACTTCCCTTAGGCAGGAACTCATCGGCGATCTCCACTGCCTCGGAGAGATAGCCGCCACCGTTGTCACGAAGGTCGAAGACAAGCTCTTTCATACCTTGCTTCTGCAGCTTCTTCACGGCGTTGACAAACTCCCTATGTGTGGTGGCGTTAAACTTCTGCAGCTTGATGTAACCCGTCGTGGCGTCTAGCATATAAGCCACGTCGACGCTATAAGTAGGTATCACATCACGGATGATGGTGAAGTCTAACAGCCCGTCGACGCCACGACGAAACATCTTCACGTCGACCTTGGTGCCGCGCGGACCTTTGAGGAGCTTCATCACCTTATTATTATTAATGCCGACACCTGCCACGAGGCTATCGTTGACATACACAAGTCTGTCGCCAGCCCTGATGCCTGTCTTCTCCGACGGTCCGCCCTTGATGGTGCTGATGATTGTGACGGTGTCTTTCTCGATCCTGAACGTCACGCCGATGCCCTCGAAGCTGCCTTGCAGGTCTTCGTTGACCTCTTCAAGCACCTCGGGTTCGAAATATTCGCTGTGCGGATCCATCTTGTCGATGACGGTGTTTACCGCCTCGACCTGTAACTTTTCGATGTTGACAGTATCAACGTATTCATTTTCAAGCAGATAGAACACCTTGTCAACCAGATTCATGTCGCCGCCTTTATTAATAAAGGTGTTGCCCGCGTTGTTTGAACGCGAGATGACGATGCCCATCAACACGCCGAAAGCGATGGCGAGGGCAAGGTAGACAGGTGCTAAATACTTGTGTTTCATTCTATTGCAGCACTTGACAACTCGATGTTAGGATTCAGTCTTCTGAACAAGCCCTGAAGCACTGTGCCCGGACCTACTTCAATTACCTGGTTGACGCCGGCTGCGATCATGTTCTCCATGGTCTGTGTCCAGCACACTGGCGCCGTGAGCTGCTTGATGAGGTTGGCCTTGATGATCTCAGGGTCGGTCACCGCTTGTCCTGTGACATTCTGATAAACAGGGCAGATGCCTTTCACGAACTTAGTCTTCTGGATGGCCTCGGCGAGCTCTTCGCGTGCCGGCTCCATCAGCGGGCTGTGGAATGCACCGCCGACCTTTAACGGCAGGGCGCGTTTCGCACCGGCTTCCTTCATCTTTTCGCAAGCTATCTCAATGCCTTTTACGCTGCCCGAGATGACCACCTGACCAGGGCTGTTGAAGTTGGCCGGTACCACCACCTCATCGATGGAATCGCAGATATGCTTGATCTTATCGTCTTCAAGGTTGATGATGGCTGCCATAGTGCCCGGGTTGGCATCGCAGGCTTTCTGCATGGCCATGGCACGCTGTGAGACGAGCTTCAAGCCGTCTTCGAATGTCAAGGTGTGGTTGGCGACCAAAGCCGAGAACTCACCCAATGAATGTCCGGCTACCATGTCAGGCTTGAAATCTTCCCCCAACATCGTTGCCAATATCACTGAATGAAGGAAAATCGACGGCTGCGTGACCTTGGTCTGACGCAGATCTTCGTCGGTGCCATCAAACATTATCTCTGTTATTTTGAATTTCAGGATATCATTGGCTTTATTGAACATTTCCTTTGCCTTCGGGAATCTCTCATAGAGGTCTTTTCCCATTCCTACAAATTGTGCTCCTTGTCCTGGAAAAACGTATGCTTTCATAAAAAATTAATGTAAATTTGTTCCAATTAAATTTAAAAACTCTGCTCGTGTCTCGCCGCGTTCAAAGGCTCCCACGAAATCTGATGTCGTCGTCACTGAATTGAGCTTCTGCACGCCTCGCATGCACATGCAGAGGTGACGAGCCTCGATGACCACGGCGACTCCCAGCGGATGCAGCGCCTCGTTGATGGCTTCCTTGATCTGGGTTGTGAGGCGTTCCTGAACCTGCAGACGGCGCGCATATACTTCGACAACTCTCGCTATCTTGCTCAAGCCGGTGATGTAACCGTTAGGAATATATGCCACATGCGCCTTTCCGATAAATGGTATCATGTGATGCTCGCACATCGAAAACAGCTCGATGTCCTTGACTATCACCATCTGACGGTAGTCTTCTTTAAATCTTGCGGACAGCAGAATCTCCATCGGGTCCATCTCATAGCCTTGGGTGAGAAACTGCATCGACTTCGCTACACGCTGAGGTGTCTTCAAAAGTCCTTCGCGGTTAGGGTCTTCGCCCAACAACTGCAGGATGGCTCTGTAATGCTCCATCAGCTTCTGCGTACGCTCAGGATTATAATGTTCGATCTTCTCGTAACCGATAATTTCGTTGTTATTCATTAGATTTTTTTGTCTTTTTAGCGAGTTTATAAGTCTCAAAAATGCTGTAAACCAGATAATAGGCAAGGAATGTCACCGCAAAACGCTTGGCGTCTTCCTTGAAGGTGATTGCATAGATGAATATTATCGCCAGATATATCACCATCTTCGCCACAGTAGCGCCCATATAGAAGTTGGTAAACCTGCGCATGTCTTTCTTTTTCGCCTTGTCGGCAAAATAAAACACTATTATCCCGACGATGAAGAAGAACCCGACGATAGCCGGCCACCACACCGTGAGATGTGCACGCAGAAACACCGACGCCACTGTTATCACCAGCGTCAGGATACACAGCTGTTTTATGAATCTGTTCATTTCTTAGGTGTTTCAGGCGCTTTCTGCGACATGTCGCATCTTCCGGTGAAGATGGCTCCGACCTCGATGAACAGCTGCTTGGTGAAGAGCTCGACCTCGAGACGTGATGTCGATTTCATTGTGGTAAGCTCCTCGACTCTCACGGTGCCTTTCACGCGACCCGAGATGTCGGCGCTGTTGCACATGATGTCGCCTTCCACTATGCCTTGTTGTCCGATGACGACTTTGCCCGTCGATTTCACGGTTCCGATGATGGTGCCGTCGACGCGGATGTCGCCAGTGGCGCTGATTTCACCTTTAATGGTTGTTCCGTTACCGATAAGGTTGTTTCTTACAGGTGATTCTTGATTGTTTGAACTCATAGCTTTATTTGTTATATTGATGCCAGAAATCCAGATATTCCTCCACGTTTTTCTCTTGGTAGAAGATAGGATAGTTCGACACCGAGATAATTAATACCTTATAGTTTTCAGGATCGATGCCTCCGAAGATGTAATCGGTGAGGAACATCGACGTCTGATAGTCAATGGCTCTGTTGACATTTTCAAATTTCTCGATGGTCAGAAGAGCGTCTTCTTTGTTAAGCATCAGGCTCTTGATCTTCAGCTGATCCATACGGAAATTGTTTTTGTTGAAGTCGCTGATACGAACTTTCAACGGGTTGGTGCGCACCTTCTTATTGGCCACCACCAACACATAATATTCGTCGTTAGGTCTGAAGGTATAAGGAGACTCTTTCTCCACCACCTGCTCGTCTTTCGGACGCGCACTCTCGATGTTCAGACCGAGGTTGTACATGTCGTTGGCCTTCAGCAGCACATCCAACGCAAACGGCTTGATGCTACTCTGAGGATATGTCTGAATCAGTCGGAGGAGCGAGTAGGCCATGGAGTCGACGACCTCGACATAACCTAATGAGATAGCGTTCAGGAACTCGAAGCGTGGCATATAGAGTGTGTCGTCGAGATACTGCTGTCGTGCCTTCTTGACGTTCATCATTACACGTTGGTACTGACCGTTTTGATAAGCCTCGAAGGTCTTGGCGTAGAGCTGTTCCGCTTCGGCGCCTCTCTCATTTGCCTTGATGAAATACTCAGGATCTAAGATGATCTTAGCCTGATTTGATTCAGGATATTTCGTCAAGACGAGATTCTTGTATTTGTCAGCATCGGCGTTCTCGTTACGGCTGCTGTGCATCTTATAGAGGTAATACCATGCCGACACCTCGTTGCTGTTATCAGGATAACGGTCGGTAAGTTCGGTGTAAGCCTCTATCGAGTGCGGATAGTCTTGCAGGTCGTTGTAATAAATGAAACCGAGGTTGTTAAGTGCCTCTGCAATCTGTTCGTTGGCCTGATCCTTGGCTTTCTGAGTGAAAGGAATCTGTTTCAGATAATACCCGCGATCGAGTGGGGTATACTGCACTGTGTCTTTCTGAATCTCCAGTGCCTGCAGGTAGTTTGCACGTTCCTCCTCGCTCATGTTGGCGAGTTCTTCTTCAGAAATCTCCTCGAGATTCTCTTCCTGTTCTTGAATTAGACTCTGTTTGTTGGAGATAAACCAGTAGTCTTCGAGCATACGGTTGCCCCATTTGGCCTTGAACTCGTTCATGCCACGATTTCTGGTTGCGGTATTGTAGAAATACCAGTTACCTTCGTTAGCATCAGGCATGGTGTTGGTGGGCTCGTTGCCGCCGTTGAGAGCTATTTGTTTCTCTATCTCGCGCTGTTCTTCCAGTCGGCGCTGTTCTTCTGCATAGTCGGCAATCACCTTGTCGATGATCTCGTTACGGTGAATCGAGTCCATGTCGGCGAGGCGCAGCAAGCTGTCTTGGGTCTTATACACCGTGAGGTTGCTAACAAGGTCGGTGAGCATGACGGAGAGGTTGAGCAGACTGTCGTATCCTGGATAGGTGCGGTCCATCGTCATCACGGCGGTGTCGAAATAAGCCTGACTGAGAATATAGTCGTTGTTGTTGAACAATATGTTAGCGGCGTCGAGTGACGATTTTATCTTCTGTTGGTCGTTAGAGGTGCTTGCCGCCACTGATTTTCTCAGATATTTCACTCCGTTGTCGACGTTGTTGTTATCCAGTGCCACGTCGGCCATAGCGTAGTAGATGCGGTCCTTGAAATTGGTGTTCTTGCGGTCCTTGAGCATCTTGTTCAACATCTTCATGATGGTGGCGGTGTCGGCGTCGTAGCAGCGTGCGAGGTTCATGTGAGCCTCGAAACTCATCTCATAGGACGGATGTTTGCGTATGACGTTTTTATACTGCTCCGTGGCACGAGGCTTGTCGTCTTGTTTCTGGTATATCTGACCGAGGATGAACATGGCGCGGCTCTTGTAGTACTTGCCGCGGGTGGTGACGAGGGCGCTACGCAGATATTTCACAGCCTCGTCCTCATTGCCTATGGCGATGTAATAGTCGGCATAAACGAGGTCGATGTTGGTGCGCACATATTTCGGAATCTTCTCGTCTTCGTTGTCCATTGCCACTAATATCGACTGAAGCATGGCTTCGGCTTTCTCGTACTGCTTTGTAGCGATGTAAGTCTTTGCTAACCAGAGAGTTGCCGTCCATCTGTCGGCGCTGTTATGGTATTGTGTAGCTGCATAGTCGAAGGTACGGCGTGCAGGCACATAGTCTTGTTTGTAGAAGTGAGCTTTAGCCATATCGATGAAGGCGTCGTCAATCCAGCGCACATATTCGGTGTTGTTGAAACGCATCGAGTGTTTCTGAATGCATATGGCGTCCTTCTCGATGGTGCGGTCCATGGCAGCGTATTGTGCCAAAGCGTTTTCTTTGGTGCCGTAGTTGAACACCGGCAACGTCTTGGTATAGTCGTCCTGAGCTGCCTCGCGGAGCGCTTTTTCGCCGTTTTTCATGCTCTCGTTGCCGTTCCACCACACGTTATAATGACTTGTCATGTTATGCCATACGCGTCGGTTCCACCTGTTTTTCTTTGTGGAGCATGATGCTAACATGATGACAGTCAACAAGATAGTTAAAACACCGAATATCCTATATGATCTATATCTCATTTCTTCCTTTGCCTAATATCCGAAACTGCAAAAATAACAAATTCGTTCGTATAACGGGCTTTTTTTCAAAAAAATTATATATATATGCAATAATTTGACAAATTTTTTGTATTTTTACAAGCTGAATAAAAGGCTATTTTTTGAATGGAAAATTTTATTGTATCGGCACGAAAATACAGGCCTTCGACTTTTGACAGCGTCGTGGGTCAGCAGGCCATCACCTCGACATTGCAGAATGCCATACGCACCAACACCTTGGCGCAGGCGTTCCTGTTCTGCGGTCCGCGTGGCGTGGGTAAGACGACATGCGCCCGTATTATGGCGAAGACCATCAACTGTCTGAATCCTACCGAGGACATGGAGGCGTGCAACGAATGCGAGTCATGCGTGAGTTTCAACAACAACGCGTCGTTCAACATCTTTGAACTCGACGCGGCTTCCAACAGCGGCGTTGACGACATCCGCGCGCTCATCGACCAGGTGAGGATACCGCCTCAGATCGGAAAATATAAGGTGTATATCATCGACGAGGTTCACATGCTGTCGAGTTCGGCGTTCAATGCCTTCCTCAAGACCCTCGAGGAGCCGCCGGCGTATGCCAAATTCATACTTGCCACGACGGAGAAGCACAAGATCCTGCCGACAATCCTGTCACGATGCCAAATCTTTGATTTTAAACGTATTACGGTTGAAGATATCACCAAACATCTGCAAAATATCGCCGCCAAGGAAGGCGTGACGGCAGAGGAGGAGGCACTTAACATCATCGCCCAGAAAGCCGACGGCGCACTGCGCGACGCGCTGTCGATTTTCGACCAGATGGTGAGCTTCTCAGGCAATAACATCACCTATAAAGATGTCATCAACAACCTCAACGTGCTTGACTATGAGTATTACTTCGGCATGGTGGAGAACATCCTCGCCAACGACATCAACTCGGTGTTGCTGCTGCTTAATGAGGTTGTCAACAAAGGCTTCGACCCGCAGAACTTCATCCAGGGCATGGCGAACCATCTGAGGAACTTGCTGTTAGGCAAGGACCAGCGCGTCATCGACCTGATGGAGGTCAGCAATCAGCTGAAGGCCCGTTACGCCAAGCAGGCTGAGCGCTGCAGCACGGAGTTCCTGCTTAAGGCATTGGATATCGCTAACGAATGCGACATCAACTTCAGAAGCGCCAACAACAAACGGTTACACCTGGAGATCGCATTGTTGAAGATGGTGCCGCAGCAATTTGTGCAACCAGTACAACCAGTGCAACAGCCTATTCAACAGGTACAACAACCGGTTCAGGCAGCACCAGTTAAACAACAGGAGACCCATTCAAATAATGTTACATCGCAGACTGTAGAGACTCCGCGTGCTGTGTCTGAGCCTGAAAAACCGGCGGCACCGACAACGCCGACACCAGTCCAGCGAGTGAAACGAGCTGGAACGATCTCGATATTGGACGAGGAAACGAAGAAAAAAGCCGAAGAGGCTCCAATGGAGGCGAAAAACAACCCTTTTACGCAGGAGATGCTGGTCGAGGCGTGGAAGAAGTTCGGTGAGACACGTAAAAACAAGTCGCCGAATTTCGTGGCCGGCATCTGCAAATACGAACCCACGCTGAAAGACGGTTTAGAGGTACATTATCAGATTGATAACATATTAGTTATTAAAGATATAGACAATATGTCGGCGTTGCACGATTTCCTGGCAAAGGAACTCGACAACAACCAGTTTAAGATGGTGCACCACATCGTCGAAAAGCCGAAGGAAGAGGTGGCTTACACCGACCGCAGCCGCTTCGAGAAGATGGCGGAGATAAACCCTAACGTGTTGACCTTGAAGAAAGGCCTCGGACTTAACATCGATATATGAGTTTTAAGAAATGGTTCGGTCGTAACTACCTCAAAATGAGAGGTTTCACCTTCGTAGGACAGTTTCCTGAAGGTGTGAAAAAGAGCATCATCATTGAGGCGCCGCACACCTGCATTGAAGACTTCGTGATAGGCCGCTGTTTCTTCTGGATGGAAGACCGTAAAGTGAAGTTTCTTGTAAAGAAAGAGTTCTTTGAAAACCCCATATTACGTTGGGGCTTACGAAGGATGGGTGGTATCCCCGTCGACCGTAGCCGTGGCAACAATATGGTGGCAAAGACTGCCGTGGTCTTCCGTCGGTACGACGAGATACACATAGTCATCACACCTGAAGGCACCCGCAAACGTGTCGAGCGATGGAAACGCGGATTCTATTACATCGCTGAGCTGGCTAAGGTGCCTGTCGTTCTTGCGTTTATCGACTTCAAGACGAAACGTTGCGGATACGGACCGACGTTCACGCCGAGCGGCGACTTCGAAAAAGACTGGCCGATGATTGAGGATTTCTATCGCGGCATGCAGGGCAAGACACCGGGAAGGTTCAATTTGGAATGATTTGAAAGATGAAGAGCAATTGGTTTAAAAATTTCAAAAGTAAGTTTAAAATCGTCATCATACACCCCGACACGTATGAGGAAAAAGGCGGTTTTAACATGAGTAAGATGAAAATCACAAACATGATTATCATCTACTCGTTGATACTTATAACAGTAACGACATGTCTGATATTTTTCACCTCGTTGCGTGAGTTCATCCCCGGCTACACCGACGCCACCCTCGATCGACGCGTCTACAGCATGGAACGTCGTGCCGACTCCATCGAAGAGGTGTTTCGTCAGAAAGACCAATATATCGAGAATATGCGGCGTATCATTGGCGATGATGACAATATCAACGGTGAAAAGATAATCACGCCACTCAATATTGGCGACCCTTATCTTGCTAAAAAGAATTTCGAGATGCCGATGTTTTTCGTTCCCGTCAATGGGATGGTGACTAACCGATTCAACCGTAACAACAAGCATTTCGGTGTCGATGTGGTTGCTGGTATTGATGCCATGATCAAGGCCACCGCCGACGGCACCGTCATCTTCTCGGATTGGAGCTCTGAAGGAGGTTATGTTATTGGCATTCAACATGATAGCAATATTGTGTCGGTCTACAAACACAATGCTTCTGTGATGTGTCGCGAAGGCGATATTGTGAGAGCCGGTGACGCCATAGCGGTGCTCGGCGGCGGTGGCAGCACGTCGACAGGTCCGCACCTTCACTTCGAGTTATGGTTCAAAGGCATGCCCCTCAACCCTGAAGATTACATCTCTTTTGAAGGAAAATAAAATTTTCTGACCTTAATACCATTATTTTTCGTATTTTTGCACTTTTAAATTTTTATTAAAAGAAATTAATGCGAAAATGACGGTTTTGATAAAAATCATACAGCTTATTTTAGCCCTCTCAATTCTCGTAATCATCCATGAATTCGGGCATTTCATAGCATCACGCATATTTGGGGTGAGAGTTGAGAAGTTTTATATGTTTTTCGATTGGAAATTCTCGATTTTCAGATGTAAAAAGGTCAACGGGAAGTGGAAATTCAAGTTTTTCTGCAAAAATGAGCCTGAGAAATTCATTACCCACGAGCGTATCGACCCCGTCACGAAGAAAAAAGAGTATACATACGAGAAGATAGACATCAACACTCTTCCGGAAGACGACTGGCGTCGTGACGAAAGTTCTACCGAGTTCGGTTTGGGATGGGTGCCGCTTGGCGGTTACTGCAAGATTGCGGGCATGATTGACGAGTCGATGGACGAGGCGCAGATGGCGCAGGAGCCACAGCCGTGGGAATTCCGCACCAAGCCGGCATGGCAGCGTCTTATCATCATGATCGGCGGCGTGTTTATGAACGTCGTCCTGGCATTTTTGATTTACATCGGACTCATCGCGAGCTACGGCGAACAATATATCTCCACAGCCGAAGTCAACAAATACGGCATCACTGTCGACAGTCTGGGTTATAACCTCGGTCTGCGCGACGGCGATAAAATCCTCAACGTCGACGGTCAATATGTCGAGGACTTCAGTCAGATTCCGATGCTTTTGCTTCTTGAAGACACGAAATACATCGACGTGGAGCGTGACGGTGACAGCATGCGTGTGGAGCTTCCTGATGACGCTGTGAATCAGATGATAAAGGCACGCACCACCTTCTTCAGCATGAGGATGCCTTTCGTGATCGGTGGCTTTGCCAATGGCTCGTATGCCGAGAAGGCAGGCATGCTCGAAGGCGACCAGATCATAGGCATCAATGAGGTGGCGACGCCATATTTCCAGGATTTCAAGAATGTTATAGGCGATTATCGCAATCAGGATGTGGCGATGCTCATTGTTCGCGACAGCGACACCATCACCGCTACGGTGCATGTGGGTGGCGACGCCACGATAGGAGTGTATGCCGCACAGATGCTGGAGGTCTCGACGAAAGAATACACCTTCTGGCAGTCGATACCACGAGGCTTCAAGAAGACCGGCAAGGAACTCAGCGACTACTGGAAACAGCTGAAACTCATAGTGAAGCCGAGCACTGGCGCATACGAGAGCCTAGGCGGCTTCATCGCCATCGGAAGCATCTTCCCCGACAGCTTCATCTGGGAGCAGTTCTGGCGTATGACGGCATTCTTGAGCATCATCCTCGCGGTGATGAACATATTGCCGATACCGGGTCTCGACGGTGGTCACGTGCTGTTCCTCATCTGGGAAGTGGTGACAGGCCGCAAGCCGAGCGACAAATTCCTCGAAAGAGCCACGACGATAGGATTCATATTCCTTCTCATCTTGCTGATTTACGCTAACGGCAACGATATCATCAGGCTTTTCCGATGACAATTATTAATAAGGTGATGCAATAAATTGATAAACAAGGCGTTATAATAGTCAATGCATAAGTTGAAATACATATCGTTTTTAGTGATTAACATATTGGCAATCAATGTGTTAAGGGCACAGCAGGCGCCTATGTTCACTTATTACGAAAATTCTTATGCAGTGATCAATCCGGGTTATTACGGATTGAGTGAGGGCGTCAATGCGATGGGTATCTATCGTAACCAGTGGACAGGCTTTAAGGACGATTTCACTGGCGAGGTGGTGTCGCCAGTCACGTTTTTGGCTTCTGCCGACATGCCGATAAAAGTGTTGGGTGGCGGTATCGGTCTCTCGTTTATGAAGGACGCTCTTGGTTTTGAAGATAATATAGCGTTGAATATCGGTTATTCGTACCATCTCGACCTCGGTCCGGGTACTTTGGGTATCGGTCTGGCGCTGAGTTTGGACAACCGCACCGTCGATTTCGGCAAGGCTCATCCGCTGAATAACAACGACCCTGTCATCCCGACGAAGGAACAAAGTGACATGCTTCTCGATTTTAATTTCGGATTATTTTACACTGTTCCTGAGACGTTTTACGTTTCGTTGTCGACGACGAGTCTGCTTGAGAGAAAAGGCAAGGCGCTGGAAGGTAAATCGTCGTCAAGTGCAAGTTTTGTTGGTGATCGCACGTTTTATCTTGCAGCGGGATATGAGTATCAGTTCTTTGATCCGAGGTTCAAATTGAACCCTTCGATGATGATACTCAGCGACATTGCCTCGACACAATTTAACATCGGAGCGCGTCTTTGGTACAATAATAAGATAGGTTTCGGCGTTAACTATAGACATCGCGAGTCGGTAGACCTCTTGGTCGGCTTTACGATCAAGAAGATACAGATCAATTATGCGTATGATATCAACACTATGGGGCTGAAGTTACACGGTTCGCACGAGGTTTCGATAAGTTACAACTTCAAGCTTGATTTGGATAAACAGCCTCGTATCTATAAGAGTATCAGATACTTATAGAAATTGTTGATAAAAAAATGGCGAAGTTGAAATGTTTTTGTCGTGAATTAAGAAAAATAATATACTTTTGGACACTTTTTTAAAAAGGAAATATGATGAAAAAGTTTTTGGTAATTAGCCTAGTAGCGTTGATGCTTGTCGGATGCGGTTCAAGCAGTAATTCAAGCAGCAATCAAGGAGAATTAGTAGGCGTTAGAAAGAAGTCAAAGCCGTTTTATCAACCCGACCCGTACGGTATGGTGTTTGTCCCGATGGGCAGCTTTACCATGGGTGCAGGTGGTCAGGATATTGTGGGTTCGAGTTACTCACAGCCTAAGACTATTTCAGTATCGGCTTTCTTCATGGATGAGACTGAGATTACAAATAACGAATACCGTGAGTTTGTAAATTATGTCCGCGACTCGTTGGCCCGCACATATCTCGGCGAGGTCGAACCAGACAAATATCTCATCACTCAGAGCAAAAAGACTGGCGAGACTTACGACACGCCTATCCTCAACTGGGAAGAGAAGATCGACTGGCACAGCGATGACGAGCAGATAAGAGAAGCTCTCGAACAGTTGTATATCCCTGAAGGCGAGCGTTTCTACGGCAAGAAGGAAATCGATGCCAGAAAGCTCATCTATCATTACAGCTATATCGATTACAGAGCGGCTGCAAAGAAAGAGTTTGTGGAGGGTGCCGACTATCGTAACGGTGCTTTCGCAAACCGTCCGCAAGGTTCGACTGACCGTTCGGTGTTCGTTCATAACGAAGATATCAACATCTATCCTGACACTTTGGCATGGATCTACGACTACTCATATGCCTTCAACGACCCGTTGACAGAGAAATATTTCTGGCATCCGGCTTACGACAACTATCCTGTTGTGGGTGTGAACTGGAGACAGGCTAACGCTTTCTGTGTATGGCGTACAGAGAAGCTCAACAACTATCTCCAAAAGCACAAAGGCGAGGCTGGATTGTCGGAGTTCCGTCTTCCAACCGAGGCAGAGTGGGAGTGGGCAGCACGCGGCGGCCATCAGCTGACTCCATATCCATGGGGCGGTCCTTATGCACGCAACGAGAGAGGCTGTCTGAAGGCCAACTTCAAGCCTATGCGCGGTAACTACATCGCTGACGGCGGTCTCACCACAGTGGTGGTGGCACACTATCCGGCTAACGACTGGGGCTTGTACGACATGGCAGGTAACGTGGCAGAGTGGACATCGAGTGCCTTCGACCCGTCGGCATACAACGTGATGTGGGACATGAATCCTCAATACAACTATAATGCTAGCGAGAACGACGACCCGGTGATGAAGAGAAAGGTTGTCCGCGGTGGTTCATGGAAGGACATCGCCTATTACCTCGAGGTGACGACACGTAGCTACGAATATCAGGACACAGCGAAGTGCTACATCGGATTCCGCTGCATACAGCCTTACCTCGGCCGTCAGAAAGGCGATAACCCGAGCAAATCATCAAGAGTTTACAACTAAACCGTCAATAAAGTAGAAAATAAATAACAAAAAATTAGAGATATGACATTCAAAGAGTTTTCAGAAAGCAAGAAGTACAAAAACTTCATGGCTAAGGTTTATGGTATTGGCGCATCCATCGTTTTGGTTGGTGCTTTGTTCAAATTGACCCACATGTCGTTGTTCGGCTGGTCGGGTGCAGCAAACACAATGTTGACACTCGGTTTGTTGACAGAGGCCATCATTTTCTTCTTCTCGGCATTCGAGCCGGCTCACCTCGAGCCAGACTGGAGCTTGGTTTATCCTGAGTTGTGGGATCTCTACCACGGCGACGGCCCGGCACCACAGGCTAAGAAACCGGGTGCGAGAACAGCACAGGGTGGCACCGTCAGCAGCGACGCTATCACAGAACAGCTCAACGAGATGTTTGAGAAGGCCAACATCAACGCAGCCACGATGGAACGTCTCAGCCAGGGCTTGACACGTTTGGGTGACAATGCAGCTAAGATTGCCGACGTTAGCGAGGCAGTGGCAGCTACAAGCAACTACACCAAGGCCATGAACAAGGCTTCAGAGACAGCCATGGAACTCGACGCTCAGATGTCGAAGACAGCCACCAACGCATCGATGTTCAACGACACCAGCAGAAAGATGAACGACACAATGGCTCTTTACATCGAGAAAGTCAACGCATCTGCAAATTCAACAGATACACTCAATCATCAACTAAACGACTTGTCGAAACGCATGACAGCAATGAACACCGTTTACGGTAACATGCTCAATGCAATGAATATCAAGGCTTAAGTTTTTTAAGAAATGGCAGCAGCAAAAGAAACCCCTAGGCAGAAGATGATAGGTATGATGTACCTAGTCCTCACTGCTCTGTTGGCACTGAACGTCTCGGCCGACATCCTCGATGCTTTCGCCATCGTTAACGACGGTCAGGAGAAGACAAACGCCAGCGTTGAGAACAAGATAGAGGACTATTACAGCATCTTCGAGCAACAGTATATCAAGCAACCGGAAAAGGCCCGCGATTATTGGGATAAAGCTAATGAGATCCGTGTGAAGACCGACGAGATCATTAACTTCATCGAAAAGAATATCAAGGTGCCTATGGTTTGTGAGTCGGAAAGCATCACTGAAGAAGAACTCCTGAGCAGCAAAGACTCAAAGAAGGCTCTCATCAGAAATGTCGAGAAGACTGACCCGAAAAACCGCCGTGTTTTCTACGAATTCGACCTCAACAACATCGATGCGAAAGACAAATACGACGCTGCGACAAACTTCATGATTAACAAAGGCAATGCAAAGCTTTTGAAGGAAAAGATCCAGGAATACCGTGAGTTTGTTGTGAACACCGTCGAATCGGCAGGTATTTCAAACTACACCAAGTACGTCGGACTTCTTACCGATGTCGATTATAACGGTAACAAGATCATCTACACCGACAACGACGGACAGGAGCTGAGCTGGGAAAACAAGAACTTCGAGCACATCATCCTTACCGCTGAGATTGCTATCTTGAATAAGATCGTCGGTGAGATTCAGACTACTGAATATGACGCTATCACCACTTTGTACAAGCAGATCGGTTCATCCGACTTCAAGTTCGAATCGGTGCAGGCACGCGTCATTCAGAAGAGCGACTACATCATCAAAGGACAGAACTATGAGGCTGAGATCTTCATCGCGGCAGCCGACACCTCGAAGGCTTTCGACGTAAAGTATTTTATGGGCACCAACGACTATAACAAAGCCAAGGGCGAGCCTAGGATTCTGAACAGTAAAGAAGGTAAGGTCATCCTGAGCTTCCCGACAACCAGCGTCGGTATGCATCAGTATGCAGGCCGCATCGAGATACCTCGTCCTGACGGATCGATGGCTTACTACGACTTCAACGAGTCGTTCCAGGTTGCACCGCCGTCAGCGACAGTGGCTCCTACCAAGATGATGGTGATGTATGAAGAGCTTCAGAACCCTATCTCGGTGTCAGCACCAGGCTTCACCAGCAATGATATCACTATCAGCGTCGATGGCGGTAAATACACCAAAGACAGCAGCAGCGAAGGTGGATATTTCGTCGAGGTGAACAAAGGCGCTAAAGTGGTGAAGGTGAGAATCAACGCTAAGGACGACAAAGGTAAGGTTATCGACCTCGGAACACAGGAGTTCCGCGTGAAACAGGTACCTGACCCAGTCATCAAGATCGGTGACATCACAGGCGGTAAGGTCGAAAAAGAGGTGCTTCTCAGCATCGGCAGAGTGATGGCTGTGATGAAAGACTTCGACTTTGAAGGCTTCAACTACACCGTCGACCATTACACAGTGTCAACTTACAGAGGAACATTCATCGATAAAAATAATAATGGAGCCAAGTTCAGCCCAGACGTCGTTGCCTTGATCAGCAACGCACAGCCGGGACAGCGTATCCAGTTCCAGGACATCTACGTGAAGAGTCCTAAGGGCGAGATAAGAAACGTAGGCTCAATAAACATTCAAATAAAGTAACATGAAAAAGTTAGTTTTAGTAATCGCAGTTTCGTTTGTCTGCCTGTTTGCCGGCTCTCCAAAGGCTTCGGCACAGATCACTGGCGACACATATAACGACGGATTGTATGTCGAAAACTCAACAGGAATAAAGAAATACATCCCATATCCTGAAGTCCGTGAGGCCGATGTGTTATGGAAGAAGAGAGTGTGGCGTGAGATCGACTTCCGTCAGAAGATGAACCTCCCGTTCTACTATCCGAGAGACGCTCATCAGAACTGGAGAAGATTTATCGATGTCATCATGGATGCCTTGAAAGAAGGCCGTTGCCAGGCTTACGAGGTGACAGCAACAGGTGAGCTGACCAATCCTGTGCCATATTCAAAGCTCATGACAGGCTTGAACTCAGAGAGACATCAGGCTCAGTATGACGACTATGGCAACAAGGTCGGCGACACCGTCATCAGCATCGCTTTCAAGCCAGAGTCGGTGACACGTCTGCGCATCATGGAAGACTGGTATTTCGATTCACACAGAAGCGAGATGATGGTTCGCATCGAGGCAATCTGCCCGGTGACCATGCGTGATGTGAACGACAGCTTACAGATGCCTAACGAACTGTTCTGGATTCCGTTTGATGACGCAACACGCACAGTGCTCTCAGAGGCTCCTGTGTACAACAGAAACAACTCGGCAGCACGTCTGTCGTATGACGACTTGTTCTACAAACGTCAGTTCTCAAGCTATATCTATAAAGAAGAGAATGTCTACGACCGTAGCATTCAGGATTATGCCACTGGCGTCGAGGCTCTGAAGGAGTCGGAACGCATCCAGCAGGAGATCATCGATTTCGAACAGAACGTTTGGGAATATTAGTTTAGAGTTTAAAGATTAGAATAGGGGGCGAATGAAGATTCGCCCCCTATTTTTTTAGTACCGTATCCGTTTTCCGTATTTTTTCTCGGGACGTTCTTTCTCGCGAGATTTCTTTTTCTTTGATGATTTGTCCTTTTTATCCTTTGTCCGGCTCTCTTTACGGCTGCGACGGGAATGCCGTTCCTCCTCGCGGTCACGGCGACGGCGCTCCTCATGGAAGTTGTCGCGTGACTTCTTTTCGCGTTTTGGCTTGTCAGACTTATCATCACTCGATTTCGGCTCTCCCGTTGTGATTTCAACGCGGATTCCTTCGGTGTTCTTGGTCGGGTCGGCGAAGCAGTCGACGATAAACTGTGCCTGAGCGCCGTCGACGGCCACAAACGAGAAGTTTTCCTTCAGGTCGATATGCCCGATCTCGATATTATTGGTGCCTGTCACATCGTTGATTCGTCCAATCAGTGAGTTAGGTTTGATGTGATCGCGTTTGCCCATGCCGAAGAACAGCCTCACCATATGCGAGTCGTCATGCACCTTCTTTTCTTTCTTTTCGCGTTTTTCCTTGCCACTGTTTTCATCGATGTTCAGGTCTTTAGCGTCTTTGTAATAATCGAGGAAACGGTTGAAATTCAAGGCAACCACGCGTGTTATCAGCTCTTCGCGGGTGAGCCAGCTAAGTTTCTTGAACACCACTGGCAGGTAGTCGTCGATATCGTCGCGCATGATGTCAACCTTCTCAAGGTTGTCGATATGGCGGAACAGCTGTTTCTCACAAACCTGCTGGGCTGTCGGGATAAGCTCGCGTTCCATCGGACGTCCAAGCTGTTTCTCGATGGCTTTGATTTTATGTTTCTCTTTCTGATGAACCAGACTGATACAGATGCCGGTCTTGTCGGCACGTCCCGTACGGCCGCTTCGATGCACGTAGGTGTCGATGTCATCGGGGAGGTTATAGTTGATAATATGCGTCAGGTTGTTGACGTCGAGGCCTCGGGCAGCCACGTCTGTCGCGACCAGAATCTGCGTAAACCCTTGACGGAAGTGGTTCATCACAAGGTCACGCTGGGCCTGTGAGAGGTCGCCGTGCAGCGAAGCGGCGTTGTAGCCGTCGTGTATGAGACTGTCGGCAACTTCCTGTGTCTCAAGTTTCGTGCGGCAGAACACTATACCGTAAATCGACGGGTAGTAGTCGATGAGTCGTTTCAGAGCGAGATATCTGTCGCTCGCTTTAATCATATAGTAGTTATGACGCACATTCGCCGTGCCAGAGTTCTTCTGCCCGATGCTGATGCGCACAGGTTCCTTCATGTATTTGTTGAGAATCTGCTCCACTTCAGCGGGCATAGTGGCTGAAAACAGCAGCGTGTTCTTGTCTTCAGGCATATATTCCAAGATGGCGTCGACGTCTTCCTGGAATCCCATGTCGAGCATCTCGTCGGCCTCGTCGAGCACCATCCACTGTACGTTGCTGAAGTCGACACGGTTACGACGAATCATATCCTGCAAACGGCCCGGAGTAGCCACGATGATCTGCGGCTTCTTGGCGAGGCTCTTAAACTGCTGTTCGATGCTGGCACCACCGTAAACAGGCACAATCATGATTTCAGGGATGTATTTTGCATAGCTGAGCAGGTCTTTTGTGATTTGCATGCAGAGTTCACGTGTCGGGCATAAAATCAAGGCCTGGACGCTGCGTTTTTTCGGGTCGATATTCTGTAAAAGAGGTAATCCGAAGGCGGCAGTCTTACCTGTACCAGTCTGTGCAAGTCCGACTAAATCAGTGCGTTGCGATAATAATACGGGCAGAACCTCAGCCTGAATCGGCATAGGCTCCTTAAATCCTAACTCATCGATAGCTTTTAGGATTGCGGGGTTTAAATTGAAATCTTGAAACATAGATTGATTTTGAGGTTGCAAAATTACAAAAAATATGCTATCTTTGCAGGATATTTTTGTAAGATAATGAAAACGAGATATTTAATAGCTTTTCTTGTATTATTTTTAGCGTCATGCACATCGGAAAAAGACCATTTTACGGCCAAGGAAGTCGAAAGTTGGCCAGTGGTGAACGTCGATTCAATGTTTGTCGATCTTGACAAGCCTGTTCTTGAGAAAAAAGCGGATCAAATCGACGCTGTGTTACAGCGATTGAAGAAAAAGACATCTTTCAACGGCACGGTTTTGTTTGCCGAGAAGGGTAGGATTATTCTCGAAAAGTCGTATGGCGTCAAGGATTTGCGCACCCGCAAAGGCGAGATCGACGTCAACGATGTGTATCAGCTGAGCTCTGTCTCGAAGATGTTTACCGCCGAGGCCATCATGATTCTGAAGACCCGCGGACTTCTTGACTATGATGCAGATATCAGGACATATATCCCTGAGTTTCCTTATGAGGACATTACCGTGAGGATGCTATTGACGCACCGCTCGGGCTTGTCGCGTTATGAGACGTTGGCCGACAATAACTGGCCCGACAAAAAGGTGCCATTTACCAACGACGACATGATTCAATATTATGTAAAATATCGTCCTAATCCATACTTCAGGCCGGACAACGGTTTTCATTACTGCAACGTGAATTACGCCATGCTGGCGAGCATTGTGGAGCGTGTCTCAGGCAAGTCGTTCGTCGATTTCATGCGCGAGGATGTTTTCGACGCCATCGGGATGAAGAGTTCATATATCTACGATATGCCCACCGACACTATGGTCTCAACATATCTCCCGAACTGCATCCAGGGATACTATATTGGCCGTCGTCGTCCGCGCCAGGCGCAAAACGAGTATCTTAATGGCGTTAAAGGCGATAAGATAATGTTTTCCAATGTCGAGGATATGTACCGTTTTAAGATTGCCCTCGATTATGGATTGTTGGTGCCTGATACCATTCAGGAAGAGGCATTCAAGCCGGGAAGTCCTAAGTTTTCGAAGCGGAAAGACAACTACGGCTTCGGATGGCGCATCTCCCGCAAGTATCCCGACTGCTACTACCATTACGGCTGGTGGAAGGGCTACCGTTCGTTCTTTATGTTCGATAAAGCCAACGACCGCACTATCATCGTACTCACAAATACCGATAAAGGTCCGAATTCGGATGTTTTCTGGAAGTTATTGAAAGACAACACTATACAGATTGCTCCTTCTTCAATCAACATCACCGAAATGGAGCTTGAGAATGACATAAGATATCCTTATTCGTCATATCGTCTCCGTTGACGGTTTCAAAATCACGAGTTTATACCCGATACCGTGTACATTTTCGATGAAAACGGTAGGATCTCTGCGTAAGATACGTCGCAAACGTCCCACATAGACATCCATGTTTCGTGCATTAAAGTAATTATCGGTATACCAAACACGGTTTAATGCTAACGACCGTTCCACTACACGGTTTTTATATTCGCACAAAAGATATAAGAGTTCTAACTCTTTGGTAGTCAAGCGTTTTTCGTATGTACCGATTTTCAGAATATGATGCAAAGTATCTAAACTACATTTGCCAAAATTGTAGATGTGCTGTTTCTTTTCCTGGTTTTTCGCTCTGTTGCTGATGGCTTCGATGCGTAGGCCGAGTTCTTCCATGCTGATGGGGCGCACTATGAAATCGTCGGCACCGATGTTAAACCCTTTGATAATCTCAGTTTGATGTGTGTCAGTACCTAAAAACACAATAGGTATGTCTCTGACTTTTCGTTTTATTTCTCTGGCTAACTCATAGCCGTTTAGCACAGGCACGTCGACATCTACCAAAACGAAATCGAAACTGTCTTTTCTGAAACGTTGTAGAGCCTCTTCTCCATCGGAACACGCCACGGTTGGATATCCACGCGAGACAAGGTAGTTTTTGGTGATCAAGGCTAAGTCCTTGTCATGTTCCGCCAAAAGGATTTTAAATGTTTTAATCATAGTATTAATTTTTTGTTAACGCATAGGTTTTGATGTTTTTGAGTTTTGCGTTACAAAATTAGACTACTGGATTTTTTTAAAAAATTATTTAGCCCCTAAATCGTTCATTCTGAAACGTTTTTAACATAATTTTCATTTTTTTGGAATAAATGTAAAAATTTTTTTACACTTTTTTTCTGCCTGTATTGAAAAAAGTTGTACTTTTGCGATGCGTAACGATGTACATCCATAGTTACCCATCCGGGTAATTTACATTGTTCGTAAAAGGTTTCATAAATTTTGGTTTTTGGTTCTGGAGACCGTCCACGCTCAATGGACGGTCTCTTTTTTTGTGCTTTTTTACCGATATTGAAGAAAAATTCGTATCTTCGCAAAAAATTAAAACCTTATCAGTCATGACAGATATCAAAGTTGAATTAGGACATGTCAAAGGATTTTCCGCTGATTATCAAGCGAGTACGTATTTCAAGACTATCTATTCGCGCACAGGAGCGGGCAACGATTTCCTCGGCTGGGTTAACCTCCCATCATCGATAACCCCCGATTTTATTAGAGATGTGAAAGTTAAGGCTGAAGAGCTCCGTAAGAAATCGGAGGTGTTTGTCGTGGTCGGAATCGGTGGCTCATACCTTGGCGCACGTGCTGTCATCGAGGCGTTGTCGAACCATTTCGAACATCTCGTCGACACAGGCAACCCGAAGATCATCTATGCAGGTCATAACATGAGCGAGGATTATATGTCGGACCTCATCAAACTGCTTGACAAGAAAGACTATTCTATGACTGTCATATCCAAGTCGGGAACGACAACCGAGCCCGCGGTGGCATTCAGGATTCTGAAGAACCACATCGAGAAGAAATACGGCAAAGAAGAGGCAAAGATGCGTATCGTAGCCATCACCGACAAGGCGAAGGGCGCGCTGAAGGTGCTGTCTGACAGTGAGGGTTATAAGACGTATGTGGTGCCTGATGACGTCGGCGGACGTTATTCGGTGCTGACACCTGTTGGCTTGCTGCCGATAGCAGTGGCAGGTGTCGATATCGAGAAACTTGTGGCCGGCGCACAACTCATGGAGAAGTATTGTGTTGAAAATCAAGATAATAACAACGTTACTGCACAGTATGCGATGGCACGTCAGGCATTGTATCATGCCGGTAAGACCAACGAGATTCTGGTGAACTATGAGCCTCGTCTGTGTTATTTCAGCGAATGGTGGAAACAACTCTATGGTGAGAGCGAAGGCAAAGACGGCAAAGGAACATTCCCGGCCAGCGTCACTTTCACCACCGACCTGCACTCGATGGGACAATACATCCAGGAAGGCCTGCGCAACCTCATGGAAACCGTCATCAGTGTTGAGAATCCTGCCAACGAAGTCAGGATACCTGCCGACGATGCCAACCTCGACCAGATGAACTACATCGCTGGCCGGCGTCTCAACGAGGTGAATCAGACAGCTGAAAAAGCAACGATTTTAGCACATGTCGACGGCGGCGTGCCAAACATCCGTATCGTCATCCCGAGAATCGATGCAAATGTGCTCGGACAGCTGATATATTTCTTCGAGATGGGATGCGCGCTGAGCGGCTACATGCTCGGAGTCAATCCGTTCAACCAACCAGGCGTGGAAGCATACAAGAAGAATATGTTTGCTCTCCTTGGCAAACCGGGATATGAAGAATTACGTGAAAAATTGTTAAAACGTTAATGTATAACGACATTGAAATAATGGCTCCAGTGGGCTCGTACGAAGCCCTTTCAGCTGCTATTCAAGCGGGTGCCGGAAGCGTGTACTTCGGCATAGGCAAGCTCAACATGCGGTCGAAGTCGACAAAGAACTTCACTCTCGACGACCTTCATGCCATCTCCGAGACCTGTCACGCCCACGGCGTGAAGAGCTATGTCACAGTAAACACTGTGGTTTTCGACGAGGAGATGGATGAGATGCATGCCCTTCTGGATGCCATCAAAACCAACAACATATCAGCTATCATAGCCTCCGACCAAAGCGTGATACAATATGCACGCAAAATAGGAGTAGAGGTTCATATGTCGACACAATGCAACATCACCAACATCGAGGCTGTGAAATATTATTCGCAATTTGCCGACGTGATGGTGACAGCCCGCGAACTCAATATCAATCAGGTTAAACATATCACCGAAGAGATTGAACGTCAACATATTACGGGTCCTAACGGAGAGTTGGTGCGCATCGAGGTGTTCTGCCATGGAGCCCTGTGTATGGCCGTTTCGGGCAAATGCTATCTTAGCTTGGATAACTTTGGCACCAGTGCCAACCGTGGTGCCTGCGTGCAGCCGTGCAGGCGTGGCTATGAGGTGACGGATCGCGACAAAGAGATTACGTTAGCTATTGAAAATGAATATATTATGTCGCCTAAAGACCTTTGTACCTTGCCATTTTTGGACAAGGTCCTGGCTGCAGGCGTCAAGGTGTTGAAGATTGAAGGCCGCGGCCGTTCTCCTGAATATACCAAGGTGACGGTGGGCGTTTACCGTGAAGCCGTCGATGCTATCAACGCCGGTACCTTCAACGCTGAAAAGGCCGCGGCCTGGGTCGAACGCCTGCGGAGCGTGTATAACCGCGACTTCTGGGATGGCTATTATCTCGGAAGAAAGATGGGCGAGTGGACTAAGAAATACGGCTCGCAAGCCACCAAGACGAAGCTCTTCATCGGCACGATCACCAATTTCTTCGCAAAAATCAACGTGGCGGAAATCCGCATGGAGACACACGACCTCAACGTGGGCGACGAGATAATGATAATAGGTCCGACGACAGGCGTTTACGAAGACACTATAAAAGAGATTCGAGTTGACTTACTGCCTGTTAATCAGACGGTTAAGGGAGAACTTTGTTCCATCCCAGCACACGATATAGTGAGAAGAGGCGATAAGGTTTATAAGATTATTGAAGCGACAGACGACGATGCAACACTTTAATTTACATACACATAGCACCTATTCCGACGGTAAGTCGCCGATGGAAGAAACCATAGAGGAAGCCATCCGTCAGGGTATGCACACACTCGGTTTCTCCGACCATTCCAGCGTGCCGTTCCAAAGCCGCGTCTCCATTCCAATGGATAAAAATGAGGAATATGTGAATCATCTTAAAGAATTGAAAATCAAATATTTAGATGAGATAGATATCCTTTCTTCGATGGAGATGGAGTTCATCCCTGGCATTGTGGTCGATTTCCAGAAGACAAAAAAAGACTACAACCTCGACTACCTCATCGGATCGGTGCATCTGGTGGGTAAAAGTCTTGATACTCTTTGGTTTATCGACGGAAAGAGCATCGAGCCATACGACGAAGGATTGAAAAAATATTTCGACGGCGACATCCGTAAGGGCGTTCGTGCCTATTTCGATCAGGAAAACGAGATGATTGAGACAGAAAAGTTCGACATCATCGGGCATTTCGACAAGGTGAAGATGAACGCGCGCGGCCGTTATTTCCATGAAGATGAGAAATGGTATCAGGCTATGGTTCTTGAGACCTTGGATTTGATAAAACAACACGATTTGATTGTCGAAATCAACACTCGAGGTCTGTACAAGCAGCGTTACAATGGTTTTTATCCTTCGGAATGGCTGCTGCCACATATGAAAGAGATGAATGTGCCTGTTTTGATCAGCTCCGACTCGCATCAATATTGGGAGCTGATGTATTTCTTCAAAGAAGCTGAAGAAGCGCTGAAAGCCGTAGGTTATAAGGCGACGATGTGCTTCAAAGACGGCAAATGGCATGAGGAGGCCTTACAATGAATACCATAATTCTGATATTAGCAATCCTGCCCGTCATCGTGCTTTCGGCGTACATCTACCACAAAGATAAGTACGAAAAAGAGCCGTTTAGCATGCTGCTTCTCGCGTTTTTCCTCGGAATTCTTGCAATTCCGATGGACCTCTTGGTTGTCGGCATCGTCAACACAGTGTGGGAAGGCAGTACTGTGTTTTACAGTGCTTTTTGTGAGGCAGGAATCCCTGAAGAATTCTGCAAATGGGCGCTTTTCATGCTTGTGATATGGCGTAACCGAAACTTCAACGAGTTCTTTGACGGCATAGTCTACGCCACCTTCATCAGTCTGGGCTTTGCATGCATCGAAAATATCATGTATGTCTTTGGTACTGAATCATTTGGCGAAGCAGTGCATACAGGCGTGCTAAGGGCGCTGCTCTCCGTACCGGGTCATTTTCTCTTCGCCGTTATAATGGGTTATTTCCTCGGTATGGCGAAGTTTAAACCCGATCAAAGAAGTAAATATTTGTTACTCAGTATGTTATGCCCGATGTTGGCACATGGTCTCTTCGACTATCTGATCATGCTTTCTTCTGCCTTAACGGAAAATAACATGGAGCTGATAGGTGCCGCTTTGTACTTTATCTTCATCTATTTCGATATAAAGATGTGGAAAATCGGCATCAAACAGATCGCGAAGATGCAGGAATGCTCGAGGGTTGAGCATAATAATGAAATTTTTAGAAATATATTTAAATCATAATAAAATGAAAAGAGTATTATTAGCTATCACATTGATTGTCAGTGTTTTAATTGTTAAAGCCGATGAGGGGATGTGGCTTCCGTATAACCTCAGCGGACAGAGTCTTGCCGAGATGCAGCAACTTGGTTGCAAGCTCACTGCCGAACAGATTTTCAACCTCAACCAGCCGAGTCTGAAGGATGCTATCGTGCAATTTGGCGGCGGCTGTACTGGCGAACTCATCTCTCCGGAAGGCCTTTTGCTTACTAACCATCACTGCGGTTTGAGTTGGGTTCAGAAACACGCTACGGTGGAGCACGACTACCTCACCGACGGCTTCTGGGCTTACAGCAAGGCCGAGGAATTGCCGAACCCAGGCCTGACAGTGTCGTTCCTTGCAAATGTTGAGGATGTCACAGATTTGGTGCTCGAAGGAGTGACCGACGAAGGGACCCGCAACGATGTGATTTTTGAAAATATAAAAAAGATTACCAAAGAACGCAAAGGTGAACGCGATGTGGAGATTGAAATTGTGCCGTTCTACTCTGGAAATCAATACATTTTGTTTGAATACGACGTGTATCGCGACGTACGTTTGGTGTGCTGCCCGCCATGGGGCATCGGAAAATACGGCGCCGACACCGACAACTGGACATGGCCACGCCACAAAGGCGACTTCAACATCTTCCGCGTGTATACCGACCGCGACGGAAAGCCAGCAAAATATAGCGAAAACAACATCCCGATGCAGTCGAGACACTATCTCCCTATTAATATTAAAGGTGTGAAGCCAGGCGACTATGCCATGATTTTGGGTTATCCGGGCTCAACCGACAGATACTCAACATCTTACACGGTTAAGAATCTGATCGAATCGGATTGCCCGGCTATCATCAACTGCCGCACAACCAAGCTCAACGAGTACCGCAAGCACATGGATGCCGATCAGGAAGTGTTCATCAAATACGCCTCAAAGCAGGCAAGCGTGTCGAATTATTGGAAATATGCCATCGGACAGAAGAAACAGTTGGTGCGTAACCATGTGTACGACAAGCGTTTAGCTCAAGAAGAGGCCTTCAGAGAATGGGTCAATGCCGATCCTGAACGTCAGGCGGTTTATGGTGACATTTTCGAAGGAATTGAAACAAAATGGGAAACCATGGACGACATCGTCATGCCGATGACATATCTGCGCGAAGCCGGATGGAATGGTGGCGAAGCAGTCGCTTTCTCTCGTAGATTTATGAGAATCAATAAGTTAATAAACGAAAAAGGTTCAAAAGAAGATATTGCAAAGATGGCTCAAGGTATGAAAAGCCAAGTCGAGGCGTTCTTCAAAGACTACGACAAAGACCTCGACAAAGACGTGACAATTGCCTTACTCAACCTTTTCTACAAAGATATAGACAGTTATGTGCCTACGATGATTGAAGAAATCGGCTCAAAGAACGGCGGCGACTTCACCGCTTGGGTTAACAAAGCATTCGAAAAATCGATCTTCGTCGACCAGGCCAAACTCGAGAAATGGCTTGAAAAACCTAAGTCGCTCGACAAAGACCCGATTTTTGCTATGGCGACTAACATCATTGAAATGTATCAGTATGTTTACCTATTCTACGAAGGTGCAAACTTATGTGGAAATGCCGGCGAGCGCCTGTATATGAAGGGCTTGATGGAGATGCAGACCGAGCGTAACTTCTATCCGGATGCCAACTTCACTATGCGTCTGACTTACGGCACAGTGGAGCCTTACAAAGGTGCCGACGCTGTCAATTACAGCTACTACACCACCATGGACGGCGTGATGGCGAAATACATCCCTGGCAACTGGGAGTTCGACATCCCGCAGGACGTGCGCGACCTCGCCGAAGCCCGCGACTACGGCCGCTACGCCGACGAAAACGGCAACCTCATCGTGAACTTCATCACTACCAACGACATCACCGGCGGTAACTCGGGAAGCCCAGTAATCAATGGCGAAGGCGAGCTCATCGGACTGGCATTTGACGGCAACTGGGAAGCCATGAGCGGCGACATCATGTTCGAACAGAAGGTGCAGCGCACAATCTGCATGGATGCTCGTTACCTGCTCTGGTGTCTTGAAAAAGTCGGACAGGTGAAGAATGTGATAAATGAATTGACGATTATCGAATAGTCAGGTTATTTCGAAAACCACGTCTTAAACTCAGCAACCTTAGCCTTGCTGATGATGATTTTCTCGGGAACTTTCACTAACAGGTTGAGCGACAATTTGTTACCAAACCATACTGTGATATCTTTTATCGCCTTGCGCGAAACGATAAACTGACGGTTGGCGCGGAAGAAGTCGTCGGGGTTGAGTTGGTTCATGATTTCGTCGAGCGTCTGGCTCATGTAGTAGGTGTGCTCGTCTAACGCTATGGTTTTCACAGACTTATCTTCAATATAGATATATGCGATGTTTGCTGTCGCTAACGGGATGAGTTTGTCGCGTTCAGGTACGAGGAAGCACGATTTGTAGTTCTTTTTCATCCCAATCTGGCGCAAAAGTGTGTCGAGAGCGGCGTTGTTTTCCTGTTTTTCGCCCACGAGAGCGTTGAATTTGTTCATCGCTCGGGTCAGATCATTACGGTTGATAGGCTTCAGGAGATAGTCGATGCTGCTTACCTCGAAGGCTTTGAGTGCATATTCGTCGTAGGCCGTGGTGAAGATGATAGGGCAGGTGATCTGAGTGCGCTCGAAGATGGCAAACGACGAACCGTCGGCGAGGTGTATATCCATGAACACTAAGTCGGGCATGGGATTTTCCTCAAACCAAGCCACGCTCTCTTCGATAGATTGCAACACCCCGATGATCTCGGTCTCAGGTGAGACTTCTGATATCAGCTTCTGTAGTGATTGTGCCGCAAGGACCTCGTCTTCGATAATTAACGCCTTCATAATCAATCGTTTTTAACCAATGGAAGCTTTACACAGAATGTGCTTCCGTCGTCGGTGATTTCAACTTTTTTGTTCCATTTAAGCCTGTAACGCTCAGTGAGGTTGCCAAGCCCGATGCCGTTACTTTCCTCTGGCTGGGTCTTCGCCTGTATCGGGTTCGAGACAGAGACGCTGTCGTCGGCTGTTGCCACCGTCACCACGAGCGGTTGTTTCGATGATATGACATTATGTTTTACCGAGTTCTCGATCAGCGACTGCAAAGAAAGCGGCAAAACACAGTAATCGTTGTATTTTTCATCGATTTTGAACTCAAATCTCAGGTTGTCGCCGAAGCGTATCTGCATCATCTCACAATAGGCGTGAACGCATTTCAACTCTTCTTCAAGACTTAAAACTTCTTTATTTTGCAGGGTATAACGAAGCACCGACGACAGTTGTTGAAGGTAGTTCTCGGCTTTCTCGGTGTCCAAGGTGATGAGCGACTGCAGGGTATTCAACGAGTTGAACAGAAAATGAGGGTCGAGTTGACTTTTCAGGGCTTCGAAACGTGTCAGGATGTTCTCGGTGCGCAACGCCTCGTTTTCCACAGCTATCTTTTTCTGATAATATTGTGCTCTAAGTAATTGAACCACAAGTAGAACCACAGCTGCCATAGTCAAATCACGCACCAGGCTGTCGCGCATAATCTTGTACATGAGCTCCGGATCAGGATGTACGGGCGACATGGCTGCACGAGTGTAGACAAATCCAATACCCATGACGGCTGCTATTACCATAGAGCCTAATATGATGAGTATCAATTCGTAATACTTGTTTTTAAACGAATAGCGCAGTATCTTTCGGTTATAAACGAGTATCAAGAAAACGATTATGAAACTCGTTGATGTGAAGAACAGAAACCTTCCTACGTGAAAGTGCTGTGGGTTCATTGCTTTGACTAACTCGCTGGAAAACAATGTGTTACCGAAGAAAAACGACAACATCATGATGACGTGAAAGCCAAGGCTGATGATGAGCGCCACGAGTGCGATTCTTTTCAGCGAAAGATATTCCGGTGCGGTGTTTTTATTCATACTTATAAAAAATCGGACACAAATATAAGATTTATGCCCGATAAAGTTGTTATTTTCTTACCGAAATGGCAAAAAATGTGGTTGAAACGGATTTATCTGTTTTCCATGAGGAAGCGTTCCACTTCGATTCCTGCCATCGCGCCTGTTCCTGCTGCCACTATAGCCTGACGGTAGGTCTTGTCTTGGCAGTCGCCTGCAGCGAAGATGCCTTCCACGCTTGTTGCTGTCGACTTCGGCTTGGTGATGATGTAACCCGTCTCATCCATCTCGAGGATGCCTTTAAACACGTCGGTGTTCGGCACATGACCGATAGCTTCGAAGAATCCGTCGATCTTCAGCGTGCGTTCCTCGCCAGTCTTGTTGTTGACGACGACGGCGCCTTGCAGTGTGCTCATGAATCCGCTGACTTCGCCGAAGAGTTCTTTGGTGTTGGTGTTCCAGAGTATCTCGATGTTAGGGGTGTTCATCACGCGATGCTGCATGGCTTTCGAGGCGCGGAGCACGTCGCGGCGCACTATCATATACACTTTGTTGCAAAGATGTGCGAGGTATGTGGCGTCTTCGCAAGCGGTGTCGCCACCTCCCACCACCGCCACGTCTTTGCCGCGGTAGAAGTAGCCGTCGCATGTGGCACATGCCGACACGCCACCACCCTTAAACTGTTCTTCTGTCGGAAGTCCGAGATAACGTGCTGAGGCACCGGTAGCAACGACTATGACGTCGGCCAGAAGCTCATCGCCGAAGTCGGATTTGCAGTGGAACGGACGTTTTGAGGCGTCGACTTCCACTATCGAGCCCATGCGGAACTCGGTGCCGAAGCGTTCGGCTTGACGGCGCAGGTCGTCCATCATCTGGTTGCCTTGGACGCCCTCAGGATAGCCCGGGAAGTTCTCGATTTCAGTAGTCTGGGTGAGCTGTCCGCCTGTGAGCGGTCCCTCATAAATAACGGTTTTTATATCGGCGCGGCCAGTGTAGATGGCTGTTGTATAGCCTGCAGGGCCTGAGCCGAGGATAAGACATTGAATGTGCTCCATATTAATTAATAAGGTGTTTTAAATTTTTTGCAAAGATAGTATTTTTTTTGACGTCATTTCGACCGAAGTGGAGAAATCTCAAAAAAACAAACTATGTATGAAGTTTTTGTTGGCATTTTTAATACCCTTTTCGAAATACTCAACAGTACCCTGTGGTAGGTCGTATTTCTGCAAAGGGCATTAAAAATGTTTTAAGATCTCTCCAGGACGTCATTTCGAGCGAAACGTAGTGGAGTCGAGAAATCTCATAAAAAAATCATTTTTTTATTTTTGAAATAAAAAAATCCCTATTTTTGCGGCGCGAAAAGCAGGCGGGGTGTGGTGCAGTTGGCTAGCATTCTTGCATGGGGTGCAAGCGGTCGCCCGTTCGAGTCGGGCCACTCCGACGATACGGTTTAGTGTTTAAAGTTTAGAGTTGAGAGTTGTTGAAATTCTCAACTCTTTCTTTATCAGAAAATTAATCAAAATTAATGATTTTTGAGCAAAATATCGTCACTTTGGCGTAAAATTTTGTTTGGTGAGGCTGAAAAAAGGGTCTTTGAGGCTCGTTTTCCGGTCTGATTTTTGCATATTCCGCAGAAATTATTTCGGTTAACACCTTGATTTTCAAGAGGAATAAAGAATGAGAAAAAATATTTTCAAAAAGATGTCACACGTAAATAAAAAGGTGGTATCTTTGCATCCGCAATCACGAAAAAAGTGGTTGCAAGTTCTTTGAAAGCAATGAGCC
>CAMZAM010000023.1 GCA_947304185.1 uncultured Bacteroidales bacterium
CATTTTGCTGCATAAGCAGCGAAAAAAACTACTGTAAAAATGATTCGAGGAACTCTTTCATCCTCTCTGCCGGCACGTTCTTTTTCACGATGATGCCGTTTTCGCCTATGAAGATATTCTGTGGGATGTAGGCGATTCTGTACATCTCTGCCACCTCGTTGTTCCAGCCTTTGAGATCCGAAACATGATGTTTCCAGGCGAGATTGTCGTCGGCTATGGCTTTCTTCCAAGCCGTTTCGTCCATGTCGAGCGACACGCTTACGATATCCAATCCTTTATCTTTGAATTCGTTATAAACCTCGACCAGACCAGGATTCTCCTTGCGGCAGTCGGGGCACCATGAAGCCCAGAAATCGAGGATTATGATTTTCGACTCACCGATAATGTCCTTCATGTTGAAATCCTCTCCGTTCATATCTTTCTGGACAAACGGAATGAAAGGCTTGCCAACCTCTGTCATCTCAAGACCTTGTATGTAATCAACGACAAGGTCTTTGTAAGCGCTCTGCATATCGACAGGCATCACCTCCATGAGTCGGTACAAGTCTTCGAGAGAGAAGGTCCATTTGTAGCGGTACATCACGTAAGGAGCCAACGGATTGTCAATGTTTTGCTTCACGAAATCAAGAACACAATAATGGATTTCCTGCTCATCTTCAATACCATTAACTTCATTTGTGAATTTGTTGAGTTTTTCCTGACTTTCTGAAGCTAAAACATTGATTCCGTTATATTTTTGACAGTCGCCCGTAATCGTAACATCCTGATTATCAGCGAAGAACGTCAGCGGACGTCTCCAACCTTTCACCATGATGCAATACGGATCGAGATTATCGCTTGATTTTACTTTAAAGACTGCGGTGTTGTCTTTCGCAACCACCGAATCCAAAATATTCATTTCCGTTCCGACAAATCTCTCGAGATAAACCGTTTTCCCGTTGGAATTTTCAAGGTTCACGTTGATTTTGAACTTATTGCATGATGTCATCAACACCACGACGAATAATGCAAAAAATACTTTTTTCATAGATTATTTTTTAAGAGGTTTAAAGATATAGATTATGATTATTATCAACAATAATGTGACTGGCGCGCTCAGCAATGTCTCTGCGATGATAAGTCCAAACAACTTGATACTGAATGCCTCCAACCAGAATAGCACTAAATTATGCAGTAAAATCAGCAATAAGGCGTAAACGGCAAACCACTGCAGCCCCATCTCCGTGACAGTAGGGGCGTTTTTACCGTCGATATCGCTCTTTCTTGATGTGATTCCTATTATATACGGCCTCATAAACGCCATGAAGACAGTAGCTCCGGCATTAAGTCCGGGCGTCCCGTTGAAGATGTCGACAGCCAAACCGATGAGGAAGCCGTCGATCAAAAGACGCCATCTTGGAGTGTCGAATGGAAGAAGCAGTACGAACAACACATAGATATATGGATGTATATAGGTTCCGAAGCCGAGGTTGTCGAACACCAGCACCTGCACAATAAGCAGAACTATAAATCGTAATATATTGCGTATCAATGTGTTATACATAGCGAGTCAATCTCCGATTTAAAGTTATTCTTCACCACATAAACATGTCGCAAAGTGCTGAAGTTGGTCGAAAACTTCAACTTGGCAGTGCTGAACATGTTTTCGTCGTCTTCGCCTTGTTCGGCTATCGTTCCCACCATCACATCGGCGGGGAAAGAGTTCGAGAACCCGCTTGTCACAAGAGTGTCACCTATATTAATCTTTAGGTGCGACGGGATGTCTTTCACCAGACCGTAGCGGTAGTTTTTGTTATCCCAAACAACATTCGCAACATATTGATTATCAACGAATCGGCAGCTTATTATCGAGTATGAATTAAGCATGCTCATCACCGAAGCGTAATGTTTGCTCACGTTCACCACCTTACCTACCACGCCGTTGTCGCAGATCACGCCCATATCGGGTTCTATGCCGTCGACGACACCTTTGTCGATGACGATGTAGTTGTTTGTCTCGTAGATGTTATTGTTAACAACACGTGCCGGGATATAGGTGAAAATGTCGTCGTAATATTCAGCGTCGGCTTCCACCTCTTCGCAACCTAATCTCTTGAGTAACAATGCATTGTGTTCTACAAGAGCTTCATTTTCACTTTTCAGATGCAGATAGTCGTGCCAATTGGAAGTCGTCTTATGCATTCCACCAGCGATGCTATTCGACACGTTAGCCATCTTTCTACTCTGATAAGGGAGGCTCTGCACTATCATGATGAAGCACAGCACTTCCAGCAGAATAAAAAGTATTACTGCGTTATATTTCCTTATGAAAATGAAGAGGTTATACATCCCCGATTACTTTATCAGGAACGGGAAACCGTCGAAGTTCTTCAGTGCGATGCCTGTACCGCGTGCCACTGCGCGCAGCGGGTCTTCAGCCACATGTATCGGCAGCTGTGTCTTGTCGTGCAGACGTTTGTCGAGGCCTCTCAGCAACGCTCCGCCGCCGGTGAGGTAGATACCTGTGCGATAGATATCGGCTGAAAGCTCAGGCGGTGTGGTCTCGAGGGTGTTGAGAACAGCTGTCTCTATCTTCGAAACGCTCTTGTCGAGACAGTGTGCTATCTCTTTATAGTTCACGCTGATTTCTTTCGGGATACCTGTGAGCATGTCGCGACCGTGCACAGCATAGTCTTGTGGCGGGTTGTCGAGCTCCTGGATGGCGGCACCGACTTCAATCTTGATGAGTTCTGCGGTACGTTCGCCCACGTTGAGGTTATGTTCCTTACGCATGTATTCCACGATCTCGTCGGTGAAGTCGTCACCTGCGATACGGATGGATTTGTTTGTCACGATGCCACCCAGTGCGATAACGGCAATCTCGGAGGTGCCGCCTCCTATGTCGACTATCATGTTACCCATTGGCTCAAGGACGTCGATGCCGATACCGATAGCAGCTGCCATTGGCTCATGAATCAGACGCACTTCCTTGGCGCCAGCCTGTTCCGCACTGTCTTTAACGGCTCTCTCTTCCACCTCGGTGATGCCCGAAGGGATGCAGATGACCATCTTCAACGCAGGAGGGAACAGCGAACGATGGAAGTTTATCATCTTGATCATCTCTCTCAGCATGAACTCGGCTGCCTGGAAGTCGGCGATGACACCGTCACGCAGAGGCCTGATGGTCTTGATATTTTCGTGAGTTTTACCATGCATCATCATGGCTTTCTTTCCAACTGCCATAATCTGCTGGGTGTCGCGTTGTATAGCAACAATTGACGGCTCGTCGACAACCACCTTGTCATTGTACATAATGATGGTGTTGGCTGTGCCGAGGTCTATTGCCAGTTCTTTATCGAATAATGAAAATAATCCCATATCTCTTAATGTTTAAAATGTCTGAATCCTGTGAAAACCATGGCGATTTCGAGTTTGTTGCATGCGTCAATCGACTCTTGGTCGCGCACCGATCCGCCAGGTTGAATTATCGATTTTATGCCAGCCTCGCTTGCTATCTCCACGCAGTCGGAGAACGGGAAGAAGGCGTCGGATGCCAGCACAGCACCTTTGAGGTCGAAGTTGAAGCTCTGAGCCTTGGCGATGGCCTGACGCAGAGAGTCGACACGTGAGGTCTGACCTATGCCCGAAGCGTAGAGTTGTTTGTTCTTTGCCAAGACGATGGCATTGGAACGGCTGTGTTTCACTATCTTATTGGCGAAAATAAGGTCGTCAACATCTTGACTGTCAATATGTTTCTCTGTCACTGCAGTGAAGTCGTCCTTCGTCTCGGTGTGAAGGTCACGGTCCTGTTCGAGAATGCCGTTGAGCGCCGATTTATACACCTTTGCAGGGAATTTATTCGACTTCAGCTTCAAAACTATTCGGTTTTTCTTCGAGAAGAGGATGTCAAGCACGCCGTCTTCATATTCAGGCGCCACGCACACCTCGAAGAACATCTTGTTCATCTCTTCAGCCGTCTTCACGTCGATTGGGCGATTGCTGACAAACACTCCGCCGAACGCCGACACCGGGTCGCCTGCCAACGCAGCGTCGTAAGCCTCTGATATTGAAGGTCTTGAGGCGATTCCACAAGGGTTGTTATGTTTCAAAATCGCAAATGTAGGCTCGTCGAACTCACGGATGAGGTTCAGGCCCGAGTCGAGGTCGAGAAGGTTATTGTACGACAGGTCTTTGCCGTGAAGCTTCTCGAAGACGTCGTCGAGGTTGCCGTTGAAGACCGCCTGCTGGTGAGGGTTTTCGCCATATCGAAGCGGTGTGACGTTCTCGCCAGAGAACCAGTTGAATATCGCTGTGTCGTAGTGCGAGCTCGTCGCGAAGGCATATTTTGCAAAACGTTTTCTATCTTCCAAAGTGGTGCAGCCGCCTTGTTTTTCGTACATCTCCATGAACTCTTTGTAGTAGTTCGACGATGGCACGATGAGACAGTCCTTGAAGTTCTTTGCGCCGGCGCGGATGAGCGAGATGCCGCCGATGTCGATTTTCTCGATGATTTGCGCCTCGTCGTCGGTGTTTCTCACCGTCTCCTCAAACGGATAAAGGTCGACTATGACGAGGTCGAGAGCAGGAATCTCATACTGTTTCATCTCGGCGAGGTCGGTGTCGTTGTCGAGACGACCCAAGATGCCGCCAAACACTTTCGGGTGTAAGGTTTTCACGCGACCGCCAAGTATCGAAGGATAGCCTGTCAGCGATTCTACTGAACGCACGCTGTCGTCGATTTTCTTGATGAAATCAAGCGTTCCGCCAGTGGCATATATCTGAACACCGTTCTTTTTCAAAAGCTCGACGATTTTGTCGAGGTCAGTCTTGTAAAATACTGATATTAAAGCACTTGTGATTTTTTTGGATGTCATAATGAAGTAATTTTTCAAGATGCAAATATAATAAAAAGTTTAGAGTGTAGAGTGTAGAGTTTAAAGAAATTTTTTATGTGCACATATCGTTAATTATTAACGTGTTATATTTTTTATTCAAAATAATTCCTTTTTTTCTTGGAAATCTGAAAAAAATTTCGTAATTTTGCGAGTTAAAAATTTTTTGTATTGGAAACGCGCTGGATAATAGCAGAAAATGTAGATAAACAATTAGTTAAAAGCTTGTCGGAGTCACTCGGCATCGATGAGATTTTGGCCATTTTGCTTGTCCAACGTGGCATTACCAATTTTGAAGAGGCGAAAAACTTCTTCCGCCCGTCGCTCACACAGCTTCACGACCCGTTCCTGATGAAAGACATGGACAAGGCCGTCGACCGTCTTCAGAAAGCGATGAATAACGGCGAAAAAATCCTTATCTACGGTGACTACGACGTCGACGGAACAACTGCCGTTGCCTTGATTTACACGTATCTTAAGAATTTCGTCAACAAGAAAAAGATCGAGTTCTACATACCCGACCGCTACGAAGAGGGATACGGAATCTCATATAAAGGCATCGATTATGCCGCCGACAACGGCTTCGGTCTGGTGATAGTGCTCGACTGCGGCATCAAAGCGGTGGAGAAGATCGAATACGCCAACCAACGCGGCGTCGATTTTATCATCTGCGACCATCACCGTCCGGACGACGTGATTCCTAACGCCGTGGCGGTGCTCGACTCAAAACGTCCCGACTGCGAATATCCTTACAAGGAACTCTCAGGCTGTGGAGTGGGCTTCAAACTCGTCACCGCACTGTCGATGCGCCTCGGCCGCCCGATAGAAGAAGTATACGAACTCCTTGATTATGTTGCAGTTAGCATCGCGGCAGATATAGTTCCAATCACTGGTGAGAACCGTGTTCTGGCATATTTCGGACTCATACAGCTCAACAAAAACCCACGTCCGGGCATCGCTGCTGTGTTGCGTCAGGCCGAACAGAAGAATATCGTCGATAAAGAATTGACTATCAGCGACTTGGTGTTCCTTATCGGACCTCGTATCAACGCCGCAGGACGATTAGAGAAGGCCAGCGACTCGGTGCGACTGCTGCTTGCAACAAACAAAGACCATGCCGAGAAGCTCGCGGCAAGCATCAACGACCTCAACTCAAAACGTCGTGAGTTCGACAACGCCATCACCGAAGAGGCTCTTCAGATGATCGACGCCGACGAGAAGATGCGTAACGCCAAGAGCACCGTGATATTCAACGAAAACTGGCATAAAGGCGTCATCGGCATCGTGGCGTCACGACTCACCGACTCATACTACCGCCCGACGATAGTCCTGACACGCTCAGGCAACCTCATCACCGGTTCGGCACGCTCGATAAAGAATTTCGACATCTACGACGCCATTGACTCATGCTCCGACATCCTCGAACACTTTGGCGGACATAAATATGCAGCTGGATTATCACTGAAACCCGAGCATCTGCAGGAGTTCTCAGAACGTTTTGAGAAATATGTGTCGGAACACCTCGAAGACGATGACCTCACCCCAGAGCTCAACGTCGACATCGAGATGGACTTCACCAATATCACACCGAAGTTCGTGCGTATCCTCAAGCAGTTTGCGCCGTTCGGACCTGGAAACCTCTCGCCGGTGTTCCTCACACGTAACGTCGTCGACGCCGGATTCTCACGCGCCGTGGGTAACCGGAAACACCTGAAACTCAGCGTGATGCAACAAGGCAACACCGACTTTGTGTTCTCAGGAATCGCATTCCAAAAAGGCGACCTCTACGAGCGCATCCACGACAAAGAGCCGTTCACAATGTGCTACTACATCGAGGAAAACTTCTGGCAAGGAAAGACCACGCTGCAACTGAATGTCAAGGACATTAAGTTTTAATTAAAGAAAATCACCCTTATTATTAACGCTATTCCGCACAACGCAAGGACGATACCCGTACCTTGGTTCAAGATCTTCATGCGGCGTTCAGTGAAGAAACGTTTTAAAGAATAAGCACCAACTATTTTCAGTATGTCGGCGGCAAAGACAGTGGTAAAGGTGCCAAGGAAGAACAACGCCACTAACGAATCGTTGCCTTCATAAACCTCTGAACCTGATACTGTTGCGACCGTCGTCATCCAGAAAACCCATATAAACGGGTTAAAGATATTCATCACGAAACCTTTCGAGATGCAGACATACCAGCGCGGACCCTCTCTCTTGATGTCGAGCTTCTCTTCTATCTTATCGAAACGCTGGTCTATCTTCTCGAATTTCTTATCCATCTCGGCAAGTTGGGCGCTCTTCTTTTCCGACCGTGCCACTATCTTCTCAGGTTTGCTGTAGTAAGTGAAGATGCCGAAACCTATGATGATCAAGCCCGCTGTGATGCCGGCCACCATCATGTTCGCGCTATGGTCGAGGGTGAGTTGTATCGAAGTAAGCATCATCAGCGCCACGACGATGATGTCGCTCAACAGCACACCGGCGTCGAAGAACAAAGCCTTCTTAAAACCCTTGCTGATGCTGGTCTGTATGAGCAAAAAGAACGCCGGCCCGAATCCGAAGATTGTAGCCAAGGTCAAGCCCATTAACGCGCCGTGAAAAAATACCATATTCTTCTTACTTTGCTTAAAAGCGCAAAGTTAAGAATATTTTTTGATACAAAACGCTATTTTTCTTCGTTTTTATTTTGACGCCACGACAACAGCCCTCTTAAATCGTTTCATATCTCCCTGAGTATCAAATACTTCCACTAAGACTACATAAATTCCTGAAGGCACCACACGGCCGTTGTCGTCGAGACCATTCCACACGAATTGACTTTGGTTTGCTATGTTCTGACAGTTGATGAGGTCGCGCACATGACGTCCTTGCGAGTCGAAGACGATGATTTTTGCAGTATATCCGACATCGAAATGCGACAGGTTTATTGTGGTGACATCGTCGAAGCCGTCGCCATCTGGAGAAAACACTGGCGGAATCATCTCGACATCAGCGGTGTTGTCTTGGTTTTCAACGAAGACAGAGTTTTGATATCCTGGTGTGCCGTAAAGTGGCGCGGCGGCCGAATGCCAGTTCTCGGAGTCAAGCGAACTGATGAACGGACTGACTCTCTCTAACGACACGCCCTTCGTCTCAGTCAGCAGCGGGTAATGCGAGTCGTCGGAATAGCGCATGACATCGATTACGGTATCCCTGAAATACAGGACGGCCGCCGCGCCACTGTTTGGATACGACGGGAAACTGCTCATCCCTATGAAATTCCGCGTTGAACACTCATACTGTCGACCGATCTCCTCCGGTGTCGTCGTCAAAAGAAGATACTGCCGTGGCAACAGCTGCCTATGCTCAGTGGTAATCACCTTGATTGTGGTGTCGGGCGGATTGGGAAACGACTCTTTTATCACTCCTATCTTTAAATCATTGACATTCAATATCTTATCCGACTTGTTATAAAGTTCCAAATAATCAGCGGCGGGGCTGATGGGATCAAACAAGAGTTCGTTAATGACCACATCGCCCCCGACCGCACCGCCCGGGAGTCCGAAAGCGTGACCGCAACCGTCCAAGACCTCGACACCCGTGCAATTTTGAGAATCAAAAACCAATAATTTATAAACCTGATTGTCAGCAAAGAGCTGTTGAAAATACAATGTCACGCTTTTCTGATTGTCTTGTGACGGTATGGCTAAATATGGATGAGCGTTGAATTCAACAATGGTGTAATTATCAGTATTT
Organism: uncultured Bacteroidales bacterium; assembly: GCA_947304185.1. Taxonomy (GTDB): domain Bacteria; phylum Bacteroidota; class Bacteroidia; order Bacteroidales; family F082; genus Limimorpha. The sequence continues at coordinate 8,610 of CAMZAM010000023.1, forward strand.
TCAAGCGATAACGACATCATCTTCTGGTTAAAAACGACCTCGATGCTGTTCTCCGACAAAACGTTGATATAGTCAATGTCGGGGGCGATGATGTTTTCGCCGTCGACGGAATTGCGAGCCCCAGGAGTACCACCTCTGTAGTCGCAGCTTGCACGCCAGTTGGAGGCTTCCAAACATGGTGAGTGTGGGTCAATCTGCTCTAACGACCATCCACCGTCGGATTTGTCATTGTCGCGATACCAAGATTTATCAAAATCAGAATTAAAAACTAAAATATTATGATGAGCTAAACACATCAAAGAACCAGAATTTGGTATCGAGAACGTTGTAAAACCCACACATACACCATATTCCGAAAGATAAGGGACGGCATCCTCCTTACATAATATCAGATAGCCATCCGGTTGAATATCAATATCTTGTGTAATGACTTTTTCGCTTGTGCCAATAGTGAAAACCCAGTCTTGAAGGTTTATCACATGGTCTGTTACGTTGTAAATCTCCACATATTCGAATGCCGGCAAACCAATCACTGGCTCCGGGTCGGCCATAATCTCGTTTATCACCACATCGTTTTCATGAATCTCATAATGATTGAATGTGTATCTGACATTTTCCGCCATATTGCCCGCCATATCTTGTATCACATTGATAGTCAAGGTATAATCTATACCTTCATGTATCGTTTTTGAAAACGATAGTATCACCGACGAGCGGTTGTTGCCGTTATATTCGGCATACATCGGGCTGCCGATGCCATTGTCGATGCTGTAATTATCTGCATTCATGGCAAAAACATTATTGACAGGCTCATCAAAATCAAGTTGTAACTTATTGTAATTCAATACTGTCACGGCTTCCAACACTGGAGGCTCGGAGTCTACTATGAGCGGTCCTGCATACACATCGTCGAGATACACTTTCTTGGAGTTGCTGGCACTGAACGTAGCCTTGATGCCAAATCGTCCTGATGGCGTAAATGTATCATCAACTCCTTGAGTTTCAAGGAGATAGTCACCGCCACCTTCTTTGTCGACAAAGATTTTCCAGTTGCCTTGAGCGTCGCGGGTGACTTTGAAGAAGGCCGAGAACGACGATGCTATAAATGTATCTGTTCCTTGGCAGACGCTGACTTCATTGGAGGCGTTCTTACAGAAAAGCTCCACAACATCGTTCGAGCCGGCCATTCCATACCTTATAAAATAATTATCGCATAGATATATGTCGCTGAAATTGTTTGTCGAAGGCGAAAACGCTTCTCTCAACCAGAAACGCCACTCGAAGTTGCCGTCAAAGACGCTGTCGGCTATATCAACATCGCAAAACAGCATAGCATTACCGGCTGTCTCGGCATTAAGCTGCAACTTTTTGTCGCTGTTAACAACAAAAATATCCTCATTACCCGACCATGTCGGATTATCGGTGAAATCACCATCCGTGAAGTCGTCAACAACTTGTGCGAGACCCGAAAGCGGCAGTATTAATATAAGGTATGCCAGAATCTTAAACATTTTTGCATCCATAACGACAAATGTTTATGTTTTTTTGTTATTTTTGCACAAAAGTATGACAAATAAATTTCAGGTTTTTCGTTTTTAACACTTTTTAACATAAGTTGCATAAAAATGAAAAAAGTGTAAAATTTTTTTTACAATTCAGGAGGTTAAAGACATGAAAATTGCAGTCATTGGAGCCACAGGGTTGGTCGGACAGAAGATGCTTCAGGTTTTGGCGGAGCGCAGCCTGCCCGTCGACGAGCTTATCGTAGCAGCATCAGAGCGTTCGATAGGCAAAACCATCAAATTCAAAGGCAAAGATTACACCTTGATTTCGGTGGAAGACGCCATAGAACAGTGTCCCGACATCGCGATTTTCTCGGCCGGCGCCGATGCCTCTCTTAAATATGCGCCTCTCTTTGCAGAAAAAGGCACCTACGTCATCGACAACAGCTCCGCCTGGCGTAAAAAAGAAGGGTTTCCACTTGTTGTTCCCGAGATCAACGCCGACGACATAACCACCGACACCCATATCATCGCAAACCCCAACTGTTCGACCATACAGCTGGTGATGGCGCTTGCACCGTTACATCGTCGTTACGGCATAAAACGCATAGTGGTGTCGACATACCAGTCGGTGAGCGGAAGCGGGATAAAAGGGCTCAACCAGCTGCATCTGGAACAACAGGGCAAGAAGTCGGAAAATCCTGCTTATCCTCATCAGATTCATGAGAATATCCTTCCTCACGGAGGTAATTTCCTCGACGACGGCAACACCACCGAGGAAGAAAAACTCATCTTCGAGACAAATAAAATCATGCATTCAAACATCGCCGTCTCAGCCACAGTGGCACGCGTACCGGTCTATGGAGGACATTCAGAGTCGGTGAACGTTGAGTTTGCACAACCATATGATATTCAAGAGATTAGAAATATTTTGGAAAACACACCAGGGGTTATCGTGGCTGACGACCCGAGCAAAAACCTATATCCGACGCCTATCATGGCATACGACCGTGACGAGGTGTTTGTGGGAAGGATGCGGCGCGACAACAGCATCGCCAACGGGTTCAATTTCTGGGTGGTGAGCGACAATATAAGAAAAGGAGCGGCGACGAATGCAGTGGAGATTGCAGAATATGTTCAAAAACGATTTTTCGACCTTTAGATACTATTTTGTGACGAAATTCCGCTATTTGTGACGAAATTCGGAAAAATTCGACCAAAAGATACTAAACCGTCATTTCGACTGAAGCGAAGCGGAATGGAGACCTGAGCGAAGCGAAAGCATTCGCCCAAGGCGAATAAATCTCCATCAATTGCAAGAGATTTCTCGACTACGCTCGAAATGACGAAAACAAATGAATAGAATGAAAATATACTACAATATAGAAGATTTCAAAAAAGTGCGGAACGCCATCGTTACCATCGGGACGTTCGACGGAGTGCATCGTGGACATCAGGTGATACTGAAAAACATGGTGAACCGCGCCAAGGAGATAGACGGAGAGAGCGTAGTGGTGACGTTTTACCCCCATCCACGACAGGTGCTGAGCCACGACGCGGGCATTCGTTTCATCACCACACAGGAAGAAAAGATACGTCATCTGGAAGCCTTAGGCATTGATAATCTTATAATTATTGAATTCACAAAAGAGTTTGCAGCGATATCTTCGGAAGATTTCATCAAAGATTTTATCGTGAAAAACATACATCCTGCAGTGCTTGTCATAGGCTACGACCACCATTTCGGGAAAGGCCGCACGGGCGACTTCAGCATGCTCTACGAGCTCGGAAACCAATATGATTTCAAGGTTGAGAAGATTCAGGAACAAGACGTCGACGACATGGCGGTGAGCTCGACCAAGATACGTCATTTCCTTGAAAACGGCGACATCAGGCATGCCAACCTCCTGCTCGGATACGAGTTTTCATACACCGGCAAGGTGGTTCACGGACAACACATGGGACATAAAATGGGTTACCCGACAGCCAACATCGAGGTGGCGGAAGAGTTCCAACTCATCGAAAAACCGGGCGTTTATGCCACCTACGTCGATTTTGAAGACAACTCCTACCCCGCCATGACCTATATTGGGAAACGCCCTACGATGCACGACAACCGTCCACAAAGTATTGAGGCTCACATACTTGACTTTGAAAAAGATATTTACGATAAAGAAATTAAAATAAGATTTGTCGATTTTGTTCGTGATGACAAAAAATTTGATAATTTTGAAGCCTTGAAACAGCAAATTGGCAACGACGAACAGACAATTATTAACATCTTAAATAACAAAATATGAAAAAACTCTTGACATTATTAGCAATTATCTGCCTTCTCGGCATGACGGAGGCAAGTGCATGCACCAACTTCCTCATCACAAAGGGTGCATCGACCGACGGCTCGACGATGATTTCGTATGCCGCTGACTCTCATGTACTTTATGGTGAGTTGTATCATTATCCGGCGGCCGACTATCCAGAAGGCGCAATGCGCGACCTCTATGACTGGGACAGCGGGAAATACCTCGGACAGATTCCTGAGGTGCGCCATACCTATAACGTGGTAGGCAACATGAATGAATGGCAGTTGGCCATCGGTGAGACGACCTACGGCGGACTCGAGGAGCTCTGGGAAGGCGAAGGCCTGATGGACTACGGCACCCTGATCTATATCTCGCTGCAGCGCTGCAAGACAGCCCGCGAAGCTATTAAAAATATCGCCGAACTCACAGCAAAATATGGCTACATCAGCGAAGGCGAGTCGTTCTCCATCGCCGACACTGAAGAGGTCTGGATCATGGAAATGATAGGTAAAGGAAAGTTTGAGAAAGGCATGGTTTGGGTAGCACGCCGCATCCCTGACGGATATGTCTGCGGCCACGCCAACCAGGCACGTATCACCACCTTCCCTCTCGCCAAGAAAAACAAGACTTCGGTGACATCTAAGGACTTCAAGAAGTTTATGACCGACAAGAACATCGACTGCATCTACGCCGACGACGTCATCTCGTTTGCAAAGAAATATAACTTCTACGTCGGCAAAGACGAAGACTTCTCATTCTCAGATGTTTACGCTCCTGTCGACTTCAGCGGCGCACGTGCCTGCGACCTCCGCGTGTGGGCTATGTTCAACAAGGTGACCGACGGCATGGATGCCTACTGGGACTATGCCACCGGCCGCGACATCAAGCGTGCAAAGCCTTTCGTGAAAGGACAGCCACAGACCGTCGAGAACTTCCCGACCAACAGGATGCCTCTGTGGGTGAAGCCAAACCAGAAGGTGTCGGTGCTCGACATGATGAACTTCATGCGTGACCACCTCGAGGGCACCGAACTCGACATGGCTCTCGACCTCGGAGCAGGCCCGTTCCACTGCCCATACCGTTGGCGCCCAATGGGTTTTGAAGTCGACGGCGTGGAATACGTACACGAGAGAACCACCGCTACACAGCAGACCGGATTCTCGTTTGTGACACAGAGCAACGCCAACAGAATCCCTGAAATCGGCGGTATCATCTGGTGGGGTGTCGACGACTGTGCCAACACCGTCTACTGCCCGATGTACACCTGCATGACAGAGATCCCGCTCTGCTATCGCGTGGGTAACGGCTCGATGATGGAGTATTCCGAGACATCAGGCTTCTGGATCTTCAACCAGGTTTCGAACTGGGCTTACACCAAATATAACTACATCCACCCTGAGATTGAGGCCAAACAGAAGGAATACGAGGAAGGCTGGGTGAAATCGACACAGAACATCAACACCAAGGCTGCCGAGATCTACAACATGAACGGCAAAGACGAGGCAGTGAAGTTCCTCACCAAGTATTCAAACACCGAGGCCATGCGCCTCTGCGCCGACTGGAAGATGTTCTACCAGTATCTCTTTGTGAAATACATGGACGGCAACGTGAAGACAGCCCGTGCCATCCCGGAGGGTTACAAATACTACGCTCCAAAGGTGGAACAGCCGAAATACAGCGACGAGTTCTACAAGGCGATAATCGACCAGACCGGCGACAAGCTGAAGGTTTATTAAACTGAAACAATTACCGGTAAAATAAAGTAGGGGTAAACGATGATTTACCCCTACTTTTTTATTTATGGTTTTTAAAACAGTTTTGATATAATCTCTTCGATTCCGATGCCTTCGGCTTGGGCGGTGTAGTTTCTTACAAGACGATGTCTTAAAACCGGCAACGCCACCTTTTTCACGTCTTCGATGTCAGGTGAGAACTTGCCGCTCATCAGGGCGTTGGCCTTGGCACCAATGATGAGATACTGCGACGCACGCGGTCCCGCGCCCCAACTCAGGTATTTGTCGGCCCACTCGTGAGCGCGTTCGGTGTTGGGACGAGTCTTCGACACCAGGTTTACCGCATATTCATAGACGTTATCCGGAACAGGCACGCGACGCACGAGCTGCTGGAAATAAAGAATCTCCTCGGCGCTCATCACAGCCTCCACCTTGTTGTCGTTAGGCGCCGTGGTGTTCTTCACGACGGCTATCTCCTCATCATACGAAGGATAGTCGAGCATGAGGTTGAACATGAAACGGTCGAGTTGCGCCTCAGGAAGCGGATAGGTGCCCTCCTGCTCGATAGGGTTCTGCGTGGCAAGCACAAAGAAAGGCTCACTCAGCTTGTATGTCTTGCCCGAAACGGTGACGTTCTTCTCCTGCATAGCCTCAAGCAAAGCCGCCTGAGTCTTAGGAGGTGTACGGTTGATCTCATCGGCAAGGATGATGTTAGCAAAAACCGGACCTTTCACGAATTTAAACTGGCGCGACTCATCCAAAATCTCGGTTCCGACGATGTCGCTCGGCATCAGGTCAGGAGTGAACTGTATACGGTTGAAACTCAAACCCAGCGCTTGTCCTATAGTGTTGATTAACAATGTCTTAGCAAGTCCAGGAACACCTACCAACAGCACATGTCCCTGACAGAATATCGATAAGATGGTATCGTGAATGACTTCGTCTTGGCCGACGATAATCTTCGCGATTTCTTTCTTTAAAGAATTATATTTCTCAACCAGAGCCTTTGCTCCTTCAACGTCTGAATTGTACATGTCATTTATTTATATTCCAATCAAATTGAAAATCGCAGCCGCTGTAATCGTCGCAAATCTTCACGTAGGCTTTGCTCGACTTCGCGTCGATCCATTTGTTGATGGCTTCCTGGCGAAGTCTCTGCATCGTCCACTGCTGAATCTGAGCATAGTCATCTTTTAGATTAGCCTTGTGTGGCGTGGTTTTCTTCTTGATTATCAATAGTCTATATGCGTCTTTGTCGTTTTTCGTCTTCATCGGCACAGGGTTGCTTACCTCGCCTACCTGCAGTTTGTTAATCACCACCGACACCTGTTGGTCGAGGTCTTCGGCCGGGAACATGGTGCTTCCGTTGTTTGGATTCACGAGATATCCGCCGTTCATCTTGTCGTCTTCGTCGCTGAACTTACGCACAGCCTCGTCGAAGGTGATGCTGTCGTTTCTGATAAGGTTTGCTATGGAATCCAACTCATTGTAAGCCGTCTGCAGTGCCTCGGGTGACACCTTCACCGTGAGCAGGATATGACGCACGTTGACGTAATCGCCGCGGCGTTCAATCATCTGGATGATATGATATCCGTATTCTGTCTCGACTACTTCTGAGATCTCGCCGTCCTTTAAGGCAAACGCCGCGGCTTCGAACTCCGGCACCAGTTCGCCTCTGCCCTGAAAACCGAGTTCGCCGCCTTTCTTGGCTGAGCCAGGGTCTTCAGAATAAAGCAACGCCAGGGTTGAGAAACGCTCGCCCTTCAAGATACGGCTGCGTAAGCCATAAAGTCTCTCTTTCACCTCGAGTTTCTCGTCGAGGGTGATAGGCGGCTTCTTCACCAGCTGGGCTATCTCATATTGTGCGCTGATCATCGGGATGGAGTCGCTCGGGATGGAGTTGAAGAATTCGCGCACATCACTTGGAGTGGCACTAACACCCTCCACAATCTTACGCTGAACCTCCTCTATCATCTTCTGGTCTTTGATGATGGTACGAAGCTCGTCTTTGATCTCCGACATCGTCTTGTTGAAGTATTTCTCGACCTTCTCCTGCGAACCAAGCTGACTGAGATAATAACGGATTCGGTAATCCATCTCGGCCTCAACCTGTGTGTCGGTGACTTCGATACTGTCGAGTTCCGCCTGGTTTAGCATCAGCTTGCGGAAAAGCAGGTCCTCAAGTATCTCGCAACGTATCGACGAAGCGCTGCCCTTAATGCCGCCCTGAAGCCTATATTGCATATATTGCTCTTCGATATCCGACTGCATTATAATATTCTTTCCAACGACCGCCACAACTTTGTCGATAACCTGCGCATTCTGAGCGTATGCCGTTGAAACACATATAGTTATAAATGCAATTAAAGCAAAAATCTTTTTTAGCTTCATATCTTATGTTTAATAAATTACAAAAACCCTGTCTTTAACCGCTTTGTTGTAAAGGCTGTTGTTCATCTTCTCAATCAGCTCTTTCTTTCTCATATTCAAGATGATAGACTTGATGGCTTCAGTCTCCATACCCTCGGGTATACTGCCGTCGGCGATATATTTCGCTATCTCTTCGTCGGTGACCACGGTATCGAGGTTCTTTTCTATCATTATCGATTCATATTTAAAGATTATCAATGAGTTACGATAATCTTCAATCTGTTTTGAGAAGTCGAGTTCCGATGCGTCGATGGTGTTCTCCGCCTGATGGATGAGCAGCTGACGACGAATCCATTTGTCGATAAAAGCCTTCGTCCTTACGAGGCTGTCGCTACGGCTAATACCTTCATACAGAACGTCTTGTAAGTCGGATTGATACAGTTTCTTATCGTAAACAGAGGCAACGACCTTGTCATTATCGCTGTTGTTCGGACCATGACATGATGCGAACGCCAGAATCAGTACCAATCCTATTACAACGCGTCTCATTTATAGTTTTTTCTAACTTTTTCAAGAATTTTCTCGTCCACCGTCACAGGATATTTCGCCTCAAGTACCTTAAGCCAGTCTTCTTCGAGTTTTGTCTGGTATGCCGAGGTTATGATTCCTCTCGACTCTTTGTAGGTCTTGTGTTCAGGCTCGCGAACCTCTGTGATCTTTATTATTTTCGTGGTTTTATCAACGGTTGAAGGTACCACACGGATTGTTCCTACAGTCCATTCCGTTTCATCAATATCCACGTTATCTCCATGCTGGAAATAAGGTGATTTCACCGCCACGCCTTTCAAACCTTCGGTTTTCACCAATGCTTTGATGCTGTCGGCTGTGATATCCTGTTTTATGATTTCCTGCATTCTGGCGAGACTCTCTTCGTTATTGACGGTAACCACTATTGTCTTCACGCGTTTACCCCACATGTAGTCGTCGCGATGATTCTCGAAATATTGTCTGATGCCTGCTGTATCGATCTCGGCTTTCTTCCATACCTCTTTATCCATCAGATCGAAGAGGAGTATGCCGTCGTGATATTCCTGAACAAGCAGTTTGAAGTCAGGATATTTCTCTTCAAGATGAGCGTCTTCGTAAGCAAACACTGACTCTTTCACAAACTCATCGTAGAGTTGGTAGGCATATGAACCGGCCGACATAAACGGCTGTTCTTTCTGATGTTTTTCGATATATTCGATGAAATCGGCGACTTTATACTGCTGTTTTTGCAGTTTGAAGAGTGTCTTGTTGGTGTCGACACCTTCCGCCACGACGTATTTGCCTTGTTGTAAGGTGGTATCGACGGTAGCTATGAAAGCGTCTTTCACCTTCAGGTATTCCTTAAACTTGTTTTCTTTCTTCAGACGTCTCAACACCGCTTCGTCGCTAACCTTGGCACGCATATCTTTTTCGACGCGTTTGGTGAGATTTTCCTTTTCTTCGTCGAAGCTCTTCACTCCTGTTGTGCCGAGCAGACGGATGATATGATAGCCGTAATTCGTCTTTACAGGCTCCGATATCTCGTTGATATCCAATTGTTTAACCACTGAAATAAACTCAGGAACGATCTGACTTACTCTGAAAGGAGTGAGTTGTCCGCCGTGCTGGATACTGCCTTTGTCGTCGGAATATTTCTTCACCAATGCATCCCAGTTTTTACCATCCTTATCAAGTTCTTTGTAGATATTATTGGCTTTCACGCATACTGCTGAGTCCGACTTCATCGGGTCTTTCTCGTCAACGATGAGAAAGATATGGGCTACGCGTACCGTTCCGCAGGCCGGGGTCTTCGAGTTGAGCTTCAAGATGTGGTATCCGAAGTCGGTGCGTATCGGCATCGTTATCTCATCAACTTTGGCTTCGTATACGCCAGTCTCAAAAGGATAAACCATATCGAACACCGTGAAATATCCGAGGTTTCCGCGATTGCCCTTATAGGCACGCTGTTTGCCGGGGATAGCTTCGATGTCGCGTGCTGATGGGTCTTCCGATGCCTCTGCAGCCACATCGCCGAAGTCTTCGCCGTTCATGATACGTTTACGAAGCTCGAGGGCTTTGTTGTAAGCTTTGAGGGTGTCGGCCGGCACTGCATGGGGGTCACATTTGATGAGAATATGTGAGGCGTTGACGTCCCACTGCATCCTATCGTAGGCTTCCTCCACAAGGATATCGATGCCTTCGTCGTTAGTAAAATAAGGCTTTGCGAGCTGTTTGCGATATCCGTCATATTCCTTGATAAACTTCGGCAAGGTGTCCATGCAACGGTTTTCAGCCTCGATGACTTTCAATTTGAACTTGGTATACATATCGAGGTATTCGTCGACATTTTTCTTGTCGAGAACCTCACTGTTGACGTTGTTTTTCTCGTATACCTGCATAAACTCACCGGCGCTGATGTTTCTGTCACCAATGGTTATCAAAGTCTTGTTTTTCCAACCCTGTGCGAAGAGAAGAGTTGGCATCATTACTGCTAAAAGAACTATTACTTTTACTCTTTTCATATAAATTACCCTTTTACTATCTACTTATAACGTTAAAACTTCCAAATTATTACGCTTTGCGGCTATAATTCGGTGATTCCTGCGTGATTGTGATGTCGTGCGGATGGCTCTCGTTCATGCCCGATGCCGTGATCTTGATGAAGCGTGCGTTATGCAGCTCTTCGATGGTGTGTGAGCCTGTGTAGCCCATGCCAGCGCGGAGTCCGCCAACCATCTGATAGACCACCTCTGAGAGGCTTCCTTTGTATGGAACGCGGCCTACGATGCCTTCAGGAACGAGTTTCTTGATGTCGTCTTCCATATCCTGGAAGTAACGGTCTTTTGAGCCGTGCTGCATGGCTTCGAGTGAACCCATGCCGCGGTAAGTCTTGTATTTACGGCCTTCGAAGATGATGGTGTCGCCCGGTGATTCGTTGACGCCTGCGAACAGCGAGCCTGCCATGATGGTCGAGGCGCCTGCCGCGATGGCTTTCACGATGTCGCCGGTGTAACGGATGCCACCGTCAGCGATGACAGGGATGCCGCTGCCTTTGAGGGCTTCGGAAACGTTATACACGGCTGTCAGCTGTGGTACGCCGATACCTGCGATGATACGTGTGGTGCATATTGAGCCAGGTCCGATGCCGACTTTGATGGCGTCGACGTCGAGTTTTGCCAAGTCTTTTGCTGCCTCGGCCGTGGCGATGTTACCGATGACGAGGTCGATATTCGGGAATGCCTTACGGAGCTCTTTGGTGACGTTGAACACGTTCTTCGAGTGACCGTGAGCTGTGTCGACCACGATGGCGTCGACGCCAGCATCCACGAGAGCCTGAGCGCGTTCCATGGTGTTCCATGTGATACCCACAGCAGCAGCCACTCTCAAGCGGCCGTGCTCATCTTTCGATGCGTTAGGACGTGCTTTGATCTTGATGATATCTTTGTAAGTGATAAGTCCGATGAGATGATTCTGCTTGTCGACAACAGGCAGTTTCTCGATCTTATGCTCCTGAAGGATATCTTCAGCTGTGGCGAAGTCGGTGAATTCCGTCGTTGTGATGAGGTTGTCTTTTGTCATCACTTCCGAAATCGGACGGTCGGTCTTACGTTCGAAGCGAAGGTCACGGTTAGTGACGATACCTACGAGTTTGTTGTCGTCGTTGACCACCGGGATGCCTCCGATATGGTAATCGTTCATAATCTTGAGGGCGTCGCGAACGAGGGCGCCTTCTTTGATGGTTACCGGGTTGATGATCATGCCGTTTTCGGCACGTTTCACCTTTGTCACCTCGGCCGCCTGCTGCTCGATGGTCATGTTTTTATGGAGCACGCCGATACCGCCTTCCTGAGCTATGGCTATCGCCATAGGGGCCTCGGTGACGGTGTCCATACCGGCAGTGACGATAGGGATATTAAGCCTGATGCGGCGTGAGAAATTAGTTCTCAAATCGGCGTCGCGAGGGATGATGTCGCTATAAGCCGGGATCAACAAAACGTCGTCGTAAGTCAAGCCTTCTTCGACAAATTTTTCATTTTTTGACATAGTATGAAGTTTTAATTTATTATTCGTTTAATTAATCCGCAAAAATACGAAAAATTTCTTTTATATTAGGTGTTTTTGAAAATTATTTACTACTTTTGCGCTTATGAAAACTCCCGATTATCTGAAAAAAGGCTCAAAGATAGCTATCGTGGCTCCGGCAAGGAAGATAAGTCGCAATGAGATTGCCGCTGCAGTACAATGGATAGAAGAAAAAGGCTTTGTGGCTGTTTACGACGACCGCTTATTCGCTGAGTATCACCAACTTGCGGGTGACGACGACTTCCGTGCCAGTGTGCTTCAAGATTATCTCGACAGAGACGATATCGACGCTATTTTATGTGCCAGAGGCGGCTACGGAACCATCCGCATCGTCGATAAACTCGACTTTACGAAGTTTGCTAAACACCCGAAATGGATCATTGGCTACAGCGACGTGACTGTGCTTCATGCCAAGATGCAACAGCTTGGATATCAGAGCATTCACGGCACAATGGCAATAAATTTAGAGAAGAATACAAAGGAGGCATTGGAATCATTGTATGAGGCTTTGATAGGAACACGAAACAATGTACGGACGCGGCGCGCCACGTCCCTATCATCTGATTTCGAGGATATTCCGATTGTTGGAGGGAACCTATCGGTTTTATATTCGATGTTGGGGTCGGAATTGTTTCCTAAAACTGAGGGAAAGATATTGTTTATCGAGGATTTAGACGAATATCTTTACCATATCGATCGTATGATGATGGGACTGAAACGTGCAGGAAAGCTGGCAAATCTGAAGGCCTTGCTCGTCGGGGCGTTCACCGACATGCACGACAACACCATTCCGTTTGGCATGACCGCCAAAGAGATAATCTTCGAGAAAGTGAAAGAATACGGATATCCAGTGATTTGGGACTATCCGGCAGGACATATTGACGATAACAGAGCGATAGTTCTTGGTTAATTGTCTGTAAGGACGCGGCGTGCCACGTCCCTACACAAATAATTCCTTATACAGTTGGCCAATAGTAGTTATAGGCACCACCTTTATATTGAATTTCTTCAAATCGAGTCCCTTAACGCTGTATTTTGATACGAAAATCTTGTCGAAGCCGAGCTTGGCAGCCTCCGCTATGCGAGCCTCCACCCTGTTCACTGCGCGCACCTCGCCCGAGAGTCCTACCTCAGCGGCAAAAGCACATCGTCCGTCGATAGCAACATCTTCACTCGACGATAACACTGCTGCCACAACCGCCAGATCCATGGCAGGATCATCCACGCGGAGGCCGCCAGCGATGTTCAGAAACACATCCTTGGCACCCAAACGGAAGCCAGCACGTTTTTCGAGGACAGCCAGAAGCATGTTCAACCTCCTGATGTCGAAGCCAGTACTCGACCTTTGAGGCGTACCGTAGGCCGCCGAGCTAACCAGCGCCTGCGTCTCCACAAGCATAGGACGCAGACCCTCGACCATAGCGGCGATGGCTATGCCGCTGACAGCCGTCTCTCGCTGCGAAAGCAAGATCTCACTGGGGTTTTTGACTTCTCTCAGACCCTCGGCATTCATCTCAAAGATCCCGAGTTCCGACGATGAGCCGAAACGGTTTTTCACAGTTCTCAGAATCCTGAAACCATAATGCCTGTCGCCTTCAAACTGCAAAACAGTATCGACGATATGTTCCAATATCTTCGGTCCGGCGATGGTGCCATCCTTGGTGATATGACCAATCAAAAACACCGGCACATGGAACGACTTCGCTATCTTGTTCATCTCCGCAGCCGTCTCACGTATTTGGGTGATGCTGCCAGCCGTGGCCTCCACCGATGGCGACTCCAACGTCTGAATAGAGTCGATAATCATGATGTCGGGCATCACGTCTTTGAAATGTTTCAAGATTTTTTGAGTATCTGTCTCATTGAGTATCAGACAGTTATCGTTTTTTATACCTATCCTGTCGGCACGCATCTTGATTTGCTGCTGGCTCTCCTCTCCCGACACATAAAGCACTTTTTTATTAATCTGAAGTGCCATCTGCAGCAGCAATGTCGACTTTCCGATGCCAGGCTCACCGCCGAGTAGCACTAACGACCCGGGCACGAGACCTCCGCCGAGCACACGGTTAAGTTCCTCATAACCCATGTCGACGCGTTCTTCCTGTGCACTCGTGACCTCACGAATAGGTGTCGGCTTGCTCTTAAAGCTCTGTAAATCAATGTCTTTTGAAACGGATTTGCTGTCTTTACCCGTCACCACCGTCTCTTCCACATAGCTGTTCCACGCTCCGCATGCAGGGCAATGTCCGAGCCATTTCGGCGACTCATTACCACATTCCTTGCAGAAAAATACCGTTTTAGTTTTTGTCATAATGATTATTTATTTTTCTGCAAAATTAATAAAAACTTTGACATTATAAATCTTTAGTCGGCAATTTTTCGGTCTTTAGCTTCTATTATTTTATGATACTGGCAAACTTGTAGTTTTCCCTCACCATCACGCAGATGAAAACCATTTCCGAGGCAATAACGCCACATTTTGCAGCTTTTGCACTCATCAACCTTCATCCATTTGCGGTCGCGGTATTTCTCAAACTTGTTTTGCCACACATCCCAGAAGCTGTCATTGTAGATGTTACCCTGATGGTAGTCGGCGCGGATGCTCAGACAGCCAGAGATAGAGCCGTCGGCAAGTATCGACGCCACGTTGATGCCGGCGCTGCAGGAATAATAATGGTTTCTCACTTCGCCTTCGTATCCTCCGAGGAAGCCGTCGCAGCCATAGTCGGCACGGATCTTACCTTCGAGACGTGTCTGTTTGATGAACTCAAGCATCTCGACAAATTGTGCATTCGACAGCTGGAGCTCGGGGTCGCCTTCTGCGCGGCCGAACGGGAACACGGTAAACAGTCTCCACCGCTTTATACCCAATGAAATGAGGTAATCGCGAAATTCAGGCAGGTATTTTATGGTACGTTGGTTTACGCAAGTGATGACATCCCAAGTCAGCCCAGGATGCTGTTTCAAGGCTTCCACTGCCACCAGTACATTCTTGTAACTCAATGAGTTACCTCGCATCCAGTTATGATCTTCTTCAAATCCGTCGAAGCTCACGGCAATGGATCGCAGGCCGTTTTTGACGAACTCGTCGAGTCGCTCTGGGGTGAGCATCATGCCGTTGGTCACCATGCCCCACACGAAGCCGCGCTTTGAGATCTCGAGTCCGCATTGGGCGAGGTCGCGACGCATCATCGGCTCGCCGCCGGTGGTGATGACCATCACGTTTGAAGGGTCCTCGTGGAGTCTTATCTCATCCAAAACCTTAAGAAAATCTGCCAAAGGCATGTCATTCTGCTCAGAGAGCATACGACAATCGCTGCCGCAATGACGGCAGTTGAGGTTACACCTAAGGGTACATTCCCAGAAAAGTTGATGTAGCTCGTGTTCCTCCGTGCGCATCTGGAGGTTCACGCGGTTCAATTCAAGCCTTACTCTTTTGTTAAAGCCAAGCCTATCATTTTTTCTTTGCGTCATCCTCTTCCAAACGAGTGTTTATTTCGTTGAGCTGATCACGCAAACGACGTGTCTCCTGTCCATATTGCTGTATGATCTCAGGTGAACCGTAAACGCAGGAATTTTCACGTTGTGTTATGATTTCCTGAATGGAGTCACGTTCTCTGACCAACTGGGCTCTCTCGGCCTTTGTCAAGCCCTTATTTGAGTTGCAAGCACCAAGAAATGCCAGTGCTGAGAGGATTCCGATCCAAATCGTACGAGTGAATTTTTTCATTTTTTTATGTTATAACACTGCAAAAATACAATTATTTTTCGAAAAACAGCTAATTTTGACGTAATTTTTTAAAAACACGGTCAATCAACGCTAACATTTTCGGGCTTTACGCCTAATGCTACCACCACATTTTTCAGCTGTTCGGCGTCATCGAAAAGCATGATATTGAAACTGTCATCCTCCATCGCCACGAAGAAGTTATCAGCCACCGGACCCGGGAAAACCTTTTCTCCGACAGCATTCTTCTCATATTCGTTATTGATTATCAACTGCTTACGCAATGCCGCATTGTCGGTCCATATCGTCAGCTTGCCTTTCAAGCCCATATTCTTGCCTACCTCAGCAAGCGCATCGAGCCGCATTGGGTCGTAGATGTCGGTTTCGAACATAGCGAAGACTCCCACGCTCGACTTCACTATGTGCGCAGTGCCGTTCGGCTCGATGCGCGCCACGAAGCCTGTCGGTTGAGGATCGAAATTGAGGTTGTCTTTGGTCGGTTTTGCCTTAGCAAGGTTCAGACCATCGGCCACCACATCTACATTTTTGACTTTCATGGCTTTAAGCACCTTCTCAAGGTCATCGGTGCCGTAAAACATCATTGGATCGTAGATGTTATCGGCAAGAGCAAGGATGATGTCGCCGGCAATCATGCCTTTGAAGAAACTCTTAGCCACCACATTCATCGGCAGCTTCTTTCTCGGTGCCTCATAGTCGATGTAAGCCACGAGATGGTCGTTGATACCCGCCTTTTTTGCGATTACGTCGAGAGCGTCGACTCTGACAGGAGCGAGACGTTTTGCTCCGATGAAACCTGTAAGTTTTGCAAAATCGTCTTTCTTAAACTTGTATATCGCAGCATTGCCATCTGCCTTGATGATAGCGATGCATTCCATTTTAGCGGTGCCTTTCTTTCCTACCATCGGCATATAGAAAGCTTCTATCTCATCAGCAAAATCAGCGAGTTTGCCGGCCTGATAAGCCTCAATCACATAAGGAAGCTGTTCTGTGCAACCGCGACGCAAGGCATTGAGCTGACATGTCTGCACGAAATTATCGGCCAAGCCGTCGGGACATATGCCGTCGGATGTCATATGGGCCAAACCTAGATACGAGGCACCGTTGTCCATCTTGGCACCGGCAAGGAACCAGTTCCAAGCTTCGGTGTTGTTTTCCTCGAAGCCATATTTCCCGAAATAATAATTGGTGCCGAGAGCAAAGGCACAGTCGAGGAAACCAAGCCTATAGCCTTCTTCCAGCGATTCTTTTATGATTTTGCTGATGTTTTGTTTTTTGTTTTCATCGGTGCATTCCTCGTATTCACCTTGCTGGATGTCGGCTTTAAGCCAGAAACAGCCCGGTGACTTGACATCGCATCCGAAGTCGACCACCATGTCGAAGATGTTCTTCTGCATTTGAGCCATACCTTCCATCTTCGCGGCGCATTTGTTATAGGCAGCCTCAAAGAATCCCAGATCTTCGGCTTTTTCATATAAATCGGCTGCCTTGGCGGTCTTTCCCATCTTATGATAAGCATCGCCTAACGACACATAGAAAAATGGATATTTCTCCGCGGTATCTTCATCGTTGAGGATGTTATTCTCAAGAAAATCAACCACTTTCTTCGGTTCCGACTCCAGTCCGTTGATACCTTCGGTCATCTCATGCAGCTTGATTTTTATTGCCAGCGAGCTGCCTTTGCTAACGGCATCATCCATGGTGCTACGATATGTATCAAGACTCACATCGCCGAAATGTCCGTAGAGATGCATCACAGCGAGGGCGGCATATGCATCGGCAACCTCACCGTTGGCAGCTTCTTTCAGAAGGTCAGCGGCCTTCTCGATAGAATCGTCATCGGGCTTCACCACCTGATGATAACGACCAAGAACATATTTCGCCACCGGATAACCTTTGTCGGCCATCATATGAACCTTTTCGACCTGTTCTTCGCTGAGACGGAACAGACGGGTGTCGGTGTTCGTAATCACCTGTAAATACTGGTAAGCTTCATCATTACGACAAGCCGACAAAAACAGGTTGTCGAAAGCCTCTTCTATCTCCTTAAACTCAAGATTGCTCTTGCCCATGTCGATCTGATCGTCGTCGTCGATATCTTCAAAAACCTCGTCTTCAGGCTCTTCTTCCTCCTCTTCCTCGTTTTCGCAATGTTCTTTGTAAACGATGTCAATCAACTGGTTGACAGCGTCGTCGCCATCATAGCCAAACTGCTCGGTAAGGCCAGCGATGTATGTACGTTCGTTGTCGTCGATTTCGCCGTCGACCATCATCACAAGCACTAAGTCCTTGAGATACTGAAACTTATCTTCATCGTCTTCGGGCACGATAGTCTCGTATTCGCTCTCATCGGTCTTCTTCCATATCTCGATACAAAGGTCAAAGTCGTCTTCGTTTAGACCGAGGTTTTCAGCTATGTTAATGATAACATTTCTTTCTTCATCGGTGATTGTCCCGTCGATACCGGCGACGCACAACAGGTTTACGATATGCGCAAGACGGGTGTTTTTTGATGCAGCCATAGTTTATCTGTATTTGTTATTCAATTCTTCACGGTATTTTTCGACAATCTCTTTTGCGATCTCAACGGCGTCGCCTTGTGGCTCGGCTGAGAATTCGCCGAGACGCTCGCGCCACCACTGTCCTTCATATTTGCAGATGCGATCGTGATAAGCACGCTCATCGAAGTCGACGCCAGCCGCGCAGGCGGCATCCATGTCTTTGAAGAACTCCTTCCAGCGGTAGGCGTAGTAGGTCTCGGTGAGTCCTGCCCATGCGCGGCTGGCGTATTCGTTCAACAAAGCGTCTTCCTCGCCCCATGTGGTGATGATGTTACGGGCGTTGCTCTCGAAATAATCCTTCTCTTCGTCAGTGTTTCCTATCGCTCTCGCGTCTTTTATCCATTTTCCGACAAGGAAAGCAGGCTCCGTGGCAAGGATACGTTCGGTGTCGTCGAGGATAGACACCATAGTCAGCTCGAGCTCTTGCATCTTCTCGAAATCGCTGTCGCGATAGGCTTTCACGTAGTCGATATACAAGTCGCTGAAGTAGTTGCCGAGCATCTGGCGAGTGATGTTTACGATGTCGAAATGACGTGCTCTGGTGTTGCAATCAGCAGTCAAGAGGTTGTCGAGGACATCAAGAAGAACGATGTTGCTATATTTGTATGTCGGTGCAATGTAATATTGCCTGTATTCCTTAATGTTTCCCGTTGTCGGGCGTTGGTTGATGCGCACACATTGACCTGGTGACGACACCTTATTATAGACGCTGTCGGCGAGAAGTTTCCATGCTTTTCTCATGTGTTCATCGGCTTTTCCGACACGTTGGTCGGCAAGGCATTCCACCCAGGCGTCGATGTCGCGCGTTAACGGGTCGTTCCATGCCTTTTCAAACACATATTCATACATGAACGGGTTGCAGTCGAAGCCTTCGAGGGTGGATCCTATGCCCACGAAGTTGTCGCCGCCTTTTGCGAACGCACGTTCGATGCGCGCGTTGACGGTGTCGAGGTTACCTGCCAACATTGAGTTTCCTCCGAAGTTACCGAGGTAACACCAGATATAAGGCACGCCATAGTAAGAGTTAGTGCGCTCCCATATTGGCTGTCGCTCACAGTAATAGTCGAGCAAAAGGCGGCGTTCCTTATCGAATGAGGTGATGTAGGCTTCAATCCTATTGTCAATCTCCCAGTACTGACGCTCGTTCCAGAACAGCCATGTCATCTCGAGCCAGGTTGCATCAGGGTCAGCAGCCTCGAGCGACTCATACACCTGACGGCTCACACGGGCGAGATATTCAGGCTCCCAGCTCGGCGGGATGAGCTCGTTGAAGATGTCGATACCATAGATATGATCTGTGCCGTAAAACTCCGTCTGTTTTGCGATGAATTTCTTCTGAATCTCAGTGTAAAGCGGGTCGAGCGGGTCGAGGAACTTACACCAGCAAGTGCTGTCGAAGCCAGCCCAGTCGCCCAACGATGCCAACGGAGCATCAGGATAGATGCGGGTGATGCATGGTGGCACATGACCTGCAAAACCTGGCAGAACCGGCTTCATGTTAAGCTCACGTTCACGCTCAACAATCTGTTTCTGCAACGCTTTCTGATTCTCGAGCCAAACCATCGGAAGCGGTCCGCCCCAGCGGTCGATGTTCTGCATGCGGTGCCACGGCAGATGCGCCGGACCCGTGAAATAACTGCGAATCTCCTCATCCGTCAAGCCGAGGTCACTCCACACTTCATACCACACCGACTCTTGTCCGGTGATAGCCAGCGGCAGATTAATTCCGTTGAGCGCCATCCAGTCGATGAAATGCTCCCATTGCGACCAGCCCCACCACGGCATGGTGTAGCCGAAAGTGCAGTAATTCAAGAAGAAACGGTCTGGGACACGGGCGTTGAGACGAACTTTCTCAGGAACTTGAGGCATTTCTGTAGGAATCTCTAGTTTTTCAGTCTCAAACCACGAATATTGTGCCTTGCAATAATATTTAAGGTAATGATTCAATCCCACTGCCATGCTGTTGGCATTGTTGCCACGAATCACGAGGTCTTTGCCTACGGTTTCAATCTCGAAACAGTCAACAGTGTCGTTAAGTCGTTGAAGCACAATATGTTTTGAATATTCGGGAACCACACGGTTAACAAGTCCGCGCATTGCAATGACTTCTGGATCGGTTTCTTTTTTACCACATGAGAAGCATATTAAAATGCTTGAAATGACAATGAGAAGAAGTTTTTTCATGATTTTAAATTTATTTCTGCAAAGGTAATAAAAAAGTCTATATCTTTGCAAAAAATTCAAGGGGTGCTCCTAGTGGGCTGAGATGATACCCTAAAACCTGATCCGGGTAATGCCGGCGTAGGGATGGATATTACCGATTTTCCCCTTCACATTTATTAACAAAAAGTTCAAAAAAAATGAAAAGAATTTTTCTTTGTATCGCTGCTTTTATGCTTGCAGCAAATGTGAATGCGCAAAATGAAATCGTTTTCGACACCACCAACTACGAGATGCTTCAAGAGGTGGTCGTCAGCGGTGTGAAAGTTGAGAAAAAAGCTCCTTTCACCATGACCGAAATCAAAAAAGACGAGCTTTCCGACTTCTCCAAGACCGGCCAAGAGCTGCCGTTCCTGTTCTCCAGAACTCCCGGCATCATCTCGTGGAGCGAGAACGGCGTCGGAACAGGTACTAGCTATATGCGTATCCGTGGCGCCGGCGACTCACGTATCAACGTGACACTCGACGGAGTGCCGCTCAACTCGCC
>CAMZAM010000024.1 GCA_947304185.1 uncultured Bacteroidales bacterium
AAGACTCCAAAACCATGCAAAAAGCCGCAGGCTTATTTTTCAGCTTAACGCAAGGTTTGCCTTTTTGTATAGCCCTTAAAACTAAATATTCAGTTCAGATATCTTTGATTTCTCAAACTTTTCTTGAGCGTAGTTGAGGTCGACGATAAGTTCTTTAGCGTCGGTTGACGGCATGTCGAACATGGCGTCGTTGAGGATTGCTTCAAGTATGGAGCGCAGTCCGCGGGCGCCTAGTTTGAACTCGATGCTCTTGTCGACGATGAAGTCGAGGACTTCGTCTTTGATTATCAACGAGATACCATCCATGTCAAACAACTTTGTAAACTGCTTGGTGATGGCGTTTTTAGGCTCGGTGAGTATGCGTTTGAGCGTCTCTCTGTCGAGAGGGTTGAGGTATGTCAATATCGGGAAACGGCCAATGATCTCTGGGATGAGACCGAATTTCTTCAGATCTGACGGCGCGATATACTGAAGCATATTATCGCGGTCGATCTGTTTCTTGAGGTCGGAGCCGTAGCCAATGGCGTTGGTCCCCACGCGGTTGGCGATGATTTTGTCGATGCCGTCGAAGGCACCGCCGGCAATGAAGAGGATGTCTTTGGTGTTGACCTGTATCATCTTTTGTTCCGGGTGCTTACGGCCGCCTTGTGGAGGCACATTGACGACGGTGCCTTCAAGCAGCTTAAGCATAGCTTGCTGCACGCCCTCGCCCGACACGTCGCGGGTGATGCTTGGGTTGTCGCCCTTACGTGCAATTTTGTCTATCTCATCGATGAACACTATGCCTTTCTCGGCTGCCGCGACGTCGTAGTCTGCCGCTTGAAGCAGCTTTACTAAGATGTTTTCCACGTCCTCGCCCACGTAGCCGGCCTCTGTCAGGACAGTGGCGTCGGCGATGGCGAACGGCACGTGTAGCATACGAGCTATAGTCTTGGCTAACAAGGTCTTACCTGTTCCTGTCTCACCCACGAGCACGATGTTCGATTTCTCGATCTCGACCTCGTCGGCGGTCTCTTGCTGGTTCAGACGTTTATAATGGTTGTAAACGGCGACAGAGAGCACGCGTTTAGCTGCATCTTGCCCGATGACATACTGATCGAGGAAGTTTTTGATTTCCAACGGCTTCAAAAGTTTGAAATCGGGAATCATGGCACGGCTGCGATGAGCCATCTCCTCGGTGAGCATCTGATGGGCGCGGTCGACGCACTCGTCACAAATAAAACCGTTGATGCCTGAGATCAGGAGGTTGACCTGGCTCTCAGGACGTCCGCAGAATGAACAGGAGTTTTCTTGGTGTTTAGCCATTATTTATTCTTAATCAACACTTCATCAACCATGCCGTAGGCTTTGGCCTCTTCTGCTGTCATCCAGTAGTCGCGGTCTGAGTCGGCCCACACCTTGTCGTAAGACTGTTTGGTGTGCATAGCGATGATTTCGTACAGTTCTTTCTTCACCTTCTGGATCTCGCGTGCGGTGATCTCGATATCTGAGGCCTGTCCCTGCATGCCGCCCATAGGCTGATGAATCATGATACGTGAGTGCTTGAGGGCTGAGCGTTTGCCATCGGCGCCTGCGCAGAGCAACACTGCTGCCATCGAGGCTGCCATGCCAGTGCAGATTGTCGCCACGTCAGGCTGTATGAACTGCATGGTGTCGTAGATGCCGAGACCTGCGTACACTGAGCCGCCAGGTGAGTTCAGGTAGATCTGGATGTCGCGTTTCGGGTCGGCTGACTCAAGGAAGAGCAGCTGTGCCTGGATGATGTTAGCGACATAGTCGTCGATCTGGTCACCAAGGAAGATGATGCGGTCCATCATGAGGCGTGAGAACACGTCCATCTGTGCCACATTGAGCTGACGTTCCTCGATGATGGTCGGGGAGATGTAGTCGGTGATGGTGTTGGCGTATTTCTCGAGGCCTAAACCGTTGATGCCGCGGTGTTTGGTGGCGTATTTGTAGAATTCGTTGTTGTTATTCATTACTCAGCTTTCTTAGTGGTTTTCTTTGCTGTGGTCTTCTTAGCTGCCGGCTTCTTCTCTGCTTTTTCTGCCTTCTCTTCCTTCACGGCAGGTTTCTCTTCTTTCTTAGCTGTTGTCTTCTTGGCGGCTGTCTTCTTAGCTGGTTTCTCTTCCTGCGGAAGCACTGCCTTTACGAAGCCTTCGTAGTCGGTGTCGACGACCTTCACCTTCATGGCCTTCTTCAAGAAAGCGGTGACTTTATTGTCAGCGACCTGATTCTTGATGTTCTCGCGCTGGTTCTCGTCTTTCAACACTGAGTCGACGATGCCGTCGAGACGTTTCTTCATGTCGTCGTCCATACCTGCGAGGTCGAGGTTGCCGAAGTACATCTTTGTCACAAACTCGCGGAGTTCTTCCTCTTTGAGGACGAGCTCAGGGTTGGCTTTTGCGATGGTCTCTTCGATGAGCTGCCATCTGAAGGTCTTTGAATAAACGTTGTCGTAGTTCTTCTCGACATCTTCTGTAGAGATCTTACCATCGCTGTTAGCGACGATCCAACGTTTCAGGAATGCGTCAGGCATGTCGAACTTAACTTCGCTCACGAGTTTGTCGATGGCGTTGTTGAGGAACATACGCTCTGCCTCGACGACGTACTGGCGTTCCATCTCGGTGGCCACTTCCTTGCGGAATGCCTTTTCGTCCTTGATGTCCTTGCCAGGGAATACCATCTTGAAGAGCTCTTCGTTGAGTTCTGGAAGCTTGTCGTCTTTCTTGTTGCCTTCCTGGATTCGTTTGATAGTCTCGTTAACTTCTTTGTCAGAAGCTTTGATGTTATAGTCGTTGATCGCAATCTTTGCAAGGTCGACTTTAATCTCAGGTTTCAAACCTACTTCGAAGAAGAAACTCATGGTCTCCTGAGTCTCAGGGTCAGTCGGCTGCTGCTTGTCAGGATCTGACAGAGGATAACCGATGATTTCGAGTTTGTTCTCGAGGATATGGTTGTTGAGAGCTTCGGAAACCTTCTTGTTCAACTTGTCGAAAGTGACTGTTGAGCCGTACATCTTCTCGATCATTCCGAACGGAACTTTACCTTGACGGAAGCCCGGAAGGACTGCTCTGTGCTGATAGTTCTTTAATTCTTTCTTAACATCTTCTTCGTAATCGGCTTTGTTGATGTCGATCTGGATGGTGGCGAGAAGGTCGCCTTTTGCTGTCTGTATAGTCTTCATTATCAATAATTTATTTAATCTTTTCGTGCGGATGAAGGGACTCGAACCCATACTCCTTACGGAACCAGATCCTAAGTCTGGCGCGGCTACCAATTACGCCACATCCGCAGATTTTTTTTGAGGGTGCAAAATTACAAAATTTTTTTGATAGTAAGACGAATAATTTGGAACTTTTTTAAAATATGTAATATTTTGATACAAAAGACGTTAGAATAAAGATTTTTCATAATTTTGCATGTTTTTATGATTATGGGTGCGAAAAATATTGTCAGATGTTTTGTCATCGCTGTTCTGATGACGCTCTTTGTGTGTCCTGACAAGGCCTCGGCTCAGTTTATCGGCACCTCCACCAACTATGCCGGTTCGCGCGCTCTAGCCATCAACCCGTCGCAGATGACGACGTCGTTTGTGTATGCCGATTTTGGGTTGAATCTGGGCGTGGGGGCGTATAACGACTTCGCCTATCTTCACGCAAGTGACTATTACCGCCTTCTAAATGGAGAAAACCCCTCTGATTATTACGTTAACGGACGACGTTACGATGTCGGTTTCCTGATAAATTCGAAGCCGAAATATGTTTATGAGACACTCGATTTTAACTTGCTTTCCGCGATGTATAACAAAGATGGCAAGCATGCTTTCGGAATCGTTATAAATAATAGGGCTTACACGTCGGCGAAGCGCGTGCCGTGGGAGGTTCTGGAGGCGAGTCTGAAGTCTATCGACAGCACTTTTTTCGACAGGAATTATGTGTCGAAGAATACTAGAATCAGCTTGATGGCATGGTCGGAGGTGGGCTTGTCGTATGCGGCCACGATACTCGATTATGATTACGACAAGGTGGATTTCGGCATCACGGCAAAAGGTCTGCTCGGATATACAGGAGTA
This sequence comes from uncultured Bacteroidales bacterium, assembly GCA_947304185.1. Lineage (GTDB taxonomy): Bacteria > Bacteroidota > Bacteroidia > Bacteroidales > F082 > Limimorpha. The sequence continues at coordinate 4,076 of CAMZAM010000024.1, forward strand.
TCTTTAAATCTTAATAAAGTCGACAAAGATATCGTGGATAAAAACACCAGCATAATACATAGTCTGGACATGACGGCTGCTATGTCGGCTCCTGTCGACTACGGCGCTAAGTTCGTCGACGGCGAGATCTTCAACCCGAACAGCATAGTGAATGGCTTCGGTCTGGGCTTTGACATCGGTTTTACTTACACCCACAAAAGCAGCGATAAGCTTATCACCGCGGCAAAGCATGCCTGCATCGCTCCAAAGATTAACTACCACTGGCGTTTAGGCGTGTCGTTGCTCGATGTCGGCGCAATACGTTTTAATAAAAGCGCTAAGGTGTATAAGTTTTTAAGCGATACCGACAAGACCTTCGACGTGAGGGATCTCGAGGGCTCGGAGGATTTTGAAGACATGATGGACAGGCTTAGCGGCGTGTTCTATGACGATCCGTCGGATGCCGATGCCGGCAGTAAATTCCTGATGGGCTTGCCGACGGCGCTGAGCGTACAGTTTGACTATCATCTGGCGAAAAATGTCTATGTCAACGCTACATGGATACAGCCTCTGCGGTTATTAAGATATTCGTCACGCCGTCCGGCACAGGTCGTCGTTGAGCCACGTTTCGAATCGCGTTATTTCGACCTCACCATGCCTGTCACGTTTTACAACTACGAGAAGATATTCCTTGGGGCGGAGTTGAGACTGGCATTCCTGACTGTCGGCACGCATAACATCTTCAATTTCCTTGGCGTCGGCGAGTCGTATGGTCTCGACGCTTATGTGGCGTTGAAATTCAACTTCTACAAAGGAAAATGTTTCGGTGGCCGTAGAGATGCCTGTTGGAACGCCAACTTCAAATAATCTTATTTTTTCACGTTGAGTGCCTCTCGCAGGGCGTTGCCCATGAGCATGAAGGCGAGGACGAGCAGCATTATCGCAATGCCGGGGAGTATGGCGAGGTAGGCGTCGTTCAATATGATATAAGCGTAGTTTTCCTTGATCATCGAGCCCCACGACGGCATCGGAGGCTGAACGCCGATACCCAAGAAACTCAGGCCTGCCTCGAGCAGTATCGCCGTGGCGAAGTTAGCCGCCGAAATGACGATTATCGGGTTGAGGATGTTAGGTATTATATGACGAATTATGATGCGCGCGTTCCTGAATCCGAGAGCTTTCCCGGCTTCTACAAACGTCGTCTCACGAATAGATAAGATCTGTCCACGGGTGACGCGCGCCACCTCGACCCACATGGTGAGACCGACGGCGATGAACACCTGTACCACGCCCTTGCCGAGTGCGAAGGTTATCGCTATGACTATCAATAAGGTAGGCAGTGACCACACCACGTTGATGAGCCACATCGTGACGTCGTCGACACGCCCGCGGAAGAAGCCGCCGAGGCCCCCGATGAAGAGACCGATGACTACCGAGAGGATCACGGCTATGAAGCCCACGCTGAAGCTGATGCGGGTGCCGAGGACGAGGCGGCTCAGAAAGTCGCGCCCGAACTGGTCGGTGCCAAGGTGATATTTTCGGTGAACGATAGGATTTTCAGGCAGAAGAGCGTTGTCGACGACCTCCTCCTGCACGGCGCCACTGTGCTCGGGGTTAAAGATGTAGACGGTGGTAGTTTTATCTTCAATTTTCAACGAATCAAAAGGAATTTGACGGTAAGGCGAGGGCTGTCCGCTCCAAAGTTTCTTGAAAAACCCCACTTTCTCGACCTTTGTCGGCTTGTTGACGAGCAGGATGTCGACTTCGAAGCCAGGTTTTTGAGTCGAGATCTCGAGAATCTGAGTGTTCGCATCCGGACTGTTGTCAGGGATGATGAAGTAGGCAAAAATCGCCATGATGGCGCATAAGATGATGAAAATCAACGAGATCATGCCGGCGGTGTTAGACTTGTAACGACGCCAGGCTATCTGACCGGGGGAAAGGAATTCGTTGTTTTTCATACAAATTTATTTTTGCAAATATAGTAATTTTTTGGATGAGATTTCTCCACTTCGGTCGAAATGACGAAAAAAAAGATTATCTTTGCAAAAAATTGTGATAATGAATAATTTGAAGAGCATCATCGAAAAAGCATGGAACGACAGGGCGTTGCTGGCGAAGAACGAGACGCGTGACGCCATCCGTGAGGTTGTGAGACTGTTGGATAGAGGCGAGATTCGTATCGCTGAAAAACATGACGGTCAATGGGTTGTGAATGAATGGCTGAAGAAAGCCGTCATCATGTTTTTCCCGATCAACGACATGGAGGTGTCGAAGAGCGGCATCTTTGAATATTACGACAAGATCCCGTTGAAGGGCGGCTTCGAGCAGGCAGGAGTGCGTGTGGTGCCTCCCGCGACGGTGCGTTACGGCGCTTTTATCAACAAAGGCGCGGTCTTGATGCCTTCATATATAAATATAGGTGCTTATGTCGACAGTGGGACGATGGTCGACACCTGGGCTACCGTGGGCTCATGCGCGCAGATAGGTAAAAACGTGCATCTCAGCGGCGGCGTTGGCATTGGCGGCGTGTTGGAACCCGTTCAGGCGGCTCCGGTCATCATCGAAGACAACTGTTTCATTGGGTCGCGATGCATCGTGGTGGAAGGCGTGAGGATTGAAGAAGAGGCGGTGCTTGGCGCGAATACCGTCATCACGCAGTCGACGAAGATTTTGGATGTGACAGGACCTGAGATCAAGGAATACAAGGGCGTGGTGCCGGCGCGTTCGGTGGTGGTGCCTGGCTCATACATGAAACACTTCCCGGCGGGCGACTTCCAGGTGGCTTGTGCGTTGATAATCAAGAAGAGAAACGAGTCGACGGATAAAAAAACATCTCTCAACGAAGCGTTAAGAGATGTTCAAGTTTGAGGGTAGAAGGTGGGATTCGAACCCACGACCCACGGAACCACAATCCGGTACTCTAACCAGCTGAGCTACATCTACCATCTGGATTTGCGGGTGCAAAAGTACACATTTTTTTAATACAAAAGCAAATTTTTCATTATTTTTGCAAAAATTTTTCAGCAATGGGCAGAATAATGGCAATCGACTATGGCAGAAAGCGTTGCGGCATCGCCGTGACCGACCCGCTGCGTATCATCGCCAACGGCCTGACGACAGTGCGGGCATGCGATCTGGTTGCCTTTATTCAGGATTACGTGAAAAAAGAAGAGGTTGACGAGATAGTGGTGGGCGAGCCGAAGGACATGCACAACAACCCGTCGGAGTCGGCGCAACACATCGAGCCTTTCCTGAAACAGCTGAAAAAAGTGCTGCCCGACATGGAAATAAAACGTTTCGATGAGCGTTTTACATCTGTGATGGCGCATCAGACCATGTTAGACGCGGGTCTGGGCAAAAAAGCAAGGCAGAACAAGGAACTTGTAGATACGATCAGTGCGACGATAATTCTGCAGTCGTATATGAGTTCTTTGAGATAAAAGATAATAGATAACAGATAAAAGATAATAGATAAAAATGGTTTTACCAGTTGTGGCTTACGGTCATCCGGTGCTGAAGCACGTGGCCGAAGAAATCGAAGAAAACAGTCCTGAGATTCAGCAACTTATCGCTGATATGTTCGAGACGATGTACCATACCGAGGGTGTGGGTCTGGCGGCTCCGCAGATCAACAAGTCGATACGTCTTTTCGTGATGGACAGCGACCCGTTTAAGGATAAATATCCTGAGGGCGCCGGTGTGAAGAAGGTGTTCATAAACCCTGAAATCATAGAGCTTTCAGGCGAGCCGTGGACCTTTAGGGAAGGCTGTCTGAGTCTGCCCGACATGGGCGAAGATGTTGAGCGTCCGAGCAAGGTGTTGATAAACTATCTCGACGAGAACTTCGTGGAGCACGAAGAGGAGTTCGACGGCATAGTGGCGCGTGTGATCCAGCATGAATACGACCACCTCGAAGGGAAGTGTTACGTTGACAGAATCAGCTCGATGCGTAAGATGTTGCTGAAGAATAAGTTACGTAATATCTCCGAAGGCAACGTCGATGTGGATTACAAGATGATTTTCCCGAATAAAAAGAAACATAGATAATGGTTATAGGTTATTGGTTATAGGTTATTGAAATTATTGGTTATGAAGAGAGTATTATTATTTGCAGTTATTGCGTTGTTTTTTGCGGGTTGCAACAGTAATGATCCGGCAAAGAGAATTGTGAAGTTGGAGGAACAGGTGTTTGCGACAGATGGCGCCATCGTTCCTGAAGTTGCAAGTGATTTAGTGTCAGCGTATTGTGATTTTGCCGATGCCAATCATGATGATGCGATGTCGCCTGAATATTTGTTCAAGGCGGTCGACGTTTCGATGAATTTGAACGAGCCTCAGCGCACAATCTCCATCATCGACCGTATGATTGCCGATTATCCTGATTATCCGCGCACTCAGGCGGCGTTGTTTGTGAAGGCATTTATCTTTGAGACGAAATACAACAACCTCGATATGGCGAAGAAGATCTACGAGCAGTATCTTGAGCAGTATCCCGACGGTGAGTTCGCCGACGACTGCCGTGCTTCCATCGAATTTTTAGGCCTCTCGCCAGAGGAATTGGTTAAGAGATTCGAGGCGCAGGAATAGCTTTTTTAAAAACACTTGACAATTTGTGTGATATCAGTAGAGCCGATGTTACATCGGCTCTATTTTTTGCATTATTTTTTTTTATTTTTCCTGTCATCATATCAATTATTTTTTTTGTATTTTTGCGGCCGTTAAACGCCGAGGCCTATTTGAGGATGGTCAGGGCGGGGAACAACATAATGGGAAAGACGTTGATCTAACACTTTATCTGCGGCATACAGAATCTAGCAAATTCACAATCAACTGCACAATAAGGCAAAAGGTCAGATTCCCGCGTTTTTTTTATTATGTAAGTTTCAAATCGATTAACAAATTATTTATTGCGTTTAGGGAATCGGCGCAAAAACCTTAAATAAACTAAAACGTAATGAAAAAACGAAAGTTGAAAGTACTTTTACTTTCACTGATGATGGCAATAGGTCTGATGTTGCCATCGACAAGCCGTGCCCAAAACGACCAATTCTTCAAGAACGGCGAGGACCTTTACAACAACCGTGCCGAGGCAGGGGGTAACATTACCAACCAGACGTTCGGACAGGATCCTGCCACGGGCGTTACAGGCGGTATCACCAACCAGCAGTTCGGCGCTCCTCTCGGCAGCGGCCTTTTGATAATGATGATGGCGGGAATGGGTTATGCCGTTGCTAAAAACAAGAGAAAAGAATAAATGATAACAAACAAAATAACTAATAAAAAATGAAAAAATCAATCACTTTAATCATGGCATTGGCAATGATACTCGGAATGAGCCAGTGCAAGAAGAGAATCGAAACAGTAACACCGAACATCGTTACAGACGAAGGCGTGTTCGTATCCATCACCATCGACAGAGGAGACAAGCATGTTGTTAACCAAGACGGCACGGTTGAATTCGAAACCGACGATGTCCTTTATGTGGGTAACGACGGCAAATACTGCGGAACGCTAACATACTCGGGCAACGACCAGTTCAGCGGCACCATCACCCCGACAAGCACCGACGACTATCTGCATTTCTATTTCGTGGGCGGATTCGCTCCAAAAACCACTCCAGAGGCAGGAACCACAACATCGTTAACGGTTAACATCAGCGACCAGAGCAGTAACCTTCCGGTGTTGTCGTACGGACAGTCGACTGAAAAATACACCAGCGGTGTGTCATCCTACACAAGTTTCCTGCTCAACAAATGCGGATTGGTGAAGTTCAACCTTACAAACACTGATATCCCTGCCGCGACGAAAGTTGCAATTTTAGGCATGAACAACGAGGCCACGATCCATTTTGACGGCGAGCCGTTCACATACTCCAAGAAGGGCAACGGTCAAGTGATATTGAATGCTATTGATGGCCAGAACCGTTGGGCAATCCTGCCGGTACAGGCAGCTGTTACCGACGCTGTCGCTAAAGTTTATGGCTACGCTAACTCGACAACATTTGGTGTTCCTGCTGTAACAGCCAATATGTACTACACAACAGGTGTAAGCATCCCAGAAATGGAATTGATGTTGGATAAACCGCTTACCTTTGAGGCAAAGGAAGCTGGAGCGACAGTGTCGTTTGAGTACACAACAGGAGTTTCCATGGAATACCGCACCAATGATTCCGACTGGTCGAGCTACACTTCGGAAACAACAGCCATTACCCTCACCAATGTTACTGATAAAGTCCAGTTCCGTGCGACATCAGCTGGAAATAACAGCGTGGCTTATCGTTCTTTTGCAATTTCTAATGGAGATTGCTATGTTTATGGCAACGTTATGAGTCTTCTTTATCAGGACTTTGGTGGGAAGACACAGCTCCCTAGTGGCAGTGAGCAAACCTTCTGTGAACTGTTCGAAAACTGCCAACATCTTACCAGCGATCCAAATAAGCCCATAATTCTTCCAGCCACAACATTGTCTACGAATTGTTACTGGAATATGTTCCGTGGTTGTACTGGATTAACAACGGCACCTGAGTTACCTGCTACCACGTTGGCTGATCATTGCTACTACCAAATGTTCAATGGTTGCACTAATCTCACCACAGCTCCTGAAGAACTTCCTGCTACAATGTTGGCTGAATATTGCTACGGCGGAATGTTCCATGGTTGTACAAGTTTGACTACTGCTCCTGAGCTTCCGGCTACAACGTTGGCTAATGATTGTTACCATGGTATGTTCACTTTATGCACTAATCTCACCACAGCTCCTGAACTTCCTGCTACAACGTTGGCCGAATCTTGCTACATGCAAATGTTCTCTGGTTGCACCAGTCTCACTGCAGCCCCTGAGCTTCTAGCCACAACCCTGACCTTAAATTGCTACGATTTTATGTTCCAAAGTTGCACCAATTTAAGTGCAGTTACATGTCTTGCTATAAATACATGCCTTGCTGAAAATCCAGATCCATGGGATTGTTGTGCAAGTTGGCTCGAAGGAGTGGCATCCACTGGCACGTTCACTAAAGCCGCCGGTGTAGAATGGCCAGTAGATGAATTCGGATGGGGTATTCCAGTCGGCTGGACCGTGTTTGACAGATAAAAAAAGAATTCACATTGTGTGATATCAGTTATGTTTATTGTTGTCAGGGCGCCGTTAGGCGCCCTAACGTTTTAAAATATTTCTTGCATTATTTTACAAAATCTTTATTATACCCCTCAATGAGGTTTAATATTTCATCTCTTCCGGTTTTCTTTTCGGAGGAGGTGACGATCATCGTGGGAAGCTCTTCCCATTCTTTTAGGAGTTCTTTTTTGTAAACCTCAATGTTTGCTGACAGTTGGCCGCTGCCGAGCTTGTCGGCTTTTGTGAACACTATCGCAAACGGAACCTGGTTCTCACCGAGGCCGGCGATGAAATCCAAATCTATTTTCTGAGGCTTGATGCGACTGTCGACCAACACGAATGTCATCACAAGGTTCTGCCGGCCGAGGATGTAAGCGTCAAGCATCTTTTTCCACATCTCACGATCCTTCTGCGAACGCTTGGCGAAGCCATATCCCGGCAGATCAACCAAATACCATTCATCGTTGATAATGAAATGGTTAATGGTGATGGTCTTGCCCGGTGTAGCCGACACCTTTGCCAACTTGTTGTTGCCTGTCAGCATGTTGATAAGCGACGATTTTCCCACGTTGGAACGCCCGATAAAAGCATATTCCGGCTTGTCGGTCTTCGGGAGCTTTTTGATGTCGGTGTTGCTTTGCAAAAATGAGGCCGTTTTGATTATCATGATGAAATTTTTTGCAAATGTAAGCAAAAATTGGGACTGTTGATAAATTTTTTCGACTGTTGATAACTTTGTTGATAAATTTTTTAAAATTTTTGTAAAAAAGTGGGAATAAGTGGGAAAAAATGTATAATTTTACAACCTGAAAAATTTGTGCACAAATGGATTATCCGATAGGTGAATATTATTGCAAGTTAGACGCCAAGGGAAGGCTCCTCTTGCCCAGTAGTTTCAAGGAACAGCTGGGAGATGCCTTGAACGAGGGTTTCGTGCTTCGCCCGGGATTGTTCGAAAGATGTCTCGACGTGTACGGAAAGGACGACTGGCGTAAATTGCAGGACAAACTCGGCAAGCTGAATCCTTTCAAGAAGGAAAATCTGATGATGATGCGCCGCATCAACGGTGGTGCGAGAGTGGTGATGATGGACGCCAGCGGTCGTCTGCAGATCCCTAAAGATCTTGTCGAGAAATGTGGAATGGTGAAGGAAGTGGTTATCACTTCGTTGCCCGACAGGATGCAGATCTGGGGCAAGGAACAGATGGACAAGAGCAATGCGGAGATGAGCGATGAAGACTTCTCGCAGCTGCTTGAGGATCGTCTCGGAAATATTGATTTTGAGTAGAAAAATTTGATATGTATCACAATCCTGTGTTGTTAAGCGAGTGTATCGATGGTCTGAACATCAACCCCGACGGCATCTATGTCGATGTGACGTTCGGCGGCGGCGGCCATTCGAGGGCTATCCTTGAGAATCTCAAGGGAGGCCATCTCTACGCTTTCGACCAGGATGCCGACGCCGCCAAGAACGCGTTCGAGGATGAACGATTCACCTTCATCCCGCAGAACTTCCGTTATATGAAGAATTTCGTTCAGCTTTACGCAAATTCTAAAGTCGATGGAATCTTGGCTGACCTCGGAGTCTCGTCATATCAGTTCGACACGCCTGAGAAGGGCTTCTCGACACGTTTCGAGGGCCGTCTCGACATGCGTATGAACCAAAACGACCCCGTCGACGCGGCAGACATTGTGAATACATACGAAGTTACAGCTTTGGCGAGCATTTTCTCGCGTTACGGCGAGTTGAAAAACGCCATGGCGATAGCCCGCGACATAGAGATGGCTCGTGATATCGCTCCGATTGAAACGACGACAGATCTTAAGAATGCTGTCGCTCCTCATCTGCCGAAAGGTCAGGAAAATAAAGTGCTGGCGCAGATATTTCAGGCGTTGAGGATTGAGGTAAACAAAGAGATGGAGGTGCTTGAGGCGTTTCTGTCGCAATGCGCCGACATGCTGAAACCCGGTGGAAGGCTTGTGGTGATGTCGTATCACTCACTTGAAGACCGTTTAGTGAAGAATTTCATGCGTAGTGGCAATGCGAGCGGCGAGGTGGAAAAGGATTTCTTCGGAAACCAAAACACTCCGTATAAACTGATAACGCATAAGCCGATAGTGCCGAGCGACGAAGAGATAGCTAGAAACAGCAGGGCAAGAAGCGCTAAGTTAAGAATAGCAGAGAGAGTTTAAAGTTGAAAGTAGTACAAAGTAAAAATAGTAAGATGGGTAAGGAGAATAAAGGTTCGTTTTTTAACAATTACCTCGGAGGCGATGTCTTTTCGAAGTCGTCGGTGGTGAAGCAGCTGCCGTTTATCTTGTATGTGGTATTTCTGCTAATGCTTTATATTACAAACACTTATATCGCTGAAGATATCAACCGTGAGGTTTTGGTGAAAACGAAGGTTCTCGAAGACCGTCATGTGGAATACGTCTACAACAAGTCGGAGATTACAAGGATGACGAAGCAGTCGGAGCTGGCTAAGATGTTGAAAAACAAAGGGATAAAAGAGTCGATAGAGCCTTTGAAGAAGCTTACTATTAATAAAAAGGTGCAATAGGTTATGAGTAAGATGAATTTTGGTGACGTTTGGCGTGTGCTTCTGATCTACGTGCTGATGCTCGTGGTCGGGGCGGCTATTGTCATCAAAATCATTGTTATTCAGACCGTTGATCGTGAGGAACTGCTTGAGAAGGCGCGTAATGCCGATATTAGGATGGTGAAGGTTCCAGCGGTTCGTGGTAACATCTTCTCGAAAAACGGCACACTTCTTGCCACCACAATACCTGTTTTCGATGTGTATTTTGACCCGGTGGCTGTGCCTGAGGATCGTTTTAACAACGAAATCGGAGCCTTGTCGGATAGTCTGGCAAGGATGTTGAAAGATAATACTAAGTCGCAGTATGTCAATAAGTTCACCAAGGCGAAAAACAATAACAAACGTTATGTGAGGATCGCCCGTAAGCTGAAGATGGATCAATATGAGCGTCTTAAGACGTTCCCTATCTTCCGTGACCGACAGAACGGTCTCATCGCCGAGAAACAGCTCGTCAGGGAGCGCCCGTACGGTGATATCGCTATGCGTGTGATCGGATATGTGAACTTTAACGACACTTTGAATCCTGTGAAAGTCGGTCTGGAAGGCGCCTACGACACCTGTCTGAGCGGCCGTGATGGCATGCAGATGCGTCGTCGTATCAACGGTGGCCGTTTCATCGACGTGCCGTCGTCGACGAATGTCACGCCAAGGAACGGTAAAGACATCTACACCTCCATCGACGCTAAGATTCAGGATGTGGCGGAAGAGTCGCTGCGTCGTTGCCTCGACGAGAACAAAGCACAGCAGGGCTGCGTCATCATGATGGATGTGAAGTCGGGATTCATTGAGGTGATGGCGTCGTTGCGTTATAACGAGAAAAAGAAGAAATATGAGGAGTCGTATAACTTCGCCATCGCTGAGAATGTAGAGCCGGGCTCGACGTTTAAGGCTATCACCATGACGGCGTTGCTCGAGAACGACCCTCATTTCAATGTCGACAGAGTCTTGAATTTAGGAAACACTGGGAAGATGCGTTTCCATAACCGTATCATGACCGACTCGCACGTGGTGGGCGAGGGACATCCGACGATAAAACAGTGTTTCTGGGAGTCGTCGAACATCGCTTTCGGATACCTCACCACAGAGGCTTTCGAGTCGAACCCACAACGATTTATTGATTTGATTTATAAAACCAAGATCAACGAGCCTTTGAATCTCGACATCAAAGGTGAGGGTAAACCATATATCAAGAGCACCAGCAGTAAGATCTGGTCGAAGGTATCATTGCCATGGATGTCAATAGGTTACGAGCTCACAGTGACTCCAATCACACTGCTGACGTATTACAACGCCATCGCCAACAATGGACGTATGGTGAAGCCGCAGTTTGTTAGGGAGATCCGTCGCGGTAACGAGGTGATAAAGACCTTCGACACCATCGTGATCAACGAGAAGATAGCGTCAGACAGAACCATCAAGACGCTGCAGAGCTTGCTGAGAGGTGTTGTCGAGAACGGCACAGCGAAGCTGTTGAGCAAATGCGCTTTCCCGGTGGCAGGTAAAACGGGAACGGCACAGATTGCCCAGAACGGCAACTACAACAAGAAAAACTACACAGCTTCGTTTGTGGGTTATTTCCCTGCCGATGACCCCAAATATACCTGCATCGTGATTATCAGCAACCCGATGGGAGGCAAATACTACGGTGCGTCGGTGTCGGCACCTGTCTTCAAGGAGATAGCTGAGAAGGTATATGCCACCGAGCTCGGCATCACCGACGAGAAGAGCAGCTATCCGGCCAATGCCGACAAATATACTAGGGCGTCGATGGCATATTATGAAGATGTCAACGACTACTGCACCATGGAAGGCGTGAGGATGGTCGACGGTGAGCTCAGCTCAGAGTGGGTGAAGGTCAGCCCGTCGGTGAACGGTGGCGTTACCATGCAGAGCCTCGAACTCGACAAAGACTTGGTGCCTGACCTTACGGGTATGAATGTGACAGATGCCATTTATCTCCTCGAGACGATGGGATGGAAGGTGGAGTTCAGCGGCCGCGGAGTGGTGGATAGCCAGAGCGTGAAAGCAGGGACAGCATTGGAGAAAGGGAAAACTATCAGTTTAAAGTTGAAATAATAAAAACTATATGAATATAGAAGAGATTTTAAAAGGAGCAAAGGACTTGCAGTTCGATTCGAGGAAGTGCACTGACGGCAGCGTGTTCTTCGCCGTACGGGGTACCCAAGTCGACGGTCATGACTATATAGGCAAGGCCATCGAGAACGGAGCGGAAGGCATCGTCTGTGAGCAGCTGCCTGAAAAGCAGGTCGAAGGTGTGAAATATTATGTTGTCGAAAACAGCGCCCAGGCGTTGGGACTGGCGGCATCGGCGTTCTACGACAATCCTTCGGAGAAGCTGCATCTGGTGGGTGTGACAGGCACCAACGGCAAGACCACCATCGCCACCTTGCTCTATCGTCTCTTCACCGACGCAGGATATATGTGCGGACTCCTCTCGACGATTGAGAATATCATCGGGAAGAAGGTGGTGCCTTCGACGCATACCACCGGCGACCAGCTCGAGCTCAACGCCTTGTTGGCACAGATGGTGGAGGCCGGCTGCGAATACGCCTTCATGGAGGTGAGCTCGCACAGCATCGACCAGGACCGCATTGCTGGACTGCATTTCGATGGCGGTATATTCACCAACTTGACTCAAGATCATCTCGATTATCATAAAACACTGGCAAACTACCGTGACGCGAAGAAGAAATTCTTCGACAACCTGCCTTCGACGGCATTCGCTTTGACGAACATAGACGATAAAAACGGCATGGTGATGCTTCAGAATACCAAAGCGGCGAAGAAGACCTATTCTTTGAAACATGACGCCGACTTCAAAGGTCTTGTCATGGAGAGCTACTTCGACGGTATGGAGTTGAAGATCAACGGAAAAGCCGTGTCGACCTACCTTGTGGGTCGTTTCAACGCCTCGAATCTGTTGGCTATCTATGGCGCAGCAACGCTTTTAGGCATGCCCGAGGAAGAGGTCTTGCAGGAGGTGAGCAAGCTACACAGCGCGTCGGGACGTTTCCAGATGGTGAGTTCGAAAGGCGGCATCGTGGGCATCGTCGACTACGCGCATACCCCTGATGCACTTGAGAATGTGCTCTCGACCATCAACGAGATCCGTACGCATAACGAGACGCTGATAACGGTGGCAGGTGCTGGCGGTAACCGCGACGCCGACAAACGTCCGAAGATGGCTGCAGCGGCAGTGAAGCTGTCCGACAGACTCATCATCACCAGCGACAACCCACGTTTCGAGGAGCCTGAAGAGATCATCCGACAGATGAAAGCCGGCGTACCTGGCGAATACTACAACAAGGTGTTGTGTATCACCGACCGCAGAGAGGCTATTCGCACGGCAGTGGCTCTAGCAAAGAAAGGCGACATCATCCTTGTGGCTGGCAAAGGCCATGAGACATATCAGGATGTGAAGGGCGTGAAACATCATTTCGATGATAGGGAAGAATTAGAAAATGCTTTTAAAGAGAAATAAAATCGAATTAGAAATATATAACATTGAGACTTATGACATTAGAACAGTTGGCAAAACAAGGTAGAAGAAAAGAGGTTTACACCGTAGCAATTAACCACAACATCTGCAATGCGCGCAGAGAGGTGCTTAAGAATAGCTTCGTCGATTGTGAGCATATCAAACACAGAAACGAGTTTGTGGCTATGCGTAACGGCGTGAAATATATCGACGACAGCGGTGCTAAGAGCGTCTCGGCGACATGGTTCTCTATCGAGAACGTCAATGAGCCGACGGTTTGGATCGCCTTAGCGGGAAATGAAGACTACGAGGAGATGATACCTGTTGTGCGTCAACATGTTAAGTCGATAATTTGTGTTGGAAACGACATCGAGCCGATGCGCATGGCTCTCGGATGTCTGGTACGCGACGGCGTGATGATGGCTGAGAATATGGAAGAGGCGGTGAAGATGGCTGAGGAGAAGTCGGTGTCGGGTTACAGCATCCTGTTTTCACCAGGCTGCGAGATGGAAGGCGTCGACGTCAGAAAGATGGAGAAAGTGTTTGTCAAAATGGCAAAAGAATAAGCTATGTTAGATAAGGAGACAGTTGTAGAAAAGACGAAGAACCTGTTCCGGGGCGACAAGGTGATATGGATGGTGGTGGCAATCCTCACATTCATGTCGTTGCTCACCGTGTACAGCGCTTCGGAGTCGGTGGCTAACAGAAGCTATCACGGCAATAACGCCTTTGTGTTGCTGCGTCACGCCGTGATGCTGATGCTCGGTCTGGCCTGTATGTTTGCGGCCTCGCGTCTCAACTACAAGCGCTACTCGAGACTGTTGCTTCTGCTTTTCTGGATAGCCATCCCTCTGTTGGTCTACACGCTGTTCTTCGGACAGAATCTCAACCATGCACAGCGTGTCATCGGCATCGCCGGCGTGACGTTCCAGACCAGCGACCTCGCTAAGATTGCGTTGATAGGCTACTTAGCCAGGGTGCTGACGCTGCGTCGTGACCAGCTCGACAACTATAAAGAGCTTGGTATCAGGGTGATGCTGCCGATTCTTGTAATCGTGGGCTTGATATTCCCCGAGAACTTCTCGACGGCGGCCATGCTGTTTGCGACAAGCATAGTGATGATGTTCTTGAGTAAGGTAAAGATGAAATATATCTTCGCGTTTATCGGAGTCATCGTGGTGGCAGGCGGCATCTTCATGCTGGTATCCCTTGCTTTTGCGAAAGACAACCGAAGCGTGACATGGGTTAACCGTATCGAGCGTTTCTTCAGCAGCAGTGAAGAAGAGTCTGACGATACGGCCAATTTCCAGGTGCTTCAGGCGAAGATAGCCATCGCTGGAGGCAGCGTCATCGGGAAAGGCCCCGGTAAGAGCACCCAGCGTAACGTGCTGCCGCACCCTTACTCCGACTTCATCTATGCCATGGTGCTGGAGGAATATGGTCTTATAGGAGGTGTGTTTGTGCTGGCTTTGTATCTTGTCTTGCTTTTCCGAGCGACGCGAATCATGCTACGAGCGCCGCAGTCGTTTGGAGGGCTGCTGGCGATGGGGCTGGCGTTCAGCCTCGTGATGCAGGCCCTCGTCAACATGGGCGTGGCCGTAGGTCTGTTTCCGGTGACGGGACAGCCGCTGCCGTTCGTCAGCATGGGAGGTACATCGCTGTTGTTTACAGGAATGTCGATAGGAATTATTATTAGTGTGACAAAAGAAATAGATAAAGTTAAGAACGATGAAAGAGATGCAGAAATCGAAGTCGCCGAGACTGATAGTTAGCGGCGGAGGTACAGGCGGACATATCTTCCCGGCCATTGCCATCGCCGACGCCTTCAAACGTCGTCATCCTGATGCTGAGATATTGTTTGTCGGAGCAAAGGGCAGGATGGAGATGGAGCGTGTGCCTAAGGCAGGCTATCCTATTGAAGGCCTGTGGATTAGCGGGTTTAAGCGTGAGTTCTCACTCGATAACTTGAGCTTCCCGTTTAAGTTGGTGAGCAGTCTCGTCAAGGCTCGTCGCATCCTGAAGAAGTTCAAACCAGATGTGGTTGTCGGCGTCGGCGGTTTTGCCAGCGGCCCGACGATGAGGAAAGCTACATCTCTGGGCATCCCTGTCGTGATACAAGAACAGAACTCGTTCCCGGGCGTCACCAATAAGATTGTGGCTCCTAAGGCAGCTAAGATATGCGTGGCATATGAGGGGTTGGAAAAGTGGTTCCCGAAAGATAAGATCGTTCTTACAGGTAACCCGTTGAGAAACAATGTGGTGTCAGTTGAAGGCAAACGTGAGGAAGGCGCTAAGTTCTTCGGTCTCGACCCTCAGAAACCGATAATCTTGCTCGTCGGCGGCAGCCAAGGTGCTCTGGGTATTAACAAAGGCATCTCGGCCAAGCTCGCCATGTTCAAAGATGTTGACTATCAGATGATATGGCAGACCGGCAAGCAATATTTAGAACAGGCACAGAAAGAAGTTGGCGAGCTTGGCCTCGACGACCGTGTGAAGCCGACGGTGTTCATCGATAGGATGGACCTCGCATATGGCGCCGCCGACGTCGTGATATCACGCGCAGGAGCCATGTCGATTTCGGAGCTGTCACTGGTGAAGAAAGCTACAATATTCGTGCCACTGCCGACGGCGGCGGAGGATCATCAGACAAAAAACGCGCAGAGCCTGGTCGACAAAGACGCAGCTTTGATGGTGCACAACGACGAGACACCGGAGAAACTTATTCCAGCAGTGTTCGAGTTGCTTAACGACAAGGAGAAGATCCATACAATGGAAGAGAATATCGCTAAGTTTGCAAGGCCAAACGCAGCGGAAGATGTTGTAAATGAGATAGATAAGATATGTTGTATTTCTTAGGAATCGGCGGCATCGGGATGAGCGCCCTGGCGAGATATTTCAAAGCTAAGGGCTATGAAGTGGCGGGATACGACCGTACCCCTTCGCCATTGACGCATCGTCTTGAAGATGAAGGCATAAGCATTCATTATGTCGACGACCCGAGCCTTATTCCTGAGAACATAGAGTTTGTGGTGCTTACACCGGCAATACCATCTAACTCGCTGGAACTGAATTATTTACGTGATAAGAATATCAAGATAGTTAAACGCGCTGAGGTGCTTGGCATGCTCTCGAGGCAACATAAAGCCCTCGCAATAGCCGGAACGCATGGCAAGACCACCACAACGGCACTCGTGACACATATCCTGATGACGGCAAACACGAAAGTGTCAGCGTTTATTGGCGGAATAGCACGTAACATCGACAGCAACGTGGTGATTGGCAACGACAATGACGACTACGTGGTGATGGAAGCCGACGAGTTCGACCATTCGTTCCTTCAGCTGTCGCCATACGTCAGCATTGTGACATCCATCGATGCCGATCATCTCGACATCTATGGTGACTATCAGCATCTTAGGGCGAGCTTCAACGAATTTGTGAACAAAACCGCTGACGATGGCTTGGTGATTTATCACGCCGACTTGCCGATAAAAACTGATAAAAAGCACGTCACCTATGGCTTAGCAAACGCCGACGTAGTGGCTGAAAACATCAAAATTGTCGATGGAATGACTGTCTTTGACACTAACGAGATGAAGGATATCATGATGCCGCTTTATGGCTTGCATAACGTTCAAAACGCTCTTGCGGCAATCATCATGTGCTCGTATCTCGGTGTCAATGAAGAGGATATAAGAAAAGGATTGGCTACTTTCAAAGGAGTGCAGCGCCGTTTCGACATCAGGGTAAGAAATACGAAGCACATTTATGTCGACGACTACGCGCATCATCCTGAGGAGATCAAGGCGGCATTAATGGCAGCACGTAATGTGTTCGCCGACAAGGAGTTAACGGTGGTGTTCCAGCCACATCTGTTCACCCGTACCCGCGACTTCATGGATGGTTTCGCCGAGAGCCTGTCGCTGGCCGACAGAGTGATTCTGCTCGACATCTATCCGGCTCGCGAGCTCCCGATCGAGGGTGTGACATCAGCGGCATTATTGAAAAAAATAACATCGAAAGAAAAGGTTTTAAGCTCAAAGGAAGAGCTGCTAAATACAATAAAAAGAATTGATCCTGAGTTAATTATGACTGTAGGAGCCGGCGATATCGATCGTTTTGTACCACAAATTGAAAAGCTGTTAGGAGAATGAGGAAGTTTTTGAAAATATCGGTCTGGGTTCTGACAATCGCTGCGATTGGCTGCCTGTGGTATTTTACCCGTCAGGACCATGTCGAGCATTCTCTTAAGAGCGTCGAGATGTCGCTGATACGCACTGATAGTCATGGGTTTATCGACAGTTTGGAGGTTTATAACCATGTCATGCAGATTTGCGATACTACGCATAACACCGATATCACTATGATCCCGGTAGATGCCGTCAGAGATTATCTGAAGACCATCCCGTGGGCCATCTATACCGATGCAAATATCACCATGGATGAGACTTTGGTGGTACAACTGATTGAGTGCCAGCCTGTTATGAGGGTTTATAACAAGAAAGGACAGTCGGTATATCTCGATGAGGAGGGAAGGATATTCCCAGTGAAATCGAGCTATCCGCTTCATCTGTTGGTAGGCAGCGGAAACCTGAATTTCAATGCGGTGACGAAGACATCGGCAAGCGTATACGACAGTGTTTATCATAACACCGATCTGCCGAAGATTTTCAGCGTGATGAGAAAGATTCAAAGCAATACATATACGAATTGTTGCGTCAAACAGGTATATTTCGACGGTAAGGAATACGAGCTGGTGATGAACAATGTCGACCTGAAGGTGATTCTCGGCTACGGCGACAATGTCGACCTGAAGCTGCGAAACCTCCAGTATTTCTTTGAGCGCATGCAGGGTTCTCCAGATTTGAAGGACTACTGCAAGATAAATTTTAATTTTGAAAATCAAGTTGTTTGTACGAGAAATAAAAACAAAAAGAAATGAGTAATCCTGTGTACATCGTAGGCCTCGATATCGGCACTACAAAGATCGCCTGCATCGTCGGCGAAAAAGTTGAGAATGGAAAGATTGTCATCCGTGGATATGGAAAGACGGAATCGACAGGTGTTAAACGTGGTATGGTTTTCAATATCGAGGAGACCGTCAATGCTATCAGAAGGGCTGTCGACCAGGCCTCTGAGCAGTCGAATGTCGACATCAAGACGGTTAACGTCGGTATCGCCGGCCATCACATCCGCAGTGTGCAGCATCGCGGTGTGCTGATGCGCGACAACCCGAATGTGGAGATTACAGAGGAAGAGATCGACAGACTGCGTCAGGATGTCTTCAAACTCGGCATGACACCGGGCGAGGAGATCATCGACGTCATCCCTCAGGAATATATCGTCGACGACGAGATGGGTATCCGCCATCCTAAAGGAATGCTGGGTAACAAGCTCGAGGCTAACTTCCATGTCATCATCGGTCAGGTGGCGGCTGCACGTAACATCATCACCTGCATCCATCAGGCCGGTCTCGAGATGGAACACATGATTCTTGAGCCTATCGCTTCAGCGGAGGCAGTACTTGGCGAAGAAGAGAAAGAAGCGGGCGTGGCACTCGTCGACATCGGCGGCGGCACGACAGATATCGCCATCTTCTACGATAATATCATCTACCACACCGCAGTCATCCCGTTTGGCGGCAACGTCATCACCGAAGACATCCGTCAGGGCTGTTCTATCATCAAGAAACACGCTGAGGAGATCAAGGTGAAGTTCGGTTCGGCGGTGGCATCGGAGAACCGCGACGACGAAGTTGTCTCCATCCCTGGCATCCGCGGTCGTGAGCCTAAGGAGATATCATTCAAGAACCTTGCCAACATCATCCAGGCTCGTCTGAGCGAGATCTTCGACATCGTGAACAATGAGATTCAGAAGGTCAACAGCGAACATAAACTGATCGCAGGTATGGTGCTCACTGGCGGTGGCGCGATGATGAAACATATCCAGCAGCTGGCTGCATTCAAGACTGGTCTCGACGTGCGTATCGGCTACCCGAACGAATATCTCGCCAACGACACAGCTGAAGAACTGGCAAGCCCGATGTACTCGACTGGTGTCGGCCTCGTCATCGAAGGTATTGCACGTTATGAACATGCCATGAAACACGGTCAGATCGGCATCGGCAATAGCCCGGTTATCCAGCCAACAGTAACGGAGATTCCAGTGGAAGAGAAGACAGATGAAGCCCCTAAGCCAAAGAAACCTTGGTGGGAAGGCATCATCACTGGCTTCGCAGGAAAGTTCCTTAAAGACGACGACATTGAAAATGAGAAAATCGATTAAAACAATATAGCATGACAGACTTAGTAAGATTTGACGAACCGGAAGAAAAACCTAACATCATTAAGGTTATGGGTGTCGGAGGCGGCGGTAGCAACGCTGTCACGCACATGTTTTCGGAAGGAATAACAGGTGTTGACTTCATTCTTTGCAACACCGACGACCAGGCCCTGCAGAAGAGCCCGGTGGAGAATAAACTACATATAGGCGACCACGCCTTAGGAGCCGGTAACATCCCGGCCGAAGGCCGTAAGGCAGCTGAGCAGACCGAGGATAGAATCCGTGAGGCGCTCGAAGGTGACACCAAGATGCTGTTTATCACAGCTGGTATGGGTGGCGGTACAGGCACAGGAGCCGCCCCTGTCGTGGCTAAGATAGCAAAGGAACTTGGCATCCTCACAGTGGGTATCGTCACTCTGCCGTTCAGCTTCGAAGGCAAACGCCGTCAACAGCAGGCGCAGGAAGGTATCGCCGAACTGCGTAAGCATGTCGACGCACTTCTCGTGATAAGCAACGACAAACTCCGCGAAGAATACGGTAACATGAAGCTCACCGACGCCTTCAAGAAGGCCGACGATGTGTTGAAGATCGCCGCTAAAGGTATCGCCGAAATCATCACAGTGACAGGCTATGTCAACGTCGACTTCGAAGATGTCAACAACGTGATGCGCGACAGCGGTAAGGCCATCATGGGATCAGGCTATGCTGTTGGCGAAGACAGAGCTCTGCGCGCTGTGGAAGAGGCTGTACATTCACCGCTTCTCGACGATTCCGACATCACAGGAGCAAAGAATATCCTTGTCTATATTACCTCTGGTACCGAAGAAGTGAAACTCGACGAGGTGACCGAAATCAACGAATACGTCCAGGAAGCTACCGGCAAGGTGTCGGAGATCATCTGGGGTAACGGCGAGGATATGTCGCTAGAAGACGGCCTCCGCGTGACACTCATCGCTACAGGTTTCGGCGAAGCCGAAGAGGTAAAACAGATCCACAGATTCACCTTTGCCGACAACAAACTCAGAGAACCTGAGAAAGAAGTGGCAAAACAGGGAGTGTCGATGGTGTTTGAGGAAGTCGAAGATGAAGTGACAGAAGCGAAAGATGAGACTGAAGCTGAGGCTGAGGAGACGCATACAGAAGAAACCTTCACTGAGATGAAGATCGAGCCGGAGCCGGAAGACAACACCCCTCGCATCAAAGTGCATACACTTTACGATGAAGACGAGACACCTAAAGATAAGGATAAAGACGACGATGTCGAAGATTTTTCAGGCGACAGCGGCATATTCGTGAAGAGAGTGGCTACCGATGAGTCACGTTCCAACGAGACAGCGGCTCCATCGGTGAGAAAATACGATAACCCTTTCACCTCCGACGATGACGATGTTGATGTCCCTGGCCTTAAGAATATATCTGATAACCAAGGTGTTACGGCGTTGAAAGTCGAGACTAAGCCAGTCCAGACAAAACAGCTCGACCAGAAGGAGATCTTGCGCCGTCAGCGTTTCATGTCGTTTAACACCGACTTCAGAAACCAGGCTGAACTCGAGAGTTTCGAGAATATCCCGGCATACGCGAGGATGGGCATGAACATCGCCAACGACGATAAAGAACTGTCACATTACTCGGTGGATAAAGAGTCAGGACTGCGTGAGGAGAATTCCTTTCTTCACGACAATGTAGATTGATAATGAAACGATTAGCGATTTTTGTATCGGGAGGCGGCACTAACCTGCAGCGCATAGCTGAATATTTCACACCGAACCCGGAGGTGGATCTGGCCTGCGTTGTCAGTAACAACAAAGATGCCTACGCTAACCAGCGGGCGAAGAACCTCGGCATCCCTCTGCTGCTGGTCGACAAAGAGTATTTTAACGGTGACCAGTTTATCGCGCGGATGAAGTCGCTCGACATCGACCTCATAGTGTTGGCAGGCTTTCTGTGGCTTATACCACAAGGTCTCATCGACGCTTTCCCGAATAAAATCATCAACATCCATCCGGCTTTGCTGCCAAAATATGGAGGCAAAGGTTTCTACGGGCATCATGTCCACGAAGCAGTGGTGGCAGCTCATGAGAAAGAGTCGGGAATAACGATTCATTACGTGAATGAGCATTACGACAGCGGCAATATCATCTTCCAAAAGAAGGTGGCACTGACCGACACCGACACCCCCGACGACGTGGCAGCGAAGATACATGTCCTCGAACAGGAGAACTTCCCAGTTGTGATAGAAAAGTTGCTGTTTGACAAAAAATGATTATTTTTGCAAAAATTTTTATAATGAAAAAGCTATTTTTAACTGTTTTGTTTTTTGCTATCGCATTGATTTCCAATGCTCAGATAGATAAAATTTTAGGTGAATGGAAATCTGTCGACGATAAAACCGGTGAGGTGACTGGCGTCATCCTGTTTTATCAAGGCGACAACGGCATGTATTACGGAAAAACCACTCGCGTCTTTGAAAACGGAAAAGAACTTTTCGATGAGCAATATATTGGCATGATTCTTGTTAAAGATTTTAAGTTGGAAGATGGGAAACTCATAGGCGGCACACTTTATGAGCCTCACGAGGATAAGACTTATTATGGCAAGATTTCATATAACGCCAATAATAACACGCTTGAAGTCAGAGGATCTCTCGATAGGAGAGGCTGGCTTGGACGTACCCAGGTTTGGATTAAATAAGATCTCAGGAAAGGATTGGGATTATGAATAAATACGTGAAAAGACTAGTCGATATTGTCAACATCAGAGAAAATGTTGATTATCAGACTGCCGACAGTTCGATACGAAATAATATCTCGTTCCGTGGCCCGAATGTCATCATTTTGGCCTGCGCTATCGTCATCGCATCAGTCGGCCTGAACGTCAATTCAATCCCAGTCATCATTGGCGCCATGTTGATATCGCCCGTCATGGGCCCTATCATGGGACTGGGTCTTGCCTTAGGTACTGAAGACGGCCATCTGCTGAAGGATTCTCTGAAGAATTACGCAGTTATGGTGGTTATAAGTATCATAGCCTCCTCGATGTTTTTCCTTTTAAGTCCTCTTAACTTGGAAAACCAATCAGAGCTACTTGCACGAACCAATCCTACCATCTACGATGTCTTGATTGCACTTTTCGGCGGTTTCGCAGGTATCCTCGAGACTTCCCGCAAAGAGAAAGGTACAGTGATTTCGGGCGTTGCTATCGCGACAGCCCTCATGCCTCCGTTATGTACTATCGGATATGGCATATCCGAGCTTCGACTGGCGTATATTTTCGGCGCGTTATACCTGTTCCTCATAAACACCATCTTTATTGCTCTGGCGACATTTATCGCTGTGAAAATATTCAAGTTCCCGGCAGTGCAGACCACCGACGACCATCATAAACGTTTGTCGAAGAGCTGGTATGCGGTGATTATGATTGTTGTATTGGCACCAAGTGTCATTACTGCTGTTAACGTGGTGAAGGAGAATAATTTCAAGATCAACGCATCGGCTCTCGTCAAGAACAATAAAAACATGGGCAAGAGCTTCATTTACGACTATAAAACGAATTATTCTCGTAAGTCGCAAACCATTGAAATATTTATCGCCGGCGAAAATCTGAGTGATGATATGAGAGAAAAGTTGTATAATGAAGCGGAGTCGTATGGCATTATGCGCAGTCAGATTCTGATTCACGAAGACGCTACGATTATGCGCAAAGATATCTCCGAGGCTGAGATTATGAAGTCTGTCTACGAACATACCGACAAACAGATTAAGAATCTGAATGACAGTATCAGCAAACTCAACGAGCGCCTCGATACTTATAATTCGAATATAATCCCAGTAAACTCAATAGCTCAGGAGCTGTTCGCACAGCATCCGCAGATCACTAATGTAAGCATCACTCGTGGCTCTGCCGTCGACGCGGAAACGTCAATAGAGCAGGAGCAGATAGTGGTATTTATCACTTCTGACACGCCGATAAAGGATGAGCTTCAAGACCAGATCGAACGCTGGCTGAAGGTGCGTCTGCAAAATGAGAATGTGTTAGTAGTAGAGGCTAAATAGCATAAACGCTACATATCCGAGAGTGAGAAGCACTCCCTCGAAACGCGATATTTTCCTGCCTTTTCCTGTAAAAACCGTCGTTAACATTATGGCGTTGGCAGCAAACAATATCATCAGCTGCTGATTCATCTTAGTGTCGAATGGCAACGGTATTATCAACGAGCTGACGCCGAGCACCATAAAGATGTTTAAGATATTGGAACCCAGCACATTACCTATGGCGATGGCTGAGTTTTTCTTCAGTGCCGCAACGATAGAAGTGATGAGTTCTGGTAGGGAAGTGGCTGTCGCGACCACTGTGAGACCTACGGTACTCTCGTTCATGCCCCAGTCGACAGCTAAGAACTGGGCGTTTTTCGAGACGAGCTCGCCTCCGATGTAAAGTCCGACGACTCCTAAAAACAGCTGAAGAATCGTCTTACCCCAAGGCAAAGCCTCCTGGGTATCAGGGGTTTCCGGATTGTCGTCGTTTTTCTTAAAAGTCAAGTAGAGATAACCGAATCCCATCGCCAGCAGCACCAAACCTTCGATCCAGTTGATGGTTCCCGAAGTGCCTCTGAAGAAGTCGTTGGCCATCAGCGCTATGGCAAAGGTTGCAATAAATCCCACAGGGATGTCTCTCCTTATCGAGACTCGGCTCACATCGATTGGGAAAATCATGGAACTCACACCGAGAATGAGCAAAATGTTCATGGTGTTGCTCCCGATGATGTTGCCTATCGCCAGTCCGGGGCTTCCTTTGATGCAGGAAAAGATATTGACGACCATCTCAGGCAGCGACGTGCCGAATGCCACAATCGTCAACCCTATGATGAGCGGCGACAGCTTAGCTCTCACTCCGACGCTTGTAGCGCCATTCACGAGCCAATTAGCGCCTAAAATCAGGGCTCCGAAACCAAGGATAAGAAGAAATAAAGATAATAACGGTGTCATGAATACTGTTTTGAAAAATAAAGGAGAACCTAACGAAGATTCTCCTTTATTTCAATGTTTACTGATACTACAGAAGCTTCTTCTTCAGCGTCTCAATCATATCGACTGTCATCTTGTCGAGGTCGTACTTCGGGTTCCAGCCCCACTCTTTACGAGCGCAGCTGTCATCCATCTTGTTCGGCCAGCTGTCGGCGATAGCCTGACGGATAGGATCGAATTTGTACTCCATCTCGAAGTTCGGATAGTACTTCTTGATGGCGTTGTAGATGATCTCCGGGTCGAAGCTCATGGCCGTCACGTTGAACGAGTTGCGGTGCACCAGCTTGG
>CAMZAM010000025.1 GCA_947304185.1 uncultured Bacteroidales bacterium
ATAATATGAAACGAGTTTTAATAACAACCGGTGGTGGCGACTGTCCAGGATTGAATGCGGTGATCCGCGCTATCGTGAAGCGTGCTTCGCAGGAGAAAGACTGGGAGGTCCTCGGTAGTATCCAGGCCTTCAACGGAGTGCTTTGGGAGCCGCAGGAGATTGTGCGTCTCACACCGGAAGTCGTGCGCGGAATACATTTCCGTGGCGGCACAATAATCGAGACAACCAACAAAGGCGGCCCGTTCTCATGGCCAGTGAAGAAAAACGACGGCACATGGGAGATTGTCGATCGTTCCGACGAGATGATTCGTCGCCTGGAATATATGGGTATCGACTGCGTCATCAACATCGGTGGCGACGGCTCACAGCGTATCTCGCAGAAGCTGTATGAGAAGGGATTGAATATCATAGGAGTGCCGAAGACTATCGACAACGACCTCTCGATGACCGACTGCACCTTCGGTTTCCAGACAGCAGTGCAGATTGCTACCGAAGCCGTTGATAAGTTAGTCACCACTGCGGCGTCGCATAATAGAGTATTCGTCCTTGAAGTCATGGGTCGCGACGCCGGCTGGATCGCGCTGAACGCAGCAATAGCTGGCGGCGCCGAGGTGTGTCTGTTGCCGGAGTTCCCTTACGATGTCAACATCGTGAAGGCTCGTCTTGAGGAGCGTTTCCATAACGACAGAGGCCATGCTATCGTGGTCATCAGCGAGGGCGCGAAGCCAAAAGACGGCACGCAGATCTTCACTAAGAGCAGCGAGCCAGGTTACGAGAACGTGAAGCTCGGCGGCATAGGCGTGAAGTTCATCGAGCAGATGAAAGCCGCTGGCTTTGAACACGATATGCGTGAGACCACACTCGGTCACCTGCAGCGCGGCGGCGTGCCGATTGCTTACGACAGAGTGCTCGCGTCACAGTTCGGCGTGAAGGCGTTCGAGATGGTGTTGAACAAGGAATACGGTCATATGGTGGCTTACCGTCACCCGCATGTGATAAGTGTGCCGATAAAAGACGCTGTGGCGAAGATGAACTTCGTGGAGCCCGACTGTGACCTTATCAATACCGCAAAAGGATTGAATATTTCGTTAGGAATCTAAAGGATATTCATACGGTTCGCGTCCTGTTTCAGGAATACGAATATCATCATTGAGAACATCAGAAGGCTTGAGCCTCCGTAACTTAGGAATGGCAATGGGATGCCGATGACAGGCACCAATCCTATCGTCATTCCTATATTTATTGCAAAATGGAAGAAGAAGATACAGGCGATGCCATAGCCGTAGATACGACTGAACGGAGACCTCTGTCGTTCAGCTAAGTGTATGATTCTCAGCATCAAAGCGAGATAAAGCGCTATCAGGAAGAAGCATCCGATGAATCCCGACTCCTCGCCGACGGTGCAGAAGATGAAGTCGGTGTGCTGCTCAGGCACGAAGTTGTATTTTGTCATGGTGCCGTGCAGGTAGCCTTTGCCAGAGAAACCTCCCGAACCTATAGCAATCATTGACTGATTTAAGTTATATCCCACACCTCTGATGTCGTGTTCTTTACCCAAAATGATGTTGATACGCGTCTGCTGGTGCGGCTTCAGCACATGATGGAAGGCGAAGTCGACAGAGAAGACGAAGGCGCAGGCAGCGATGAGGATGCCTGTCAAAAGCCAGACGTTCTTCTTCGTGCGGTCGATCATGAGGAGGAAGACGGCATATATCACTGCAAGTCCTATCATGATGTACCACTTTGATACACAGAGAGATACGATGAATAGAGTGGCTGCTACGAGTCCGATGATAAGGATCTTTCCGCCCATGCCTTCACGGTAGATGACAAGCAGGAATATGATGAAGACCGATGCTGAGCCTGCGTCACCTTGAGCTAAGACGAGCAGCATCGGAAGGAAGACGATGCCATAGGCTGTGAGTTTGGTCTTGAGTTTTGTGAGATCGGTGTCGAGCTTGCCGAGATAATGCGCCAAGGCTAATGCTGTGCCGAACTTAGCGAATTCTGAAGGCTGAAACGAGATAGGACCGAGCTGAATCCAGGAGGTGGAGCCGGATATCTTGGAACCCACGACCAGAACCAACAGCAGACAGACTAATGAGAGCCCGTAAATCACGTATGCGAAAGCGTTGAAAACCTTAGCATCTATTAGTAAAATGACGAATCCTACCAAGAGACTTACACCGATGAACAACAGCTGCTTGCCATAGTTTTGTGAGAAGTCCCATATATGTGGATGGTCGGCGTTGAATGCTGCGGCATAGATGCTGAGAAGTCCGATTGTCACAAGAGCTAAGTATATGACAAACAGCCAGATATCGATTTTTCCTATTATGGTCTTGCTTCTCATTGTGCGTTTTCGTTAGTCGTTAATACTCGTTTCTCGAGGTTGGGTCGTGTTATCTCGCCTCGGATATATCGCTCAATCAGCAGGGAGGCGATAGGGGCTGCCCATGTCGAGCCGAAGCCTGCATTTTCGACCACCACAGCTATTGCGATCTGTGGGTTCTCGACGGGAGCGAAGGCCATGAAGATGGAGTGATCCTCACCGTGCGGGTTCTCGGCGGTGCCAGTCTTGCCACCCACTGTGATCCCAGGGATGTACGACATTCTGGCAGTGCCGTGCTCGCCCTCGAAAACGCTCTGCATGCCTTTCTTCACATCTTTGAAATGTTTTTTCTTGATGTTTATGATATGTTTCTCAAAGTATACGGTGTCACTGGCACCGCCGAGACTTCTAACATAATGAGGTTCAATGAAATAGCCTTCATTGCCGATAGCTGCTGCCACGTTGGCGAGCTGCAGCGGGGTGACCAGAATTTCACCCTGACCGATGCTGAGCGAGCGTATCGTCATGGCGTTCCACACTCCTCGGTATACCTTGTCGTAGTACTCCATCTTCGGGATGTTTCCCGATACCGTGAACGGGATGTCTGACTCACATGAGCGACCTAACCCGAAGCTGGTGACGTTGTCGTACCAGAACTGGAAAGCTTCTTTCTGGTTCTTGAAACGACGTGAGTTCATCATATCCTGAAAAGCCTGCCAGAAATAAGGGTTACATGAGTTCTCGATGGCATCGTAGAGTCGCACCGGCGATCCGTGATGGTGGGTGCATTTAATTGGAGCGCTGTTTGGTCCGCTACATGGATACGGTGTGTTGGCTGTCATCACACCGCTCTCGAGTGACACCAGTCCGTTGATCATCTTAAAGGTCGAGCCGGGAGGGTAGGTGCCACTTATGGCCCTGTTAATCAACGGTTTATCTGGGTCGTTGAGTAACTCGTTGTAACGTGTTCCGCGACTGCGTCCCACTAAGTCGTTAGGGTCGAAGGTAGGGCTCGACACCATGGCTAGGATCTGTCCGGAGCTTGGCTCGATGGCCACGATGGAGCCTGTTTTGCCTGCCATGAGATATTCGCCGTAGGCTTGAAGGTCGGCGTCGAGGCCGAGGATGATGTCGGAACCCGACTCCGGCAGGGTGTCGAAAGCGCCGCTCATATAACGTTCTTTCTCGCGGTTATGCACGTCAACGACGGTGATTTTTATGCCTTTCTTGCCGCGCAGCTCTTTCTCGTAATATTTCTCAATGCCTGATTTTCCTATATAATCGCCGAGTTTATAGTAAGAGTCACGTTCCATCTCGGATTTCGTCACCTCGCCGATGCTTCCGAGCGTGTGTGCTGCGATAGGTATAGGATACTGACGTATTGAGCGCGTTTGGAAATAGAAGCCTGGATAATGATACAACATCTCCGCTATGCGCCCGTATTCCTCTTTAGTTATCTGCGATATGAAGATGGAAGGCGTTATCGATGAGTATTTCTTTGCCTTCTGAAGGTTGGTGTTATATGTTGAATTGCTGATATTCAATAACTTACAGAAAGCAGCGGTATCGATATTCTTAGCTTGCGAAGGAATAATCATTAAATCGTAGACGGCGTCGTTGTAGACTAGGAGCTTGCCGTTACGGTCGTAAATCTTACCTCTTTGAGGATATTGAGTGATATAGCGTAGAGTGTTGTTTTCCGACGAATGTTTATATGAATCGTCGACAATTTGGATGATAAAAAGCTTAATCAACAAGATAATTGCGACCAAAATGAATATCGATCCGATTACATATTGGCGTTGTGAATAATTTATCTTGTTCTTAATCATATCGTTATGAAAATTTGCCCGTTAAAAATTCCAAATACAAAAATATTAAAAGTTTCTTAAAGTTTTTTAATTTTATTAAGAAAATATCGTATCTTTGCAAATTGTGAAAATGTGTATAAACAAACGGCGTTTAGGTTTTGTCGCATTGATAATCTTTGCGTTAAGTTTCAGTTCATGCTCTGAAAAGCAAGATACTATGGTTCTTTCGCGTGATTTTCAGGATGAGATCTGGGGTCGTTTTGACTATCTTGAGGCCGCGTATAATGTGGTGAAGGCGCCGATGACGGCCGATGTGGTGATGGATATAGAAGTGTCGGATGTGTATCCAAATATCTATCCATATCATGGTGCAGAGAGCGAGATGTTCGTGATAGTGTTGAGTATCAATGCCCCTGACGGCAGCAGTCGTGCGCGTGAGTATAAGTTTCGCCTGAGAGACGGAGAGGGTAACTTCAAGTCGGAAAAGGTTGACGGGTATTATCATTTTGAGTTACCGCTCATCAATGAGATGAGTTTCAATGAGAAGGGTGAGTATCATTTCAAGGTGGAAAACAAATATGCGAAAGATCCGTTATACGGAATCAAATCATTGAATATCAATTGTTTGCAGATAAATAATTAAAAAACTTAAATAGATGAAAAGACTATTCTTCAACGCAGTGGTAATTACCGCGATGGTTGTGATGACGATAATGACATCATGCGTTTCGCAGAAAAAGATTCTCTATCTGCAGCACGAGCAGATGAGTGACAGTATCACATCAATTGAGTATCAGAACAAACGTAGCTTCGACTACAAAGTGCAGCCTGGCGATAACCTTTATATCAGGGTGTCGAGTATGGATAAGAACTTCTCGGAGTTCTTCAACACAAGCAATACTGGTAATATCGGTTCGATGGGTAACGCGTCAAACTCAAGCGGTAATGCAGGTATTTATCTGAATGGCTTCAATGTGAGCGACGAGGGAACAATCGATTTCCCGTATGCAGGTAAGATTTACGTTAAGGATTTGACGATTGATGAGATTCAGCAGAAGATTCAGAACATCATCGGAGAGTATCAGAAAGAGACCATCGTTTACGTGAAACTCGGTCTGTTTAACTTGACAATCCTCGGTGAGGTGACGCGTCCGGGTCAGTATCAGGTGTATCAGTCGGATATTAATATTTTCCAAGCTATAGCTTTGGCCGGCAATGCCACAGACTTTGCTAATAAGAAGAATATCAAGATTATCCATCAGACAACTGAAGGCTCGCAGGTTGTGCGTGTGAACCTCAATGAGGCCGATGTTCTTGAAAATCCTCAATACTATTTGAAACCAAACGATATTATCTACGTTGAACCGCTCGGAATCAAGAGATACGGTTTCACATCGATACCTTACTCAACGATTTTCTCAGCAGCTTCACTGCTCATCACTGTTTTAACATTCTTCATGTACACATCGAGATAACAAAGCAAAATACTTTTAGACTATGAATAACAACGAGATTAATGATCTTCAGAGACCGCTTCAGACCGAAGAGGAAAACACCATTGATATCAAAACATTGATTATCAAGTTTATAAGTTATTGGTATCTGTTTGTCATATTCGGAGTCATCGCGTTGATGGCGGGTTACGTCTACAACAGATATACACCTAATGTGTATCAGGTATCCGCCAGTATCTTCATCAAAGAGCAGAAAATGGGTATGGATGCTGCGGCCATGATGACAGGTATGAATTTCAGAAGTTACGGCAACGTGCAGAACGAAATAGGCATCCTGCAGTCATATATGATATCTGAGAGAGCTTTGCGTAAACTTGATTTCAATGTTTCGTATTATGCTAAAGGTCGTTTGGCAACGGTTGAGCTTTACAAAGATAATCCGTTTACTGTCGAGGTTGACTATTCTGTTCCGCAGATGGTTGGCGTGAAATATGATGTGAAGATTCTTGATAATGGTCAGTATAGGCTCAAGGCAGAGGCTGAAAGAGCGAGTATGTACGATTTCAAAGAAGATAAGTTTGTGGGTCAGGTGTCGAATGTGATTATCGACGATGTCTATAGCTTCGGCGACACCATTGCTACCAAGTATAACACATTCCGTATACTTCTTAATAGTCACTATAACTTTGACAACGACAACAGAGTAAAGCTTTCGTTCCGTATCAACAGTATGGTTTCCCTCGTTGGCATGATGGGCGGTCGTATGTCTGTGGCCAACATCAACAAGGAGGCTTCATTGTTGCGACTCACCATGACAGGAACAAATGCCGCAAAGATTGTCGATTACCTGAATCAGGTGTGCTATGAGTTTATTCAAAGAGACCTTGACAACAAGAATAGAGTTTCGGAGAATACCATTAAGTTTATAGATAATGAATTAGTTGAAATTCAGCAATCGTTGGATAAAGCTGAGACCGATCTTCAGAGTTTCCAGCAGGGTAACGATTTTATGAACCTCGACAAGCAGGCTACCGACTTGTTCAATTACATGAAAGAACAAGAAAAGCGTAAGGCTGAACTGGAACTCAGTCTCAAGTATTATTCCGATTTGAAATTGTATATCGAGGCAAATCTTGATGAACCTGATAAACTCATCGCTCCAAGTGCTATGGGTATTCAGGACCCGTTGTTGAACCAACTCGTCAGTAAGTTGGTCGATCTCTCGAGTAAGAAACAGACACAGCTCATCACCTCGACTGACAAGAACCCTGTGGTTATCAGTCTTGACCAGCAGATTGCACAGACCAAGTTGCAGTTGTTGGAAAATATCAACAACATCATCAGCAATACACGTCTGAACATCAAAGGTATCAACGACAACATCAATAAACTTGATCAACAGGTGAAGGAACTCCCTGAGACACAGCGTCAGCTTCTCGGTTATCAGCGTAAGTTTACTTACAGTGAGTCAATTTATAACTTCCTTATGCAGAGGCGCTCGGAGGCCCAGATTCTTAAAGCCAGCAACACACCTGATAATGAGATTATCGATACAGCCAAGATGGCTCTCGTGAGAAAGGTGGCTCCTCGCGCCATGATGAACTACCTCATCGCGTTGATCCTCGGCATTCTTATCCCGGTAGCGTATATCCTGCTGAAAGACTTCTTTAACACCAAGATTTTGGAACGTAAAGATATCGAGAAGGCAACCAAATATCCGATCATCGGTCAGATTCCGCAGATTGAGTCGAGTAAGGGTACCAAGACAATGGTTATCTCATCGCCCAAGTCGCCGGCTGCTGAGTCGTTCCGTTCAATCAGAACCAACATCGACTTCATCGTGCAAGGCAAGGAGAAGAGCACAATCCTCGTCACGGGTGATATGGCATCAGTGGGTAAGACTTACATCTCCATCAACTTGGCGTCAATCTATGCTTTGTATGGTAAGAAGACGGTGCTTATCGGTTTCGACTTACGTAAACCTCGTCTGTATCAAGAGTTCGGATTGAGTAACAAGCTCGGTACCACCTCATATCTTGCAAACAAAGCATCTATCGACGAGATCATCCAGCCATCAGGCAAACTGCCTGCTTTGGATATCATCTGCGCAGGTCCTGTGCCGCCTAACCCGGCTGAGCTTATCGCTTCGGACCGTTGCACGCAGTTATTCGCGGAGCTTAGAGAGAGATATGACTATATCATCGTCGATACCCCGCCTCTGGCACTTGTTACCGATGCATTCCTGTTGATGAAACACGTCGATGCCAACTGTTATGTCGTGCGTCAGGGTGTCACCAACAAGAAAGTGTTCGCTTCAATCACTAAGGACCTTGAAGACCGTGGCATTAAGATGAACATCATCATCAACGGTATCCAGTTTTCAGGAACCTATGGCTATCGTTACAGCTACGGCTACGGCGGATATGGCTATGGTTACGGTTATGGTTACGGTTATGGCTATGGTTATGGCTACGGCACAGGCTATTATGGCAGCGACGACAGCCATCACAAGCATAAAAAAGAAGGTCTATTAGGCCGTATCATTAGAAAGAGAAGAGAATAATGTCTGAAAAGACTGTTGCGAGGTGGTACGCCATCTATGTGAAGTCTCGCTACGAGAAGAAGACTTCTAAGTTATTGGAAGACAGACATATAGAGACGTATTTGCCTCTTATTGGGAGGCTTAAACAATGGAGCGATCGTAGGAAAACGGTCGAGGAGCCATTGTTTAAGTCTTACCTTTTTGTCCATACCGACTTAAAAGACTATTTCGATATCCTCAACACTCCGGGTGTAGTGAGGTTTGTTTGCTTTGAGGGCAAGCCTGTGCCGGTGCCAGAAAATCAATTGGCAGCGGTGAAGTCGTACATCGGTGAATATGATGGTGTTGATGACTTGGAACAGCTACATGAGCTGCATGAGGGACAGATCGTAGAGATAGCGCGCGGTCAGATGAAAGGTCTTGTAGGACGTCTGGTGGAGATGCGTGGTAAGCAGCGCGTGATCATCAACATCGAGGCGGTAGGGCAGAGCCTGCCTATCAGTGTGTCGCGCTCTCAGATTGAAGTACGGCCTTAAGGATGTCGGTTGACTTCATGTCGTTAAAGCCGCTGACATGGAGCTTATAATAGGAAATCACAGTTTCAAGAAGCTGACGGCGCTCGGGAGTAGTGATTTTAAGACAATAATCATCAAAAACATCGTGATTACAGAGGTTGTAAAGCATTTCGCTCTGCTTGGGGTCGACGACGTATGTGGCATTGGAGCCGTCGTGGCGGAAGCAGCCATCCTCCAAATCAAAGATAAAACCAGTCTTAAATCCACTGATATTAGGTGAAAAACCTAAGAAATAGCTAAGTTTTACAGCAAATTTCAAAGGAAAATCGGCGCAGCTGCCATCCATCGCGTCAAGATGTACCAAAGCATCATGGATGAAAGCGAAGAGCTCGAGGTCGGTCTCGGAATCCTGGATAGATTTTGCCAGCATCTCACAGAGAAACAGCACTATAGCATTCTTATTAATATTGTTAGGTATATCCTGATAGGAATATTCGACACCTGCTTCCTTGAGATATCCCAGTTCGCCCCGAGAGTTGGCGGCAACTATGTCGAGGAGTGTGAGCGGTTGGAATAATGCGACACGGATCCTGGCGTTTTTGTTGAAAGCACCTTTCACCATGAACGACTGCAGCCCGTTTTGTTCGGTCAACAGCTTGACAATAAGGCTGTTATCGCCGTATCTTATGGCTTTGAGGACGATGGCACGTGTTTTGTCGGCGTTCATCTCTATCGCATGATAAGTACCTTGGTGGCGTATGTCTCCTTGCCAGTCTCGTCGCTGGTGAAGATAAGGTAGATGCCAGGTTCCACCTTGTTTCCGTTGATGTCGGTGCAGTCCCACACAGCTTGTCCTCCCTGAGCCTGCAGATGTGTAACAAACGAGCCATTGGTGGTGGTGATCTTCACAAGGGAGTTGTTCACCAGACCTTTGATGCCCACGATGCCGTTATGCTCGGGTCTGACAGGGTTAGGGTAAACTATGACATTATCGTTCTTCTCTTGACCTTCTGTGGCTGTGCCTTTGTATGATACTATTCCATAATCGGTCGAGAAGTAGATATTACCATCCTCATCGATGGCTATGTCTTTCACTGTGTTGGAGAACAGCGGGCTGTTTTCCATTGTGAAATGATGATATGTGGTCTGGCCGTCATTCGATGTCTGGATTACTCCGTTGTTAGTTCCGAACCAGATGTTGTTGGCTCCGTCGACGGCGATAGCCAGTACTGACTGTCCTGAGAGAAGGTAGTCGGCTTGCCCGGTGCCGTCGTTGCGTGGGATGAGTATCCGAGAGCATGCGTAACTGTCGTTACGGAATATTTTTTTTGAGTCATAGAACAGCGCTACGCCGTCGGTGGTGCCGATCCATACCGTGCCGTTGTTGTCGGTGGCAAAGCAGTTGGCGCCGTCGCCAGGTAGATTGCCGCTGCTTGTACCCTTGTTGACGGTTTTTGCGGTGCCGTTATAGAAAACCGTGATTTCACCGCCACGTTTGAATATCCATTTGACATCGTTCTTGTCGACCATTAGCCGTCCGATGTCGCCACTTCCGATGTTGTACGACTGCCAAGTGCCATCGGTTCTCCATACCGAGAGCTGTTTGTCGGCACCGCTGTTGGCAAGCCACATGTTGTTACTGCTGTCGAAGTCGAAGCCCGATATGAAAGTGTAATGGCTGCCAAGCTGTAGCCATGGGACATTGAAGCCAAGACTGCTGTTGTATCCGCTATATACGTTCTTTATCCTGCCGTTGCGAAAAACGACAAGTCCTTTGTTAAAGGTGGCAAGGTAAAGGGTGCTGTTGTCGCGCGGATCGACCTGCGCCATTGTGATATCTTGGATAGAATCCAAACCTGGGGTATTCCAGCGGCTTATCGTTGACCAGTCCGAGCCGTTATAATGTGCCAGACCTTCGCCGTTCCATGTAGGGGCCCAGGTGCTGGTGTAACCGCCTGGAGCGACCCACACATCTTTACCTGAAGTGTTTATGCTGAAAACCTTACTGCTTGACGGGCCGTTGAAAATGACGAAAATATATGAGCCGTCGTTGTTGATTCTTCCTAGCGAATTGATTCGGGTTCCCGACCAATAGCAGTTTCTTGCTTTGTCGTAAATCGTCGACTGTGGAGTGATGCCGCTTAATGTGAAAATCAAAGTATTGTCGGTGTCATAAACTCTGATATCCTGCATGTTTTCAGTGATGATGATCCTGTCGTCACAGACACGTAACTCGCTAATGAGGGTCTGAGTGCCATCAAGAAAATAACTCCATGATAATGTGTCGGTTATGGCATATAATACGTCGTTGTCGTAATTGTTGTCGGAGTAGTTGGCGACGACATAATTGTCGAAACACTCAATTTGTGAAAAATTGTTTCTGAAATGAGGTATACCGTGAGTAAAACGGTGCCATTGCGCAAAGTTAGCGAGGTTGGTGTTGTCGGCCTCAGCGTAATAGACACCTCTTTCTGTGGCAGCATAGAATATACCGTTGCATATTGTTAAGTCGTTGACACCCAGATATGTACCGTCGGGACCAATGATATACGTATCTTTAACCTCGTTGCGGTCCAAATCGATAACTACGATACCGAAGCTGCAGCAGACATAGGCGTAACGGTCGTTGAAAAACACGTTGTTGATGGTCTTGTTGCCGAGGATATATTTGTTGTAGATGTCAGGGATATTCGTTATATTCCCGTGATTATCAATGATATCGATATTGGTATTTGAGTATCCTACAAACAAAACATCCTTTGATTGACTGTATCGCATGATGTTGATGCCCATGTCCGACAGACCGTTTACTTTTGATAAACGATTGATACTGTTGTCATTAGTATTGTAGTAAAATATCCCGTAAGGTGTCGCTGCATAGATATAATCGCGGATGATGTCGACACTGATGACGTTCATGCCGGGAGTATGAGCGGTCCATTCGCCGATTCTCTGGGCGCTGGCGATGAAACTGATGGATAATATGACGAACAGCAATAATTTTTTCATAAGAGATGTTTTTTAAGAAGTACCCTCGCTGGGAATCGAACCCAAATCTAAAGTTTAGGAAACTTCCATTCTATCCGTTGAACTACAAGGGCATTTCTGCATGCAAAAATACGAATTTTTTAAAATAATTGCACATTATATTTGTGAATTGTTTAATTTTGCATGATTTTTAGACTGAATTTGAATAAAAGTATGATTCAAGTTTTTAATTATATCACTGATCTTCAATCGTTTTTGAAGGCAAAACGCGACTCAGGCCTCACGGTCGGTCTCGTTCCAACAATGGGTGCCTTACATGAAGGCCATCTCTCGCTGATTCGTCGTGCGAAGAAAGAAAACGACGTGGTTGTTGCAAGCGTGTTTGTAAACCCCGTTCAGTTTAATAACCCCACTGACTTGGAGAAATATCCAAGGACGCCGGAGAAAGACGTGGCATTGCTCGAAAGTGCAGGCTGCAACGCTGTCTTCATGCCGTCGGTGGAGGAGATGTATCCAACAAAAGTTGAAGACCATTACGATTTCGGCATCATCGAGCATGTGATGGAAGGCGCTTGCCGTCCGGGTCATTTCAACGGAGTGGCCATCGTGGTGCGTAAGCTGTTCGATATAGTGCAGCCTGACAGAGCCTATTTCGGTGAGAAAGACTTCCAACAACAAGCCATCATCCGTAAACTGGTGCAGGATTATAAGATCAGCGTGGAGATCGTGCCTTGCGACATCGTCCGTGAGAATGACGGCTTGGCCATGAGCTCACGCAACATGCGTCTCAATGAAGAGGAACGTGCCATCGCACCTATGATTTACAAGGTGTTAAAGGAGACTGTCGCTGAATATGAGACGATGAGCCCAGCTGAGATGAAGGCATTGGCATTGAAAAAATATTCAGATATAAAACAATTTGACGTTGAATACGTTGAGATAGCAGACGAGACGACGTTGCAGAGTGTCACCGACTGGAAAGACTGCGAGCATGCTCGTATCTTCGTGGCTTTACAGCTTGGACCGGTCCGTCTGATTGATAACTTGAGAATTTTTTAATATGAATATTGAAATTCTGAAATCGAAAATACATCGCGCCACCGTCACGCAGGCCGACCTCGACTATATCGGAAGTATCACCATCGACGAAAATCTGATGGATGCCGTGAATCTCATTGAAAATGAGAAAGTTGACATCTATGACGTCACCAATGGACATCGTCTGCACACCTATGTCATCAAAGGTAAACGCGGTAGCGGCGTCATCGGAATCAACGGGGCAGCGGCACATCTCGTGAAGAAAGGCGACATCGTGATCATCGCTTCATACGCCTCGATGGACTTCGAAGAGGCCAAGAAATTCAAGCCGATGATTGTTTTTCCTGACAAAAACAACAAAATTTGAATAAAAAAACGTCCAAAACACTGTGGTATGTAGTCTTCCTGACATTGGGAGTGGCTTTGTTATGGTTCAGTTTCCGTAACATCGACCTGTCACAGCTTTGGATCGATATCAAAGGAGCCAAGTATTCATGGATGCTCTTAAGCTTGGCATGTCTTGCCATATCATTGTATTTCAGAGCTTTACGTTGGAATATCCAGATTGAGGCGCTCGGCTATAAGACGAGAGCTTCGTCGACGTATGGCGCCGTTTTGATTGCTTATCTGGCAAATTGCATCTTCCCAAGATTGGGCGAAGTGGTGCGCTGCAGCGTGCTGAAACGCAAGGAAAACATCCCGTTTGACAAGACTTTAGGCTCAGTGATTTCTGAGAGAATCATCGATTTGATGGTGCTGTTCGGACTGGCATTTCTGGTCATCGTCTTTCAATGGAAACTTCTTGGAAGTTTGATAACATCATGGATGGTGCCGCTTCTTAATAAGCTGAAAGACAATGTGTTACTTGGAGTTATAGTAATCGCGGCAGGCATCATTTTCATCGTTTTTTTGATTAAAATAATCAAAAGAAACAAAAAAATCGCTTCACTTTGGCATGGTTTCATCGACGGCATCAAGTCAGTCGTCACCATGAAGAAAAAATGGCGTTTCATCCTTTATACACTGGCTGTTTGGGGATTTTACGTTCTGATGACATGGCTGCCGTTCTACATGCTGGCTGAGACGAGTCACTTGGGTGTCGTCGAGGCGGTGACATTGTTAGGAATTGCGACCATTGGAATAGTGGCGCCGGTTCCTGGAGGCATTGGCACTTATCATTTCATCGCTATCACCTTGCTGAGTGGCTTCTATGGCATTTCGGAGCAGGTTGCAGGCTCATTTGCGGCCATCAACCACGGTTCACAGATGATATTTTATCTCATCACTGGCGTTTTGGCGTATGTAGTGATGTTCTTTTTTGACAAGAGAAAGCAATAAACTAACCCCCACTAATCATCAAGGTATTCATAGTAATACCTTTGTTCATGAGTGTTCTTCCACAAGCAACCCGATTCTGTATAGATGTGTTCCTCAAAATAAGTTTTTCTTGTGGGATAACTGTTATTATATAGATATGTGTAGGAATAAGATTCTTCTTGTGGTAATAAATAATACTTAGTTGTTATATTGGTTATATTGTTTTTTGACATTAAAGCAAAATCTTCCAAGTTGTTTTTCGCAAGAACTAAAGCTAATAATGTATTTGAGCCACTATAAGGATTTTGTTTGTTGTCGTAAGAATATGAATATTCTACAACACATTCATCTGCTTCGAAATATTTTATCATGCTAACATTGTCGCCATGCCACGTAATTACAGCATAATATGACATATCAGTGCCTGCTATTTGTACTATTTTGTTTCCAGAATAAACCAATTCATCTGTCTTTCCTAATTCATCTTCATAATAATATTCAAGTTTGCTGATTTGATTTCCATTATAAAAACAAACCATCTTTTCATTTTCAATAGGGTCAATGATTTCATCAACATGGTCATCTTCATTATATGTGAAATTGTATGAATGGTCGTCATAAAGTTCAGAATAATTTTCGATTGAGATGATTTTATCGTCGTTCCAAGTCCAACGTTCTCTTAGTGTTTTCTCTTCAAAATCTGACTGATACTCATCCCATGTTTGGCCATCGTCATTTGATACGTAGTCATGCTGCTCATATTCATAATAAATCTCACTGATTTTCTTATTAGAAATTGTTGGTGTTGGTGCTGGTGTAGGCTTCTCTTTACCGCAAGATGACAATATCGCCAAACAGACCAATAATGCTGGAAATAACAATTTTTTCATGACAAAAGCGTTTCAATGTTATAATTCTCAACGCAAAATTACAAATTTTCGTATAATTTTTATATTTTTGCAAAAACATTTCGAGAAGTATGAATTATTTTGATAAGGTTAAAAATAAGGTTTTAGCAGGCGAGGGGCTTGAAAAATGGCTCGATGAGTGCCGCAGAAATGGCAAAAAAATCGTTTTCACCAACGGCTGTTTCGACATTTTGCACCGCGGTCATGTGGAGTATCTGTCGAAGGCAGCGGCTTTCGGCGATGTGATGGTGATCGGACTGAATACCGACGCCTCCGTTAGGCGCTTGAAGGGCCCGTTGCGCCCTGTAAACGATGAAAAAGCTCGAGCGTTTGTCCTTGCCGGCCTCGAATGCGTGACCGCGGTGGTGCTTTTCGATGAAGACACTCCTTATAATCTGATAAAGACCGTTCAACCTGATGTTTTGGTTAAAGGCAGCGACTATAAACCTGAAGACATCGTGGGATACGACATTGTGACCGCAAAAGGCGGCAAAGTTGTCACCGTTGATCTGGTGGAGGGGTTTTCGACCACGAAAACTATCGAGAAGATACAGCATTAATACGTCATTTCGAGCGAACATCGAATGTAATGAGATGGTAGTCGAGAAATCCTCTATAGAATATACGCAGGAGTAAAAAGGATTTATTCACCAGAGGTGAATGCTTTCGCAAAGCTCAGGTCTCCATTCCGCTACGCTTCAGTCGAAATGACGTCAATCAATTTTCAGCACCAATCCTTTCAGGTAAGCTCCTTCGGGGTGGTAGATATTGATTGGATGATCCTCAGGCTGCGAGAGCTGATATAAAATCTTAGCTTTTCTTCCTGTTTCGATGGCAGCAGCCATCACGATGCTTTGGAACTGAGCCTTGTCGACGGCTTGTGAGCAGCTGAAGGTGAACAGCAACCCGCCGGCGTTTATCTTTCGGATAGCTTCCTTATTTATGAATTTGTAACCCTGCAGTCCGCGGTGCAGCGATTTATGATTTTTGGCAAACGCCGGCGGGTCGAGGATTATCATATCATATTGATTTTCAGGCATGTTTTGCAGGTAAAGCTTGGCGTCTTCGACGAGGCTCGGGTTGGCTTCTTTTGAAAAGCCGTTCAACTCTATGTTTTTCTCACAGATGTCAATGGCTTTCTTCGAGCAGTCGACTGAAACCACTTGTTTTGCGCCACCTTGTAGTGCCGTGACCGAGAATCCTCCAGTGTAGCAGAAGGTGTTTAAAACGGTGTGGCCTTTGGCAAGTTGTTTCACTAAATCGCGGTTGAAACGCTGGTCGAGGAAGAACCCTGTTTTTTGTCCGGCCTCCCAGTCAATCAAGAACTTGGAATCGTTTTCGAGCACAAAATCCTCGCATTTTCCGCCAAGGAGGTAGCCGTCGTCAACGGCATCTTTTCCCATGCGCTGCATCGCCTCGGAGCTCTTGTTGTAGATAGCTTCTATTTTAAGTTCTGGAATAGCTTCCAATGCCTTTGCTATAGCATTGATATTCAACGCCATACCTTCTGTCTGTGCCTGAATCACGGCGGTCTTCCCGTAGATGTCGACAATCAGTCCCGGTAGGTTGTCGCCTTCGGAGTGGACGAGGCGGAAGCAGTTAGTGTGCGGATTATCAATGAATCCTAATACTTTGCGTGTTGCAAAGGCAGCATTGAGACGTTCTTGCCAGAACATTGCCCCGATTTTGGTATTCTCAAATGACAGCAGCTTCACGGCGATGTTGCCTGCCTCGCAGAAACCGGTGCCGAGAATCTCATCGTGAGAGTTTGTAACTGTCACAATATCACCGGCTTGCAGGTTCGGAGCCGCTTTTGCGATAGCACCCGAGAAAATCCACGGATGAAAACGTTTCACGGCATCGTCTTTGCCTTCACGGAGTTTGATAACAGGATATAACGGATTCATTTTCAATTATTTTTCAATTTTCCACGGCTCATCCAGGTCGATGTCCCAGTTGGCGCGCACCTCAAGGATCCCGCTGTAAAACACTATCTTCTCGGCCTGCAGCTTCTTGGTGAAGTTACCTGGGCTCCACACGCCATTGGCATCGAGGTCGATGGTGGCTTTGAGTTTATATTTCCCAGGGTCGAGATATTCGAAAGCGATCTCTTCTGTCTTGGTAACTATCCGAGTGTCAATGGTTTTATTATTCTCGGTGGTGAGTTCAATAATGACTTGTGGCACATCTGCAGGGATCTCCACGGTGAGATAGATGTTGCCGAATGCCGACTCTTCCTGGACGCTGAAACCAGTTTTGATGGTGTCGTTGGTGTATCCGCGTATGCCAAAGAACACAGAGTCAGGGATGACGAGCTGATATTTGTTTTCTTGCTTTAAATCGTTGACAATCTGATACTTAAAACCATAGTCGTCGAGTTTCTCAAATTGCTGTTTTCGATATGTCGTATCGGTGTTTTCGATAAACAGTATTGAGTCGGGTTGGTTGACCTTCACGATAGGTTCGTTGAACGCAAGAATTAGCGGCTGTTCGGGTTTTAGTTTGTTGCCTTTGAGGTTGTTTTTCACCGTCAGGCGTTTAATAATGTTCTCTTCCTGATTGCGTCTTCTTCGCGATGCGGTTTCACGTGGTTTTAGACTGAGATGTATGGTATCGCTGATGTTTACGCCGTCGTTGATGCTGATCCAGAGGCTGTCTTTGCAAGGTGTGAAATACCATAAAACAGTGTCTTTTTGCATTGAGTAGACTGGCATAATGTTAAAGGTGTCGGGGAGTGACTCGAGAGCGTTGATTGTCACTTTCGAGGCTGGGTAACGGAACACGAAGCGTAGCAGTCCGTCTTCGACAATCTCTTTTTTAAACAGCTTCTGAACTGAATCTTCCTGAATGAAAGAATAGAGCACGTAACTCGGATAATCAGTTTTCTTAACCTCTAAAATCGAATCAACAGGCTTTACAAGTGTATCATTAACAGTTGTCGAATCATTCTGGATAGTGTCAGTGACTGGCTTTGTAATTATTTGATGTTCAATATAATACGGTTTTACCAGCTCTGAATAGAATGCAATTTCCTCGTTTGGAAGGTCATAGATAAGGTTGGAATTGGCATCGCTTAAGGCAAAGACGAGATATTCCTCATCGGCCAATCCCGAAAACTCAAACTCACCTTGTTTATCAGTAGTGGTGATGTAGCTTGGCTTAACCTTATAAGGCAGTGAGTCGAATGTAACTGATTCATCATCACTGTAATACAATCCAACTAACATGCTTTCCATAGGTGCCAGCGTAGAGGCTGAGACAACCTTTCCTTTCAGAGATAGAGAGTCGATACTCTCGCCAGTTGAGAAATTAAAAGTGTAGCCTTTAAAGATGTTCCCTTCGTGCAGATCTTTGATAGCATCGCCGAAGTTGATAGAGTATGTCGTGTTTGGTTTTAACGGCTCTTCGAACTTGATAACCAACGTTTTACCGCTCGTGCGATAAGTTGGTTTCTTGCTCATCGGAGGTGAAATCATCACGTTATTCGACGGGTTGTTGAGTGTCACAAACTCATCGAAGGTGAGATGGATTGTTCTGCCTTTGAAGTTTGTTGAGTTATTTGCTGGCGATGCCTCAAGCACTACCGGCGGCTTTTGGTCTTTCGGACCACCGCTCGGCGTCACCACATTGGCGCATCCGGCAAACAACAAAGCAATCGCAATGACCGTTATTATTCTTGCACAAATTTTCATGATGCAAAAATAATAAAAATTCATAATTCCACCTATTTAAAAAATTAGTATCTTTGTGACATTATAAAAATCGTCGTTGATATGAAAAGAATCCTATGGACAATATTTGTTATCTGTGCTTTTACGACAATCAGCTGTAAACGTGAGAAGGCTGTGGATTATATAGAAGAACAAATAACGCAAGTCGCTGGTGATCAATCGGGTACGTGGAGCGGAGAAATCCATCTTACCGACAATGTCGTTATTCCTATTGACAAGACATTGACTGTCAGTGCGGGCACGAAGGTTATATCTGATGGTTATTATGAGATACTTGTACTTGGAAAGTTGTTTGCTACAGGCGGAGCAAATTCACGTATAACGTTTACTGTTGCCGATACTACGGGTTATTCCGACTATGATAATGCTGAGGCAGGTGCTTGGAAAGGTCTGTATTTCGACAAAGCGCAAAGCGTGAAGCTGGAATACTGCGATTTTTCTTACGGAAAGACCCAGCGAGATGCGGATGGAGGCATGTTCAATGTAAGATTGGTCGATAACATGGAGGTTTCGCATTGTCGTTTCCATCATAACACTGCCCGTAGGAAAGGCGGAGCGATGTATGCTGTTAACTCGACTCTAAATATTCATGACAGCGAGGTGTACGATAACTTTGCCATTGGTTTTGAAGGCTCTTACTGCTGGGGTGTCGGTTTCCAATTCCTGAAATGCACCATCGACATGCACGACATGGTGTTTCACGACAATTACAGTGAGGTGGCTTATGGTGGAGGTATGAATATCGACAGCTGTAACCTTGAACTGACAAACGCGGTGTTTTATAATAATTTCGCCGTCGACGCAGGTGGTTTAGGCATACAGAGAAGCAAGGATTATACAGTGAAAGTGTCGAACATGCTTGCATATAACAATAGTGTGATACACTACGGCGGCGGCTTGGCGATGGCTTCGTCGAATCCTGAATTGAACAACCTCACCATAGTCAACAATTATTGCGGTGGTGGCGGTGGCGCAGGAATGCAGATGGCTTTTGAGGCAGAGCCGACGCTCAATAACTGTATTTTCTGGGGAAATCATGCTGTTTATTACACCGAAGACAAGAATGTTAAAGACACCGTCGAGTATTACCTCGGATCGCAGATTTGGCTCTGGGGTTCCGACTGTTCACCAATGTTCAACAATGGCGTGGTTCAGTATGGTCTGGATTCGATAAATGGCTATTACCATATTCTTCCTGACCATTATAACAGTATGCTTGAGGTGAATCCTCTTTTCATCAACGAACAAAACCGCAACTACCGTCTGAAGTCGAATAGTCCGTGCATCAACACAGGCATCAATAAACCGGGGATGTTCATTCCTACTACAGATTTAGCCGGCGGACCTAGGATTTTCGGCGGAATAATCGATATGGGTTGCTATGAATGGCTGGGTACTAAGTAAATTATGTCTTTAAAAATATGAGTATTAAAAACTTTTTTTCCGAA
The DNA here is from genome assembly GCA_947304185.1 of uncultured Bacteroidales bacterium. Lineage (GTDB taxonomy): Bacteria > Bacteroidota > Bacteroidia > Bacteroidales > F082 > Limimorpha. The sequence continues at coordinate 20,085 of CAMZAM010000025.1, forward strand.
TACAAAAAAACTCTCTGGATAGCCCTTTGTATCGTCGCTTTTGCGTTGATAACTCTGGTTTATTTTTCTCCGATCATGCAGGGGAAACGCCTGAAACAGCACGACATTGAGATGTACAAGGGTATGTCGCAGGAAATCGTCGATTTTAAAGCTAAAACCGGCGAGCAGAGTCTATGGACCAACTCTATGTTTGGCGGTATGCCGGCATGGAACATCAGCGTGCCACAGAACAGCAACCTCATGACGTACGTCAACAAGACACTCTCACTGGGGTTCCCGCATCCAATAGGTGCCGTCTTCATCAGCATGCTGGGATTCTTTATCTTGCTTCTCGTGCTCGACTGCTCGGTCTGGGTAAGCTTCATAGGGGCGCTAGCCTATGGCTTCACCTCGTATCTGTTCATAGTAATCGGCGCCGGACATAACTCTAAGGCAATGGCAATGGCTTATATGGCTCCCGTTATCGCAGGTATTTTGTTGACTTACAAGGGAAAATATCTCTGGGGAGCTGTGCTGACAGCTATCGCTCTGGCTCTTGAGATCCGTGCCGGACATCTTCAGATAACGTATTATCTGCTGCTCATCGTGGTGTGCATCATCATTGCGGAACTTATTGAGACGATAAAAGAAAAGAAATATCAGCATTTCCTGAAAGCCAGCGGAATCCTTGTAGGTGTTGCCATTATCGCTATTTTGACAAGCACTACAACGCTCTATGCCAACTATGAGTTCGGCAAGGAGACCATGAGAGGCAAACCGGTGCTGAAAAAAGACGTCACCAACCAGACGAAAGGCCTTGACAGAGATTACGTTACGCAGTGGAGCTATGGCATAGGTGAGACCTGGAGCCTTATGATACCTAATGCAAAAGGCGGCGCTTCGGCATATATCGGCAATAAAAACTCAGCATTAGATAAATGCGATGCGCGTTTTCGTTCGACAATAGCGCAACAGAATGCTTATTGGGGCGACCAGCCTGGCACCAGCGGACCTGTCTACGTGGGTGCGATTGTGTGTTTCCTCTTTGTCCTCGGACTTTTCATTGTAAAAGGAAAATATAAATGGGTGCTGCTAGCGGCTACCGTGCTCTCGATATTGCTCAGCTGGGGTAAGAATTTTATGGGATTCACCGATTTCTTCCTCGATTACATACCTGGTTACAACAAATTCCGTGCCGTATCTATGACGCTGGTGATTGCAGAGGTGTGCATACCACTGTTGGCACTTCTCGCCCTGTCGGAGTTATTCAAAAACCCTGAAGCGCTTAAGGAAAACAAGAAATATGTCTACATCTCGCTGGGAATAACCGGCGGTCTGTGCCTGCTGTTTTATGCCATGCCTCAGACGTTCTTCAGCTTCTTGAGTGCCGACGAGGCCTATCAGTTTAAGCAGTTGCAAGCTGGGCAAGACGGAGCTATATACACCACATTTGCCAACGAACTCGAAAAAGTACGCGCCGCCATCTTCAAACACGACGCAATACGTAGCTTCTTGTATATCTATGTGGCCGCGATACTTATCTTATTGAGTATCAGTGGAAAGCTGAACAAAAACATTATGTTTGCCGGACTGGTTATACTTGTCGTTGCAGACCTGTTCACCATTGATAAACGTTATCTCAACGACAGTAATTTCATTGCGAAGAGCAAAGCCGACAAGCCATTCGTGATGAGCGACATCGACAAGCAAATTCTGCAGGACAAAGATCTCGATTATCGCGTGATCAACCTCACTTTGAGCACGTTCAACGATGCCAGCACCTCATATTTCCATAAGTCAGTAGGAGGTTATCATGGTGCTAAACTGCGCCGTTATCAGGATATCATCGATCATTATCTTAGTAGGAGCGATTCGAATTACTGGAAGGTGCTTAACATGTTGAATGCCAGATACGTAATATATTCAAAAGACGGGCAGAAGAAGCTCTCAAGGAATTACGAAGCCTTCGGTAACGCCTGGATTGTCGGGGATATCAAGTGGGTAGCGACGCCTAATGAGGAAATCGACGCTATCGCCAATACTGATGTGCAAAATGTGGCAATCATCAATAATGAGTATAAGAATCTGATTGGCGATTTCAAAGTTTCACCGGCCGAGGGTGTCATTCATCTTGTTGATTATAAGCCTAATCAATTGAAATATCAATTCGATTCATCGAAAGATGAGCTGGTTGTCTTCTCTGAAATCTGGACTAAGAAAGGCTGGAAAATGTGGATCGACGGTGTGGAGAGTCCGCTGTTCAGAAGCGATTATATCCTTCGTTCAGCCATCATTCCTGCAGGTCAGCATGAGGTTGTAATGCGTTATGAACCAAGCATTTGGCGCATTGGAAACACCATACAGTTGATTACCTCGTTGCTGATTTTGCTGGGCTTAATCGCGGTTTGTTATTGTTCAATTAAAAACTGCAAGAAATAGTGAAACGCGTACTGATAATCACATATTATTGGCCGCCGTCGGGAGGTTCGGGCGTTCAGCG
>CAMZAM010000026.1 GCA_947304185.1 uncultured Bacteroidales bacterium
CCTTGGCTCGGTGAGTGTTTGCTGCTGTTTGCATTTTATAATCCTTTGAAATAACCTATCCTTTGGTTACCGCATTAGTTGTGGCGCCGCGGCGCGGCGCCACAACTTACTCAAAATCAATAACCAATTAACAATCCAAAATTTATGAACACCAACGGTTTTATACCGCCTCACGGCAATTACGAAAAATTATTATCTTACAAAAAATCAGCAATTGTTTATGCTGGCACAGTCATATTTTGTAAAAGATTTTTAAAGAAACCAGATCGAACAATAGACCAGATGATACAAGCTGCCAGGTCGGGCAAACAGAACATAATTGAAGGAACAATGGCTTCTGGAACTTCCAAAGAAACAGAAATTAAACTTGTCAATGTGGCGAGAGCCAGTCTTGAGGAGCTGTTGGAAGACTACAAAGATTATATAAGAAACAATTGCGAACAAATCTGGGACAAAAACAGGGAACAAGCGCTGTATGTCAGAAAACTTGGTAGAACCAATAATGAATCAATTGAAACTTATCGTGAGTTTTTAGAAACCAGAGATGGCGTCGTTTGCGCCAACATAATGATTTGCCTTATTAATCAATGCAATTACTTACTCGATCGTCAGATTAGGCGGTTGGAACAGGATTTTCTGAAAAACGGCGGCATCAGAGAAAAGATGTACCAAGCCAGGAAGAATAGCCAGAGGTAGCAGTTTTTTTGACCTATAAGACCCATAGGACTTATAGGACCTATACCCCCCCAAAAAACTGCTACCGAGGTCGACTCCAAAATTAATTTTTTATTTTTCCTTGCTTTTGAAAAAAAACCTTTGTAATTTTGTACGTTTTTTAAAACGTAGTTTGAAAAGAGTAAAAATTCAACATAAAACTAACTAAAAAATTAAAATTATGGCAAGTTTCAAAGGAGCTATTTCTGTTGACATTGAACGTTGTAAGGGTTGCGGCGTGTGCGTCGTGAACTGCCCGATGAATGTCATCAGTCTGGCAAAAGAAGTTAACGGAAAAGGTTACAACTACGCTTACATGGCGGAACCTGACAAGTGCATTGGCTGCGCAAGCTGCGGCATCGTATGTCCTGATGGAGTTATCTCCGTTTACAAAGCAAAACTGTAATCAAATCATTGTCAAACATTTAAAAATTTATCATAATGGGAGAATTAAAACTGATGAAGGGTAACGAAGCATTGGCAGAAGCCGCCATCCGCTACGGCGCTGATGCTTATTTCGGATATCCTATCACCCCTCAGTCAGAGGTGATTGAGTATCTGTCGGAACAGAACCCTTATGAACGCACCGGTATGGTCGTTCTTCAAGCTGAAAGTGAATTGGCAGCCATCAACATGGTTTACGGAGCAGGCGCATCAGGCAAGCGCGTCATGACCTCATCATCAAGCCCTGGAGTGTGCTTGAAGCAGGAAGGTCTGGCATACATCGCCGGTGCTGAGATTCCTTGTGTCTTCGCTGACGTCGTCCGCGGCGGCCCGGGTCTTGGAACAATCCAGCCATCACAGGCTGACTATTTCCAGAACACCAAAGGCGGTGGTAATGGTGACTACCGTAACATCGTCCTCGCTCCGGCATCAGTGCAGGAGATGTGCGATTTCGTAGCACTCGGCTTCGAACTGGCATTCAAGTATCGTATGGCAGCATGTATCCTCTCCGACGGCGCTATCGGCCAGATGATGGAGAAGGTCGTCCTTCCTGATCAGAAGCCACGTATGACCGACGAGGAAATCAAAGCTAAATATCCTTGGGCTATCAATGGCCGCAAGAACGGCACACAACACCGCATCATCACCTCTTTGGACCTCGATTCAGCAAAGATGGAAGAGCACAACATCCATCTCCAGAAGAAATACAAAGAAGTTGAAGAGAAAGAAGTACGTTACGAGATGATTGACTGCGACGATGCAGAATACGTATTCGTGGCTTACGGCTCAAGCGCCCGTATCGCTCAGAAGTCGGTACAGCTCGGCCGTGCAGCAGGCATGAAAGTCGGTTTGCTCCGTCCTATCACCCTCTGGCCTTATCCAACAAAGGCTATTGACGCTCTCATCAAGAAAGGTGTCAAGGGATTCTTATCAGTAGAGTTAAGCTGTGGTCAGATGATTGAAGACGTCAGACTGGCATGCAACGGTCGTGTCAAGGCTGAGCACTTCGGCCGCGTCGGTGGCATCATCCACACACCAGAGGAAGTTCTCGAAGCTATGAAGAAACAAATTATAGGAGAATAAGAAAATGACAGTACAAGATATTATCAAACCTGAAAACTTAGTATATCAGAAATCTAAGTTATTGACCAACAAGCCTTTCCACTATTGCCCAGGCTGCGGTCACGGCACTGTCCACCGTATCATCGCTGAGGTTCTTGAAGAACTTGGCGTTGGCGACAAAACCATCGGCGTTTCTCCAGTAGGTTGCGCCGTTATGGCATACGACTACTTCGACGTTGACTTCGCCGAGGCAGCACACGGCCGCGCACCGGCGGTCGCAACAGGTATCAAACGTGTATGGCCTGACAAAGTCGTGTTCTCCTATCAGGGCGACGGTGACTTGGCAGCTATCGGTACTTGCGAGACAATACACACATGCAACCGTGGCGAGAACATCACCATGATTTTCGTGAACAACGGTATCTATGGTATGACCGGCGGTCAGATGGCTCCTACCACACTCGAAGGCATGAAGACTGCAACAACACCTTACGGGCGTAAGGCTACATTACCTGCAGGAGCTGGCTTCGACGGTATCCCGAACAACGGTTATCCACTTCACATCACCGAACTGATTGCACGTCTTCCTGGCACAAAATACGTCACACGTCAGGCTGTTTATGATCCTGCACACGTACGTAACGCCAAGAAAGCTATCAGAAAGGCTTTTGAAAACCAGATCAATGGAAAGAGCGGCGTAAACTTCGTCGAAATCGTATCGAACTGCAACTCCAACTGGAAAATGGAACCTGTCGCAGCTAACAAATGGTTGGTTGAGAACATGCTTCCTGAGTATCCACTTGGCGATATCAAGGTCGACGGAAAGCTCGTTGAAAAATAATTTAAAAAATTAAAGCAATGACAGAAGAAATTATTATTGCCGGATTCGGCGGACAGGGTGTCTTATCAATGGGTAAGATCCTTGCATATAGCGGCATCATGGAAGGCAAAGAAGTGAGCTGGATGCCATCATACGGTCCTGAGATGCGTGGTGGTACCGCCAACGTGACTGTCATCGTCAGCGATGAACGCGTATGCTCTCCAATCCTCAACGCATTCGACACAGCGGTGATCCTGAACCAGCAGTCACTCGACAAGTTCGAATCGAAAGTAAAACCTGGCGGATATCTTCTCTATGATCCGAACGGTATCACAAAGAAGCCTACCCGTAAGGACATCCACATCTACACCATCGAAGGTGCACAGTTGGCATCAGACATGGGTAACAGCAAAGTGTTCAACATGATTATCCTCGGCGCATTCTTGAAGCTTCGTCCAATCATCGACGACAAGAACGTTGAAGAGGGTCTTCGTCACAGCTTGCCGGAGCGTGCTCACAAGCTGATTCCGTTGAACATGGAAGCAGTTAAGGTTGGTAAGGACAACGTGAAACAGGCGTAATTGGCTGTTGGCCATTGGCCATTGTCTATTAGCCATTAAAATTGTAGAGACGTCACAGTGTGGCGTCTCTACATTTTCAAAACATGAACCAAAAACATTATAATTGAAAATTTATTTTTCAAAATATTTTTGCATTTTTATTTTGTATTTCAAAATTATTTTGTATTTTTGCGAGCGATATGAGAATAGTATCACATAGGAAATTGGTTGAGTTTTATCAGAGTGAAGGACATGGGGATTCACAAGTGGCTCTTGAGAGATGGTATGATATAGCAGAAAGTGCGGAATGGAAAAACCTGTCGGATATTAAAGTAGATTTTCCGGCAACGGATTATGTGGGCAATCAACGATATGTATTCAATATCAAAGGGAATAAGTATCGACTAATCGTAGTAGTTAAGTTCACTATCGGTCATATTTTTATACGATTTGTCGGTACTCATGCCGAATATGAAAAAATTGATGTTAAAACCATATAGGAGGATAAATTATGAGCAAAATAACAAAAGAACAGTATGACTTCGCGCTGCAACGTATTGAGGAATTGCTGCCATTAGTCGACGACAACACTCCGGCCAACGACCGCAACGCCGTGGAGCTTACTTTAATGTCGGATACTGTTATTGAATATGAAAAGGAGCATTTCCCTATTGGCAAGCCAACTGTTGCCCAGCTGATTGAACTTTCGCTTGAAGACAAGAATATGACGCAGAAACAGCTTGCTCAAGAAATCGGCGTAAGTCCCTCACGTATAAGCGATTACATCTCGGGCCGTGCCGAACCGACCTTAAAAATCGCCCGTTTGCTATGTCAGGTTTTGAACATCACTCCGGCAGCGATGATGGGGTGCTAACACTTGCTCAATTGCTTACGAATTGTAAGCAGTTAAACAGTATAAATATAAAAACCTGCTTCTAACCAATGCAAAACAATCTGCCATTCGGCTGGTGATTTTATATATTTATACAAACGCCATATTTTATGTAAATAAAATTATGTTTTTTCGGTAATTTTATTTTGGTAAAAAAATGAGACGTCTCAGTGTGGCGTCTCTATTTTTATATGCGTCTAAAAATTATCAACCAGCATCTCGACGCCGGTGATGAAGCATGGGATTAGGAAGAAAATCATGGCTGATTCGAGGGCTGTAACGATGCGGCTTTGGAACAAGGCAAAAGGCGATCTCACCCAGAACATTCTTGGCGCAAGATCCAATATCCACGTCACATAGCCGAAAAGGAAACCGACAACGGCCAGAATTGCCCCTATCCAAAGGTCGTTATCTCCATATTCACCAGAGCATAATACCAAGCCTCCCCAGATAAAAACCACTGGAGTAATAAGGCGATAAATCCATAAGAGTATCATAATAGTGTGTTTTTATTAAGATTATCCAATTTTATAACCTAGTTTTTTCTGAACATTATCCATAAATGGCAAATAATAGCGTTCTGGCCAATAACTCCAAACCACAACGTGGCCTTCTTTTATTGGAATTTGGTCCGCTTCCTTGATGTAATGGTCTCCACCGGCCTTACCCGAACTATCCTTGATTGTCATTGCCACATCTAATAATTCCACAATAACATCACATTTTGGCACGTTAAAGATAGATTTCAGTTCGGCTAAAGTCACATCAGGATGCTCATCAACATATTTTTTAACAATAGCCAAGCAAAGCCTGCCTTTACCCTTGATTTCTTTACCATTAAATGTATTAACCTCCAAAGCCCTTGACTTTTTGATCATTACAGGGCTATCAAAAGCCTTAAGATTGGTAACAGCCGACTGAGCAATGGTTGCTTCCACAATATCTCCTAATTTATCATCATCACTAATAATTTCAGCAATTTTAGTAAGCAATTGTGACACTTGAAAAGCCCTATTGCTTAAGTACGTCTCTTTCTGACACATGCGAAAAACGACTTTTTCCCAGTCTTCATCAAACTCCTCCGTCGCGTCCAAACTCTCTTTTTCTTCCGCTGTAAGATGACGTAGTTTTAACTTTGATGCAATACGTTCGTTCCATTGTTTGAAGTTGGATTCTTCTGTTAATTGATTGTAAATATACGGATAGGCGATTTGCATACAAACCAATGAAAAGTTGAGAGTTTTGTTTTTTGTAGTAATGCTTTCTAACTCCGAACTTTTTTCAGCATTAATAATTGAAATAAGGGAAAGAGTATTGGTCAATCGCTTAAGTGAACGAGGATTACTGCCGACAGAAAGACGAGCAACCTCGGAAAGAGTTTCCGCCAACTGCTGATTGGACAATTCAGCGTCCGTAAAAAACTCTATTTTTCGCAACGCATCTACTAAAAACAAATCAACATTATAAGAAGCCACTGGCATGGAGAATGGCAATTGTATAATCTTATCAAAAAACGAGCGGAACTCTCTCTCGTTTTTCTCGGTAAGTTCTCCAAATTTAGGTTTCAATCCTTTAATAACCACATCATAATCTATAGCCAGAATAAAGATACATTTTTCTAAATCGAAAATATTCTTCAGCAATTCAAGGATTTCAACGGCTACAGGCGGATCTATACGGTCAAGATCATCAATATAGAATGTAAAACCTATTTTTGAAGTGTCGTTTGCAAGAGCTTCGTTTATAAGTTTGCTTATTTCTTCTTTCAGTTGATTAATGTCCGATTGAGCCTTATCTTCACACACCAAATCATCAACAATACCGCCATCGATACCTACGGCGCCAGCAGCAACTTTGGCGCCTGCTGTAGCCATCTTCCTGAAGAGACCTCCTATTATCTTTTTACTCTCACTCCATCTCGAATTGGGATTTATCACTCCTATCTGATTTACAATTCCTTCCAAGATACTGATTATCGCTTGTTGTGGAGTTTTCATTAATGAATATTGCCATGTATTGATCCACACTGGAAAATACAAAGCATTGTCCACATCACACAAATTCCAGCGGAGTAGGTTCATCAATGATGTCTTGCCACTTCCCCACTCGCCCTGCAATGCAATGGTAATGGGTGTATCTGTTAGTTTGATATACTTAATTAAGGCATCCTGATACACTTTGATGCCAAATAGGTCTTCTTGATCGTGCTTGCGAGGCACATCGATGATACTTGATTTCATATAATTGTTTTATTTCTTCGCTCTTCTTCTTTCACTTGCCAGGCTTTCTTTTGCTCTCTCAATGTCACGTTTTATACTTTCAATGTGACGGTCGTGACTGGCAGCATGGTCGATTTTCTGCTTGCGATAGCTTGCTTTTGACGATGGTGTTGATGCACTTTTGATGTAACCTGCATAACGTTCGTTGTCTCTTTTCTTTGCCTCTTTTTCTTTTGCAAGAGCAGACCTGAGGTCTATAAGCTTTTTCTTATAGTATTCTACGCCCATAATTATACTTATTTAAAATAAAACAAGGAGAAGACACCCAGAGGCCTTCTCCTTAAAAACAATTTTACTTACCGGCAGCACTCAAAGTGATTCCGTTATCAGCGAGAGCTGAATCGTCTTTTGTAGCGACCTGAACTTTGATACCGAAGACTTCTTTCATCTTGTCTTCGAAGTTACCGACTTTCATGTTACCAACAACTTTCACTTCGCCACCTTTTGCGTCTTTTGCACGAATTGATGCCAATGTTGCATCTTCATCAGCAAAACCTGGTCCTTTGTAAACTCTCAAAGTTGCACCAAAGGCATCTTTGAACTGCTTCTTCAAAGTCTTGACCTTCATGCGGCCATCAATACTGAAATCTGCCATAATAACTAGTTATTAAATGTTTTTGCCTACTCTTTACAGGATTTTCGGCGATGCTCCTATGTTTATTATTTCACCCAAACAACATAAGGAGATTTCAGACGCAAAACGGCAACGATTTTCCGTTTAGAGCTTTTCATTCCTCCTTTCAGTTTGTCCTTATTTTTCTTCGCCAAAATATTGGATTTCCCAAGTATGAATTTTATCGCTTCCGTTTCGTTCCCAACTTCGCCATAATATTCCAAGTCAATCCAGTCATCGCACATCTCTATGCCATCATAATAATAGGCAGTTGCACCTTTTTTACCCAAATTGCCAGTGACAGGAGAAATCTTCGAGTCAATCTTACTCCAATTCATTTTATCGTAGGAATAATGTGTAGCAGCCTTTGAGTATTTGGTGTCAGCTGCGCTTTTACCATTGTTGGACGATTCCACCAGTATAAGATACCCTACCTTGCCTTTCAGTATATCATAACATTTTTCGATGAAATTCATGTTTATTTTTGACACCCAAAAACTCTCTCCGACTTTATCTATGTCAAGAGCTTTCCTGTCAAAAATCTCTTTCTCACTTTCTTGGGCGTGCGGCCCCATTACACTGACAAAAACACAATTCGCCTTTTTTGCTTCATTGAGTAAACTCATAATACTCTATTTTTTATTCAATCACAATAATCTCCGTCCTACGATTTACCTCACGGTTCTTAGGATCAAGTGGTTCGGAACTGCCTTTGCCAACATAATCTAAACGGTCAGCTGAAATACCTCTGGAAACAAGAAAATCGACAACAGCTTTAGCTCTATTTTCAGACAAAATCTGATTAAATGTAGCATCGCCTTCTTCTGATGTATGTCCTACAATCTTCAGTCTGATTTGTGGCTGTTTTTCAAGAACTTTAACTAAATCATAAAGTACAAATTTAGCATCATCGTTTAAATCAGCCTTTCCTGCCTCAAACTGCGCAGCGTTGAAATTCTTTTCAATCTCTTCAATTTGCTCCAAATATACTGTCACAGTGTCGTGAACCAAAATGGTTTCGGTTACAACTTTCTCGACCACCTTTGGTTCCTTCTTACAGCTACGCATGAGCAGAATAGCGAGAATGATAATGACGGCCACGGCAATCAGCAGCCACAACCACCACTTCGATTTTTTTTGAACATACGCAGGCGGAACATAACCATTGAGGTATTCCAACACAAATCCGCCTTTCTCGAACGGTTTGCCCGGTTTGAACTCGGCCACCTCAATGTCATATTGCTTCGCCCAATTAACCAAAGCATCAAAATCTTCTTTCGACCAACCACCGCGCATTGCAACTACTGTTCCATCTTGCAGTTTAATAACCTCTTCCGGTTTGCTCAAAAAATTCTCTTCATAAACGCTTATATCATCATACTTTGACAAGATGAGATCCTTATCTTTGTCACTCACGAACATCATGCTGTCCTTACCCTTGATTTTCCAATTATTTAGCTTGTCTGGGAAGGCTTTTCTAAGGTCTGCCAACGTCGCTTGTGGATAAATCAACACATAAGCATTAACAATACCCAATGCCGTACGGTTTTGAGCTTTACCGTAAACTCTTATTTTGCTTGCCATGACATCAATTATTTTTCATATTCACCACGGGCTGCTTGTCCAATGGTGATCCCATTCGGTACACATATTTGGCCTTTCTTGTCCTTGATTTGTACTGTCACACCGAAGTTTTTGTCAAACATCTTTTCAGCGTCACCAACTTTTGTGCTGCCTTTGATTTTAAGGTCATCACCTTTGGCATTGACTTCCTTCGTGGTCTTTTTATTCAATGCTGCCAATGTCATCTCACCATCAGCAATTATTGAACCTTTGTAAAATACTAATTGTAAATCAAATGCATCCAAAAACTCTTTGGAGATGGTTTTGAGTTTTTTGTTTGGTGCTACAGTAAATTCAGCTTTGTTGAATTTGTCTTTTAAGTTGTTAAGAAGTCCCATAATAAATTTATTTAATTGTTAATAATAAGTTTGAAAGTTATTTTTCTTTCTATTCTTTTTGCAAATTAACATCCTTTTTCGCATTCCTTTGGAGTCCTTGTTGGTCCTTTTAAGTCCGTTTTGTCGGAACATAAAAAAAGCGTGATACTTTTGCATCCGCTTATCGAGGTGTTTGGCATACCTAAAGAAACCGAATGTTAAAAGCTCACGCCATTGCGCGACTTTATAGCATTTTATTCATGTTTCTTTATCTGAAAATCGCCAAACTTTCGATAAGATGAATTCTGCTAAATGTCTTTTATAATATGTGTTAATCGTTTTTCTACATAGATTCGAGTCGTTTTATCGGGGCAAAGATAAGAAATAGTTTTTTAAAAAGCAAATTTTTGGAGATTTTTCTTAATGCTCTTGCTTAATTTTATCACTCAACATAAAACTCACCATGTTGTATTTGTCGTTGTGGAGGTTCTCCCATGCATCGCGGAACTCGTCGTTAGTTTGAGGATCGTCGAGGATAGGAGAGTCGATTTCCTTTAATAAGGAACGGCAAATGTTAACCCTCTCGACGAAGTCTTGAGTTACTTCAACGGTGTTGCGGCCATTCTCAATGTCAACAACAACCGGATTATACATGCTGTCGATGATAAACTCAGCCCTATCCAGAAGTTGGTTAAACTCCTTGGAATAGCCGTTATCTGTTTGAGGTTTCATAAAAATCCAAGTCAAAACAATTATTGCCAAAGCCATAATAATCACTAGCATTAACGACAATCTCATCCTTCTTGAGAAGGCCATTTTTACAGCCTCGATGTTCGAATATCGGTTGTCTCGGTCCTTTCGCGAGCATTTCTTGGCAATACAGCGATAACGATGCGGGAAAATCTCTTGTAAAATCAGTCCGAAAGCATAGATATCGGTTCTCGAATCGAGCTTCATACCCTGCTGTAGCTGCTCGGGAGCGGCATATTTCATAGTACCTGCCGGCTGCTTCAAAATGGCGTAGTCGTCGGCATCGGAGAGACCGAAGTCGATGATTTTAACGTTGCTGCCATTGCGGGTTATCAGGATATTGCTCGGCTTCAGGTCGCGGTGAATTATCTGCTTGCCATGGATATACTCAAGTGCGTCGAGAAGCTGACCAACCACCTTCTTGCACTCCGATGCCGACGGCTTCGTGGCGAGAAACTGTTCCAACGTCACGCCATCTACGTACTCCATCACTATGCACGGTCCCATCTCGGTGTTCATCTCCTTCGACAAGGCCTTCACAATGTTGGGATGATCGAGCTGCACCATCAGATCGTATTCCTTCTTCAGCAACTCAAGATAAACCGGCTGGTCGCGGTACTCCGCAGCTAATCCCTTGAGAATGAACCACCTACCCTGCCGTTTCACCTTCATCAGAATATTGAATCCACGACTCGAAACGGCTTCGTAAACCGATTTGCCGTCATCGTCATTCAAAAAAAGTCCCTCGATGATTCCCGATGTGCTGTCGTCGTGCATAATGCTAATTTTCCGCAAAGTTATAACTTATTTTCGACTTTTTCAAAAAAAGGATTAAAAAGGACTTTCGTTTTTCGATAAAAATTTGCATTTTTGCAGTTCAAAAGCACATTATGAACAAGACAAGTCCTGAAATACTCGAACTTCGCAAACGCATCGAGGACGATTTGAAGCGCAAGATGAAAACGCCAGCCGACTTCATCTTCCTGAGCGGTGCCATCTGGGAGCGCACACACGAGACTATGAGCCCTACCACGCTGAAGAGGCTATGGGGCTACATCGACGGCGCCGACACTACACGCAACTGCACGCTCAACATCCTTTCAAAATTTCTCGGCTTCAACGACTGGGACGGATTCTTGGCAAACATCAGTCAGGATAACGGCTCCAACTTTGTGAAGTCGCAGCATATCAAGGCGGAGGACTTGTCAATAGGCGACCATGTGATGGTGTCGTGGAAACCCAACCGCCGCTGCACCTTCCGTTATCTTGGCGACTATAAATTCATCGTGGAGAAGGCCGAAAACTCGAAACTCAAAGTCGGAAACACATTCAGCTGCAGTCTGTTCATCATCGGCGAGCCGTTATATCTCAACGATTTGGTTCAAGAAAACAATCCGCCAGTGGCATTTGTGGTAGGAAATAAAGATGGTTTGACAGAATTAAATCTCATCTAACTCCAGCCACCGCATCTCTTTCTCATCAAGCAAATCGTTGATTTCCGTCAACCTCTTTCCAATCTTGTCAATCTCCTGATAATCAGTCTGATTTTCGAGCTGAGAAGTTAATTCTTTTTTCTCTTTTTCGAGATTTTCAATGTCGATGGCAAGCTGTTCGTATTCTTTTTGCTCTTTAAATGAGCGTTTTTTGCTCCGTTCAGACGCTTTCGGGCGGTTTTCACGAGTATCGACACGTTCAGCCACCTGAGCCTTGTGAATCTCCTTATTTTTCTCGTCAAGCCAGTCGTGATACTGTGAATAGTTGCCCATGAAGCCCTTCACCGCTCCATCGCCTTCAAAGACAAACAGCTGGTCGACGGTCTGGTCAAGGAAATAGCGGTCGTGAGAGACTACGATGAGGCAGCCTTTGTAGCCCTGCAGAAAGTCCTCGAGTTTCTGTAACGTCAAGATATCCAGGTCGTTAGTAGGCTCATCGAGAATCAGGAAGTTCGGGTTTTTGATGAGAATCGTGAGCAGATACAGTCTGCGTTTCTCGCCGCCGCTCAGCAACGCCACCGGCTGACGATGCATCGAATACGGGAACATGAAATGCGCCAACAGTTTATCGGCAGTGTAAACCATGTCCTTGCCGTAATAAACCACCTCGGCGATGTCGCGGATGGTGTCGATAACGGTCTTGTTCTCATCAAACTTGATGCCGCCCTGGGTGTAATAGCCGTAAACAACGGTCTCACCAGTGACGATAGTGCCGCTGTCGGGTGCCTCGCGGCCTGTTATCATATTTAAAAAGGTGGATTTTCCAACACCATTCTTGCCAATGATTCCAATCCTCTCCCCTTTCTTGAATATATAGTCAAAGTCCTTGAGTAAAAACAGGTTATCCCACTTTTTGGTAACGCCTTTCATCTCGAGAATCTTGCCACCAAGACGCTGCATGTCGAGTCCAAACTGTATCTCGCTGTTGTCGCGAATCATCCGCGCCTTCTCTTTCAGGTCGTAGAAAGCGTCGATTCTCGCCTTCGCCTTGCCCGTTCGTGCCTGCGGGGTACTGCGAATCCACTCCAGCTCATGTTTCATCAGCTGTCCTGCCTTCTCCGCTGCGATGCGTTTGTTTTCCTCGCGTTCGCGGCTCTTTCTGACATAGTAGTCGAAGTTGCCGTTATGGGTGTATATCGTGCCGTGATACATCTCAAGAATCTTGTTGCACACACGGTCGAGGAAATATCTGTCGTGAGTGACCATAAACAGCGTCACATTCGACTGCGTGAGGTAATTCTCAAGCCACTCCACCATCTGCATGTCGAGGTGGTTGGTCGGCTCGTCAAGGAAAAGCATATCGGGGTCGTCAAGTAGCACCAACGCAAGAGCAAGACGCTTCACCTGTCCGCCCGACAGAGTGCCTATCTTCTGCGATAAGTCGTTGATTTCGAATGTCGAAAGCAGCTGTTTCAGCCTTAACTCATACGACCATGCCTGCATGGCATCCATCGCCGCCGTCGCCTTATCCAGGTCCACTTGATTTACAAGGGCTTCCTCATAACGTTTTATAACTCGCATCACGTCGGTGTGACCCGTCGCAATCACGTCTTCGATGGTGAGATTCGGGTCAAACTGCGGCAACTGCTCAAGATATCCGATGCGCACGTTCTCATTGAACGTCACCTTACCTCCGTCGGCTTCCTCTTTTCCGACAAGAATTCGCATCATAGTGCTCTTACCCGTGCCGTTGGCAGCAATCAAGGCGGTCTTCTCCCCTTTCTCGATGCCGAAAGAGATATTTTCGAACAGCAGCTTGTCGCTGAACGCCTTTGAGATGTTATCAACTGACAAATAATTCATACCGCAAAATTAAACAATTTTGTTAAAAGTTAAAAGATTTAAGTTAAAAGAGATTTGAGTTCTTCTCTTTTAACTTTTAGCTATACTCCTTTAACTTTTTTCGTATTTTTGCAAAAATTTTCGCAATGAAATTGGTGTTTCAGCTCTTCATCACCTTCTTCAACATCGGGGCGTTCACTCTCGGTGGCGGCTATGCCATGCTCGACATGGTGGAGCGTGCCGTCGTCGACCGTCGCCACTGGATTGAGAAGGATGAGTTCTGGGACATGATCACGATAGTGCAGATGCTTCCAGGCGTATTCGCCGTCAACACAGCGTTATACACTGGCTACAAGATAAAAGGTGTCTGGGGCGCCATAGCAGCCTGTCTGGGCGCGATAATTCCTTCGATAGTGATAATCCTCGTCATAGCGGTGTTTTTTCTGGAATACAAGGAAAATCCCGTCGTAGAGCGCATCTTCCGCGGCATCCGTCCGTGTGTGGTGGCGCTCATCCTATCACCTTCCATCAAGATGTTTATCAACGCCAAGGTGAACTGGAAAACCGCCATCTTCCCCATCGCCACGGTATGTCTGATATATTTCTTCCGCGTCTCGCCGGTGTATATCATCATCGCGACGATAATCGGCAGCCTCGCGTTCGCTTTTTATTCTCAAAAACAGCTAAATAAGTCTAAATCATGATCTACTTTCAACTCTTTTGGGCTTATTTGAAGATCGGCATCTTCGGCTTCGGCGGCGGCTATGCCATGCTCTCGATGATTGAGTTCGAGGTCGTCGACCATTACGGCTGGATGAGCATAGAGGAATTTTCCGATATGGTAGCGCTTTCGCAGATGACACCCGGACCGGTATCCATCAACATCGCCACATTCATCGGCTACACCATAGGAGGATTCTTAGGTTCGCTCATCGCAACTTTAGCCATTGTGCTTCCGTCGTTGCTCCTGCTTGTTTTCGTCCTGAGATTTTTGTTTAAAAACAAAGACAATTACATCGTAAAAACCACGCTTTCGTCAATGAAACCTGTCATCGCCGGACTTATCTTTGTGGCCGCGCTCACGATGATGAACCCCACCAGCTTCGTCGATTTCGGACTTCACCAGAACAATATCAGCGTGATAATCTGCGCTGTCTCATTCATCGGCGTGTTCTGGGCAAAAATAAACCCGATACTACTCATCATAGCATCGGGTCTTGTAGGATATCTCGTCTATTGATTAGGCGAACATCTTGTCGATGGTGTCGCAGTAACGCTCCATCACCTTTTTTCTCTTCACCTTCAAGGTAGGCGTCAGGATGCCGTTGGCGATGGTCCATTCGTCGGCGATGAGTTGGTATTTCTTCACCTTCTCAACCTCGCCCAGACCTTCGTTCAGCTTCTTCACCTCCTTATCGTAACGTTTCTTAACTTCTTCATTAAGAATCATCTCCTCGTTGGTTGTGAACGGGATCTCGTGTTTCTTGCACCAATCCTTCAGGAATGCGAAGTCAGGACGGATCAAAGCTGCGGCAAACTTCTGGTTCTCGCCGAGCACCACGATCTGCTCGATGAAGCCCGAGGTGCTGAACTTGCCTTCAACCACATCTGGGTTGACATATTTACCTAATGAGGTTTTGAAGAGGTTCTTCATACGACCAGTGATCTGCAAAAGTCCGTGTTCGTTGAACTTTCCGAGGTCACCTGTATGGAACCAGCCGTCTTTATCGATGACTTCAGCTGTCAGCTCTGGCTGTTTGTAGTATCCCATCATCACGTTATGTCCACGGCAGATGATCTCGCCATTGTCGGCAATTTTCACCTCCACGCCTGGCAGCGGCTGACCTACAGCGCCCACCTCACGACCGTGTTTGTCGCGATTACTCACAGTGATAACCGGCGAAGTCTCCGTCAAGCCATAGCCTTCAAATACCGGCATCTTGATAGCTGAGAAGAATCCGCTGATCTTCTTAGTTATTGAAGCGGCTCCCGACACGATGATATCGAAGTTCTCAGCTCCGAGTTTCTCACGGATCTTGCTGTAAACGAGCTTATCAGCGATCTTAAGCTTGAGGTTATAGAACCATGAACGGCCTTCAATCTTATAATCCTCGGTAATACGCATCGACCAGTAGAATATAGCTTTCGAGAGGCCTTTCATGTTCTTGCCCGAGCTGTAGATCTTCTCATAGAATTTCTCCAACACACGCGGCACGGCACACATCATCGTAGGATGCACCTCCTTCATGTTATCTGCTATTGTTGCTATGCTTTCGGCATAATAAATCGACATTCCGAGGTAATGATACATGTAGATAAGGGCGCGCTCGTAGGCATGGCACACCGGCAGGAAGCTGAATGCCACCTTCGACCATGGTGACGGTGTCTGGCAGAAGTTCTTAAACTGGTTCATCAGGTTATGATGCGAGAGCATGACTCCCTTCGGCACGCCTGTTGTTCCTGATGTGTAAATGATTGTGGCACAACTCATTTCGTCGACTTCAGCCTTGCGTTTCTCGATCTCTTCGGTATGCGGATGCTCTCTTCCGAGCTCTAGGAGGTTGGCGAAGAACGGATATTTACCTCTGTCGATGAAGGTGTAAAGCTTCTTCAACGATGGTGTCTCAGGCCAGATAGCCTCAATCTTATTCATAACGGCTATGCCTTCCACAATGCAGATGCCAGCCTCACAGTTGTTCAAGATAATCTTATAGTCAGCCTCGCTGATGGTCGGATAGATAGGCACCATCACGCCACCGATCTGTGTGATGGCCATGTCGAGGATGTTCCATTCAGGACGGTTGTTTGAGATGACAGCCACCTTGTCCTGCGGCTGCACTCCGAGTTCGATCAAAGCACCGCTGATGATATTCGTCTGTTCAATATATTCGTCGATGCTGTACTTGCGCCATTCGCCGTTGACTTTTCCAGCCAAAGCTACTTGCTGATCAGGATACTTCTCCTTGTAATGCGCTAATAAATCAAATACCCTTCTGACTTCCATACAAAAAAACGTTAAAAATTATTTAAAAAGAGTTTCTATAATGTCTGCATAACGACGCATCACCACGTTTCTCTTGACCTTCAGGGTCGGAGTGACGATGCCTGTGGCTATCGACCATTCGTCGGCGATGAGCTCGAACTTCTTGATCTTCTCGACGTCGCCGAGGTCGTGGTTGAGTTTCTTCACTTCTTTGCCGTAACGCTTAAACACTTCTTCGTTCTTTATCATCTCCTCGTTGGTGGTGTATGGGATATTATGGCGTTTGCACCATTCTTTAAGGAATGTGAAATCCGGACGAATCAATGCCGCCGCGTATTTCTGATTTTCGCCAAGCACCACGATCTGCTCGATGAATCCTGAAAGGACAAACTTACTCTCGATAAAATCGGGGTTGATGTATTTTCCGAACGAAGTCTTAAAAATATTTTTCTTTCTTCCTGTGATCTTAAGCAGTCCGTGTTCGTTGAACTTTCCGAGGTCTCCAGTGTGGAACCAGCCGTCTTTGTCGATGACTTCGGCTGTCAGTTCCGGCTGTCTGTAGTAGCCCATCATCACGTTATGACCACGGCAGATGATCTCGCCGTCGTCGGTCAACTTCACCTCGATGCCTGGCAATGGCTCGCCGACGTAACCGACCTCACGGCCGTATTTGTTACGTGTCGACACTGCGATGACAGGTGATGTCTCTGTCAATCCGTAGCCTTCGAAGATGGTGATACCCAATGCGTTAAAGAACCGGCACACTTTCTTCGGAATTGCTGCCGCTCCCGACACTATCACGTCGATGTGGTCGATTCCCACCTTCTCGCGAATCTTTCTATACACGAGCTTGTCGGCAATTTTCAATTGAATATTATAGAACCAGCTTCTATCGAACACCTTATAATGCTCTGATACTCGGAATGCCCAATAAAATATCATCCTTGTGATGCCTTTCAGGTTTCTTCCCGAGTCGTAGATCTTGTCGTAGACCTTCTCCATGACACGTGGCACGGCACAGAACATTGTAGGACGCAGCTCCAGCAGGTTATCTGCTATGGTAGCGACGCTTTCAGCGTAATACACCGACATTCCGCGATACTGGTACACATAGCTCAGAGCGCGCTCGTAAGCATGGCATATCGGCAAGAAGCTATATGCCTTGTTTGACCATGGTGACACTGAATGCTGAACGCCTTTCCACTGACTCATCAGGTTACGGTGCGAGAGCATGACGCCCTTCGGCACACCTGTCGTTCCAGAGGTGTAAATAATTGTGGCACAATCCATTTCATCGACTTCCGCCTTGCGTTTCTCGATCTCTTCGGTATGCGGATGCTCTCTTCCAAGCTGCAGCAGAGTGTCAAAATAGCCGTATTTGCCTCTGTCGATAAATGTGTAAATCTCTTTCAGAGTAGGCGTCTCAGGCCAGATCGACTCGATTTTGTTCATCACTACCACTCCTTCGAGGATACAAATCTTTGCCTCGCAGTTGTTGAGGATGATCTTATAGTCGGCCTCGCTGATGGTCGGATAGATAGGCACCATGACGGCTCCGATCTGTGTGATGGCCATGTCGAGGATGTTCCACTCAGGGCGGTTGTTGCTGATGACGGCGATCTTGTCTTGCTTCTGCACGCCGAGCTCAATCAAGGCTCCACTGATTATATTTGTCTGTTCAATATATTCGTCAATGCTATATTCGCGCCATTGTCCATTGACCTTGCTCGCAAACACCACTTTCTGATCAGGAAACGTTTCCTTATAGTGCGGCAGGAGGTCAAAAACTCGCTTGATGTTCTCCATTTTCAATATTTTTCGTATAAAAACTCGTTTTCAAACTTGCAAATATACGAATATTTTTTTAATTGACAAAAAAATAATAAAAAAAGGGGCGAATGATCATTCGCCCCAATATTTGAATTTTATTCAGCCAACGGCCAAATGCCAATGGCCAACAGCCGATTACAGCAGGTGGCAAGTCACTGTCAAGCCGGCCATCACGATTGAAACCATCGACATCAACTTGATGAGGATGTTCAATGATGGGCCTGATGTGTCTTTGAATGGGTCACCGACAGTGTCACCGACCACTGTAGCCTTATGATTTTCAGAGCCTTTGCCTCCGAAGTTACCTTCTTCGACGTATTTCTTAGCGTTATCCCAAGCACCGCCTGAGTTAGCCATAAACACTGCCAACACGAAGCCTGTGGCAAGACCGCCGATCAACAGACCGAGGACGCCAGGGACACCGAGGATCAAACCTGTGACGATAGGCACAAGGATAGCGAGGATTGAAGGAACAAGCATCTCATGCTGTGCACCCTTCGTTGAGATAGCGACGCAACGCTCGTAGTCAGGTTCTGCCTTACCTTCAAGGATACCCTTGATGGTGCTGAACTGACGGCGCACCTCTTCAACCATCTTCTGTGCAGCGCGACCCACAGCATTCATTGTCATTCCGCAGAACACGAAGGCCATCATGGCACCGATGAACACACCGACCAAAACGACAGGGTTCATAAGGTTGACGTTGTAAGCCTCCATGAAGTCGACCAATGTAGCTTTTGCTGATTCCACGCCATTCGGGAGGTCCTGACCGACTCTCACGAGTGCGAGTTTGATCTCCTCAACATATGATGCCAAGAGCGCCAGAGCTGTCAAAGCGGCTGAACCGATAGCGAAGCCCTTACCTGTTGCTGCTGTGGTGTTGCCAAGAGCATCGAGAGCATCTGTGCGCTGACGTACCTCTGGGTCGAGGCCGCTCATCTCAGCGTTACCACCGGCATTGTCGGCGATAGGACCGTAAGCGTCGGTTGCAAGGGTGATACCGAGTGTTGAGAGCATACCGACAGCGGCGATACCGATGCCGTAGAGACCCATTGAGAGGTTCTGAGCTGTGAATGCGATATGGAATCCATTAGCGCAGAGATAAGCCAAGATGATAGCGCAACCGACAGTCACAACCGGGATAGCTGTTGAAAGCATACCGAGGCCGAGACCTGAGATGATAACTGTTGCAGGACCTGTCTTTGAACTCTCAGCCACCTTCTGTGTTGGTTTGTAGCTCTGTGAAGTGTAGTATTCTGTGGCTTTTCCGATGATGACACCTGCCAACAGTCCGACTACCACTGACAACGACACCTGCCACCACATGTTCGGGTTAGCTGTCTCTTTTCCGAAGAGGAAGTACATGATGCAGAATGTAGCCACTGCGATGAGGATAGCGGCAGTGTTGGTACCGCGGCTCAATGCGCCGAGAAGCTGTTTCATGCCTGCACCTTCTTTTGTGCGGACCATGAAGATACCGATCAATGAGAGGAGAACGCCTGCTGCTGCGATGAGCATAGGAGCGAACACAGCTTTAAGCTGCATGCCTTCGATAGCTGAGGTAGCGAATGCTGAAGCGCCGAGTGCCATTGTAGCAAGGATTGAACCTGCATACGACTCATAAAGGTCAGCACCCATACCTGCGACGTCACCGACGTTATCACCGACGTTATCGGCGATGGTAGCAGGGTTACGCGGGTCATCCTCAGGGATGTTGTA
>CAMZAM010000027.1 GCA_947304185.1 uncultured Bacteroidales bacterium
AAATATGAAAAGGACTTTATTTTTTGCAGTTGCGCTGATTATCGGGATATTATGCGCGATATGGTTCGGCAAGCCAGACAAGGATTTTGAATTAAATATAATGAGTTACAACGTCCGGCATTGCGCCGGAATGGATTGGGTTTTAGATTATGACAGAACGGCGGATGTAATTGTTAAAAATAATCCAGATATTGTTGCGATTCAGGAATTGGACAGCATGACAGGAAGAAGCGAGCAGAAGTATCAAATGGAAGAGTTGGTGAATCGCACCGGTTATTCCCCGATTTTTGGCAAAGCCATCGATTATGACGGAGGTGGTTATGGCGTTGGGATTCTCACGAAAGAAAAACCTTTGAGCACAAAACGAATCCCGTTGCCAGGCGATGAGCCGCGAGTGCTGCTTGTTGTGGAGTTGAAAGATTACGTAATTGCCTGCACTCACTTGGATTTGAAAGAAGACGCACGGCTGGCTTCAATACCATTAATTATTAATGAAGCCGAGCAATGGCAGAAGCCTTTTATCCTTGTCGGAGACTGGAACGATGCTCCAAACTCTCAGCTTTTACTGGAGTTAAAGAAATATTTTACTATAAATTCAGAAAACGAGCCCACCTTCCCTGCTGATGCACCGACAGAGTGCATCGATTACGTTGCAACATTTAACAGTTGCCCGGGAAAAACTATCGAATCGGAAGTTCTTGACGAGCTTGAGGCTTCCGATCACAGACCGCTGATGGTAAAACTATCGCTTCGTCGATAACAACCCACAGGCTGCATCTATATCCTGACCTCGTGAAGCTCTTATTGTGGCAATGATTCCTTTGTCATTTAATTTATCGCGGAAGCGAACCATATCTTCCATCGAAGGGCTCTGCAAATCTATATTAGGTATCGCATGGAAGCGAATTAAATTCACACGGCAACGCAGACTTCCAAGCTGACGGGCGAGCTCGTTGATGTGTTTCGGAGTGTCGTTAAGGCCTTTAAACACAATATATTCGAACGAGACACGACGCTGTCCGCTCCAGTCGTGCTGACGGATGGCATGGATGACTTCATTAATAGGATATGACTTCTCCACTGGCATGATTTTAGCGCGCTCATCGTGGAACGGGCTATGCAGACTGATGGCGAGGTTACATTTCGACTCCTTGATGAAACGTTTCATGTTCGGGATGACGCCTGCAGTGGATACCGTGATACGTGTCGGACTCATCGCCAGACCCCAGTCGGATGTCATGATTTCGAGCACCCGCATGATGTTGTCATAGTTGTCCATAGGCTCGCCCATGCCCATGAAGACGAAGTTCGTCAAAGTCTCATATTCCGGGAGATTCAAAATTTGATTTATAATGTCGCCAGCTGAGAGATTACCTTGAAATCCCTGCTTTCCTGTCTGGCAGAAGAGGCAGTTCATCTTGCATCCCACCTGACATGACACGCAAAGCGTAGCGCGTTCACGTTCAGGGATATACGCTGTCTCGACGAAGCCGTTTTCGGCCGGGAACAGATACTTCTTGGTACCGTCGCGCGACTCCTGAACGTCGGCAAACGCACGGTAGCCTGTCTCGTAGTTTTCGGACAGAATCTGACGTGTTTGTTTCGACAGATTTGTCATCTCATCGAAGGTTTTCACGCGTTTGCGATAGAGCCAGTCGACAAGTTGTTTGGCAGTAAACTTCGGCATATTATGTTGAGCCACAAGCTCTTGCAGCTCTTGCAAGGACATTCCTAAGAGGGTTTTCATTGAAATTAAATTTTTGCAAAGATACAAATTTTTTCAATGGTTATTGTTTATTGGTTATAGGTTATTGACTGGCGTGTTATAAACGGCAAACATAAATAATTTTCATTTTTTGTAATACCTATTAAAATATTTTGTAATTTTGCACACCATTTTGAAAGAGATTCCGTGTGAAGAGGTAGTTTTATTTTAATGTGTTGATTTACAGTGGGTTAAAGTTGTCGAATGTAAGTCAATTGGGGCGTTACGACGCAAAATTTGCACAAAAAGCGTAACTGATTAGCGTAAAATCGAACAAAATAATAATAAACAAAACTAACAAAACAAAATGAAAAAAACATTTACAAAATTCTTCGCAGCTCTCGCGCTGCTCGCATTCTTCATCCCGAGCATGATTGCAGTGGGACAAACAAGAGCCGAGGTGGTAGCCTACACTTTGGAACCTGCTAACGGTACGAACAATAGTTACACTGGTAATTGTGATATCACCATCAATGGTATCACTTGGAATCTTACAGGAAATTCACAACAGATTCCTTGGCGTATTGGAGGCAAAAGCCTTTCAAATGTAGACCGCCCTCTTTATTCTAAGACAGCTATTTCTGATAATATTACGAAGATTGAAGTGACACATGGTGCTGCGAGCAGTATTACCGTGAATTCATGGACGGTTATTGTTGCAAGTGATGCCAGTTTTAATAATGTCATCAGCACTTTGACTCCTACTTTTACGGCAAATGCTACAACTACAATCAACAGACCTACCGGAGTAGATTGGAGCAATTGTTATTACAAATTTGTGTACAATGTATCGGTCAGTGGAAGCACCAACAGATTCATTCAATTCTCTCAAGCGAAGTTTTACAAGCAAGAAGGTTCTACACCTACCTGTGACACTCCCACCTTTAGCCCTGTCGAAGGTATCATTATTGCTGGTAGTACAGTTACCATCAGCACAACAACAAGTGGAGCTACCATTTATTACACAACTGATGGAACCACCCCGACAACAAGCAGCAGCGTTTATTCTTCTGCCATAACTGTCAGCTCAAACATGACAATTAAAGCAATAGCAGCAGCTTCAGGATATGACAACAGCTCAGTGGCTTCAGCCTCTTATGTCGTTGTTGACCACGCTGGAACAGCGGCCGATCCATATTCAATTGCAGATGCATACACAGCCATTGACGCTAATACGGGCATTACAAACGTATATGTGGCCGGTATCATTTCACAAGTTGATTCTTACAGTTCCCAATACAACAGCATTACTTATTGGATTTCTGAAGATGGCACAACAACATCTGACCAATTGGAAGTCTATAGCGGTAAAGGCTTAAACAACACAGATTTCACATCTATTAACGACGTAGAAGTTGGCGCAGAAGTCGTTGTTTACGGTACATTGAAGAAATACAACAACGTCTACGAGTTTGACAAGAACAACTACCTCACAAGCTACACGGCTCCTCAGCATGATGTCGCCACTCCCACATTCAGCCCGGCAGAAGGCACTTATTCAACTGCTCAGAGCGTAACTATCAGTTGCGCAACAGCTGGCGCAGATATATATTACACCACAGATGGCACCGATCCGGATGCTAACAGTACCCAATACACCAGCGCAATAAGCGTATCAGCAACAACTACCATTAAAGCCAAAGCTTTTTATACAGGAATCGGCAGCAACATAGCAACAGCCACATATCATATTAATTCACAGGCCGACCCGTACACAGTTACACAGGCTTTGAATTTCCCTGCATATCAGTATCCTGCCCCGAACATCTATGTTCATGGTATTGTTTCAACAGCTGCCACAAGCTTGAGCAATGGTACACTCACCTATTATATTTCAGCTGACGGAACAACCACAGATGAACTTGAAGTGTATAAAGGCAAGGGGTTAGATAACGAAGCTTTCACAGCAGTCGATGAAATCCAAGTTGGTGATATTGTTACCATCTATGGTGAAGTTCAGATTTACAACAACACCATTGAGTTTGGTAGCGGCAACTACCTCGTTTCGTTTGAGCGTCCGGCAGTTCCGACCATCAACGCAAATGACATCACTTTGGATTATGATGCTACATCAGGTGAAATTGAATATACAATTGAAAACCCTGTTCCAGGTACAAGCCTTAATGCAACACTTGAATCTGGCATAGATTGGATTAGCAACATAGTTGTCGGCAATGGAAGTGTCACATTTGATTGCGATGAAAATAACGGCAGCACAGATCGTACCGCGACTATCACACTCGCTTACACTGGTGCAACAAGCAAAGATGTCACTGTGACTCAGAGACATTTTGTTATTGACTATGCAGTGCTTCCATTCGAATGGGAAGGCGGCGCAAGTGCTGATTTATTAGCACTCGATGGAGTCACAGCTAACAGTTTGGGTAGCGATTATGCAGCAAGTAATGCTCCTTATCTTGTCAAGTTTGATGGTACTGGCGACTACATTCAAGTGAAGTGCGACCAGCAGCCTGGTAAGGTCACTATTGGCGTGAAGATGATTGGCGGTGCAACAACATCAACCATCACGGTTCAAGGTTCTGCCGACGGCGAAACCTTTACTGATATTGAAGCACTGACCATCAGCGGTGCTCAAAACACTATATTGACTCTTGAAACCACCAATGCTTTTGCTGCCACGGATCGTTATGTGAGAATGCTCTTCACCAAGGGCTCAAATGTTGGTGTCGGCCATATCACAATAGCACAGGTGACTAATGATCCTGTCATTGTTGCCGACAACTCTGTTGAACTCGAATACAATGAAACTTCCGGTTCAATCAGCTATTCAATCACAAACCCAACAAGCGCGACCCTCACAGCAAGCAGCGAAGCCGATTGGATTAGCAACATAACTGTTGGTGCAAACACTGTTACATTTACAACTACCCAAAACGCAGGCGATGCAGATCGTACAGCAACTATTACTTTGGCATATACTGGCGCCACAAATAAGGATGTAACGGTTACCCAAGGACATTACGTAGCTCCGTTTACACCTACTACATATACATTGGCAACAAGCATCGTCAGTGGCAAGACATATATCATCACTAATGGTTCTGACAGAGCAATGGGTGCACAAAACTCAAACAACCGCGCAGCAGTTGAAATTACTATTGATGGTTCTACCACAACCATTGAAACTGCTGACGTTTATGAATTTGTTATTAGCACTGATGAAACTGATAACAGCTTATTCAACATCTATGATGCAGTTAATAATGGTTATCTCTATGCTGCTGGTGGAACAAGTTCTAATTATTTAAGAACAAAATCAGATATCGATGCTACTGGTCAGTGGAATATCTCGATTGATAGCGAAGGTATAGCTTCTATCGTGGCCAACTTTGATGGTTCGAAAGCAGATCCACGTAACACTATGAAGTATAATAGCAATAATGATATTTTCTCATGCTATGCTTCAGGTCAAAACGACATTTATCTCTATGAGAAAGATGAAGTTCCAACTACAGCCACTTACTACTATTCAGTAAACGGAACACTCGGCGAGGCACAAACTTGCGCTGTTGGTTCAACAAAAACTCTTGAAACAGGCACAGACCTCTATAGCAACTTCACATTTGCAGGTTGGACAACTGCGGCTCACGACGTTAGCAGCCCTATCTCATCATACACTTTCGCTGATCAAGGTCCTGTAACATTCTATGCTGTTTATGCGCACAATTCCAACTATTACACACGCGTGTTCAATGAGACAGCAACCAGTGACATCATAATTTATGGTCCTGCAATCATCCCGAGCTTCGCTACATTAGACATGGGTGTTTATAATTTGGACTATTATATGGCTCCTCTTGTTAACATCCCATATATTCTCATTGAAGAAGGCGGTCAGATGATTTACCACGACGATATTATCAAGATGGTAATACAGAAAAACATCAACGCTCCTACAGGCACTTGGGGTGAAGACGACAACACCGGTTGGTACACTTTCAGTTCTCCAAATGGTTATTGGTCGAAATTATCGGAATATGATGACTTTACATTGCCAGCTGTTGGTGGCGTCCGTCAGTACGACTTATATGCATATGCAGAAAATTTCGGCTGGTACAATAAGAAAGATGGCAGCTATATAAATTGTATCAACGAAGGAGTTGGATACCTTTACGCACGCGCTCAGAGCATAATGTTCAATCTCAGCGGAGAATCATACAATGACGATGTCGACTTAACAAACTTGAGTTATACTAGCAGAATGGGCGCACTTGCAGGTTTGCACTGCATAGGCAACCCTTACACACATAATATTTACAAAGGTGTGGGTATCACCGGTGACATGGCTGCTAACTACTATGCTTTGAATGAAGCAACAGGCGCTTGGATCTCAACAACCGATGCAACTCCTATCACTCCTATGCATGCTATCTTGGTGTTTGTCAATAAGACCGACGGAACTGCAGCTATTCATATGACAAGCGACAACAGCGCACCATCAAGCAAAGCAAACAACGACTACATCAAGTTCACTGTTGCCAACAACCAATATGAAGATGTCGCTTACGCTTGGTTCGACAAAGGCGAAGGCCTCAAGAAAATCAACCACCGCAACAGCGAAGTTCCGATGGTTTACATCCCACAGGGCGACGTCAACTACTCTATTGCCACAATGGCCGACAACACTAAGGCATTCAACCTCAACTTCAAGGCCATGACAACAGGCAAATACACCTTGAGCTATAAGACACAAGGCGAATTCAACTACATGCACATCTACGACCGTCTCACAGGTGAAGATGTCGACATGCTCCTCGAAGGCGAATACTCATTCATTGGCTCACCTAACGACAACGACGCCCGTTTCATCGTACGTCTCGGCTACGCTCCTGACTACGACAGCGAAGACAGTTTCGTTTACCAGAACGGTAACGACATCATCGTCAACGGCGAAGGCGAACTCCAGATCTTCGACGTCACAGGCCGCATGGTTAAGAATACTGTGATCAACGGTATTGAGACCATCACAATGCCACAAGGCGTTTACATCTTCAGATTAAATGAAAATATTCAGAAGATCGTGGTAAGATAAACTTTGGCTTTTGGCTATTGGCCATTGGCTGCCAACAGCTAAAGGCCAACGGCCAAAGTCAGAAGACACGAAAAGAAGAAATAATACACGAATTAGTAATAACATAAAAAGAAAATAAGATGAAAAAGATATTATTCGCAATCGCATTCGTAATGATGATGGCCGTTGGTGCTAACGCTCAGAGTGACAGCTTCTTCAAATCAAATGATGGTGGTTACAGAGATGAAATAACTCTCGACACCGGCATGCCAGCAGCTCATGGTATGGACATCGAAGCTCCTCTTGGCAGCGGCCTCCTCATCCTCACCGCAATGGGTGCAGGATACGTTATCGCAAGACGTAAGCGCGAGGAGTAGTTTACGGTTTACAGTTTATGGTTTTTTTAATGAGCCGTAGGCTGTAAACAGTAAACGATAAACGGTAAACAAAAAAAGGAGAGGCAATCGCCTCTCCTTTTTTTTCGTACCCAGGGCCGGGATCGAACCGGCACGAGTGTTACCTCATCGGTTTTTGAGACCGACGCGTCTACCAATTCCGCCACCTAGGCCTTAGATTTTCAATGAACTTTTGTCGGCTGCAAAATTAATACATTTTTTGTTACACGCAACAAAATTTTTCATATTTTTGCACCCGAAAAATTTAACAAACACATTTGAGTTATGCAAGAGCCTATAGTATCAATCTTTTCAGGTAGAGCCACACGCTATTTGGCCGACGAAATCGCCAAATATTACGGCAAACCTCTCGGAACATGCAACGTTACGGTGTTCTCCGACGGCGAGTTTCAGCCTTCATTTGAGGAAAACTTACGTGGAAGAGACGTATTTCTTATCCAGTCGACCTTCCCGCCTACTGAGAACCTGATGGAACTGTTGATGATGGTCGACGCCGCTAAGCGCGCCTCAGCACGCCGTATCATCGCCGTCATCCCTTACTTCGGATTCGCCCGTCAGGACCGTAAAGACCGTCCACGTATCAGCATCGCCGCCAAACTCGTCGCCAACCTCCTGCAGGTGGCCGGAGTGACACGCGTGATCACCATGGACATCCACGCCGACCAGATACAGGGTTTCTTCGACATCCCGGTCGACAATCTCTATGCCTCGAAGATATTCATCCCTTATATCAAGAGCTTGAACCTGAAAGATCCTATCATGGCTTCGCCTGACGCCGGCGGTACACGTCGCGCCTCATCGTACGCCAAGATGCTCGACACAGTGTTCTGCATCTGCCATAAGCAGCGCTCGAAACCGAATGAGATCGAGAAGATGATCCTCATCGGCGACGTCCAGGACCGCGACGTCATCCTTTTGGACGACATCATCGACACAGCAGGCACCATCACACGTGCCGGCCAGCTGCTGAAAGACAACGGCGCACGCAGCGTCCGCGCCTTCGCCACACACCCGATTTTCTCGGGCCAGGCAATGGAAAGAATTGATAATTCAGTATTCGACGAAGTGGTCGTAACAGATACCATCCCGCTGAAGAACCCAAGCAAAAAAATCCATGTTTTATCAACAGCGGAATTGTTCGCCGAGGTCATCAAGAAGGTGGAAAACTACGAGTCATTATCGGAATTTTTCAATAAGAAATAATGTAAGGGCAAATCATCATTTGCCCACATAAAATAATATTAACAATTTTTTAAAATTAACAAAATGAATACAGTATCATTGAGCGGTTCTCTTCGCGAGAACGTAGGGAAAAAAGATGCTAAAGCATTGCGCGCAAAAGGTCTCGTACCATGCGTCATTTACGGTAACAACATCGAACAGGTGAAGTTTGCAACAGATGCAAGAAGCTTCAAGAAGATTCTTTACACACCTGAGACATTGATTATCGATTTCGAAATCAACGGTAAAGTTTACCACACCATCCTCCAGGACATTCAGTATCATCCGGTTACTGACGAGGTTCTTCACGCCGACTTCCTCGATGTGAATGAAGACAACCCGATCACAGTCATGCTTCCTATCCGCACTCAGGGCACATGCCCAGGCGTTATGCGTGGTGGCCGTATGAACATGAACCTCAAGAAGTTGAAAGTCCGCGGTTACGTTAACGATCTTCCGGATAACATCATCGTCGACGTCACATCACTCCAGATGAACCAGTCAATTAAGGTGAAAGACCTGAAGCTTGAAAAGATGACTGTCCTCGTCGCTGAGAACACCATCGTCGTCGACGTCAAGGCTCCTCGTAACGCAGCAGCTGAGGAAGAGACCGAAGAGGCAGCTCCAGCAGCAGAAGGCGCAGCAGCACCGGCTGAAGAAGCAAAATAATGTAAATTTTAAGAAATTTATATGGAAAAAGCCTTCAATTGAAGGCTTTTTTTTATTTTTGCAGCATGAAATACTTGATTGCATGTCTGGGAAACATAGGAGCCGAGTACGCCAACACGCGGCATAACATCGGTTTCATGGTCGCCGACCATCTGGCAAAAAACCTAGAAGGCACCTTCACCACCAAACGCCTGGCGATGGTGTCGGAGATGAAACACAAGGGCCGTCAGATGATTGTGATCAAGCCCACCACATATATGAACCTCTCGGGCAAAGCCGTGAAATATTGGGCCACACAGGAGAAAATACCGATGGAGAACATCCTCGTGGTGTGCGACGACCTCGCACTGCCTGTCGGTACTTTAAGAATGCGTAAAAAAGGCTCCGACGGCGGTCATAACGGCTTGAAAGACATCATCGAGGCACTAGGAAGTAGCGACTTCTGCCGTCTGCGCTTCGGCATCGGCAACGACTTCAGCAAAGGACATCAGGTCGACTACGTCATAGGCGAATGGAAACAGCAGGATATCGACGAGATCCAGCCTCGCCTCGACGCAGCAGTGGAGTTTGTCAAGAGCTTCGTGGCAATAGGGCCCGACTTGACAATGAATCAGTTTAACAACAAATAAAGTAATTCCTTCATTCCTTCAGATGCACCTTTTTTAATATGTGTTATCGGACGACGCGTATTGATGTTAACATCTTTAGGATCAATGAGATACACCTGAGCATCTGACGGCACATAATACAGCAGACTTGCTGCCGGATACACGTTCATTGAGGTGCCGATGATGACGAAGATGTCGGCTTGCTCGACATATCTCACCGCTGTCTCTATCTCGGGCACCGCCTCGCCAAACCACACTATGAAAGGTCTGAGTTGGCTTCCGTCACCGGCCTTGTCGCCCATCTTCACCTCAAACTCCTCAGGCTTCAACTCACGGATGTAACGGGGGTCGTTGGGGTTATAGCTTGAGCATACCTTTGTCAGCTCTCCGTGGAGATGAATAATGTGATGGCTGCCGGCTCTTTCGTGAAGATTATCAACGTTTTGCGTCACCACGGTAACGTCGAAATACTTCTCCAACTCGGCGCAAAGGATATGACCTTGGTTCGGCTCAACATCTAACAGCTGTTTACGACGCTCGTTGTAGAAGTTGATAACCAATTCAGGATCAGCCTCATAGCCCTCTATGGAGGCCACCTGCATCACCGGGTATTTGTCCCACAGTCCGCCAGCGTCTCTGAACGTACTGATTCCACTTTCGGCACTGATGCCGGCTCCGGAAAGAATGACTAGCTTTTTCATGTTTGTTGTTTTAATTCATTTAATACTATTCTTAACTCTCCCCACGAATATTCTTCGCCGAGGACGTCGCGGGCAGCTCCCAGAGACGGATCTTGCGTCTCCTCGAAGTATTCTCTTATCGTCGCATAATGTTCCTCATCCATGAGATCCTTAGCGTTTACTAAGCCTCGCAGCACCAGCTCTGCCACGTGATGCTCAATGGTTGAGAGTGTCATGCCACGATGGTCGGCTATCTCTTCCATGCTCATACCCTCCTCTATCAAGGCCTTGGTACGTTGCATGGTGGCGCTCAGACCGTTTTCGTCTTTCGGCTCGCGTTTCTTACGTTCCTTGCGCTCCTTTTTAGGTTTCTTCTTGCTAACATCCTGAGCCTCAACGGTCTTCTTGTTTTTCACCGCAAGATATTTCTTTATCTCGAAGCCACCCAGACAAGCCTCGAGGCATGCTTTTTTCACGAAGAGATCTTCTTTGAACGGATCCATCGCCTTCTTCATCTGGTCGTTGACGGCCTTGTTGCCGGTCTCGAACTTCAGCTCCAGAATCTCCTGCAGAGGCGCCAGCCTGTCGATGAAGTAGGCACATCCTTTGTTAACTCGCTGTTGAAGTTGTAAGTTATTGTCAATCTGGAAGTTATCTCTCAGGATTCCACCCAGCTGACGCTTAAACTTCTCGGCTATCTCGACGACATCCTGATGGAACGACTGTCCTAATGGCGGCACCTTCTCTTTCACGAGGTTGTCGAAGCTGCCTTTGTTGGTGTATATCACCTTCACTATCTTATTCAGATCACCCTCAATGTCAGTAAAATCGAAGAGTTCGAAGAGACAGTCCGACTCGTATTTCTTTTTGTTATAGTCGTACTGTTCCTCGGTCGGCTCCCTCTGTGGCAATGCCTGCACAAACTGATTGATTGTCAAGTCGTTAAACAAGCCGCTTTGCGACAGCCGAGCCTTCAAGACGAGGCCTTCGAGCGAAGTACAGCGACTCAAGGCTACGTAGACCTGACCATGAGCGAAGGCGAGGCTGGCGTCGAGAATCACCTTGTCGAAGGTGAGTCCTTGGCTCTTGTGGATGGTTATCGCCCATGCCAGTTTGAGCGGTATCTGTGTGAAACTTCCCACCTCTTTCTCCTCTATTTCCTTGGTCTCCTCGTTGATGCTGTATTCGAAGTTCTTCCACGTCACGGGTGTCACGCTGATGACGTCATAGCCGCATTGCACTTGCAGTCCTTCGTCCTCGTCGTACGCCACGATGCGACCTATGCGTCCGTTGAAATACATCTTCTCAGGCGATGGGTCGTTTTTCACAAACATCACTTGCGCCCCGACTTTCAGTTCGAGCTCGGCTTTTGTGGGATACGACATCTCCGGGAAGTTGCCTGTGACGACCGCATCGAATGTTAAACTCTTGGTTTTCAATGCATTGAGTTTACTTTCGTTGATGTCGTCGACTTGTCTGTTATGCGTCATCAAGGTGATGTAGCCTTCGGCATCGTCAGGGTTGAAGTCGGGATGATAATGGCTGTTGAGGATGCGGAGGCTCTCAGCGTCGAGGCGGTTGTTACGCACCTTATTTAATATGTCGATGAACGTGCGGTCTTCCTGTCGGTAGATATGTTCCAACTCGATACAGCAATACGGCGCCTTGCCAAGCACGTGACTGTCAAAGAAATACACCGATTTATAATAGTCACGAAGCAGCGCCCATTCCTCTTCTTTGGCCACTGGAGCGAGCTGATGGATGTCGCCTATCATCAGCACCTGCAGGCCTCCGAACGGCTTCTCGTTACGGCGGACGCGCCTCAAGACGTTGTCGACAGAGTCAAGCAGGTCGGCACGCACCATCGATATCTCGTCGATGACCAAAAGATCCAGCGAGCGGATGATTTTCAGCTTGACAGACGAAAATTTCTGATATTGCAAAACATTCTTATCCGGTATTTGAGGACCGAATTCAAGTTGGAAGAACGAGTGGATAGTCTGTCCTCCCGCGTTGATGGCGGCGACGCCTGTCGGGGCAAGGATCACCAAGCGTTTGTAGGTGTTTTTCGCGAGGTTACGCAGAAAGGTGGTCTTCCCCGTGCCGGCCTTTCCGGTGAGGAAGATGTTCATGTTGGTGTCGCGGACGAATTTGTCGACCAGCTCCAACTTCGCGTTCTCAATTTTCTGCGTCTGCATTTTCAAAATTTTCGAATACAAAATTACATAAAATCATTTGTTTTGTCAAGATTATTGGGATAAAATTATGACATGCAATGTATTTTTAACTTAAATTTCATGAAAATGGAAGAAATGTAAACAGATTTTTACAACTTTTTGTAATTTTGCCTCACGATGGCTGGTTTGTATCTCCATATTCCGTTTTGCAAGTCGAAGTGCGCTTACTGTAACTTCTTTTCAGTCGTTTCAGAGAAGCAACGCGCTGATTTTCTTGATGCTTTGAAACGTGAAGCAGTCAATCGGAATCATTATTTAGGCGATGACGAGATAAAAACCATTTATTTCGGCGGAGGCACTCCCAGCATTCTGACTCCTTCGGAAATCGTTGATATTCTCAACGTTTTAAAGCAAAATTACAAGATAATCGACAAGCTGGAGGTCACTCTTGAAGCTAACCCCGATACTGTCTCAAAACAATCTCTTTCAGAATATAAATCATTAGGTATCAATCGTTTAAGCATCGGCATTCAAAGCTTTTTTGACGATGATTTGCAATATCTCAGTCGAAAACACGATTCAAAACACGCCATGCAAGTCCTTGACTGGGCAAAACAAATTGATTTTCAGGAAGTTACCATCGATTTGATTTATGGGATTCCTACTTTAACCGACGAAAAATGGCGTAAAAATCTCGAATACTTTTTTGCTACGGGTTTCAACCATCTCTCCGCCTATGCCTTGACGATTGAAGAAAAAACGACTTTAGGACAACGAATTAATAAAGGTGTGGCAGCGCCAGTCAGTGAGGAAGCGACGATCAGGCATTATGAGATTTTGACTGAAATGGTTAAAAATCAAGGATTTGAACATTACGAGATAAGCAATTTTGCACGACCTGGGCATTATTCGAAGCATAACACCATTTACTGGAAAGGCGAGAAATATCTTGGACTCGGACCCTCGGCGCATTCGTTTGACGGCGTTTCACGGCAATGGAACGTGGCAAGCGTGAAGGATTATTGCGACAACTATTCCTTTGAACGTGAGGAACTTACGCTCAACGACCGCTACAACGAATATGTGATGACATCATTACGTACAATTTGGGGTTGTGACTTGAGTTACATCCAAGCCAATTTTGGTGACAAATATGTCAAAAGGTTCAAAAATTTGACTAAAAAACACATTTTAGACGAAAAAATGTATCAAAAAGACGAATTTTTCATCCTAAATGACTATGGCATGCTCTTCGCTGACGGCATAGCGGCGGAATTGTTCCTATGATGAGTATTTATGCAATTATTTACATACCTATTATTTTTTTTCGTATTTTTGTCGATTGATTTAATCCGAAACAGTATGATGAAACGTTTACATTTTCTCACAAGATTCGCTGCATTGATAGCGGCAGTATTTGCTATATCACTGAATATCAATGCACAAGAGTGGTATATCTACGGTGTTTACACCTGGAGCGCTCCACATCCGGTGGGTACATTCCACGAGCATCATTATGAGGGTGAGGCTGTGACAATTGGAGGTCTGGAATACCAGACAATCTATGTCCAGAGCGAGGTGAACGGAAACTACCTCGACGGCGCTTACCGCAATGAAGACAATCAGATTTACTACTGCAAATGGAACGGCACAGCTTACGACGACGAGGTGCTGCTTTACGACTACGACCTCGAAGAGGGCGACTTCTTCCTCGATGACTCCGACCACCCGATGCAGGTGACGGAAGTATCGACAATCACCGACCTTAACGGCGTTGCAAGAAAGAAAATCACCTTCTCATACATCGGACTTCCCGACGTGACGGAATTTTGGATCGAAAGCGTGGGAAGTAACCGCGGCTTCATGCATGTAGGCATGTGGGAAGCAGCTCACGACAGTGACGGCGAGATGTATCATCTGCTCTGCTATCACGTCAACAACAACGTGAGCTATGTCAATCCGGAATACAACGATTGCGACCTACCGTACGGTATCGATGAAAACATGGTCGAAAACGACGTAAACATCTACCCTAACCCAGCAAATCAAGAAGTTAACATATTGATTAACAACGGATCACATGTCTCAAGCGTTGAGATTATCGACCTCACAGGCCGTGTCATGCTGAAGAGCGAAAAAGCTGTCGGCATCGACATCTCAGAGTTACCTGAAGGCCAATATTTCGTGAAGATCAGCGGCGAGACAAGTATCGTCCGTAAGTTATTCATTATCAAATAAATAGCACTTATGCAGAAAGTCTGGCGAGCATTCACATCGTTCATCCTCATCCTGACGCTCTTACTGTGCGTCTTCGAGGTCTACAGAAGCGCTCAGTTCGTAATTAGCTCATTTGGAGACAAAACCTATCAGGGCTATCTGTGGCTTGCGATAGGAATGGTGGCATTCCTCCTCTTCACGGCTCTTTTCTTCAAGAAAAACCGTCATTTGGTATACACCCTAACTCACGAAGGCGCGCATTTCCTTGTCGGAGCGCTGTTTTTACGCCGTAAAATCACCGAATTCAACGCTAAGGCCATCGAATACATCAAATCAGGCGAGAACCTCGGTGAGGTATGGTCAGTAGGTGGCAACAACGTCTTCATGTCGCTGGCACCTTACATGCTGCCTTACATCACCTTTGTCTTTGTCTTCATCCGTCTCATGATAAAGCCTGAATGTCTGCCTGTCATCGACTTCATCATCGGCTTCACGCTGATGTTCCACTTCGCTTGCTGGAACAGCTATATGGGCTCATATCAGGGTGACCTGAAATCGTGCGGACTCTTCCGTTCGTACCTTTTCATCTGGACTTTCATCCTTTTCAACGTTGAGATAATACTTTACGCGCTCGGCGGCGGAATGACGGCTCCTGTCGACATCATTCAAGCCAATGTGGTATGGTTCAAACAGGCCTGGAATGACATCCTCTGGGTGGTTTCATTGATAACAAATTAAACTTTAAATATATGAGAATCAAATATTTAGCTATGGCAATAGCACTCACGACAGCACTTTTCAGCTGTGGCGACAAGCAGGATAACAAATCTTGCAAAGAAGACTACGAAGCCCTCGCAAACCAGTATGCGAAGGTTACCTTGACCACCGACATCAGCCATCTCTCAGACAATGAGGTGAGGATGATCAGCCACCTCTTTGAGGCAGGTAAGATCATGGACGATATTTATTGGACTGAGAATTTCAATGGCGACAAGGAAGAGTTCCTTAACGGAATTCAGGATCCTAACGCCCGTAAATACGCGGAAATCAACTATGGTCCGTGGGATCAGCTCGACAACCGCCGTGTGTTTATCCCTGGTTACGGCCCGAAGCCGGAAGGAGCAGGATTTTATCCTACCGACATGACCAAAGAAGAGTTTGAAGCTTGGGAAAACCCTGACAAGACCAGCCAATACACACTGGTACGCCGCGATGAGAACGGAAAGTTGCAAGCTGTTTGGTATCATGACGCATACAACGTACAGGTCTCCAGAGCTGCCGACCTGCTCTTGAAAGCATCGGATCTTGCGGCTGACGAAGAGTTTGCTGAGTATCTGAGACTCAGAGCGACAGCTCTCCTTACCGATGACTATTACCCGTCAGATATGGCTTGGATGGATGTCCGTAACAACAACGTCGACTTCGTCGTAGGACCTATCGAGAACTACACCGATGGCTTGTTCGGCTACAAAGCCGCTCACGAGTCGTTTATCCTCATCAAAGACCAGGAATGGACCAAGAAACTGTCTCGTTACGTGGCATTATTGCCTGAGTTACAGACAAAACTACCTGTCGCTGACGAATACAAACAGGAGAAGCCGGGCAGCGACGCCGACCTTGCGGCTTACGACGTAATTTTCTACGGCGGTGACTGCAACATGGGATCGAAGACCATCGCCATCAACCTGCCTAACGACGAGAACGTGCAGCTCGAGAAGGGCACACGTAAGCTCCAGCTGAAGAACGCCATGAAAGCCAAGTTCGACAAGATCGTCGTCCCGATTTCAGAGGTTCTCGTGGCTCCTGAAGCCCGTAAGAACGTGAAGTTCGACGCTTTCTTCGCTAACGTGATGTTCCACGAGGTGGCTCACGGTCTGGGCATCAAGAACACCCTCGACGGCAGCGGCACGGTGCGTCATGCCCTGAAGGAGCAGTATTCAGCTATCGAAGAGGCCAAGGCCGACATCCTTGGTTTGTTCCTCGTGACTAAGCTCAGCGAGATGGGCGAATACACCAACACCACCATGGAAGAGAACTACACCACCTTCATGGCAGGCATCTTCCGTTCGGTGCGTTTTGGCGCCGCCTCGGCACACGGAAAAGCCAACATGATCGAATTCAACTTCCTCGCCAACGAAGGCGCCTTCACCCGCGATGAGAACGGCCTGTATAACATCGACTTCCCGAAGATGAAACTCGCAGTCGAGAAGCTCGGCGGCGCCATCCTCAAGGCACAGGGCGACGGCAACTATGAGTTCGTGAAGGAATGGATCGCCACCGACGGCGTCATCAAGCCGGAACTCCAGAAAGACCTCGACAAGCTCGCAGGATGCGGCATCCCGAAGGATATCTGGTATGAAATGGGAATGGAGTTTCTTAAGAGATAACCCCTCGTCATTTCGACTGGAGCCGATAGGCGGAATGGAGAAATCTCCTGCAAAAAGAATTGAATGAGATTTCTCCACTCCCTTCGGTCGGTCGAAATGACGGCCTCGGTTGAATGAGATTTCTCCACTCCCTCCGGTCGGTCGAAATGACGGCTTTAATTGAAAAATTATTACAAATTTAAAATCAAATAAAAAAAATAAAATGAAAAAATTATCAGTGTTTTTTGCCATCATCTTTGGTATGATGGGTATCGTACGCGCTGACGAAGGCATGTGGTTGCCGATGTTCGTCGAGCGTTTGAATTATGTCGACATGCAGAAGATGGGTCTCCAGCTCACACCTGAAGAACTCTACAGCATCAACAACAGCAGCTTGAAAGACGCCATCGTGGGTCTCTCAAACGGCGCTCATCCACGCGGATTCTTCTGCACAGGTGAGATTGTGTCGAAAAACAGCTTATTATTCACTAACCACCACTGCGGCTACAGTTCGATAGCAGCCCTCTCGACAGTTGAACACGACTACCTCAACGAAGGCTTTGCAGCCAAGAGCTTTGAGGAAGAGCTTCCTGCAGAAGGCGTCTCAGCATCGTTCCTCGTAAGAATGGAAGACGTGACGGAAGAAATCCTCGGCGTCGTCACTGATGACATGGACTTCATGGCAAGAGAGCAGGCCATCAACGCCAAGATCAAGGAACTTGAAACAGCAGCATCAGAAGACGGCAAGCTCAACCCAGTCATCAAAGGATTCTTCGAGGGTAACGAGTATTACATGTTCGTCTACAAGACCTACACCGACGTGCGTCTCGTGTTCACAGCAGCACAGTCGATAGGTAAATTCGGCGGCGACACCGACAACTGGATGTGGCCTCGTCACACTGGCGACTTCTCTG
>CAMZAM010000028.1 GCA_947304185.1 uncultured Bacteroidales bacterium
GTTATTACGCTTGCGATTTTTCACCACATTATCAATGATCCGATGGGCTGGATTTTCGCCGGCAACTACGACCACCTCATCCAATTTATATGCCACAGGACTCAGATAAATCTTATTGCCGAGATTTACAGCAGATATTGACTTTTTCTTATATCCAACGCAGGAAAAAGTAAGTGTATTTATCTCTTTTTTACTTGAAATATTGAAATTACCATCGATATCGGTCGTGGTTCCGAATGTTCCGTCGTCATTAATAATAATATTTACGAAAGCCAATTTCTGCTTTGTAATGCTGTCGAGTACAGTGCCTTTCGCGCTGAAAACCTGAGCGCTGATTGACATTCCTGCAAAAATGGCAATAACGAAAAATATTATTTTCTTGAACATTATTTTTATAAAAATATTTGCAAAAATACAATTTTTTTCATATCTTTGCACTTTAAACACTAAACTCTACACTCTAAACTAGTATGGCAGACGGTTATTTAGAAAAAAGAATGGAAGAATTTGCATCGGGTGCGAAGAAAACGGTGAAACATGTGTCGTTAGACGTTTTATTTGAGAAAAACCGCAGCTATCGTGGCTATAAGAAAGATTATGTGGTACGTCGCGATATGCTTGAGCGAATAGTGAACGTGAACACCAAGATTGCATCTGGAAAAAACCAGCAGGTGCTGCGTTTCAAACTTGTCACCAAGGGTGAGGATGCCGACTTCGTCTTGAATAACATCAAGCTCGGTGGCATGTTGCCGGAGCTTCATCTGCCATACAAAGGCACTGAGCCTGAGGCGTTTATCATCGTCTGCACCTCGGCACCGGAGACTAAGATCATCGACATTGACTTAGGGATCTCGTTGCAGAGTATGTCGCTGAAAGCAACCGAGATGGGTCTTAACTGTGTGATGATTTGCGCGTTTAACAAAGCCAATATCGTAGAACATTTTGGCTTAAAACACGAGCCGCTGGCCATTCTTGCAGTAGGCAAAGGTGCTGAACAAATCAAGCTTAAGCCAATATCCGTTGAGGAGAGCCGTGCCTATTACCGTGTCGACGGCGTGCATTACGTGCCGAAGGTAAAACTTGAAGATATTATTCTTTAGAATTTCACTCTGAACGAGAAGAAGATGCCCCATTTGTCAGCTTCGGGGTGGTCGAGGTAGTTGAAACGGCGAACGTAGTCTATCCTTAAGATTCTGAATATGTTAGCTATTCCGATACCACCTTCGATGTAAGGCTCTTTTTCGAGTGTGTAAGTCTGTACTTCGCCATCGGCATTGGTAGGGAATTTAAAGAGCCGTTCATTGCCGTTCATCGGGTTACATTGGTCGGAGATGCCGCCCCAGACAGCCTTCACTGTGACTATCTCACGAAGTTTGAGCTTGCCGATTAGAGGCACTCTGTTGAGTAAGAAGCCGTTAAAGTTATACTCAAACAATCCTTTAACATAATACTGGCTCACAAACTCGTAATAATTCATGAGGTTGAAGCCCAAATCGTCGTAGTACATGCCTTGGTTGGCACGATGGACGAACATGAGAGGGTAGGGTGTCTCGCCGAGAACCACGCCGCCAGTGATGTTGAGGTCGGCGACACCGAGAACGCTGAAGAACCAACGTTTGCTGAACATCGCCTGTATCTTATGATATTCGTAGTCGGAGCCGAGATACTTGCCGCCATAGCTGTAACCGATAGTAATCACTGGAGCTACCGAGCCCGCGAGAGGATAGCGATACTGATGCAGCTGCTGCACGCGTTCGTTACGGGCGAATCTCACCTGGAATCCAATAGCATTGGTCGTAAACGGATTATAGATCTTACCGCCGTTGGTCTCATAGACGAGCTCGCCGAGAG
This sequence comes from uncultured Bacteroidales bacterium, assembly GCA_947304185.1. GTDB lineage: Bacteria > Bacteroidota > Bacteroidia > Bacteroidales > F082 > Limimorpha. Next base: position 1,852 of record CAMZAM010000028.1, read on the forward strand.
GCCGCTGCTCCTCGTATTGTGCATAAAGCTTGATGCCGATCTGACTCTTTGTCTCGTAGTCGTACATCACCTTAAACCTATCGACGAACAACATCCTCAGGTTCTCCTGACGGCTTATCGAGCGGCCCAGACGGTCATGGTCTTCGTTGAAGTTGAATCCGAAGTTGCCCATACGCGGCACCTGGGTGTTATGCTCGTACGACACGGTAAGGAGGTTCATCGGGAACTCCCACTGGTTGTTGACCTTTTTATTGAACGAATACATAAACTGTCCACGGTATTTGAACTTCTCATCTTTCGTTCCGTAGGCCACGAATCCTTCAAGGAAGATATGTTTATGAAACTTAGTGTTTGTCTTGGCTCCAAAACGAAGTCGCCAACCTTCTATCGTGTTGTAACTCAGCATGTTAAATACTGGTCCGATGTCGATAGGTCCGCAGTCGAGGTAGTTGTAGCCGAGCACCATGGCCGTACCTGTGACAAGTCGGAACTTCCAGTTTCTCATGAGTCTGTCGTTATCCTCGGCGATACGTTTCTCGTGTTCTGAGAGGCTGTCTGTACGTTTGGCGTTCCAGTATTCCTCATCATCACGATGGTCGTAGTAGTTCTCGTCATGCGTCTTCAGTGGTTTACCCGAATAGAAATCCTCCGGCATCGGCTTGTTTATCTCGATATTCGAGAAAACGCCCGTGCGTTTGCCGTGGATTGCTGCGCCAAGGTAGAAGATGTCGGCCACGAGGCTGTATTTCGTAGGAATCATCACGGAGTCGACCTTTTTATACTCCTGTTCGAACATCATCGCCTCCACAAAGTTGGTGCCCGAATGTTTAGGAATCTGCAGCTGCACTTTTTTCACCATATATGAGGTGTCGTTGGTTATCCACAGACTTCCGCAGAGACCCATATCCATCTGGTTAGCTGGCGTGAACGACAGCACTATGCAGTTTTCATTCTCATAGTTAACGGTGTCGACGATATAAAAATGATAGAACGTGACTGCTATCGGCGACATCGGGGAGGTGTATTCGTTGTTGAACAGACTCACGCTGCGCTGGTAAACGTCGACGAAGCCTATCCAGTTGTCGATGATGGTTTCCATGGTTGTGAAATCCATGAATTTGCTGAATACAACATCCTTCGAGTCGGTAACTTCCGTCGTCAGGAAGTGCGGGCTCTTGCGGTAATACGTCTTCGACAGCGTCTCCACAAAATATAGCGAGAGGTAGTTACGTCCAGTGAGTTCTGACGGACGCACGTTGTCGCATACAAAATCAAGGCCACGCATGTAACGTTTGGCAGCAAGGCTGTCGCTGAGGTTCGACGGACCGAGTTCCAGCTTGCTGTATTCATCGTACTGATAATAATCGAAACCCGTAAGACTGTTGCGTTCAGCGTTTTTCTGAACCTTGCGGATGAGCTCTACTGCTGGGTTTCCCCTACGTTTGTAACGTTCTTTTATCCTTCGTTTCGCTTTGATTTCGGCCTGAGGAAGTGATATTGACTCCGATTCCATCTTCGCGATGACAGTCTGCGTGGTGAAACGTTTGATCTCCACCGTGTAAGGCTTATATCCGGCGTATTCGAAGGTAACATGGTCGAAAATCTTATCCGACTCAAGACGGTAGATGCCATCAATGTCGCTGACGGTGCCATATAATTGGCCGTTAACGACATACGATATATTCGCAAATGGAAGTGTCTCTCCAGTCTCTATATCAACGACCTTGCCTTTCACAACGGTTTGTTGCGAAAAACCTGTGATACTGACAAGTATCATTAATATAAAGAGGGGATATCGCTTCATATTTATTCAACTGTCACTGATTTTGCGAGGTTACGGGGTTGGTCGACATTGCAGCCGCGCAGAACAGCGATGTAATAGGCGAGGAGCTGCAGCGGAATAGTCGCAAGCAATGGCGCGTAGGTGCATTCTGTGTCAGGAATCTCGATGACATAGTCCGACATCTCTTTAACGAGGACGTCGCCTTCGGTTACCACGCTGATGATCTTTCCGTGACGAGCCTTGACTTCCTGGACGTTGGACACGACTTTCTCATAAGTTGACTTATTGGTTGCGATGAAGATGACAGGCATGTCTTTGTCTATCAATGCGATAGGACCGTGTTTCATCTCTGCGGCCGGATAGCCTTCAGCATGGATGTATGATATCTCTTTAAGCTTGAGGGCGCCTTCAAGAGCCACCGGGAAGTTCTGCAAACGACCGAGATATATGGCGTTGTGGCAGTCTTTCATCTCGTTGGCAATGTCTTTCACTATGGCGCTGCGTTCGAGTGTTGTCTGAATCTTCTCAGGGATGAGGTCGAGCTCATGGATGAGTTCCATGATCTTCGACTTCGGCAGATGTCCGTTGAGTTCAGCAAGACGTATAGCCATCATCGTCAGGACTGCGACTTGCGCAGTGAATGCTTTTGTTGACGCGACGCCGATCTCCGGTCCTGCGTGGGTGTAGATGCCCGCGTCGGTGGCACGTGATATCGACGAACCGATGACGTTACAGATGCCGAGCACTGTGGCGCCTTTCTTTTTTGCGATGTCGATGGCGGCGAGAGTGTCGGCAGTCTCACCCGACTGTGAGATGGCTATCACGACGTCGTCAGGGAAGATGACAGGCTCACGGTAACGGAACTCAGAGGCATATTCGACCTTCACGCGGATGCCTGCGTACACCTCGATGAGGTAGCTTCCAACGAGGGCTGCGTGCCACGACGTTCCGCATGCCACGATGATGATATTACGTGCGTTGAGCAGCTTTTTCTCGTAGTCGAAGATGCCGCCGAGCGTCACGGTGCCAAGGTCAGCGTGCAGACGTCCACGCATGGTGTCACGCACAGTGGTAGGCTGCTCGTAGATCTCCTTCAGCATGAAGTGGTCGAAACCACCTTTCTCGATTGACTCGAGGTTAAGCTGAAGCTCTTGGATATAAGGTGTCATCTCCACATCGTCGATGGTCTTGATATGCAGATCTTCGCCGAGTTTCACCTTCACGACCTCTTCATTTTCGATGTAAACAACCTGAGACGTCATACCCACGATAGGCGTGGCGTCAGAGGCAATGAAAAACTCATCTTTACCAATGCCGATGACCATCGGACTGCCCTTACGAGCTGCAATTAAAGTGTCGGGATGACCTTTTTCTATAAGGACGATGGCGTATGCTCCGTTGACGTGGTTCAAAGCAATACGTGTGGCCTCGAAGAGGTCGACTTTCTGCGTAAGCTGCACATCTTCGATGAGGTTCACCAAAACCTCAGTATCTGTTGATGATTTGAACTTATATCCACGGTTTTCGAGCTCCTTCTTAATGGTCAGATAATTCTCAATGATTCCATTATGAATAAGAGCCAGGTTGCCTGAACGCGATAGGTGAGGATGTGCGTTGATGTCATTAGGTTCGCCATGAGTCGCCCAGCGTGTGTGGGCTATTCCGATATGTCCGCTCACGTCTTTTCCAGATGCAAACGATACCAAATCAGACACTTTACCTTTTGTTTTATAGACATTCAGTTCGTTTTTCGCGTTAAGCATAGCCACTCCGGCGCTGTCATAACCACGATATTCAAGGCGTTTCAGACCGTTTATCAAGATAGGATAAGCGTCCTTATTGCCAATATACGCCACTATTCCGCACATTTTATTTAATTTAAGATTTAAAATTAATATTCAAAGTTACCTATAAACTTTAAAACATTTTTCCAAGATGCAAAAATAATTTTTTCTGAAATACGATAATAAAAATCCTTTAAAAATTTAGTAAAAAATTTTACTATTTTCTTTTTCTTTTCAAAAATTTGCTATCTTTGCACACTGTTAGTAAAATGATTTACAATATACTAATTTACTATTTATGGAGTATAGATTTAAAGGCCATCTTGTAGAGGAATTATATAAGGATTACAGGATAAAAGAGGGAATGAAGGCGTGTATGAACTGCGGAGTATGTACGGCTGTTTGTCCGGCTGCGGAGTTTTACAAATACAATCCGAAAAACATCATAAACATCGTAGCGCGTAAAAATGAGCAGGATCTCGAAGATTTGCTGAAGAGCGACACTATTTGGTATTGTGGCGAATGCATGTCGTGTGTGACACGTTGCCCGCGAGCTAATGCCCCCGGATTGGTGATAATGTCGCTGCGCAAACTATCGATGAAGAGCGGACTATATATGCTGTCGGAGAAAGGCCGCCAGCAGTATGTTGTGGTTAAAGACTTGTGCTCCAACATCTTAAACTACGGCTATTGTGTCTATCCGCGTACTTTTGCCTATGAGACGCACAAGGAATACGGTCCTGTTGGCAAGTGGATCAACGACAACCTCGATGATCTGCATGCACGTATGGGCTCGAATCTCGACGGTGACGGTCCAGGCGGACTGCGTAAGATTCCGAAGGAGAGTCTCGACCAACTTAAGAATATCTTCGATGTGACAGGTGCTACCGAGCTTATGGAACAGGTGCTTGGCGACGCTCACAACGAAGCTGTGAAAGAAAATCTCACCGACGAGGAATATTTTATGAAGGTTTACACCGAAAACGACTGGGAAAAACACTTAAACCACTAGTTTTAAGTAAAGTTTTAAATCTTTAATTTTTGAATAATAAATCTCAGAATATACAATGATTATTGAAGGAAAACAGAAGATTTGGGCCGATTATCAGAAAGACATTCCTGATGACCATTATTTTTATGTGAGAAGCTGCATCCGTCAGGCTTTTTGGCCTGGTTCGGAGGTGACTTTTCTGGACATCACGAGGAATAAGCTTGGAAAGGACTTTTACGAAAACGCATATCATACAACATGCGGCGGCATCGCCTATCACAGCGACACTATTCCACAAGAGACGGCCATGACCATCATAGCACGTCAGTTTGCATTGATGAAGGAGAGTGGCTACGAAAACTACGTATGCTCATGCATCACCTCGTTCGGATGCTATACAGAGACACTTGAGACATGGCATGAATATCCTGAACTGGAAGCTAAGATTCGCCAGTATCTATGGGATTCATGCAAGAAAGAATTCGCAAAGCCGAAATATCTCGCTCACGCCAGCGATATCATCTATAAATTCAGATTTGAAATCGCGAAGCAAATGAAGTTCCCTCTCGTGAACGTCAAGACTGGCAAGCCTTTGAAGGTTGTCGAGCATATCGGATGCCATTATTCGAAGATGTTCCCGTCGAAGGGCTTCGGTGGCGCCGAATATCCTCATGTCCTCGTCGGAATGATCGAGGCATGGGGTGGCGAGGTCGTCGACTATCCTGAACGCCGTCACTGCTGCGGATTTGGGTTCCGTCAGTATTTCGTGCAGGCTAACCGTGGCTATTCGGAGTCGAACACACATAAGAAATTCGAGTCGATGGAGCCTTACGAACCGGATCTGATCATCACTAACTGTCCGGGATGCCCTTATTTCCTTGACAGATGGCAATATGTCATCGCCGAGCAGACTGGCAAGACCTACGGCAAGAACGGCTATGGTATCCCGGCATTGACCTACGAGGAAGTGGCAGGATTGGTGATGGGTTACGACCCGTGGGACCTTGGATTACAGATGCATCAGGTTGCCATTGAGCCGTTGCTTGAGAAGATGGGAATCCCATACGATCCGAAGAGAAAATATCAGGGCTTGAACGGCAAGGACTTAGGTCAGCCGATGTGTCCGTCATGTATTAAATCAGTTTGAAAATCAACGTTATGAAAGAGAATATATTGATTATTGGCGGAGGAGCCGCCGGAATGGAAGCTGCCACACAGCTGAAGAAGCTCGGGTTGAATCCTATAATTGTTGAAAAGAGTGATAAACTCGGCGGTCATATCGCCCAGTGGGACAGACTGTTCCCAGCGTTTCATCCTGCAAAAGACGTGGTGGAGCAGATGCTCAATAACGTGAAGGATATAGACGTTCGTTTGAATACTGAAGTGACTGATATTCAGCGTAATAGCGATGGTTTTAAAGCCACTTTGAGCAACAACGATACCATTGATGCCAAGGCAGTGATTCTCGCCACAGGTTTTGATCTCTTCAAGGCAGAGAGAAAGCAGGAATACGGCTACGGCATTTATAATAATGTGATGACCAGCCTTGAGCTCGAGAGATTTTTCCGCACTGGCAAGGACGACCGCATCAACAACCCAAAGAAGATAGGTTTTGTACATTGTGTCGGCGCCCGTGACGTGAAGGTCGGCAATACCTATTGCTCAAAGGTATGCTGCACCACAGCGTTGAAGCAAGCATGCGAGATGAAGGAAGTGTTTCCGGATGCTGAGGTTTATACATTCTATATGGATCTGCGTATGTTCGGCCCTGGTTATGAAGACCTGTATCTCAAGACACAGAAAGACTTCGACGTGAAATGTATCCGCGGTCGTGTGTGCGAGGTTTCTGAAGACATGGATGGCAGATTGGTCATCAAGGCTGAGGACACCTTGTTCGGCAAACCTCTGAAGATGACCCTCGACGTGCTCATTCTGATGTGCAGCATGGAGAAGGCCAAGAGCATCGATAAGATTCAGCAACAGCTTGGCGTTGCTAACAACAGCGACGGTTTCATGCAGAATAAGGATATGTATCTGGGTATGAACGACAGCAAGCAGGACGGCGTCTTCGTAGCCGGCACCTGCACCGCCCCTAAGTCATTGCCCGACACCATAGGCGAGGCCCGCTCGGTAGCCGTGGAAGTGTTTAACTACATAAATAACAGGTAGTTATGGAGTTCGGATTCTGTTTATCACCCAGCTCGCACGTCAAGATGGACACCATCGACCTGACGACGTTTAACCGTCTGAAGGAGACCAATCCTGACGTCAACACCTGCATCGCTTGTGGCTCATGCACAGCGACTTGCACGGCGGGCAACTTCACTGAGATGAGCTTCCGTCAGCTTCTTCTGATGCTTCAGAGAGGCAAAGAAGACGAAGCAAAGAAAATGATTCAACGTTGCATGCTCTGCGGAAAATGCACTCTGGTGTGTCCGCGCGGCATCAATATTCGTAAGATTTTGTTAGACATTACACGATGAACCAGTATATTTTCCATCCATTTGTGCTCCCGTTTGTGCTAGGCATGGCATTCGTGCTGACGTACTGTGTGGTGGGGCTTTTGAGAATCATCGGTCAGCTGCCGAAAGACGACCGAAAGAAGTTCTGGCGCTCGCTGGTGACGCCAAAGACAGCATGGGCTAACATCCGCGACCTGTTTGGTGACTGTCTCTTCCATGTGAAGATATGGAAACGCAACCCAGTACTCGGATATATGCATTCAGCCATAGCCTTCGGCTGGTTTATGATCATTGTGATCGGTCACGTTATGCTGTTTACATTGAAACCGCTTGAAGGGGTTGACGTTCAAGGCTTCGCGAGGACGTTCACAAACTTCTATTACCCGATTTTCTACAAACATTTTGCAACGGAGACACCTACTTTCGCTTTCTTGATGGATTTCTTCCTTCTGATGATCATAAGCGGTATTTTGATTGCCGTAGTGAAGAAGATTTACTCGAAGATAGTGGGAGTGAAGCGTATCACGAAGTTTGGTTTTGCTGACAATATGATTCGTTTCGCCTTGTGGACCATCTTCCCGTTCCGACTCATCGCCGAGAAGAGCAATATCATGGCATTTTGGTGGCTTTATTCCATCGATCTGATGATATTTATGTGCATGCTGCCGTTTACACGCTATATGCACATCCCAACGGAGGCTCTGTTTATCCTGCTGAGACATGCCGGTTTGAAGCCGCGTGAGCCTAGAAAAGGCTATGCTTTAGCGCAGATTTACTCATGTCCGAGCTGCGGTCTGTGTATCGACGCCTGTCCGATGAGTGTCAACGACAAAAACAGCGGCAACACCTCGGCTTATTTCATGAAAAAGTTAAGAAATGCTAATGATGAGGAGGCTAAACGTATCGCTGAGACATGTATGCAGTGCGGCAAATGTGTGGCTGTGTGTCCAGTGAGCATCGAGTCATGCGACATCAAGATGAGCCAACGTGAGGCAACACCTTATACTATTAATAGCGACCATAGCTATCTGGATTCCATATCGACCGAAGTGGAGAAATCTCCTTCAGTACTTTATTTCGCCGGGTGCATGACACAGCTTACACCTAAGATCATGCGTTCGATGAAGAAGATCATGGATGCGGCGGGCGAGAATTATGAGTTCCTCGACAAGGACGGCGGAATATGCTGCGGTAGACCGATGATGCTCAGCGGTAAGAAGGCTGAAGCGCGAGCTATGATTGAGAAAAACACCGAGTTGATAAAGAAATCGGGAGCCAAGAAACTGGTGCTTTCATGCCCGATCTGTTATAAGGTGTTCAAAGAGGAATATAATCTCGAAGGCATTGAGATTCAACATCATACGCAGTATATTGAAGAACTCATCAAATGCGGAAAGATTTATGTTGAAAGAAGAGACACTAAATATGTGTATCACGATCCATGCGAGCTTGGACGTGCTTTCGGAATCTACGACGAGCCGCGTTATGTGGTCCATTCTGTCGGTCAGATAGTTGACGCCAAGTCGGAGAAAGAGCTGAGCATCTGCTGTGGAGGCAGTCTTGGCAGTTTCAACCTCACTCAGCAGGAACGTGATGAGATTACAGCCAATTCGGTCAACGACCTGATGTTCAACAACCCTGACGAGATTGTGACAGCCTGTCCTTTGTGCTTGAAGACTTTCTCAAAGAAATCGCCGGTTAAAGTCAAAGATATCGCCGAAATAGTTGGTGAACAAATTGAGAATTGTTAATTATCAATTATTAATAATTATTGGTAACACACCATAGAGACGTCACAGTGTGGCGTCTCTACTTTTTATTATTTTTGCTTTTTCTTAATAAAATTTGTAATTTTGCAGTTTAAATAATCATTTAGATGAAAAAGTTTTGGTTGTTGTCGGTTTTGATGTTTTGTTTCGCGATGCTTTTCGGGCAAGACATCGACAGTCTTTTCACTGTGTTTGAAAACAATCGCGGCGAGGTGGCTTATCGTGCTGCCGTGGCTATCGATGAGACACTTGAACGCGAGCCGAACTTCACTATCGACACCGACAAGGATGAGATCAAGCTGAAGATACTGCGCACGATGATTCTATATTTCTACAATCACAATGATTTTCAGCATGTTGTTCAGTATTCTGAGGTTGGAATAGCGCATTACGCCAAGATCGACGACCTTTTCAATGAAGCAGGATGTCTGATGACGCTTGCCAATGCCTATCAGCGGCTCGGACAGCTCGACAAAGCTATCGATTGCTACAACCGTTGCAGCGATTTGATGGATGAGATAGGAGGTGAGATGGCGTCGGTAAACAAACGTTACATCATCAATAATATCGCGGAGATTCATCTCTCGATGGACGAATACAGTCTGGCCGAGGAGATGTACCTGAAATGTTTGGATATGCTTGGCGAGGTGGCTGTCGATGACACCGCTTCGATGCTTGATATGGCAACATATTACCAAAATCTCGCTGAGGTGCACCTCGCACAAGGTAAAGACGATGCCGTAGATTATGCCGAGCAATCGCTGGATATTTCGAGGACTTATCTCGACACTCCGCATAAGATCATCAACCGACTGATGACTCTTTCTAAAGCCTACGGAAGTATTGGCAGAACCAAGGAAAGCGAGAAACTCCTCAATGAAGCGCTTGAGCTTGCCGAGGAATACGACGAGACATATCTACAGGCGGTGATACATCTTCAGAAAGGCGAGTATTCACAGGCTATCGCGATGGCCAAGGAAAACCATTACGACGAGTTGCTTCAGGAAGCATTGAAAGACGCTTATCTATACGAACGTGAGCGTAATCCGAAGCTGGCTTTGGACTATTACGAGCAAAGCATGGCAATGAAAGACTCGGTGTTTAATGAGACTCAGCAACAGCTCATCCGCGACTATCAGGTGCGATATGCCACTCAGGAGAAGGAGCACGCCCTAGCATTGGAACAAGAGAAATCCAAACGTAACAGATTGTATATCATCGTGTTATCGATAGTAGTAGTTTTGCTTATCGTCATCACTTTGATATGGATTCGTTTGGCAAAGATAAGAAAAATACGCAACGATGAGTTGACGCATCTCAACCAGACTAAAGACAGGCTTTTATCTATCGTCTCGCACGACGTTAAGACTCCAGTGGGCGCCATCTGTACGGTGCTTAACAATATGACTTCAAATTACGAAAGCATCAGCGATACCGACCGAAAAGCTAGTCTCATAATGATGCATTCATCGGCTGAAGCTTTGTATTCGCGCATCATGACCATCATGCAATGGGTGAGGGGTGAGCTAGCCAATAGCGAGATACAACGTATTCAATTCAGTATCAACGAATTAGTTGACGAATGTATCAAGACACAGGAGACATCAATAACGATGAAGTCGCTGAAAGTCAACAATGAAGTACCAAAACACATCATGGGTTTCGACGACATCAATGTGGTGAGACTGGTGATTCAGAACCTGCTCGGCAATGCGGTGAAATTCTCGTATCCGAATGGCGATATTACAATAAATGCTGAACGAAAAGATGGGCGTGTCTGGATATCGGTTGCCGACAATGGCATGGGTATCAGCGAGGCGAAATTGGAGAAGATTTTCAACTATATGACATCTTCCGAAAAGGGTACGGGCGGTGAGACTGGCACCGGCATCGGATTGTTTGTCAGCAAACAGTTTATCGATAAAATCGGTGGTAAAATTGCCATCGAAAGCAAGAAAGACATCGGCACGACTGTCAGCTTCAGTATACAATATAAAATGTTGGAAAGATGATACGCATATTCATTGTTGAAGACCAGCCGATTTGCAGGCTAGGCATCCGTATGACATTGACAAATTCTGGCATCAGCCACAAGGTTGTGGCGGAGGCGGAGACGGTGTCTCAAGCTGTTGATTTTCTTGAGAAAAACGGGCATGACATCGATCTAATTCTTCTCGATTATATGCTTCCCGATGGCACAGGAATGGATGTTATCGAGGCAATAAGGAGACTTCTTCTCAACCCGAAAATTGTGATACTTTCGGGCGAAGCGGGCGGCGCCATCGTCAAGCAGTTCATGGACAAGGGTGTCAACGGATATATGGACAAAAACATACAGCCCGAGGAGCTCGCGAAGGTACTCACAACAGTGATGAGTGGCAACGACTACACCGAGCAGGCCACGATGCACCTCCAGGGCGACATCAAAGCCGATATGGACATCCTTTCGACGCTCACCCGGCGAGAGATGGAGATCATCACATTATGCGCTTCGGGTTTGAGTGCCAAACAGATAGCCGACGAGCTCTGTATCACCCCGCATTCCGTTGAAAATCATAAAGATAACGTCTTCAAGAAGCTCCACATCCAGTCGACTTCCGAGTTGATTTTGTTTGCCTTCAAAGTTGGGTTAATCAGCTGATAAAAAACAGGAAATTTCTCCTATTTTTTCTTCCTTTCTTAAGAACTATTTTTGCACTGATGAAAAAGGTGTATCCATATGCCTTTGTCATCAGTGTAAAATTTTATTTATCTATTTGATAATCAGTAAATTAAATATTAATATCAACTAATAACAACGAAAATGAAAAGAAAACATTTACTAATTCTAATGCTGCTGGCACTGATGATGCCATTGGCAGTGAACGCACAATCGAGCTTGCCGTTCACTGAGAACTTCAACTCGGTTCCTGTAGATCAGCTACCAACAGACTGGGTTCTTTCTTCGACCCAAGTAGGTACGGTTACTGCGGTGGTTCAAAAGGAAACCCCTACATCCACAAACAGATTGCTTTTGATGGCCGTCACACAACTAAAAAACGGCAACGGAGCATTAGCCGTGCAAATCCCGGGAAATGCAATCGGTAAGCGTTACGTGAAATTGACATTCAAACTCATGCCGACCAATGCCAACTCAGGCACCTTTAAGGTTGTTTGCGCATCAACAAGTTTCACGAACCCAATTGAAGTCGCGACTTATAACGCTTCTGATTTGACTGTGGGCGATTGGAATTATATAACAACTCCAGTGACACTGTCAAGCTCGAAAACTATTACTTTTATGGTTACGACCACTACCGCCAACACAGGTTGGGCAATTGACGATGTCAGCGTGACTGACGGCTATAAGCCGACCAATGTGACGACATCGGTTTTGGAACCCAACTACGCCACAATATCTTGGAATTACTCAGGCGCCTCCACTTATGAGATGCAGTACCGCATGCAAGGCGAAACGGATTGGACCACTGTGACTACAGCCTCAAACCATTATGCCATTAGCGAACTGTTGACCAACACCACATACGAAGCACAAGTAAGAGGTAAAGAAGGCACCTTTTCCTCAGGCTGGAGCGACATGCTCACCTTCACCACTCCGGATGCCTTTTATAATTTCTATATCGCTATACAGAATTCGGACCGGTATCTCTATTACAAAGTCACCGACAGCGAAAACCACTACGTGACAGTAGTGCCGCCTTTCAATAGTTTCGGCGACCCTTGGGGGACTTTTGCCAAGCCGGAAGGAAACGTTATCATTCCTCAGACGGTGACCTACGGTGGCGTCACCTACACTGTGACGGATATCGGCAACTACGCTCTCAAAGGCTGCACTGGCGTGACAGGGATCAGCATCCCTTCAACTATTACATCCATTGGCAATTATGCATTCTATAACTGTAAACTCACCTCGTTGGTGATTCCTTCTTCGGTGACAGAGATCAACCAGTATGCTTTTAATAATTGTGGCAATGATAATGGGATGACGGTTAACATCGCAGGCGACGCCACAACGGGAACAAGAATTGAGACTATGGCCTTTATGAATAGTAAGGTTAACGAATTGACACTGGGTGAAGGTGTGGTTTTTGTTGGTGAAAAAGCCTTTTGGGGATGTCCTCTTTTAACTACCGTTCATTTCAACGCCACCAACTGCACCCAAATGTATTCAACTTACAACAGCGCATACTATTCGGTGTTTAACAGCGGCTCTGACAACACAACCCACCCGGCCATTACCACTTTGACCATTGGCAACAATGTGACCAACATTCCAGATTACGCTTTCTACGATTTTGCATCGCTTTCGGAAGTTACAATTAGCCAGGGCGTGACCTCTATTGGTAACCAGGCCTTCTGGAGCTGCCCGAACCTGACCACCGTGAATTTCAACGCCACCAACTGCACCTCGATGCATACGGTGTACGAGAATGGTGGTGTCAACTACTATTGTTCAGCATTTAATAGCGGTACAGATAACACGACAAGTCCAGCAATAACCACCTTGACTATCGGTAACAATGTGACGAGAATCCCAGCATCAGCTTTCGAGAATGCAAGTCAGATCTCAAACCTTCTTACAATTCCAAGTTCTGTACAGTCTATCGGAGGACAAGCATTTAGATCCTGTTCAGGTATTCCCAATCTAATATTTGAAGAAGGCTCACAACAGATTAGTATAGGTCAAGAAGCGTTCCGTTATTGTTCAGGAATGAGCAATCTCAGCTGGCCTAGTAGTTTGACTACTTTGGGTATTGGATCCTATGCTTTCGCAGATTGTAATTTAAGTAGTGTCTCTATTCCTTCATCGGCAGGAAGCATTAGTACGTATGCTTTTAGAAATTGCGGACACTCACAAGGCATGAATGTAGATATTGCATCGAATGCGTATTCTCAAACAACAACGATAGGGCCCGCTGCTTTTTATGGCAGCACCGTCAGTGAACTCACCATAGGAGCGGGTGTGAGGTCCATCGGCGACGGCGCTTTCTGGAACTGCCCGCACCTGACCACAGTGCATTTCAACGCAATCAACTGTACTCAAATGAGCACTACTGTCACCAATAGCGATGATACTTATTATCGTTCAGTGTTCAATAGCGGTGAGGACGAGACTACTTATCCAGCGATTACAACTTTGACCATCGGCAATAACGTGATTAACATCCCAGCTTACGCTTTCTACGGCTGCACCTTGCTTCCTTCGGTTACCATCGGAGAGAGCGTGAACTCCATTGGCGAGCAAGCTTTCTGGAATTGTCCACTATTGAAAACAGTGCATTTCAATGCTGCCAATTGCACTCAAATGAACACTACCTACACCAATGGCGATGACACTTATTATCGTTCAGTGTTCAATAGCGGTGAGGACGAGACTACTTATCCAGCGATTACTAATCTTAGTATTGGCCCTTATGTGGCACATATCCCACAATACGCCTTTTTTGCTGCACACGATATCTCAAGCCCTCTTATCATATCTCAACGTATACGAGTTATTGGAGAGCGTGCGTTCGAAGGCTGCTCCAGTATTCCTAGTATAGAATTTGCCGGAGGTTCGGAATTGTATAATATTCAACGAGAGGCCTTTATGGGCTGTTCTAGCATGACAAGCAGTCTCAATCTGCCAAACGGTTTGATTACCATAGGATGGAATGCTTTCAGAGGTTGCAAATTCACTACGGTTAGTATTCCTTCATCGACGACAACCATTGGCTCTATGTCTTTTCTTAATTGCGGGAGTCCCTCGGGTATGGTTGTCGTCATTGAAGGCAACACGGCATCTGAAACAACGATAGCAGATCATGCTTTTTATGGCAGCACTGTAAAAGAACTTACAATCGGAAAAGGTGTGACATCCATTGATGACAAGGCTTTCTGGAATTGTCCACTTTTGACCACAGTGCATTTCAACGCCATCAACTGTACAAGCATGCAGACAACATACAATGATGGCGAAAACACTTATTACCGATCAGTATTCAACAGAGGTAACGACTTAACCACTGGTCCGGCAATCACTACTTTAACCATCGGCAACGAGGTGACCTATATTCCACAATACGCCTTTATTGGTGCACATGATATCTCAAACCCGCTTATCATTCCGGAACGTATACGTATTATTGATGAGCGTGCGTTCAAAAGCTGCTCCAGTATTCCTAGTATAGAATTTTCTGAAGGTTCGGAAGTGTATAGAATTCAGCGAGAAGCCTTTTTTGGCTGCTCTAGCATGACTGGCAGTCTCATTCTGCCAAACGGTTTGGTTACCATAGGATCGGATGCTTTCAGAGAATGCAAATTCACCACGGTTAATATTCCTTCGTCAACGACAACCATTGGCACTCATTCTTTCCTTAATTGCGGGAGTCCCTCGGGTATGGTTGTTGTCATTGAAGGCAACACGGAATCTGGAACTACGGTAATAGGCAATGCTTTTTATGGCAGCACTGTAAAAGAACTTACCATCGGAGAAGGTGTGACAACCATTGAAGGCAGGGCTTTCTGGAATTGTCCGCTTTTGACCACAGTGCATTTCAATGCGACATACTGCACCAACATGATGACAACATACACCGACTCGAACGGCAACAATTATCAGTGTTCAGCATTCAACAGCGGTGAAGACTTAACAACTGGCCCGGTAATCACCACTTTGACCATCGGCGAAAATGTGACAAACATTCCCGGCTATGCCTTCTACGATTGTCAAACAGCTCCTGTTAAATTGAATATTCCTAATGTCACTGCCGTTGGCGATGGGGCATTCTACAATTGCATGTTGGCTACGGATTTGAAGTTGGGTAACAGCGTCGTTACCATTGGAATGAAGGCTTTTGAGAATTGTAATAATATCACAGGTGACCTTATCATCCCGAACACAACGACATTCATCGGCGCGAGCGCTTTCTATGATACGGGTTTGAACGGCATGTTGGTTTTGGGACAGAATGTGAACTCTCTCGGTGCCGCAGCTTTCAAGAATTGCAACTTCACATCGATTATTATAGGTAGAGGCAACGTCTCAGAGCCGAACAACATCACAACGGCTGAGGCGAACACTTTCGAAGGTGTCAGGAGCTATATTCCTGTTTATCGTCCTTTTGGCACCAACTACCCGACGGCAACAGGATGGAAT
>CAMZAM010000029.1 GCA_947304185.1 uncultured Bacteroidales bacterium
GTGGAATCCTTCCTCATAAGTGCGTGAAGTGTCGATACCGCCGCCAAACAGACGGTAAAGCACGCCGCCGTGACCTGCCGGGATCGTTACCGTGATGCGACTCCAGAAAATGATGAGCAGCAAAACTATCGTGCCAATAAGGATAAACGGTCCGTATTTCTTGTTGTTTGATGGCTTATTCTGTTGATAACCAGATTGTTGTGTATATTCCATATCTTTAAAATTTAATTTGTTAATTTTTGCAAAGATAATAAAAAAAACGATAATTTTGCAATCTTATTACTGAATTATTTATAAAAATTAAAATAATGAAGAGAATTATTATGTTTTTAGGTATTGCAGGTCTTCTAACTGCTTGTGCACCAAGCGATAAGAAGGCTCAGAATGGAGAATTCAAGTATCTCGTCGACGAGTTCGCCGACCTTAAGGTGATGCGTTATCAGATCCCTAATTGGGATGAACTGACGCTTCAACAGAAAGAGTACATTTATTACCTCGGTGAAGCTGCCAAATGCGGCCGTGACATCCTTGCCGACCAGAACTTCAAGTATAACCTCACAGTCCGTAAGACCCTCGAGGCTATCCTGAATTCATACGATGGTGATAAGAAATGCGCTGACTATCAGAACTTTGTGGTTTATGCAAAACGTGTGTTCTTCAGCAACGGCATCCATCATCACTATGCAGAGGATAAGATGTTCCCTGAGATCTCTGAGGAATATTTCGCCAATCTGGTGAAAAACTCTGATATTCAATATCTTCCATTGGCAGAAGGCGAGACCGTTGATGAATTTATCAACTTCATCACTCCGGTGATCTTCGATAAGGATCTTTATAAGATGCGCCGCAGCGGGGAAGAGGATATCATTCAAAACTCATGCGTCAATTTCTACAAAGGTAATATTAATAAAGGTGAAGTCGAGGCATTTTACGATGCGCAACGTAAGCCTAACGATGCACAGCCTATTTCTTACGGACTGAATTCAAAGCTCGTGAAGGAAAACGGCAAACTCCGCGAAGATGTCTATAAGGTTGACGGTCTTTACGGAAAAGCTATCGAGCAGATTATCTACTGGCTCAAGAAGGCTAACGAGGTGGCTGAAAATGACAGCCAGCGTAACTACACCAACCTGTTAATCGATTATTACACAACAGGTTGCCTTAAAACTTGGGATGAGTACAACATCGCTTGGGTGCAGGATTCAATCTCGAATATCGACTTTGTTAACGGCTTCATCGAGGATTACAACGACCCGATGGGCATGAAAGCCACTTGGGAAGCCATCGTCGACTTCAAAGACATGGAAGAAACCAAACGTTCAGAGATCATCAGCGCCAACGCTCAGTGGTTTGAGGATAACTCACCTGTCGATGAGCGCTTCAAGAAGAAAGAATGCAAGGGCGTGAGCGCGAAGGGCATCATCGTCACCACCTTGGCTGGCGACTGCTTCCCAGCACCTCCAATCGGTATAAACCTGCCGAATGCTGACTGGATCCGCAAAGACTACGGCTCTAAGTCGGTGACTATCACCAACTTGATGGACGCTTACGACAAAGCTGCCAACGAGTCGCCGAAGAGCGTGCTGGCAGAGTTTGCCTACTCACAGGAAGAAATCGACCTCTGCAAGCAATATAGTAGCATGGCCGATGTGTTACACACCGACTTACACGAATGTCTCGGCCACGGCTCAGGGCAGTTGCTGCCAACAACGCCTCAGAATGCGCTTAAGGAATACAGCTCGGCTCTCGAAGAAGCCCGTGCCGACCTCTTCGGTCTGTACTACTGTGCCGATCCTAAGATGGTGGAACTCGGCATCCTTCCTAACATGGACTGCTACAAGGCACAATACGCCGACTTTATCCGTAACGGCTTGATGAGTCAGCTCGCCAGAATAGAACTTGGCAAGACCATAACTGAGGCTCACATGCAGGACCGTGCTCTCATCAGCTGGTGGTGCTATGAAAACGGCTTGAACGACAACGTTATCGAGAAGAAGGTTCGCGATGGCAAGACATACTTCGTCATCAACGACTACGAGAAACTCCGTGACTTATTTGGCAAGCTTCTCGCTGAGATTCAGCGTGTTAAGTCGGAAGGCGACTACGAGGAAGGCAAGCGTCTCATTGAGACTTACGCTGTGAACATCGACCCAGAGCTTCACAAAGAGGTGAAAGAACGTTACAACGCCCTCGGACTTAAGCCTTACGGCGGATTTATCAACCCTGACATCGTTCCTGTCGTGAAAGGCGGTAAAGTTGTTGATTATCAAGTCAATTACCCATGCGACTTCTTACAGCAGCATCTTGATTACGGTAAGAAATACAGCTTCGTTGAGGAAAACCACGACGCTCCTGAGCATCTCGTCGTCGATATGCTTTACGACTTCATCGATGGCACCTTGGCTTGCGGCAACGCTGAAAACGCTGTTCATGAGGTTGTGAAATACATCAACGCACATCCAGAGGAGCGCGTTATCTATATCACCGACTATCATCCGGCAAACCACAGCTCATTCGCTGAGTACGGTGGCATCTGGCCAGTGCACTGTGTGCAAGGTACACGTGGCGGCGCCATCCATGAGGCATTCTACACCGACGTCATCAACCCGGCAAACCGTCCTGACCCTGAAAGAAACATCTTCCGTAAGGGCGAACAGGTCGACAAGGAGCAGTATTCAGGCTTCGAGTCGGTAGGTCCTGATGGCAGACTGCTCTCGCAGTGTGTTGGTAAAGACTTGGTTATCAGCGGTATAGCTACCGAATACTGTGTCAAGAACACCCTGATGGAGTTCCTCAACGCTGGACATAACATCGAGCTTTTGGTTCCTGGTCTCGGCTACGTCGACAAGAAAGGTCACGACGAGACGATGAAAGAGCTTGAAAAGTTGGTGACAGTGGTGGAATAGACTTTGGCTGTTGGCTTTTGGCCATTGGCTATAAAAAAGGGACGTCGATGATGGCGTCCTTTTTTTTATTGTCTGTTTTTTCTTCTTTCTTCGCGAGCTTGTTTGCGCTCGAGCTTGCGGCGTTGACGCTCGACAGCTTTGTTGTGGAACTTCGGGTTGTCGCCTTTGTATTGATACGGATCAGGTTGAAGGTCCTCGAGCCGCTCGTTGAAGACGTATGTCAGTCTCAGTGTAAACAGGTCGTTACGCTGCTTGATCATCTCATTTGAAGAATGACCTTCGCCCGCGTAGTTAGGGTTATACTCGCTGTAAGGAATAGTCCTGATCGGCGTCAGCGAATAGGAATATCTGAATCCAAGCTTCAAACGTTTCCAAACCCTTATCTTTACATCAGCCAGGATGTTAAACTCATCCTTGTTAAACTCGTCTTTCTTTAGATTTGTGATGTCGATGCCCTGTTCCTTTAACCTGATGTAGGTCAAACGTCCATACGACACTCCGATGCCGACAGAAGCGAGATTTTTGTCGGAGAAATAAATCATAAGAGGTACTTCACCATAGTTTAGGCGAAGATCGTATTCACCAGTGATCACTGTAGAATCCACGACGGAGCCGTCGTGATATTTCTTCCCTTGATAGGAGCCTTTCATGTTGAACAGCACCTCAAGCGAAAGGTCGATGCTGAATTTGTCTTTCTTCCACACCGGATGTATCACGCCTACGCCGGCCTGAACTCCCGAACGATGGTATTCCATGATGCCCCAGTGGTCGCCTGACACCTGGCTGAGGTTATAGCCTACAAACGCTTCTCCCAAGAAAGTCTGGGCTTTCACGACATTCGTCAGGGTGGCGAAAATAACAAACAATCCGATCAAAAAGTACTTTTTCATGCTTTTACAACGTAAAAAACATCGAAATATTTTATTTCATGCTCAAACTGATGCGTTTTCTCGGGATGTCGACGTCAGTGACGGTCACTTTCACCTTTTGGTTTAGTTTCACCACTTGGTTCGGGTCGGTGATGTAGCTGTTCGACATCTGGCTGATATGCACGAGTCCATCCTGATGCACTCCAATGTCGACGAAACATCCGAATGCCGTGATATTTGTGACAATTCCTACAAGTTGCATACCTTGTCGCAGATCGTTGATGGTGCGTATGTTCTTATCGAATTCAAACACCTCAAAGGTCTTACGAGGGTCGCGTCCCGGCTTCTTGAGCTCGTCAATGATGTCGTTGATGGTCTCGATGCCGAAGTCTTTCTCGATGAATTCTTTGGGGTTTATCTTTGCGATAAGTTCTTCATTACCAATGAGATCCGACACGTTGACGCCGAGTTTCTTCGCCATCTTCTCAACGATATGATAACTCTCTGGATGCACAGCGCTGGCGTCAAGAGGCTGCTTGGCGTCACGGATGCGTAGGAATCCCGCGCACTGCTCGAAAGCCTTGGCACCCAGACGAGGCACTTCCATCAGCTGTTTGCGACTGGTGAAGCCTCCGTTTTCGTTGCGGTATTTTACGATAAAGCTTGCCAGCTGCGGTCCGACGCCGCTCACGTATGAAAGCAGCTGCTCGCTGGCGGAGTTGAGTTCCACTCCAACAGCGTTGACGCAGCTCTCGACGACGGTGTTGAGCTCGTCGCCAAGCATCTTCTGGTTCACGTCGTGCTGATATTGTCCCACGCCGATGGATTTCGGGTCGATCTTGACTAACTCAGCCAGTGGGTCCATCAGTCGTCTGCCGATGCTCACGGCACCGCGGACGGTGATGTCATAGTCAGGGAATTCTTCCCTTGCTACCTTACTCGCTGAATATATCGACGCTCCGCTCTCGTTGACCATCACAGCAGTGATGTCACGGTCGAAATGTATAGTCTTGATGAAATCCTCGGTCTCTCTTCCCGCGGTGCCGTTGCCGATGGCGATGACGTCGATCTTATATGCCTGCACCAGATGTGCGATCTTGGCGGCAGCCTTGCCGTGTTCGTTTTGTGGTGGGTGAGGGTAGATGGTCTCGTTATGCACCAGAGCTCCTAACTCATTTAATATCACCACCTTACATCCTGTGCGGAAGCCCGGGTCGAGGGCCAGGACACGTTTTTTTCCAAGAGGAGCGGCTAACAGAAGCTGCCGCAGGTTCTCAGCGAACACCTTCACTGCCACCTCGTCGGCTTTCTCTTTGTAGAGCGCACGTATCTCGGTCTCTAGTGACGGTTCCAGCAGACGTTTCCAGGCGTCGTCGATGGCGTCTTGCACCAGGTCGGTGGAGGCGTTGTCGTTTCTGAGGAAGATGCCGTCGAGCACGTTGAGAGCGTCGTCGGCGTTGATGCTAAGCTTCACTTTGAGCAGTCCCTCAGCCTCGGCGCGGAACAACGCCAATATTCTGTGCGACGGCGCCTTGGCGATAGGCTCGTTGAAGTCGAAGTATTGCTTATATGTCTGCGCCTCGGCTTCCTTGCCCTTGACAAGTGTCGAGGTGATGATTCCGTCGCGATGGTAGATCTTACGGATACGGTTGCGTCCGTTGATGTTTTCGGAGATCCACTCCGCAATGATATCGCAAGCTCCTTTCAAAGCCTCGTCTTCATTGTTGACGTCTTTCTCTTTGCTGACGAAGCGATGTGCCATGCCGTTGACGTCGTCGCTGTTTTGCGCCATTATCATCTTTGCCAGAGGCTCCAGACCTTTCTGACGGGCTATCTCAGCCTTGGTGCGACGTTTCGGCTTGTAGGGGAGGTACAGGTCTTCGACATCCTGCAGAGTCTCAGCGTTTGTTATCTGTTTCTCGAGTTCTGGCGTCAGCTTCTCCTGTTCGGCTATCGATTTCAGCACAAACTCTTTACGTTTCTCGAGCTCGTCGAGCTGTTCGAGACGTTTCTTCACCTCTGCCACGGTTTCTTCGTTCATCGTGTCGGTCATCTCCTTACGATAACGGGCGATGAAAGGCACTGTGGCACCTTCGCCGAGCAGCTTTATCACGTTTTCAGCCACTCTGGCGCTGACATTAAATTCCTGGGATATCTTATTTACGTAATTCATGCATTCCAGATTTTCCACGCCGCTTCAGCTTGTAACTGTAACATTTTCAATCCGTTAAACGTCTTGGCTCCCTGTTTCTTCGCCTCTTTCATAAACATCGTCTCCTCAGGGTTGTAAATCAGATCGATAAACACGTTGGTCGCATCAGCAGTCTCGTAAGGCAAGTCCAATAAGCCGTCGCTGTTAGGGTACATCCCGACAGGTGTCGCATTGATAATCAATTCGTTAGCATGAAAACCTTCTTTTTTCAGCTTTTGATATGAGTCGTTTTTACGCGAAAGAACCTTAAAATCGATGCCTTTGTTTTTCAAGACATAATTCACTGCGTCGGCAGCTCCTCCGGTTCCACAAACATATGCCGATTTTAAGCACATGTTGCCGATAGCTTCTTCCAAAAGCCCTTGAAAACCTATATAATCGGTGTTATAGCCCGTGAGTTTTCTGTCGTTATCGATTTTTACCACGTTGACGGCTCCGATTTGCTTGGCGTTCTCATCTATTTTATTGAGATATTGGAAAATAGCTTTTTTATATGGATGAGTCGTTGTAAATCCTTGTAAATCAGGGTATTGGATGAGAATGTCCTTTATGCTTTCGAGTTTTTCGATATCAAAATTGATAAAGAAGCAGTCCAAATTCTCATTTTTGAACTTATTATTAAAATAAGCCATTGAGAATGAATGGCTTAGAGGGTGTCCGATGAGTCCGTAATATCGCATGATGCTAATTAATTCCAAAAACAGCTCCAAATCCCAGTGTGCACACTAAACCTACGATAACGCTTGCCAGCACTACGCCTCCGATGACGGCTATTACGCTTTTCTTGAAGTCCATATCAAGGAAGCTGGCTGCCAGTGTGCCTGTCCATGCTCCTGTGCCTGGTAAAGGTATGCCGACAAACAGCACAAGTGCCCAGTAGAGACCGCGGCCGGCCTTAGCTTGCAGTTTCTGTCCGCCTTTTTCGCCTTTTTCGAGGCACCAAGTGAAGAAACCGCCGATATAGCGTTTGTCTTTGCCCCATTCGAGTACTTTACGCGCGAAAAGGTAGATGAACGGCACGGGCAGTATGTTGCCAATGGCGATGATGACGTAGCTCCAGAGCAAGCTGAATTCTGGATCAGCGGTATTGATGGCATATGCCACAGGTATCGCGCCACGAAGCTCGATGAGCGGCACCATCGCTATGAGAAATATGTAGATATAGTTTTTCATGAGTTCTTACGTCTGTATTCTTCAATAAGATCCATTATGTTCGGGTTACTGGTGAGGTTCTCGGCGTCGAAGTTCAGGAACTCGATATGTCCGTCGTAGTTTGCCTGCAGCGCCAACTCCAGCGTGAGCAGTCCCGACTCGTTGCGGTCCATCACGAAATAAATGAAAGCCTTACGATAGAGCAACGACGCATTGTTCGGAAGGATAAGCAGTCCGCGTTCGAGCGACTCCATGGCTTTCTCAGGGTCGTCTTTCAGCACGTAACACTCCATCATTGCGATGTAGACGTTCTCGTCGTAAGGGTTGAGGTCGAGGATCTCGTTCACAAACTTCAGAGCGTTGTCGTGTTGCTCGAGTTTGTTGTATTCCTCAACGATCACGTACATATAGTCGGTGTTGTAAGGCGACAGGGTGTGAGCGTGACGCAGGAATTTTATCGCCGACTCTGGGTTGCCTTCGTCGCTGAGCACAAAGCCGATGCCTGCATAGGCCTCCGGAAGCTTGTCATCGAGTTTCATGGCTTTCTGGTAGATCTCGAGCGCCGTCTTGTTGTCGCCAAGTTTGGCATGAGCCTCACCATACAGACATAGCAGGAGGGCGGTCTCGGCACCATAACGCTTGGCTTCCTCAACAATTTCTATCGTTTCCTTAAACCTGTCGAGTTCGTTGTATGCTGTCGCGATGTCGATATATCCTTTTTTATAATGCGGGTCGATGGAGATGGCATATTCAAACTGCTCGACGGCGTCTTTGAGGTTTCCCATGCGCACAAAGCAGTTGCCGAGAGCCATCCAGGCCGGCACGCTGTAAGGGTTTTTATCTATCTCCTTACGGAAAAACACTATCGCATCGTCCATTTTACGAAGATGTGAATAGCAGTTTCTTATCTCAAAATATTGATTATCAATATCTTCCGCCTTATCTAATCCTAAGATGAAGAACTTGAGGGCGTTTTCCATGTCGCCAAGGCTCTCATATTCGGCAGCTATGAAGTTATAGATATCTTCGCAATCCTTGAAATCGAACTCTTTCGCTGCTTTCATATAAGCTTTGATGGCTTTCTCGTGCTCGCCTAAGTCGGAGTAGCATGCTCCTAAGGTAAGCTGATAGTCGGCGTCGTTGTGGTCGAAGTCGGAGTTCTTGAGCGTCGATAGAGCTTCCTGAGCGTGTGAGTTGGCCAGCAGTTGCTTGGCTTTTATGATACTGATAAGAGGGTTGTTGGGGTGATATTTTACAGCGATATCAGCGGCCAGATTAGCCTTTTTAATGTTGTTTTCCTGAAGGTAATGCTCGAGAAGAACGTTTAACTCGTCGGCGTCAAAATAGCACGACTGATGCTGTTTGACCATCTTTTCGAAACGGTCAACCAGGTCGTTGATGTCGTAATCGTCGTCGAGAAAATTGTCGTCGTCGAACATTTTCAAATTTTTTGCAAAGATACAAAAAAAGAGATTAACTATACATATTTTTAATAAGAAATGCGACCTACCACAGGGTACTGTGAGTATTTCGAAAATGGTATTAAAAAAGTCTTTTCTATATTTGCATTTTACAAATAAATATCATAATTTTGCAGAAAATTTTAGAATTATGCCATTGATTAAATCGATTTCCGGATTCCGTGGCACCATTGGTGGCAGACCGGACGACGGGTTGACCCCGATAGATATTGTGAAGCTGACGTCAGCTTTTATTTGTTTGATCAGACGCGGCGGCATCAAGCGCCCGCGTATCGTGGTAGGTCGTGATGGCCGCCTTTCAGGAACCATGGTTAACCAGCTGGTCTGCGGTAACCTGCAGGCTATGGGTGCCGACGTCATCGATATTGGTTTGAGCACCACCCCGACGACTGAGATCGCCGTCACAGAGTTGAAGGCCGACGGCGGCGTCATCCTCACCGCGTCGCACAACCCGAAGGAATGGAATGCTCTTAAACTCCTTGATAACAAAGGTGAATTCATCGACGCCGCCGACGGGAAATGGCTCCTCGAAAAGGCCGCGAAAGACGAATACGAGTTCTCGCCAATCGACGAGATCGGTACATACACCCTCGCTGAAGGCTGGATCGAACGTCATGCCGACATGGTGTGCAAGCTGCCGCTGGTGAAGAAAGACCTCATCGAGAAGGCTAACCTGAAAGTCGTCGTCGACGGTGTAAACTCAACGGGTGGCATGGCTATTCCAATGTTACTCAAGAAGTTAGGAGTGAAGAATGTCATTGAACTCAACTGCGAGGTGACAGGAAAATTCGCTCATAACCCGGAGCCGTTGGCAGTCAACCTCGTCGACACCTGCGCTAAGGTGAAGGAATGCGGTGCCGACCTCGGCATCGTCGTTGACCCGGATGTCGACCGTCTGGCATTTATCAATGAGAAAGGCGAGATGTATGGCGAAGAATACACTCTTGTGACTGTCGCTTCATACATCCTCGAACATAAGAAAGGCAACACAGTGTCGAACCTCTCATCGACGCGAGCTTTGCGAGACGTCACCGTCGCCGCCGGCGGAAAGTATTCAGCTGCAGCGGTAGGCGAGGTCAACGTGGTAGCCAAGATGAAAGAGGTGAACGCCGTCATCGGCGGCGAAGGTAACGGAGGCGTGATATATCCTGAGATACACTACGGCCGCGATGCCCTCGTCGGTGTCGGACTGTTCCTGACATATCTCGTCGAGAACCACTGCACAGTGTCGGAACTCAAGAAGAAATTCCCTCTGTATTATATGTCGAAAAACAAGATCCAACTCACGCCTCAGACCGACGTAGACGGTCTCCTCGCAAAGCTCGCTGAGAAGTTCAAAAACGAGCAGGTGACCACCATTGACGGCGTGAAGATTGACTTCGCTGACGGCTGGGTGCATCTCCGTAAATCGAACACAGAGCCTATCATCCGCGTGTATTCAGAAGGAAAATCAGAGGCTGAAGCCGACAAACTGGCTCAGATGATGCTCGACGAAGCAAAGAAAATGATGTAATTATGAAAAAATCACACCATAGGAGCTACAAATACCATGCGATAACATTCAAGCTGTCGCAAGGTCAGTACAAGTCGCTCAAAAACTACTGCAAGGCGCGTAAGACCACGCCAATCAAACTGATTAAGAAAAACATTGAGCGGTTCATCTCGCACTACGAATACGGAGTGCCGGAGGAACTGTATCTCTGTGAAAATCAATTGAATCTGTTCGAGGACGAGATTACCGGTTAAACGGTATTCTGTTCTTGATTGAGCGTCCCAGCGTCACCTCGTCGGCAAACTCCAAAGCGTCGCCGACAGCGATGCCTTTCGCTATGGTGCTTACCTGACCTTCAAAATGTTTTAACATCTTGAAAATGTAGAAGTTAGTGGTGTCGCCCTCGATGGTGGCAGGCAACGCTAATATTATCTCTCTGAAATTCTCGTTGATGCTTCTGTCGACCAACTCCTTGATTCTTAAGTCGTTAGGGGAGATGCCGTTTATCGGGTCGATGACACCGCCCAAAACATGATAAACGCCGTTGAACGAGCCTGTTCTCTCTATCGCCATCACATCGCGCATGTCAGAGACGACACAAAGCAACTCATTGTCTCTCTTCGGATTAGAGCATATTGAACAATGCTCGCTGTCGCTGATGTTATAGCATCGTTTGCATAAAACAATGTTGCTGCGCATGTTTAATAACGACTGCGACAGTAACTCGGTAGTCGACTGCTCTTCACTGAGGAGATGCAACGCCAGCCTTAAAGCCGTCTTACGACCTATTCCTGGCAACTTAGCAAGCTCCTCGACAGCTTTTTCCAATAATATTGAAGAATATTCAGCCATTTATTCGTAATAATCGCAAAATTTCACGTAGTCTTCCATGTTCTGACGGCCATATTTTTCTGCCAGTTTGAAATAATAACATGCCATGGCATAATCGTTATTTCTTCTGTAAAGCAGACCGATGTTGAAATACGGATCAGCATAGTCTTCCTTCAACTCAATAGCTTTATTCCAATCCTTGAAAGCCTGATCCTTCTTAAAATTGTTGCTATAAGCGCAACCACGGTAATAATACGCCTCGTAGTTGCTGTCGTCGTATTTTATGGCTTTGTCGAAAAACTCTATGGCCTCGTCAAACTGCGAAGTGTAAAGATAATCAATGCCTTTGTCGAGGTAAATCCTCGATTTCTCGGGATTTGGTCCGCAACTGACCATCAAAAACACCAATGTTAAACTTGCAAAAATCAATGCTTTTCTCATATTCTTTAACTTATTATCAATTGTCAATTAAAAATATAGCCAATGCATCACCCATTCGTTACCGGTATTATACTCGATGGTAGGGAACGGCAGTTTAAAAATATTTAACACTCTAAACACATATTTCAATATAGTGCTGTTCGTCGGAATCCTTGTGAAATCAACGTCTAACGAGAGGAAGAACTGTTGCTTTCGCTCGAAAACCGGGATGGGAGTCCCATTATAAACCAATACATTGTCGAAGCCTCCCGTCATACCTGTCGCACCCACGCCGACTGCCACGTTGAGCCAAGCCGGAAACCTGCTTTCCTCTTTGAGGAACAACGACTTAATGTTACACGATGCCCATACCGAGATGCCGTTATAGTCTTTGATGGTCTGCTGGAGCAGGTTCTCTCCCAACAGGTCGGGACGGTATTGCGGGAACTCGGTGCTGTGGAACGAATACTTAAGCACAATTCTCTGGTCGTGCCACAGCAGCTGCTGTCCAATGAAAAGGCCCGATCCGAGCACGTTAGCCGCCATGTCACCCCATGAGAATCCCCATCCTTCCGACAATCCGTCGAATACCTCGACTGTCGTCAGAAACGCAAGACCCAGCGTGCCGCCGTACCAGATGGAGCGTTTTTCGTCCATACCAGCGATTCGGAGAGCGTCATAGCCTATGTGACCAACACGATACGCGGTGGCGGCGTGACCCATTTTATCCATCTGCATCCACTCGGCATCGTCGTTGTAGAAATGGAAACTCGACTGATTATAGCCGGCATACCAGGCGTAGTAAAGAGCCGTCATCGAAGTGGCATACAACGCCGCCTCAGTGCCAATCACAATCTTCACATTGCGCCTGACATTCGCCTGATCAACCAGTGTGTCTTGTGCTGATACACTTAACACACTGAGTATCAATAATATGGCTATAAGCGCTTTCTTCATCTATTTTTTAAAAGCTTCAACGATATGGGAAACGGTCTTCACGATCTCGTTGAG
The DNA here is from genome assembly GCA_947304185.1 of uncultured Bacteroidales bacterium. Lineage (GTDB taxonomy): Bacteria > Bacteroidota > Bacteroidia > Bacteroidales > F082 > Limimorpha. The sequence continues at coordinate 12,375 of CAMZAM010000029.1, forward strand.
TTTCTTCTCATCTTTTGCTTCACATAAGAATCTGAGATACGGCTCCGTGTTCGACGGACGGATGTTCAGCCACCAGTCAGGGTAGTCGAGACGATAGCCGTCGAAGTCGAGGAAACGCTCAGGCTTCTCGAGGTTCATGAAGTGGTCGCGCACGGCGTCCATGGCTTCTTGCTTTCTCTCGATGGTGAAGTTGATCTCGCCTGAGTTATGGTATCCCGATATCTCCTTGATAATCATCGACATAGTCTTGCCTTGAGCCTTAAACTGAGCCAACAGTCTGAGCACCAGCAATGCAGCCATGATGCCTGAGTCGGAGTAGTAGAAGTCGCGGAAGTAATAGTGTCCGGCGAGCTCTCCGCCGAAGCAGCCGTCGAGTTCGCGGAGCTTCAGGGCGGCGTAGGCGCGACCGACACGCCACGTCTCTACTGATGCGTTGTAGAGACGTCCGAGATATTCCTGTATGGCACGTGACGACCTGATGTCTTGAAGCACAATGCCTTTTTGTTTCTTCTCGCCAAGGAAATAATTGCCTAAGAAGGCGATGATGAGGTCTGGGGAGATGAACTGGCCTTTCTCATCGATAAATGTGATACGATCGGCATCGCCGTCGAAGAGAAGTCCGATGTCGCATCTGTTTTTCTTCACCAGTTCCTTGATCTGCTCTTGATTCTCAGCTTCCAATGGGTTCGGCTCATGACCTGGGAAACGACCGTCGAGGGTGTCATTAATATAATAAGGAGTGTCGCCCAACAGTTTCTTGATGAAGATGTTCGACGCTCCGTTGCTACAGTCGACAGCGACCTTCAGATTACTGATGTCGCCGAGGAATTGACGCTGATAGTCAATGTATTGCGCATATACGTCGATTTCTTTTGTGACTCCTCTCTTCGATGCTACCACAGGCTGCGCGTCTGATTCCACCAACGCTTCGAGTTTATTCAGGCCGGTGTCATATCCAACGGGCTTGGCATCTTTGGCACTAATCTTGAATCCGTTGTGGTTCGATGGGTTATGTGATGCCGTGATCATGACCGACGCATCGTAGCCGAATTTTGCCGTAGTCCAGTAAATCAGTGGGGTAGTGGAGAGGCCAACGCTGTCGACGTCGACGCCACGGTCGTTCAAGCCTTTGGTGAGCTGTGCAAATGACGTGTCTGACGAGAGACGCATGTCGCGTCCTACGAGATATTTATTGGCTGGCAGCACATCAGGCAGAAAATACCCGATTCTGTAAGCTATCTCTTCGTTGAGGTCGGTGCCCCAAACGCCTCTGATGTCGTATGCTTTAAATGCTTTCATCTGTATATCTTATTTCTGTTTAATGCTCTTCTGTATTTCTCCGCGTTGCGGTTATGTTCGGTGATATTCTTAGCAAACACGTGGTATCCCGAGAGGTCATCCTTGGCGCAGAAATAGTAATAGTTGTGTTTCTCCGCGTTCAGCACGGCGTCGATGGCCGCTATCGAAGGGATGCATATCGGTCCTGGCGGCAATCCTGCGAATTTGTAAGTGTTATAAGGTGAATCAATATTCTTGTGAACGTCGAGAACGCGACGGATATTGTAGTCGCCAAGCGCGAATACGAGTGTCGGGTCGGCCTGCAATGGCCAACGTTTGTTGAGACGGTTCATGTAAACGCCAGCAATTCTTGGCATTTCCGAGGTTTTTGTCGTCTCTTTGTCGATTATTGAAGCCAAAATGCTGACCTCTCTCGGAGTGAGTTTTACGTCTTGAGCCTTCTGCAGCCTTGTCTCATTCCAAAAACGCTTGTATTCAACGATCATTTTATTGACGAAGTCTTCTGCTGTGGTGTTCCAATAAAACTCGTAAGTGTTTGGTATAAAAGTAGTTGCGTCGACATCGTCGTTATAGTAAATGGCATCGATAATCGATGTCGAGTCGGCCTCGATCTGCTCGCTGATGCGACCTGCCAGCTGTTCGACGGTGCGCATATTGTTGAACACGACCTTCACGGGAGTCTGATATCCCATGCGTAACATATTGATTAGCTGTTGGTTAGTCATGCCGTCAACCAACACATATCTTCCAGGATGGACGTTCTCGTCGTAGTTGGTCTTTTTTGCCAACCAGTTGAACGCTTTCTCGCTCTTCAACACGTTCATTGCAACGATTTCGTTCTTAACATATTGATAATCAGCGCCTGTAGGGATATACAACGACACACTCTCGCCATTTTCGGTCTGAATGATAGGTTTCGAAAGATAAGAATAGTTATTCAAGAAAATGAACACGATCACGCACATTGCCACGAAGAACGCCGCAAACAGAAGTAGGAATCTGCGACGGTTTCTCTGCCGTTTTCTGTTGAACGATGACCTGTAGCTGCTCATTTTCTAATGTATTGATATTCAATCTGGTCGACGAAGCCGTCGGCTGTTCTGTACCATTGTTTTTTCAGTCCGCATCTGACAAATCCTATCGACTCGAAAAGCTTGATGCTATTTAAATTCGTTGCCAGTACTAATGCATATATCTGATTGAGTAACAATGTGTTAAAACAATATTTCAATAGTAATGATATTGCATTTTTAGCGAAGTCTCTTCCGCGATAATTCTCATCGATGAGTATGCCGAAGCCGGCTCTTCCATTGAACTCGTCGTAGTCGTAGATGTCGATGCAGCCTACCTGCGCACCGTTCAGTGTGTCTTCAATCATCAGACGTAGCTGCTTCATGCTCGTCAAGTCGTTGTTGTTCAGCAAAAACTCCTCGATCTGCAGTCTCGAGTAGGGAACACGTGTCTCGCTGTCACGCCACACATTCATGTCGTTTTCCCAGCGGTATATCAGCTCGGCGTCGTGAGGCTCCGCGATACGCAATGTCACTATGTCGTTTTTTATGAACATCACTTTGCAAAGATATAAAATCCGTCGAAGACATGCGTCGCCGGACCTGATAAAACAATGTCTTTTATTGTGTTTCCTGCCATTTTGAACCTCACGTTGAGTGTTGCGAGTGTCGTTCTGATGTCGATGTTGTCGCCGCCGTACCACAACGCAGCCGCTATGGCCGATGCTGTCACTCCAGTGCCGCATGCCAAGGTCTCGTCTTCAACGCCACGTTCAAAAGTCCTAATATGATATTGATTATCTATGATTTCCATAAAATCGACATTGACGCCGTCTTTGGAAATATTTATGTCGTTTCTTATCTCGGCGCCATGCTTTCTGACGTCGAAACATTTGAGATTCTCAACTCTGGTTACATAATGAGGTGATCCGGTGTTAATGATGAGCCGTTCATCGTTCAGGTCAAAGCCTTCGATGTCGCGCATCGTTATTGAAACCGTGTATTCATTATCGGAATTCTTGGTGAGAAGAGCCTTGTGGACGCCGTCAACAGCTTCATATTCAAGATGTTGTGGTGCCAATCCTTCTTCTACAGCAAATGCCGCGATGCATCGTCCGCCATTACCGCAGAACGTGCTTTCGTGGCCGTCGCAGTTATAATATTTCATCTTGAAGGCATATCGTTCCGACGGCAACACCATTATCAATCCGTCGGCGCCGACGCCCGTTCTGCGGTCACAAATCTCCTTCACTTCCTCATCGGTGAGGCTGACATGTGATTTTATCGCATTTATCATGACAAAATCGTTGCCGGCGCCATGAAATTTGCTGAATTTAACTCCTTGATAATCAGTATCTTGCATAATTATTTAAAAATATTTTGCCAAAAATGACAATTTGGCAAGAAATTTGTTGTAAAAATAATAAAAATATGAATACAAATAAGATTAAATTATTTTTTGCGTTAAGTAATAAGTAAGC
>CAMZAM010000030.1 GCA_947304185.1 uncultured Bacteroidales bacterium
GGCAAATCGTAGTTGTTATTTGTATTCATGATTTAAAAATTAAAAGGTTTCAAAAATAATGATGAATTCCCTGACAGCAAAATTACGGTATGATTCTTGATTTGTCAAGGAATAAATTGTAAAATTATTTTCACAAAACTTGCGGTTTTCTGCAAGAAATGTTAAAAAAAATAACAAAAAATTTATCAAAATGAAATTGGTGAGATATTTTTGTATCTTTGTAGTGTCGTAAAACAAAAAGTGTTAAACATATATCTAATCTAACACATTATACTATGTCAGCAATTGATGATCTTATAAGCCAGATTGATAATCCTGAATTGAGACAGCGCATACAACAAGAGGTGGCATCTATCATTACAAATGATGATTTAGACAAGCTGTTTGAACAATTTGGTGAAGAATAAATAAGTCGTATTATAAATCAATACAATATGTCCCAATTAACAAAAGATCAGAAGGAGATATTTGATGCGCTCCATAAAGACAGAGTTGAAGACTATAAGGTGTTCAGTAAAAGAAACTATGGTGGACTTTTCAAGGGAGTGATTGAAAAATATCCTGAATCTGCTCATTTTGTATTCGAACTATTGCAAAATGCCGATGATGCTAATGCTACAGAAGTTTCCATACTGTTAAAACAAGATCGATTGCTCTTTAAACATAATGGAACTAAGCATTTTGATGTAGTACCTCCAAATTCGGATTTAAATGCAGACATAAATTCTATAACGGGTATTGGTGATTCCACGAAGGCAGAAAGCTATACGCAAAACAAAATAGGCAAATTTGGAGTCGGATTCAAGTCTGTATTTCAATATACTAATACACCTGAGATATACGATGATACTTTTAAATTTAAGATAGAGAATTATATCATTCCCACTCTTTTAGACCATGATTATGAAGGTAGAAATGAAGGTGAGACGTTGTTTGTGTTCCCTTTCTCATCTCCCAAGGATAATTATGAGGAAATAAAAAACAAAATTAAGCATCTACCTAATCCATTACTATTCTTGAACAATGTAAAGAAGATAGTTTGGCAGGTAGAAGATGTTTATGGTGTGGTGGGCACCAAAAAGTATTTCGAGAAAAAGAAACGTAGTTCCGAAAAGTTTGGTGATGTTTTCATGGATTTGTACGATTTAACTTCACCACACGAAGATAGAAGTCTTTTTTTGTTCAGTAGGAATGTGACTATAACAGAAGGAGATGAAGACGAAGATGAAGAAGTAAAAAAAACAATACACTCGATTTACGTCGGTTTTTATTATGACGAGAAAGAGAAGAAGTTAGAAACAACTTACAATCCCAAAGTTTATTGTTTTTTCCCAACGAAAGAATCATTCAAAACATGTTTCCTTTTACATGCTCCATTCTTGCTTACTGATAATCGCCAGAATATAAAACCATCTGAACCATTAAACACCGAACTTATAAGTCTATTGGCTAAATTGTCGGCACGAGCAGTTGTTTTGCTTAGGGATTATGGTGTTAAGAACGATTTGTCTCTCATAAATGAAAACATAGTAGATATACTGCCAAAATACGATTTTAGCGATATATTGTACAGCTATAGTAACGACAGCCAATATAAGAAGATATTTCAAGACACATTCCTTGAACTTGTAAATAACGAGCCTCTTTTTATATCAAGAGATGGTTCATACCTTTTAGCAAAGAAATCTTTTAAGACTGTCGGAAGTATCTACGATCTTGTGGATAAGAAGCAATTTGAGTTGCTGACCAATAATAAAGGGGCTGATTTCTTAAAATGGGATTTGATTCAAAAGATCAGTAAGCGCGACGAGGATTGCGAATATTATAAGGACATTAAAGAATACAGAATTGAAGACTTTGCCGATGATATCAAACCAAGTTTTATGGAAGCACAACCAAAAAATTGGGTGTTGAAGTTTTATACCTTTGTAAGGGAAGAAGGTCGAAAATTTTGGGTAATATCAAAGCAGACAAAAGGAAGTTCACTCGCTTTCAGAAAAGCACCTATCATTTTAACACAGCAAGGAGATTGGGTTGCACCTTTTACAGGTAATGATTTAACGACCACTAATGTATTTCTTCCTGTTGACAAAGGCACCAGCGCAGATTATAATTTTATCAATTGGGATTATCTGAAGGAAGATAATGCAAAAAAATTGTTTGAAGCTTTTGAAATAAAAACTCCCGACAGATACAGCTATATAAGGAATGTAATACTTGAAAAATATAAAGATTGTGCCGAGGAACTTGACGATGATGAATTACGTGAAGATTTTAAAACGATATTTAATTACTATCGGGAAATAAAGGATACAGAAAAGGAAGATAAATTCATAAAAGATCTTAAAAAGTATTATTATTTAGTTGGTACAGATGGAGCTCAGCATCCAATTGGTGAGTTGTATGCAGATGATGCCATACTGAAAAAATATTTTGGTAGCAAATCAATGGAAATCTTTATCAAAACAGATTTCTATTATAATGTTGCTGATGGTTTTCAGAAAGCACTTGTAAAAATCTTTTTAGATAAACTGGTTACCCAAAGAATACCATCATTAGAGGATCTTTCTTTTAATCGTAATAATTATATAGAGCCTGTTTACAAACAATATTTACCGCAATACAAGGATTACAACGAATTTGAAGTATCTGACTATAGATTGTCTGGATTTGAAAATGCTGTTCAGAAAGACATTATAAATAGAGAAATTTCGATATATTTATGGAATGATGTAATACCCGCTTATATTAATAAGGGAAACGCGGAATTAAAGGCATCAAATAATAGACGTAAGTATTGGGACCGACATACAATTGAAAGTAGTTTCCATCGTGAATTAACACAATATCCGTGGCTGTATAATAGGAATGGTAAATTGATACATGTGGAAGATGCTTTTGTTGAAGAATTGGATATTAAATACGATCTCGGAAACGGATTAATTGATTTTTTGGGCATAACAAAGAGAACTATTGACTTGCGAGAGAAATATAATGTTACAAATGAAGAACAAAAAACATTTGAAACAGGTTCTCGCATTAGGCAAGCTGCAGGTGAAGATGTATCTGAAGATGAAATAATTCAGATGATTGAAGAAAGAAAAAAACAAAAACGTGCCCAGAAAGAATCAGAAGAGAGACGTAGGAAAACAGCTGAAGAATCGGATAATATTCAAACGATAGACACAACAGAGCATAATGAATCAACTCATTGTGAAAGCATTGAAGAGAAGTTGGAAAAACGTTGGGAGGAGAAGAAAAGCCGTAACGTCAACAAACCCCATTCTTCTACTTTCCAGGGTGATGAAATGTTGTTTGCAGATAGTGGGAATGGCATAGAAGAACCAGATGATGATGCTCCATTTTTCAACATAAATAATACAAACTCCAATTTATCTGAAAAAAATATTGATGATACAACTCGTGCTGAAAAAAACTTGAAAGCAAAAGATACTACTGCACAAGCACAAGCAGAGAATGCTAAAGATATGGTTGACATGATGGATTTGCTCAATCAAACGCAAAAATACACTTTCAAGTGGTTTAAAATTTATATGGAACTTATGCATGATGGCCAAGATAATATTACTGAACGCCGCGTGCAAATAGATTTCTCGAAATATGAGTTGATATGCTCGGATAAAATAGTACATCTCATTGAGCCAACTAAACCGGTGCCTGCGTGGATATGTGATGCAGAGAAATTCTCAATCTCTGCGTTGTCAAATGGTAAGACAGCAAAAATAGATGGACTAATTGTTAAGACAACAGATGATAGTATAGATATTTCTGTTGAGCTTAACAACAAAATGCTTAATGATTTAAATCAGGCGAAGAAAATACGAGTTGACGCTGTAGATAATACTAACATAATCAACTCTCTCGAAACAAGATTCCTGCAACTCGAGAAGGATGATGATTTCGATATGAATGCCAATCTGCCGGAAAACATATCGTTTATTTATGGACCTCCAGGTACTGGCAAAACAACAGAACTTGTTAAGCGAGTACATGATTTACTTGAAAAAGAACCAAATGCAAAGATTCTTGTTTTAACGCCTACCAATAAGGCAGCTGATGTGGTGGCCATCAAGATGTCGAATGATGATGTATGTGAAGGTGGTCTTGCTAGATATGGAGCAACTGAGAGTTTGTATTTAATTGAAGAAATTGGTTGTGTGACAAATCGAGATACTACCGATATGAATGGTTGGCATAATATTTTGGTGGCAACAGCCGCTCGTTATGCTTACGACTTTGTACAACCAGATGACACGGCGATTTGTGATTATCCATGGGATTATATCTTTATTGATGAAGCATCCATGATAGATATACTTACAATTACTTATATCCTATACAAAGGTGCAAATGCAAAGAAAATAATCATATCAGGTGACCCCAAACAGATACAGCCAGTTGTTAAACATGATTTGCCAGAATACAATATCTATAATATGGTTGGCTTGCAAGGTTTTGCTAGTGCAATTTATGATTACAAACGTTTTCCTGTAGAAGGTTTGATGATGCAACATCGATCAATTCCTGTCATAGGTGATATGGTTAGTAATTTTGCGTATGATGGACTTGTGGATAGTGATCCTAAACGTGCACCTATGAAACCATTGAAACTTGATGGTATTCCAATCAAAAATATTAATTTTTTAGGTTTCGATATTGCAGAACTTGACGAAATCAAGGGGTTGTATTCTATAAATAATTCTGCATTCCATCTATATTCTGTCATTTTTACGTACAATATGATAGAATATACTATAAAACAAATTGAGAAAAACCATCCAAATCAGTATTATTCAATTGGTGTAGTGTGTGCTTATCGTGCTCAGTCAGATGCAATTAAAAATATGCTTGAAAACAGGCCAATTGACACAGCCTTTTGTAAGGTTACTTGTGGTACTGTACATAGTTTCCAAGGAGATGAATGTGATATAATGTTTATTGTTCTTAATCCACCACCAGAATGCACAAAAGGAACACATGTTAATAATGTTAATATAATCAATGTTGCTATAAGTCGTGCACGTGATTATTTATTCTTTGTCCTCCCAAAGGCAACGCCGAATGATTTTACAATGAAAGAAAGAATCTATCGCGTTATACCTAAAGTAGGGACATCTATGATTAAATGTAAAGATGTGGAGAAAATAATCTTTAATGGCAATGACAATTATATTTATGAAAATACACATGTCACATGTCACATGCCTGTGAATGTTTATTGCGAAGACAATGCTGTATATGAAGTTAAAATGTCGGAGAATGCAATTGATATTAAAATAAATATGTAAATATCTTAATTCTGAAATACTTGCACATCAAAGGAAACGAAAATGCGTCTCGCTGATGTGGCTCGCGCAAGCCTCTCGGAACTTTTAAATGATTTTCTCAATACACCCCAATCTCATCCACGAAAATCCAGGCAGGATAGCCGTAGCCAGAATGTCCTTCGGGGCAATCATACGGTTCGACAATTATTTCGACATAGCGAGTGTTTACTGGCTCAAACGTGATGTCGACAAGGTATAGGCTGCTCTCATAATTGGCAGGCAGAAGGTCGAAATCCTGTTTGGCAATTTCCTGGAAATCCTTTCCGTTATCTGATGCCAACACTTTGACTGATTTAGCGTTGAAGATCCAGTCTTTCATGTTGATGAGGAGGTTGAACTTAACCTTGTTTATCTCTGTAACTTCTTGTAAATCAATGGTGGCATCGAGATTCTTGCCATACCAGCCGATCCAGCGGCCGCTGCGGTAGTTTGAGCCGCCATGCAGTCCGTCGATGAGAGTCTGGGCGCCGTCGAAAGCATAGTTACGGTGCGGCTGATCCTTCAAAGTTATAGGTTTCATTGAGGCTTCGCTGAATTCAAAGTCGGTCTTGAATACCTTGCCTTTTGCGCAGTCCGGATACAAGACATACGCTTCAAGGTGGCAGTTTTTGTCGATTTTTAGAGGCTCTATATACTTTGTGAATGCTTGATTATCAATAGAATACATTATCTCGCCGTCGACTTGTTTCGACATTGTGATGTCGAGGACGCCATCTTGCACGTTAGGTGTTATTTTTACGTCGATATCGAAGATATGCCGTGCATAACGCCAGTGGTAGAGGTCGTAGAGCTTCGTAAGGCGATATTCGCGTTTCACGAAGTCGTCGTAGTTCTTCTGTTCGGGCTTGCACCATTGGACTTCAGCAAGAGCTCCAATGCGAGGTAACATCCTGTATAACAACACGTTAAACTCGCTCGCATACTCAGTCCAGAGGTTAGCTTGCGGTCCTAAGATATATTGCTCCTCGTCTTCAGTAAGACCTTCTGGAATCGGCTCAAGTGAATAAACTTTTTTCACAGAGTTGAAGCCACCTCCGGCCTCTGGCTCGTTTTCGGTGTCGAGTGACTGATAATAATCGAAATACAAGTAATCATTGGGTGTCATGATGACGTTATGATGCATCTTGGCCGCTTTGTAGCCGCCTGTGCTGCCTCTCCAGCTCATCACCGTGGCATTAGGGGCGAGCTCACCATCGAGCATCTCATCCCAGCCTATGATGTGACGTCCATGGCTCTCAACGAACTGCTCCATGCGTGACATCACATAACTTTGAAGATAGTCTTCAGCTGAATGATTTTCGTCGCCTTTGATGCCGAGTTCCTTAATCTTTGCTTGACATTTCGGACATTCCTTCCAACGGTCGCGCGGCACCTCGTCGCCACCGATGTGGATGTATTCGCTCGGGAAGATATCCATCACCTCAAGTAACACATCCTCAAGGAATTGCATGGCTTTTTCGTTGCCGGCGCAGATCACGTCTTCGGAGACGCCCCATTGACGCCAAACCTCGTAGGGACCTCCTGTACAGCCGAGTTCAGGATATGAAGCTAAAGCAGCCAGCTGGTGTCCTGGCAGGTCAATCTCAGGAATGATGGTGATGTGACGGTCAGCGGCATATTTTACAAGGTCTTTGAGCTCTTCCTGAGTATAGAAACCACCGTGACGGATAGTGTCGAAGGCCATGGTCTTTCCGATAAGAGTGCCCGAGCGCCAAGCCCCGATTTCAGTGAGCTTCGGGTATTTTTTAATCTCAATTCTCCAGCCTTGGTCGTCGGTGATATGCAGGTGAAACTTATTGAGATTATGCAGCGCCATCGCGTCGAGATAAACCTTCACCGAGTCGATAGGGAAGAAATGACGGCTCACGTCGAGATGCATGCCACGATAGGCGAAACGCGGATAATCGTTGATGATGCCAGCAGGGAAAGCTATTTTAGTGGCTTTTGAGCCAACCGGAAGGCTTTTACGTAAAGTTTGAATGCCATAGAATATACCAGCAGCAGTGTTGGCTGAAATCTTTATAAATTGCTCATTGACAATGATTTGATATGACTCGGGATTTTCTGATGGGATCGGAGAAATTTCCAGTCTTATTGAGTTATTAACTTCATCATCCGCACAGACCACATCCAGGCGATAACTTAAGATATCATCGATGAAATCGGCAAGAAAACCGGCTTCTTTTTGCAGTTCTTCGTTCGATTTTGGATAAGAAATGACAGTGTTCTTATCCAAGATGAAAGGTTTTTCATCGTTGAGATTGATTTCTTTTGGCAATGGAACAACTTGATAATCAGCCTTTTGCGATAATTTCTGACAAGAAGTGAATGCTAATGCAACGATGCCGATGATGGCGAAGATGATGTTTCTCATGATATTACTTATTGATGGAGACAAAATTAATAAAAATAATCAATATTTTCATTTTTTTTTGTAATTTTACACCCTAAAAATTCTTCAATGAAGGTACTTCATACAGCGGACTGGCATATAGGTCAGATATTTCACAACTACAGCAGGGAGGGGGAACATAAGTTCTTTTTCGACCAGCTTAAGTCGATCATTATCAAGGAGAAACCTGATGTTTTGGTTGTCTCCGGCGATATCTTTCATACTGCCACTCCGACTATCGTCTCGCAACGTCTGTATTACAACTTCATTGTTGAATTATCGCGCTTAGACTCTGATTTACAGATAGTTATCACCAGTGGTAACCACGACTCACCATCACGTCTCGAGGCACCGCGACCACTCTGGGAAGCGTTTAACGTGACAGTGGTGGGGATGCTTGATTATCAGACCGTTACAGATAGCGATGGCTTGAACTTCGACCCTAACAAAGTCGAGATACCGATAACGCGTAAAGGTGACATCATCGGCTGGGTGGTCGCGGTGCCGTATATGAACGCAGGTAATTATCCTGCAATCAAGGACAGCGACAGCGTTTCGAAGCGTATCGCCAACTTCTATCAGAAGCTTTTGGCTCATCTTAAAAACAGGCCTGAATACTCTGAAAATCAATCGATTGTGGCAACTGGACACCTCGCTGTGGGCAATGCCGACATACGGGGACATAGCGCCGACATCATCGGTAAGCTGGAAACCCTTGATATCATAGACTTTAAGAAGGTTAAGGGCGTCGATTACTGGGCTTTCGGGCATATCCATTATCCGCAGGCCATCAAGGGAATCGACAACATGCGCTACGCCGGATCGCCGTTCCCGATATCGTTTAACGAGAATTATGACCATTCGGTGGTGTCGGTGAACATTGAAAACGGAACTACTGGGACTGATGTCATCCCGTTGAAGACGCTGGTTCCAATCATCGATTTTCCAACAAAACCTAAGGGTTACGACGATGCAGAGCCATTCGAGAATATCATGATGAAACTCCTCGAAATCGTCGATGAGAAGGCTTATGTGAGGGTGCATGTGCAGGCTGAAAAGCCGCTGACACAAGTTGAGACTACGGCCATAATGCAGGCTTTTGAAGGTCATGATGCCATGTTCTGCGGTATACAGTCGTATTTCCCTGAGAAGGCTCAAGGCGATGATATTCAGGCGGTTAAGACGCTTAATGAGCTGAAGGCGTTGAGTCCGTTTGAGCTTGGATGTGATGTCTATCAGAAGAAAATGGGTCGTGAGATGCCTGAAGAAATGAGAATTATGTTCAAAGAAGTATGTGAGGAGGCCGCAAAATGAGTATGAAAATCGAAAAAATCATCATCGAGAACATAAATTCCATCGAAAAGGCCGAAATTAGCTTCTCTGAGGGCATTTTAGCCAATGAACCGTTATTCCTTATCACCGGAGAAACAGGAAGCGGGAAAACGACGATTTTGGACGCCATTACGCTCGCATTGTACGATAAATCACCGCGTTACGAGAACACAAAGAACAAAGAGAAGACAGAAAACGGTGAGTCGACGATGCAAAGCACCGCCAACGCGTTACGCAAAGGCTGTACCGACGGCAAAGCTGAGGTGTGGTTTAGGGTTGGAGGCGAAAACTATATTGCAACATGGCAGATGCATAAGACCCGTGGAGGTCGCTATGATACCAATAATCGCCGTAAACTCGAGGTTCTGAAAGGCGAGGAGAGGGTAGTGCTTGAGACGAAAGTGGATGTGCTGAAAGACCAGATTCCGGCATTGATAGGACTTACCTACGACCAGTTTGTGCGTTCAGTGATGCTTGCACAGGGGCAGTTTAATACCTTCTTAACCTCTGAAAAAGCTAAGCAGACCGAGATTTTGGAGATGCTAACAGGCACTGAGGTATACTCAAAGATTGCCGAGATCGTCGGACGTAAGAAAAACGATGCGAAAAATGATTATGAAAACGCCGTTAAGCTGTGTCAGTCGCTGAACGACAATATTTTGCCTGAAGAAAAGATCGCAGAGCTTAACAATGAACTCGCTAATAACGAGAAATTATTGGCGGAGACGGAGAAGAACATCAAAGAAATTGAGACTAAGATCAGTAATCTCGATAAGCTGGATAATCTTGATAAAGATATTGATTTGTATAAATCGCAACTCGCTGATTATCAGGCGTCTTATGATAAGATTTTAGAAGAAAAAGTCTCGTTGGTGACCAAGCGCGACACTTTGAAAAAGCAGATTGACGAGCAGATTTGGTTGCATTCGTTGGCTGATAAGATGCCTCTGATAATGAATATGCCTGTCGATGACCGATCGGCTGGTACCTCGGAGTTATCGATCACCTCGAGCGATGAATTGAATGATCTTTTGAAAAAAGCCGATACCGAAGAGCTCGTAAAACAATACAACGAGCACAATACCGAGCTGGCCAAACAAGAGGCGCGCAAGACTAAATGTTTGCGTGTAAAACAGATTTTGACAGAGTATTTCGACAAAAAGCAACTGATTGATACTAAAATTAATAAGCTATCTGACTTAAACAATTACTTTAAGGATTGTGAAAAGGTGTATCTGGAGACTGAAAAGGCATTTAAAGCCAAGGATGCGGAGTTTCAGATCCAGAAAAGCATGGTCGACGAGCACATAAAATCGTTGCGTGCGAAGCTTAAGGATGGCGAGCCGTGTCCGCTTTGTGGCAGCACCACGCATCAGTATCACGACGAGGGTTTGGTGAGTTCGCTGTTTACTTCCATCGAGAAATCGTATAACGAGGCCCGAAAGGCTTTTGATGACGCCAAAGATGAGAAAAATAAGACCGATCAGAAGATCAGGCTGATGAAAGAGAGTATTGAAAACGAGCAGAAACTTTTGAATAATCTCGTTAAAAACCTTGAAAAAGAGTGCAACGGTCAGCCTGTTTACGAGATGGACCGTCTGGATAAGGGCCTAACTGCCTGTGAGTCAATGATTAAAGCCGAAAAGGATGCGATGAATAAGATTGACGAGCAGATTAAGGCGGCGCGTAAGATCCAGGTGGAATTGAAGAAGCTTGCATACAAGTGGAAGAAGCTCAACGACGAACACGCTCAGATTGACGCAGACATTCGAAAGATTGATGAGATAGCCGGTGGAATCAAGAAGATTGATGGGATTAATCGTCTTGCCGAGTTCGGTGGCAAGGTGGCGACAAGAAATAATATCGCGAAAGACGAGATTGTTGTTGGATTTACAAGGATTTTAACCAATCTCATTGAGAAGAGCAAAGTCAGGATGGAACTTGCTGAGAACGCGGCGGATGGCACTAAAGAAGAGGCTCGGAAGACGAAGATATGCCTTGAGAATCAGAAGAAGGCTGTCACTGACAAGATTACTGAGATCAAGGGTAATCTGACGAATAACAGGCAAAATGCTGAAAAAGCGGCAAAGATGCATGAAGAGATGCAGTCTAAGGCGAAAGTCGCGACTATGTGGGCGGAGTTGGCCGGCGCCATCGGCACTACCACAAACGACAATTTCCGTGACGTAGCGCAGGCATACACCATGCGGATACTGCTTGACCAGGCTAACTATTTCTTGCGGAAGCTGAGTGGCCGTTACGAGCTTACTTGTTATACTAATTCATTGGCTATCATGGTGATGGACAAGGAGATGGGAGGGGAGTTGCGTAGCGCGTCGTCGCTTTCTGGCGGCGAGACCTTCCTTGTTTCATTGGCGTTGGCGTTAGGATTGGCATCATTGAACGACGAAAACCTCAATATCGACATGCTGTTTATCGACGAGGGCTTCGGCACTCTTGATGGCGAGAGTCTCGAGATGGCGGTTCAGACGCTTGGAAACATGCAGAAATTCGGCCGTCGAGTCGGCATTATCTCCCACGTCGATAGCCTGAAGGAACGCATCCCTGCGCAGATTCAGGTAACAAAACGCGGAAAAGCTGCAAGTACGGTGGAAATTAAAAAAAGCTGACATTGCTGTCAGCTTTTTTTGTGAACTAGGCGGGAGTCGAACCCACAACCGCCTGATCCGTAGTCAGGGACTCTATCCAATTGAGCTACTAGTCCATTGCGATTTGCGCTGCAAATATACAGCTTTTTTTGATTCATTATCCAAAAAATCGGAAAAAAATTTAATTTATGTCAAATATTTGATAATCAGAATATTATATTGGAAAAAATAATGGACGGATACAATCCGTCCCTACTTTATACTTTAAACTTTTAACTTTCAACTAAAAAAGACGGTCATTCGGCCGTCTTTTTCGTGGGGGAGGGTGGACTCGAACCACCGAACTCATCCGAGGACAGATTTACAGTCTGTTGCAATTGCCGCTATGCGACTCCCCCTGCATTTCTGCGTTGCAAAATTACGGAAAAATCCGCAATCAGCAACATTTTTTATCAAAAAATTAAAAATTTTTATAAAGATTTATAAATCAATAGATTACAGAGCACTGCCGCAGCGATGAGGCATGGAAACAGCCTACTGCCGTGCCCTCAGGATAGATATTGGTGCGCACATTCGACGGCGTTCCCATCATCGGGTTGGTGCCAGCACTCGCTGCAATCTCGAAGATATAATGCGCATAATCGCGAGGTATGGACCACATATCCAATGTGACAGTGTCGCCTTTGTGAACGACCTCAAGACTGTCTTTCTGACTCAAGCCATAGATCGGGAATTCGCCGGCTATAGCGACCATCAGAGGACCGTTGAAGTAGATGCCAGCATATCCATACGTCTCAAAAAGCTCACATTCCGTGAGAGTGTCACCTCCAATAATCCTATCGTTAATCCTCACTTTTGCCATATAATAGGTATTAGGATCATCGGTGGTCTGGAAATATGGATAAACACCAAGATAATCAGGCACTTCCAAGGCGTTGAACACCCATGGTTTTATCCTGATGGAGTCGATGGCATCGATGTTGATATTCATCTTAGAATCGGCGAAGTAATGATGATTTCCGTCCTCATTAGTGAAATCGATGGAGAGATGATAAGAATGTCCAATCTGTCCGGCAAACTCGTCTACCGATTGATAATAACCGGGTTCTTTAGTCTCTTCAAACCACATGGTATCGGCGCCATCAAGGACATAGACGATGGCATCGGATATCATCTCAGGAGCGCCGCCGTAAAAGTTTTCAGTATAGCTCAAAATGACTTCATGATGCTTGTATTCGTCAGTTATTGAGCCACTTACGCCAACAAGACGTTCGCCCTCGGCCACGTCGATCTTCATCTTCTCGGTGCAGGCTACAAATCCGAGGATTATTGATAATATTATGAGTGTCTTCTTCATGTCTTAGAATTTGAAATTGTATGATATTGAAGGGATTACGGAGAAAAGATACATTTTTTCAGTCTTTATGGAGTTGTTGTCATCAGGTGTGAACACAACAGCCCATGTGTTATGGCGGCCATAGAGGTTGTAGATTGAGGCGTTCCATTCGCCCTGCCAACGCTCATGATGTTTGCCTTTCCATGTCAATGATACGTCGAGGCGATGGTAGTCGGGATAGCGGCTCTGGTTGCGATATCCGTTGTAGATAGCGTATGTCGAACCGTGGTCGCTGAACTTTCCGTAAGGGTAGGTTACAGGCTGTCCGGTGTTGTAGATCCAGTTAGCCGAGACGTTAAACCTATCTGAAAACTCGTAGTTTACCACAATGCTGATGCAGTGCGGACGGTCGTAAGGCGAGCGATATTCCTTGTCGTGGCTGATACCTTTGACGGTGCGGAACGAACGACTGTAGGTGTATGCCACCCAGCCTGTTAGCTTACCAAAGTTCTTTCTTACGATGAACTCGGCGCCATAAGAACGGCCTTTACCTACACGTACCTCGCCGTCGATAAGCACGTTGCCGTAAAACGAGGCGTCGTCTTT
>CAMZAM010000031.1 GCA_947304185.1 uncultured Bacteroidales bacterium
GATACTGCATTAGCTTGTGGGAAAGTAGGTCGTCGCCAAACCCTTAAAGGAGCCCTAATGGCTCCTTTTTTTGTTTTATACTCGAATTTTCGACCAAAAGATATTTTTTTTTGATATTTTGACATATTAATTATCTAAAAAAAACGCTTTGTATTGATTTTATTAGTAATTTTGCAGATTATTTTGTAAACAAATATTTTTTTATGAAGAAGTTTAAATTAATGCTTACAAGGAGTCTTATTTTAACTCTTCTTGCAGTGCTCATCAGCACAAACATTTCAGCACAAAGTAGTTGGCCACAGTCTGGCGACGGAACGGAAGCAACACCGTATCTGATCACAAACACAGCCGACTGGAATGCATTTGCAGATGCCGTCAATAGTGGTGATGGCTTTACCAATAAGTACATTACGTTGACCGCCGACATCACTGTAAATGTGGATAACACAACAAATACAGACAAAATTGTCGGAACATGGGTTGGTACTAACAATTACAAATCTTTCAACGGAACATTCGACGGTGGTTGGCATACATTGACGTTCAACGTTGGAACAGACCAGGCCGCATACCAGCCTGGCAACAATACTCCCCCAAGCGCTCCTTTCTGCGTTATTAAAGGAGCTACAATCAAGAATCTGCATGTCACTGGCAAAATTATATCTACAAAGAAATATAATTCTGGCTTGATCGGATTTACTAATGGTGGCACCAATATTATAACCAACTGTATAAGCAGTATAGAAATTGATTGCTCAAATATAGATAATGGTTCAGCAAGTAATTATAAGCAATGGGACTGTTCTGCAGCAGGTTTTGCCGCTGAAAATAAATCCACAAGCAATCTGAGTTTTGAAAATTGCATATTTGATGGTTCGATTTACAAAGGAAGTAATGCAAATGCCAACAGAGGTGCGGGATTTGTGAGTTATAACAATAGTAACAACATCATATGTAATAATTGTTTGATGGCCGGTTCCATTGATTTGGCATTATTGCCGGATGCTAAAACATTGTCAACATTTTCAAGAGATCAAAACAATAGTAAAATTACATATCAGGGACGTTGCCTTTACTTATGCAATTATGGCAACGTGCCTCAAAACAATTGCTTGCAGGCATCTTATGAACTTGAAGGTCTTTCGAAGAAATACACAATTGATGAGGTTGATTATTACGTCCCGGTGCAAGTCACTGAGTTGAAAAACACTGTTTACGTAGGTCCTATAACAGTTGATGTTGATTATTATGGCAAATCTCTCGTAAAAGACACCGATTACACTATTGTAGTTGAAAAGAAAAACGGTCAAGGCGATTATGTGGTTGTCCCTGATGGTTCGATAAATGATCCTACTGGTGCTTATAGAGTGACTCTTACCGCTGTGACAGGAAGTGCGTTTGAAGGCGAAAACGTTTATGAGTTCAAGTTTATAACAGAAGATGAAAAATGGTATAACTTGGAAGACATGATTTCTGCAGCATCAGCAGGTGCCACAATAGATTTGCAAAACGATTTCTATGCTTCTTCGGATAGTGACAATGCCTTGGAGATTACAAAAAATCTGACAATCAATCTGAATGGATATACTATTAACCGTAGTTTGAGTGAACCGGTTATCGCAGGTCAGGTTATGAGAATAGCCGCTGGTGTTAATGTTAATATTGTCGGTCCCGGCACAATCACGGGAGGCTACAATAAGGCGGAAACAGATGAAACGTATGGTGTGAATAATGACGGTGGCGGAATCTACAACATGGGAAATCTTGTTTTAACCAATGTCGTCGTAACTCATAACACATGTTTAAAGAGGTCTGAAGGTACAGACAAAGCTACTGCTAGAGGTGGCGGAATCTATAATGGCAAAGGCAGTTCATTCAATATGACCGGAGGTGAGGTAAGTTATAACGTTGCAAGAGGCGGTGGCGGCGCAGTTTATTGTGAACAGCCTACATCGTTCAGCATGATAGGAGTCTTAATCAGTCATAATGAAAGCGAGAGCAAAGGTGGTGGCCTGCGTATCAGGACGAAAGCTCCAGTCGAAGCTTTGTTGAAAAACTGTACGATTGAATACAATTATGCCACCGAGACAGGCTCGAGTCGAGCATCGGAAGGTGGTGGAATTTATATGCAGGAAGGCAAGCTGAGAATGGATTCGTGCTTGATCACAAATAACAAATCGGCCTTTGCCGGAGCAGGTTTCTTCTCATTAGGAGGAACAACTTACGCTACGAATTGTACGATTACTAATAATTCAGCTTTCACCGAGCATGAAAATATGTATGGCGGCGGTATATGTTTGCGTAGTCCAAGTGTTTATACCATGAACGGCGGAACCATAGAAAACAATTCAAGTTTCCAGGACGGTGGTGGTATATATGTTATGCAAGGAGCTAAATTCAATGTGTTGGGTAACATCCTGATAAACGACAATTTCAGAGTCAGAACGATTGAAGGAGTCGCCGATACTACTTCAAACAATGCGTATTTAGCAGGTTCTTCGGTCATCAATATTGTTGGTCCGCTTGATCCTGATGCCAGAATACATATTACCGGACATGGTCTTGGCGGCGTTTACACAAGCGGTTTGACTGGCTATGCCACATCTGCGAATTTTGTCACCGACGACCAGTATCAAGCGATATTAGATGAAACAACAGGCGAATTCAGATTGGTTCCATACGAATGGGATAATCCAGGTGCATGGTTCGATCAAGCATGGTGGGATGAAAGCAGTCCGAGAATCCCAACGATTGATGATCCGGTGGTGATTAAAAGAGCGCTTGTGATACCTGAAAATTACATCGCGTATGCAGAGAGTGCCAGTTTCTTAGACGGTACGGTGATTATTAAAGAAGGCGGACAACTGATAATTAAGGATCATAGTAGTAGCGCACAAGTTGACCTATTGTTCCAAAAGAATATCACAGCAGTACCGTCAGGTGACCTTTACGGTTGGGACATCGTATCAATGCCTATCGAAAGTGCTATCTTAGTCGATGATTATGTTTATAATACGAACATTATAACAACAAAGACGGCACCATACGATTTTGACTTGCTGCGATACGACGAGCCGACACATTATTGGGACAGTTATAACGATCACTCGGTAACGTTCTCTAATGATTTTAAGACTCTGACCAAGGGACAGGGTTATCTTTATCGCAATAAAAACGATATGTCGCTGGAGTTCTACGGAACGATGAACGTCGGTGATGTTGATTGTGCCGTGACATATACATCCTCAGCAGCACCGCTTTCGGGATTCAATCTTATAGGAAACCCATATACAGAAGCAATCACTATTCTAAACACAACATTGTTGGGACAAGGTGATACACCTCTGGCAGACAGCAAACAGCTGTCGGGTTTCTATAAACTGAACGGTGGCGGCGCTTGGACGTCGAAAATAGTGGATTCTACAGAAACATTCGCATTGGCGGAAGGTTTTCTTGTACAGGTCCCACAAGAAGCCAAGAAGGTGAGATTCTCGAAAACCGCAAGAACACCGTCAAGTAAAGCTGAAAGAAAGTTAATAATGTTGACTGTTTCAAACAGCGAATATGAGGACAATGCCTATGCAGTTCTTGACGATTGTTTGGGTTTGAACAAAATCGGTCATATCAATGAAGAAATCCCGATGTTATATATCAAACAAAACGGTGAGGATTATGCCATCGCTACGATGGATAATGATGTGAAAGAGTTTAACCTCAACTTCAAGGCTACGACAACAGGAAGATACACGTTAAATGTGAAGCCTGAAGGCAATTTCAACTATATACATCTTATCGACAAACTGTCAAATGAGGATATCGACATGCTTGTGGAAAAAGATTATACGTTTATCGGCTCTCCGGCTGACAGCGAGAATCGATTCATAGTGCGGCTGGGTATGAATAATGGTGGAAGTGACGATTTTGTATATCAAAGCGGCAACGACATCATTGTTGATGGCAACGGCGAACTGCAGGTTTTCGACATCACCGGTCGTATGGTGATGAACACCACGGTCAACGGAGTACAAACCATCAACATGCCATCGCACGGCGTTTATGTCTTTAGAATTATTGGGGATAGTATTAAGACCCAGAAAATTGTGGTAAGATAAATCATAGGAGGAAAGTACAATGAAAAAGATATTATTTGTTATCGCAATAGTTGTTACAATGGCTTGCAATGTTAACGCCCAGAGCGACGGTTTCTTCAAAGAAGGTGGCATGGACAATTATTCAGGCCGCAGCGAAACACCTACACCTTTAATACCTGGTACTGAGCCGGGGACGACACCCGACACGAATGCGCCGCTCGGCAGCGGATTGCTTATCCTCACAACAATAGGTGCGGGATACGCAGTAATGAGAAGAAAAAAATCGAGATAAAAAAATTTTAAGGATGTGTTTCGGCACATCCTTTTTTTATTATCTTTGCGACTTAATTAACAAACCATTTAAAAATGAGCGGATTTTTTGGAATCGTATCAAAAAGGCCTTGTATATCAGACCTTTTCTACGGCATTGATTATCATTCACATCTTGGAACATCAGCAGGCGGTATCTGCACTTTTGACGGCGAGAGGTTCCATCGTTCGATCCACAACCTTCAAGGTTCCTATTTCAGAACGAAATTCGAAGATGAACTTCATGAGTTTAAGGGCAACAGCGGTGTAGGCGTCATCAGTGACACCGACGCGCAGCCGATATTGGTGAACTCACATCTCGGCAAGTTCGCAATTGTCACAGTGGCTAAGATCACCAATATCAAGGAACTGGAGCAAGAATGCCTCGAAAACAAACAGCATTTTGCGGAGATGAGTCATGGCGACACCAATCCGACAGAGCTCGTGGCGTTGCTCATCACGCAGGGTAAGGACTTCGTCGACGGTATCCAGAATGTTTATAAAAAGGTGAAAGGCTCGGTGTCGATGCTCATCCTCACTACAGAAGGCAGCATCATTGCGGCAAGAGACCTTTATGGCCGTACGCCTATTGTCATCGGTAAAGACGACGAAGGCTATGTAGCCGCTTTCGAGAGCCATAGCTACATCAACCTCGACTATTCAACCGAACGTTTCCTCGGTCCTGGCGAGATCGTGCGCATCACGAAGGATGGCGTGAACCAGCTGCTGGCACCTAACGACAAGCTTCAGATTTGTTCATTCCTCTGGATTTACTATGGCTTCCCGGCAACAGACTACGAGGGTATCAACGTGGAGGAGATGCGTTATCGCGGCGGCTATGCCATGGGTATGATGGACGATGTGGAGGCCGATTACGTGGCTCCTATCCCGGATTCTGGTATCGGAATGGCTATCGGATACTCACATGCCACCAAGATTCCATATGTGCGCAGCGTGGTGAAATATACCCCGACCTGGTCGCGCAGCTTCATGCCTGTCAACCAGTCGCAGCGTGAGCATGTGGCTAAGATGAAACTCATCCCGAATCATGCGCTTTTGAAGGACAAACGCGTTATCTTCTGCGATGACTCTATAGTACGCGGAACACAGCTTCGCGACAACGTGAAGATGCTCTACGACTACGGTGCAAAAGAGGTCCATATCCGTATCAGCTGTCCACCACTGAACTACGGCTGTAACTTCATCAATTTCAGCGCATCGAAGAACGAGCTGGAACTCCTCACACGCCGTTGCATCCAGGAGCTTGAGGGTGACAGCAAGAAAAACCTTGAGCTTTACAGCGACTCGACCACCAAGCAATATGCCAACCTCGTCGAGAAGTTGCGTAAGCATATCGGTGTCGATACGTTGAAATTCAATACGTTAGAGAATATCTGCAATGCTGTCGGCTTGCCAAAATGCAAGATATGCACACACTGCTTCGACGGCTCGTCGTACGGCGATAAATAAGATTATTTGAAAGTGATATCGACTGAAGAATCACGGGAGAGCCCGAGTAACGACGCGGCTTTTCCGTGATTCATCGCTATCTCGAGGTATCCATGGGTGCCAAACAGTGCCATCTTCTCGGCGACAGGCACTTCGGTGTAGCTGCGGCACACCTTGTCGATGATGTATTTCCCGATTCGAATCTCGAAACTCCTGCCGTTTCTGATCTTTTCGAATAGTTCTTTTGTAATATTCGTGACGGCGTTCTCGTAAGAGTCGACGAAGGTGATGATGCCGTGGATGGAGTTGCTGTTCATGGTCGGCTGGAACGCCAGGCATTCTCTGATCTTCGGATATGGTCCGCCGATCTCGCTGAATGGCACGCCTTTGGCAATCATGGCGGCTACCTTCACGAAACGGTCGCGGGTGGTGAAAGTGAAATAATCGGAATCCTGAATCACCTCGATGGTGACGGCCTCGTAAGGCGTGTCGCCAAGGATGAGCGAGAAGATGTCGTTGTCGGTGCCGATGAAATAATGACCGTTGGCTTTCAACGCGATATGCGGCTTGTCAGATGCCTCCTCGGTTTCAACCGCAATGATGTGAATGGTGCCTTCAGGGAAGTTCTGATAGCAGTTTCGGATGATGAACGCTGCCGCGGCGATGTCCCACGGCTCGATGTTATGGGTTATGTCGACAATGGTGGCATCGGGTAACGCTGACAAAATGGTGCCTTTCACTGCCGCAACGTAATAGTCGGACAGTCCCCAATCGCTTGTCAGTGTTATGATCGCCATTATTTTTATCGTTTTTTGTTAAACGCTCACTTCCAAAATGCAAAAATACATTTTTATAATGAAAAATTTTTATTGAAATAAAAAAGTTATTAACAATTTTTATTTTTTATCTTTGCATAATGAAAATTAAGTAAAATTTAGTCGAAAAATCAGATGGCGGAACAGATAGTCCAGATAGAAAATGTCAACCCGAGCGATTTGTATGGCGCTAAGGATCAACATCTTACGATAATCAAGAACCTTTTCCCGAAGTTGAAAATCATCGCGCGAGGCGATTTTGTGAAGGTGATAGGCGAGGACGACGAGGTGAATTATTTTCTCGACAGACTGACGATGTTGGTGAACCATCTGGAGCGTTTCGGCAGCATCAATCCGCAAGTCATTGAAGACGTGATGATTGCGGGTGGTGAGACGGCTTACGTGAAGTCGATGAGCGACGGTGACGTGTTGGTATATGGTCGCAACGGCTTACAGATCAAAGCGATAACGGTCAACCAGAAAAAGATGGTCGATGCGATTGCGAAAAAAGACATGATCTTCGCCATAGGGCCTGCCGGAACCGGAAAGACTTACACTGCCGTGGCATTGGCCGTCCGCGCGCTTAAGAACCGTGAAGTCAGAAGGATCATCCTTACGCGTCCCGCGGTGGAGGCAGGCGAAAACCTCGGCTTCCTGCCAGGCGACCTGAAAGACAAGCTCGATCCATATCTCCAGCCGTTGTACGACGCTCTGCGCGACATGATCCCGCAGTCGAAGCTGACGGCTTACATGGAGGACGGCACTATCGAGATCGCGCCGCTGGCGTTTATGAGAGGTAGAACGTTGGATCATGCTTTCGTGATTCTCGACGAGGCTCAGAACGCCACGAGAGCGCAGCTGAAGATGTTCCTCACACGTATGGGACGTGATGCGAAGTTCGTCATCACCGGCGACGTGACACAGATCGACCTGCCGAAAAACCAGCCGTCGGGACTGCCGCAGGCTGTCGACATCCTCGGCGATGTTAAAGGCATTGAGTTCATATTCTTGGATGAGAAAGACGTGGTTCGCCATAAACTCGTGACGGACATCGTCAATGCGTACAAGAAGTTTTATCATGACAATGATGATGCTGACGTCATTTCGACTGAAGCGGAGCGGAATGGAGAAATCTCCGACAAATAAAGATAATTAAAAAAATAAAAAATACCATAAACCGCGAAGCGGTTATACTTTAATAACAACGGGTGAAACCCGTTGAAAAAGAGACATAAAAAATACAATAATCATACAATGAAAGCTTTAACTAAAACCGATTTCAATTTCAAAGGTCAGACAAAAGTGTATCACGGAAAGGTTCGTGATGTTTATTTCATCGACAACAAATATCTGGTGATGGTTGCCACAGATCGCATCTCGGCATTCGACGTCATTCTGCCGGAGGGAATCCCGTATAAAGGTCAGATTCTCAATCAGATAGCATCTGAGTTTTTGGATATGACTACCGACATCGTGCCGAACTGGAAGATTGCAACACCCGACCCGATGGTCACTGTGGGCAAGCTCTGCAAGCCATTCCCGGTTGAGATGATTATCCGTGGATATCTGACAGGTTCATCATGGCGTACCTACAAGAGCGGACAGCACACCATCTGCGGCGTGAACATCCCCGACGGCATGAAGGAGCACCAGAAGTTCGCCGAGCCTATCATCACCCCGACCACGAAAGCCGAGGAAGGTCATGATGAGGATATCTCGAAGGAAGAGATTATCCGTCAAGGACTTATCAGCAAGGAAGACTATGAGCAGATTGAGGTCATCACAAGGAAATTGTTCCAGCGTGGCACTGAAGTCGCAGCCAAGCACGGCTTGATTCTCGTTGACACGAAATACGAATTCGGTAAGATTGGCGACCAGATTTACCTCATGGATGAGATCCACACCCCTGACTCATCGCGTTATTTCATCGCCGACCAGTACGAGGAGTGCTTCAAGAAAGGCGAGCCAGTGAAGCAGCTCTCGAAGGAGTTCGTCCGCGAGTGGCTGATGGCAAACGGTTTCCAGGGCAAGGAAGGGCAGAAGGTTCCTGAGATGACACCAGCAATCGTGAAAGGTATTTCAGAGAGATACATCGAACTTTACGAGAAGGTAACAGGGAAAGCCTTCCAGAAAGCTGCGGATTCGGACGACATTCTCGGTCGGATTGAGAAGAATATCACCCAGTTCTTGGAGACTCTATAGAGATGAGATCTTTTATAAACCCCACACAGTAAACTGTGCGGGGTAAGTGAAGTAGCGTGCCTCCGGCACGCTTTTTTTTACTGCTTAACGCACTTTTCCTTCCCAGGCCCCACACTGCGTTGCACTTGTGCGGGGATAATGAAGTGGCGTGCTTTCAGCACGGAGAATAAGACTCAATAAAGGCAACTTTTAAATGTATAATTACAAATCTTCACCATTTGCTTGATTATACCCATTGTCGTAATAAATTACTATTTGGTATTGACCATATTGTTCAAAAATAGTTAACCATACTGCCCTATTTTCAATTTCTTCGTCTGTGTCGGTTTCAGAATAAATTTGATAATACATTGCTTGGTAAACTTTTTTGTGTACAGACATTTCATAAGAAATATCTTCTTTATCTGACAGTGTAAAATCAGCAATGGATATGTATTTGGAGTTGTTTTCAAATTGTTTGCACAATGTATTAAATCTTATCTTTATTTGTCCCTCATCACATTTATTATTGTCAATGACACAGATTCTATATACTTTGTTGTTGTTTGTTGCAATTAAAACAGACACATTCATGCCATTAAACTCGCCTTCCAATAAGTCATAAGTTGAATCGTATTTGAATCCTTTGTTTTTAAGTTTTTGTATCATATCAGGTTTTGTTCCATCAACTGGAATACCCAGAAATTTAGTAACGATTCTTTCTTTTGGATAAACTTGAGTTTGTGCATTTACAAGCATAGATATACCAAATAATGCAATCAATGTGATAACGAATGCTTTTTTCATAATAGGAAAATAGTTTCCAAGTTCCATAGAAACATTTAATTTAACACAAAAGCGTGGAACTGTATGCTGTTTCCAAACATAACGCTTCCATAATAAATTCGATTGGAAAACCAACCAAGCGCAAAGATATTAAAAAAAGTATTATCTTTGCAAAAAATAAAAACTAAAAAGTATGAAACTATGAGTTACACTACATCGTATTATCACATTGTGTTTCGCACATATCGTAGCGAACCTACAATAAACGAAGAGCATGAACATGAGTTATATGCTTACATCATCGGCATAGCGAAAAATCTGCGTTGCGTGACGTATCGCATTGGCGGAATGCCTGAGCATATTCATATGTTTGTGTCACTTCCATCTTCTTTATCATTGGCTGAGTTTGTACAACGAGTGAAGACTGAAAGCAGTAAATGGCTAAAAGCCAATAAGAGTTTCCCTGGTTTCTGCGGCTGGGGACATGAATACGCTGGCTTTAGCTATGGTGTGCGCGATAAGGATATGATTGTCAATTATATAAAGAATCAAAAAGAGCATCACAAGAAGACAAAATTCTCCAATGAATACCGTGCTTTCATTAAAGAAAACGGAATCTCAGTTGACGACCGATACTTTTTGCATGATTAGAGAAGGCGTGCCGGAGGTACGCTATTTCAATATCCCCGCACAAGCGTAGCTCTGTGTGGGGCAACGGAAGAACAGCAAGAGAGTCCTGTGCGTGCCGAAGGTACGCTTTTTTATTTACCCCTCACGTAGTGTGGGGTTCAAAAAAGCCGTATCTTTGCATCACTATGAACAAACTATATCATACTATACAATCATGTCAGGATCCTAATCTGGTCCCCGGTCTCTCTCGTTTCTTCAAAACCGCCCCAGGACAATACGGCGAAGGCGATAAGTTCCTGGGAATCAAGGTGCCGACGATAAGAGAAGTGGTTAAGGAATGCTGGAGTGTGACATCATTCGATGACTTGAAGGAATGCGTCAGCTCGGAATATCATGAGATGCGCATGGCTGGACTGCTGGCTCTCGTGCAGATTTTCAAACATGCGAAGAAAGATAAGGCCCTGCAACAAAAATGCATTGACTTCTATCTTGCTCATACTCAATATATTAACAACTGGGACTTGGTCGATTTGTCGTGCTACGAACTGCTTGGCAACTGGCTCCTCGACAAGGATCGTACTCTGCTTTACGACCTCGCTCGCGATGGGAAAACCATCTGGGAGCAGCGCATTGGAATGGTTTCAACAATGCAATTTATTCGCCACGGTCAACTTGACGATACGTTCAATATCGCTGAACTATTCCTTGAAAAACCTCTCCCGCTTCATGATTTACTTCAAAAAGCCGTGGGATGGCTGCTTCGTGAGGCAGGAAAACGCAACGAAAAACAATTAAAAGACTGGTTATCAACGCGTTGCAAAACGATGCCGCGCACCATGCTGAGGTACGCAATAGAAAAGTTCCCAGAAAACGAACGTAAATCTTACTTGGAGAAATAGGTTTATTTCTCTTTTTTCTCGTAAAAGTGCATGTCGACGATGTACTGATACACCTCTTTTGGCATAAAATAGCGCACATCTTTACCTTCTGCGATGGCATCTCTGATGAAGGTCGACGACACCTCTATCTCAGGCGCTTCAATGATCTTTACCGACGGATGATTTGCTAACTCGTTGCTGCTGTATCCTTTACGCGGATAAACGAGTAGGTGATGGTACTTTAAAATCATCTCGTAGTTTTTCCATTTCGGGAAGCTCTCGAGGCTGTCCATACCGCAAATCAGGTAAAAATCGGTGTTCGGATGACGCTCCTGAAGTCTCGTCAGTGTGTCTATTGTGTACGACGGCTGCGGCATGTAAAACTCGATGTCGCAAACCTGAAAACGCTCGTCGCCTTTGATAGCCAACTCCACCATGTACATGCGATGACGGTCGGCAAGCAGCGACTTCTTGTCCTTGAACGGGTTTTGCGGCGACACCACAAACCAAATCTCATCCATGTCACCATACTCCGCGAGATAATTCGCGAGCATCAGGTGACCATTGTGAATTGGGTTGAAACTGCCAAAAAACAAGCCAATTTTCGTTTTCATAATCGTTTTGTTAAAAGTTAAAAGAGATAAGTTAAAGGATCTTTTAACTCTTAACTTTTATCTTTTAACTATAATATATTGAACAATTGTTCCTTAATCTTCTCAAGTTCGTCCTTCATCTTCACGACAAGTCGCTGAATATCAGCGTCATTGGCCTTCGAGCCGAGAGTGTTGATTTCGCGTCCCATCTCCTGTGCGATGAAGCCGAGTTTCTTGCCGGCGCCTTCCTCGTCGATGCTTTCCTTGAAGTAATCGCAGTGCTTGCGCAGACGTACTTTTTCCTCGGTGATGTCAAGCTTTTCGAGATAGAAAATCAATTCCTGCTCGAAACGGTTCTCGTCGTATTCGCCACTAGTGAGCTCCTGTAGATTCTTGATAAGACGGCCTTTTATCGTCTCGTGACGATTTTTCTCGAAAGGCTCCACCTCGCCGAGATAGCCGAGAATCAAGTCAACACGTTTCAGAAGGTCTTTCTTTAGAATGGCGCCTTCTTTGGCTCTGAAATCGTCAGTCATTGCTATGGCTTGCAGCAATGTCTCCTTGATCTTTTCAAGAAACTCCTCGTCGTAATCCTGCTCCGGCGAAACGAAGATGCCAGGCATCCTGAACACTATCGCCGCTACGTCTTTCGATTCCGGGATGTTATATTCTTTCGAGATGCTGTTAATCTGTTCGAGATACGATGCCACGACTTCCTTTTCGATATGAGTGTTTTGCGCCACGTCGGTGTTGGTGATGGTCATCATCACATCGACTTTTCCGCGCTGCAGTCGCGTTGCAATCTCATTACGATATTCAAACTCGTTGGCCTTGAGCTCCTGTGGAAGCTTCACGATAAGGTCTAACTGCTTGCTGTTCAATGTCTTAATCTCAACAGAGATGTTGTTTGTCTTAAAAATCTGCTCGGCTTTGCCGTAGCCTGTCATCGAACGAATCATCTTTAAAAATAATTTTTTGCAAATATAATGTTTTTTAAACAAAAATTATCATTAACTTTGTGGACTTCTTAGAAAATTCATAAAAATTAAAATATTAACAATTAAAAATTAGGATTTTATGTCAGAAAAAAAGACTTCTCAAGATTTCATGGAAATGGAAGCGAAGTATGGTGCTCACAACTATCATCCGCTTCCGGTAGTCCTCGCCAAAGGTAAAGGCGCTAAGGTTTGGGACGTTGAAGGCAAGGAATATTACGACTTTTTGTCGGCTTACTCAGCTGTTAACCAGGGTCACTGCCATCCGGCAATCCTTAAGGCTATGTACGAACAGGCTGAAAAGCTCACTTTGAGCTCACGTGCTTTCTACAACGACGCTCTCGGTCCATGGGAA
Organism: uncultured Bacteroidales bacterium; assembly: GCA_947304185.1. Lineage (GTDB taxonomy): Bacteria > Bacteroidota > Bacteroidia > Bacteroidales > F082 > Limimorpha. The sequence goes on from CAMZAM010000031.1 coordinate 13,083, forward strand.
AAATATGTCACAGAATACTTCGGCTACGACAAGGTTTTGCCGATGAATACCGGCGCTGAGGCTGACGAGACAGCTCTGAAGCTCGCACGTCGTTGGGGTACAGTGTGCAAGGGCATTCCGAATGACGAGGTGACAATCGTGTGCTGCGAAGGTAACTTCCACGGCCGTACCATCACCATCATCACCATGTCGAACGACCCTGATTCATACGCAAACTACGGTCCTCTGACACCTGGTTTCATCCGTATCCCTTACAACGATCCTGACGCATTGGAAAAGGTTCTCGCAAAGGACGGCAAGAAGATCGCAGGTTTCCTGTTGGAGCCAATCCAGGGTGAGGCTGGCGTTTATGTTCCGGATGAAGGTTATCTGAAGAAATGCTACGATATCTGTAAGAAATACAACGTGTTGTTCATGGCCGACGAGGTGCAGTGCGGTATCGCCCGTACAGGTA
>CAMZAM010000032.1 GCA_947304185.1 uncultured Bacteroidales bacterium
AGCCCCGTCGCGCCGATGATACTGCATTAGCTTGTGGGAAAGTAGGTCGTCGCCACCCCTATAAAGGAGCCCTAATGGCTCCTTTTTTTGTTTATATTGAAATAATTACTATCTTTGCATTGTGAAATCAAATAATGTCATATTATTAGCCATCACAATACTCTTATGTACAGTTTTTTCAAGCTGTAGCAAAGATGAAAACACCCTCCCGACATTATTGATAAAATCAGATTCCGAAATAAAATGGGATGACAGAACCGGTTGCTATGTTTATTATATAACCGATTGTGACACAATGTGTTGGAGCGGTAATGTTAAATATCGCGGAGGAATATCGACGAAATATCCGAAACACTCCTATTCATTGAAACTCGACAAAGACTATTCAATCGCTGGCTTGCCAAAAGGTAAAAACTGGATACTGAATGCAAGCTATATCGACAAAACATTCATCCGTCATAAGCTTTGCTACGACATATTTAAAAATATGGGCGATTATAACATCGCACCTGAATGCACTTACGTAATTGTCAACGACAACGGTAACCCGCAAGGCCTCTATGTGGTGATGCAACGGCTCAACAAACGGACGCTTCAAATCGACGATAGCGATGATAACGCATTGATATTCAAAGAGCCCAAAGTGTTCTTCGCCGATTCGGTAATGCCGAAAAAACTATATCCCGATGAGAATTTCAATGAGCAGACTTATCCCGATTTTGACAAATTCGGCGATAAATCGGCAATACTTGATGAGTTTCATGAGTTTATTCTACACAGTTCCGATGAAGAGTTTAAAGCTGAAATCAATGATTGGATCGACATGAGAAATGTCGTCGATTGGCATCTGTTGTTGCTGTTTACGAATAATAGCGACGGTGTCCGCAAGAATTTCTATCTTTATAAAAAAGATTCGGAAACACCTTTAAGAATAGCACTGTGGGATTGCGACCATAGCTTCGGCCGTGATAGCGACAACGAGAAAAATATGCTGAAGAGACTTACTGATGATTGGCGTAACATATTGTTTAACAGATTGTTAGCTACGTCCTGGTATCAGGAGATGTTGTCTGAAAGATGGAAACAGCTTCGCGATACAAAGATCATTTCATATCGTACCATCGAAAAAATGATTCGTGAAAATGATAAACTGGTCAAAAAAGGATTGCCAGCAAACCAGTCGATATGGAGCTACGACAGTGATTTTTATTACGACGACAACAATTATGAACAAGAAATCGATTTGATGCTTGATTTTATACAATTGAGTCTGGATACAATGGATAAAAGATTTGATTATGGAAGATAAATTAGCTGTAGAAGAAAAAAAAGTAACAAAGTGTCTTAATTGCGGCACCGAGTTTGAAGGAAAATTCTGCCCACAATGCGGTCAAAGTGCTGATACTAAACGCTTTACGGTGAGATTTATCTTCGAAAACCTATTGCGTGCAATACTAAGTAACGACGGAGGAGTGTGGATTACACTGAAATCGCTATTCACACATCCAGGCCAGATGATGGTCGATATCATAAATGGTAAAAGAAAAAGCTACTTCTCTCCATTCCCAATGCTTTTCCTGACCTTGAGTTTGTACGTCGTTATTTTTTCATTTACCGGTAGCAAGAAAGCCGATTTCGAAGGACTGGTCAATGATTCGCCTACCGAGCTGGCTATTGACACGACGAATATGACGCAAGAACAGATAGAATCCCAGATTATGGTGAATAAAGCTGAAGTTCTAGTTTTGGATATTTTGAAAATGTATTCAAGACACTATACGTCCTTTTTTATACTTACAATTCCAGTTTATCTTTTGTCGGCAAGGGTGGTTTATGGAAAGAGAAATCGCAAGAAATATAACTGGGGCGAGTATAGCATCCCTTTAGTTTACTCACTGATACTTCTTGTATTATACGAATGCCTGATAAGTATAGTCTATTACATATCTCCCGGGGCGGCAGGTGTGTTGGGCAATTTCACAACGTTAATAAGCATCATTGCGTTTACCGCCTGCTTTAAGAAGATGCTTGAATTCTCAACTATTAAAACGGTATGGCGAAGCTTTCTGCTGCTTGTGTTTTATTGGACGTTTTTCATCACATTAGCAGTTGTGGCTGTTATAGTGGCGATGCTTATCTATAGTTTTTTCTGAAAACCTCTGAGATGATGATTCCCGCGGCAACCGATGCGTTAAGCGATTCGGTTTGGCTTCCTTCTGCACGTGGAATGTTGATCGGACAACTGACAAATGGCATCACATTTTCACGAATGCCGTGCGATTCACTTCCGATGATGATAACTCCTTGATTATCTTTGATTTGCGTGTGATAAATGTTCTTTCCCTGCATCAAAGCGCCAAAAACAGGCGTTTTCACTTCTTTTAAGAACCTAACGATATCAGTCTCAATGATTTGCATCCTGAAAATTGATCCCATCGTCGACTGAATAACCTTGGGTTGCCAAGGATCGCAGGTATCTTCGGAGATGACGATTTTCTTGATTCCAAACCAGTCGGCGGTGCGGATGATGGTGCCGAGGTTGCCTGGATCGTTGATTCCGTCGAGCATCAGAATGATTTGAGTTTCAGTGTCTTTTGGTTCAATTTTGTATTTCGGCATCATGGCTGTTGCGAAGATGCCCGGAGGCGTCACAAAATTGCTTATCTGCTCCATCTGCTTTGGCGTAATCACCTCATAATCAGCAATTTTCTTTGCCATGACAGAATTCTTCTCAACCCAAGCTTCAGTTGCGAAGATGTTGTTGACTCTGAACTTCGAGTTCAGCAGTTCCTCAACGAGCTTGTTGCCTTCGACAGCGAAAATCCCGCGTTCCTTGCGGTCCTTCGCCTGGCGCAATGCCTGCAATTCTTTGACGTCGTTTTTTGTCATAATGACTGGATTTTATTTTTTAGACAGGATTAACAGGATTTACAAGTTTTTATTCTTTATTATATTATGGTATGGTAATCTTTTATCCTGTTAATCTTGTTAACCTGTCCAATAATCATGTTATTTCTGTCAAAAAAAGCCGAAGAAATAAATTTCCTCGGCTTCATTATCACTTGTTGTTTGTGTCTTATTCGGCGAAAACTTCAAAGCTGATTTCAACTGTGACGTCCTTGTGGAGGCGCACTTTAGCTTTGTAGTTACCAACTTCCTTGATAGTGTCGTCATCAACGAGGATGTGCTTACGGTCGATCTCGATGCCTTTAGCTTCTTTGATAGCGTTGGCAATCTGAACGTTGTTAACTGAACCGTAGATCTTGCCTGTTGAAGCTGCCTTTGCAGGGATGCGGAGTGAAAGACCTTCGAGGACTGCTGCGAGGTCCTGAGCTTCTTTCTTAATCTTCTCCTGTTTGTAAGCCTGCTGGCGCATATTCTCAGCCAAAACTTTACGTGCTGATTCTGTTGCGAGGATGGCCATGCCCTGTGGGATCAGATAGTTACGTGCGTAACCAGGTTTAACGTTGACGATGTCGTTCTTGTATCCCAAATTTTTAACGTCTTGTGTAAGAATAATTTCCATGTGTCTGTCCTCCTCTTATTATTTCAAACAATCAGCTAAGTACGGCATCAAAGCAAGGTGACGGGCTCTCTTGACAGCCTGAGCGACCTTTCTCTGGAATTTTGTTGATGTACCGGTGATGCGGCGAGGCAAAATCTTACCCTGCTCGTTCACAAATCTCAATAAGAAATCAGCATCTTTATAATCGATGTATTTGATGCGGTTCTTTTTGAAACGGCAATATTTCTTCTTCTTTGTATCGACTGCGATTGGAGTCAAATATTTGATGTCTGTGTTAGGTTGTGCCATATCATTCAAAATTTTAATGTTAAACAATTAGTTGGCTTGCTCAGCTGCTTCAGCTGCTTTACGACGTTTCTTCTCGTTGTAAGCAACAGCGTGCTTGTCAAGTTTCACTGTTAAGAAACGGATGACGCGCTCGTCACGTTTCAACTCTGTTTCCAATGTGTCGATAACATTGCCTTCAGCTTTGTACTCTATCAACTGATAGAATCCTGAAGATTTCTTTTGAATAGGATAGGCGAGTTTACGCATGCCCCAGAAATCCTTGAAAACGATCTCTGCTCCGTTCTTTGTGAGCAGGTTCTCGAATTTTGCTACCGCTTCCTTCATCTGTTCTTCAGACAAAACGGGAGTTAAAATGAAAACGGTTTCGTACTGATTCATAATTTAATTTGTTGATTATTAAATAATTACGTTAAACTTAATGTTGTTTATTTTTAAGTCTGCAAAAATACGAAAAATTTTAATACACCCGACACTTTTTTAAAATTTTTCCAACATTTCTTTGCATATGAACTCTGCAGCGTTGCCGTCGCCGAAAATTTCAGGGTATTTATGCGGCGGATTTTCCATGAAACGGTTATATGCTTCGACGATACGATCCTCGTCAGCATCAGTGATTACTGCAGCTCCGCATTCCACAATCTCCTTCCACTCAGTCTCGCTGCGTAGAATTAGACATGGCTTCTGGAAGAAAAACGCCTCTTTCTGAACTCCGCCAGAGTCGGTAATGACCATCTGAGCATGACGCTCCAAGACAATCATATCCAAGAACGATGCCGGAGGCAAAATCTTTATGTTCGGGTTATTTGTGACTTTGTCGAATAGCGACTTTTCAAGATTGATGTTCAACGATTTGGATGTCCTTGGATGTAACGGCAAAACCAACATCTTACTTTCCGAAATCTTCAATAACGCCTTGAAGATAGCGTTTAAACGCTCGGGCTGGTCGGTGTTGTTGTCGCGATGTACTGTGCAAAGCACGTAATCGGTAGTTTTAAGCCCTTCTTTATCAAGGATTTGCGACTTTTTATCAGCAATGTTGGCGAAATACTTGCTGTTGTCGTACATAACGTCACCGCAGTGATAGATCCCACTCGTAATGCCTTCGTTGACAAGGTTTTTGTAGCCTGTTGCGGTAGGAGAGAAGAGCTGGGTAGAGCAGTGGTCGCAACATATTCTGTTGATCTCTTCAGGCATTGCTTTGTTGAACGAACGCAGCCCAGCCTCGATATGTACTATCGGAATATGAATCTTCGATGCCGCAATGGCACCTGCCAAAGTGGAGTTGGTGTCGCCGTAAAGCACAATGCAATCGGGATGCTCCTTCAGAAGTATCTCCTCTATGCCTTCAATCATTCGGGCAGTCTGCACACCATGTGACTCGGAGCCCACACCTATGTTGTATTTCGGCTTTGGAATGTCGAGTTCATCAAAAAACACCTGCGACATATTGTCGTCGTAGTGCTGTCCGGTGTGCACAATCACCTCCTGCACCTCTTTATTGAAATGCTCCCTGATGGCGCGACTCAACGCCGCTGCCTTAATTATCTGGGGACGCGCCCCTATAACCGTGACTATCTTCATATCAATCCTGAATCTGCAAAACTAAAATAATTATCGATACCTACAACAATATGATCCAAAATTTTTATCTCAAGGAGCTTCCCTGCGTTCACGAGATTGCGTGTGAGAGCCTTATCGCGGTCGCTCGGCGCCACGCTTCCCGATGGATGATTGTGGCATAACATCACGGCGGTGGCGCTGTTTTCTAAAGCTATTCTGAAGATGCGTTTGGGGTCGGCTGATGTGCTGTTGACGCCGCCGTCGCTTATCTTCTCCAACTTAATCACCTTGTTCGCAGGGTTGAGCATCATAATCCAGAACTGCTCATGCTTGAGGTCGGACATCCTCATGTAAAAGTACTCGAATGCATCCTGGCTGTTGCGTATCAACGGCTGTTGCACCGTCTCGGCAAAGCGACGGCGGCGTCCTAACTCCAACGCTGCGGCTATGCTTACTGCCTTGGCCTCACCGATGCCGTTGTAATCCATTAACTCATTGATACTCAACTGAGAAAGTGTGATGAGATTGTTGCCAGCATCTTTCAAGATGTGCCGCGACAAATCTACTGCCGATTCGTTGGCGTTGCCCGAACCTATAAGAATGGCAATAAGTTCAGCGTCGGAAAGGGCTTCAGCGCTTTTCTTTAGCATCTTCTCACGCGGGCGGTCTTCTGTCGCCCAGTTTTTTATCGACTGGATGGTATTTGGTTTCATGGTTTTGGGGCTAATACGACAAAAGTTCTCCCTGCGGACAGGAAGAACTTCGTCGATATTTTTCTAATAAAATTATGCTAATTTAGCTGTGAAGTGTGCAAGCTTTGACTTCAAATTAGCGGCTTTGTTGCGGTGGATGATACCACGTTTTGCCACACGGTCAATAGTTTTGTACATTTCTGAAAGCTTTGATTCAGCTTCGCTCTTGTCTGTTAAAGCTCTGAAGCTTCTAACGGCTGAACGCATCGCTCTAGCATAGAAGCGGTTGTGTAAACGTCTGTTTTCTGTCTGACGGATTCTCTTCAGTGAAGATTTGTGATTTGCCATTTTATTATCTAAATTTTATTTCTTTTCCTTACTAATTTTTCGGACTGCAAAATTACAACATTTTTGAATACAAAAAACAAAATTTTTAAAAAATTTTTCAACCTTTAACAATGGCGCTCATTTCCGAATTGTCACCTTTATTAATAAGGTCATTTAACACCACATCGACGAAGGTGTTTTTCTCAAGATCTTTACCTTTTAACCTTAACGGGATGTAGTTCTCGCCGTAACCTCTCGCCGTTCCATCCGCCATCACGCGTTCGATGAGCATTTTCTGAGGTTTGCCGAGCATCCGGTTGAAGTATTTTATCTTGTTTTCCGCTGAAATCTGCCTTATAATCGCACTTCTTTCAGTCTTCACCGTTTCAGGCACCTGATTCGGCATAACCGCAGCCTTAGTGCCAGTCCTGATTGAATATTTGAAAGTGTGGATGTGACTGAATCCGATAGATTTACACATCTCGGCGCTTTCCGAGAAATCAGCTTCTGTCTCTCCAGGGAAGCCCACAATAACGTCTGTCGTAATATTGAAATCTGGAATCGCAGCTTTAATTCTGTCGCACATCAGTTTGAACTGTGCTGCTGTGTAATGACGATGCATCGCTTTAAGCGTGTTTTCAGCACCGCTCTGAAGGCAGATGTGCATGTGTGGGGCAAGTTTTGGATTCTCAAACAGACTCAAAAACCTGTCGCTGAAGTTATCCGGTTCGATGGAAGAAATGCGTACCCTGTAATCTCCTTCGATTTTTAAGATATTCTCGATAAGATGCTCAAAATCAACGTCTTGGTACTGGTAGCGACCCATATTAACGCCTGTCAGAACCACCTCTTTGAATCCGTGAGCCACAACATTTCTTATGTTTTCGTAAATCTCGTCGGCCGGACGGCTGGTAGCTCTTCCTCTAACGTTAGGGATGATGCAATACGAACAGAAATTATTGCATCCGTCGTGAATTTTGATCAGACTTCTGGTGTGGAATGTGCTGTAAGCTGGACGGTAGCTGAACAAATCCTTGTCAAAGCCTTCCGGGTCGACTGCTTCGCCTTTCACATGACTGTCGATTATGCTGAAAAGTGCGTATTTTCTTTCGTTGTCGATGGCGTAGTCGATGGCGCCGCTATCGAGCATCTCCTGTTTTCTGTGGTTAACCATACAGCCCATTGCCGCTATGATGGCGGTAGGGTGGGATCGCCTGATCTGGTTGATTGCCTGCCGACATTTCTGGTCGCTCTGGTTGGTCACGGTACAGGTATTAACGACGTAAATGTCAGCGTTTTCGTCGTTTTCCACCACGTCGTAACCTGCCTCTTTGAACTGCGACGCCAAGGCGTCCGTTTCGTAGAGGTTCACGCGGCAACCTAATGTCTTAAATGCAATCCTCATAGTTTATTTGAGATTTCTCGACTTCACTTCGTTTCGCTCGAAATGACGGGGAGGAGAGTTCCTTCAATTGACAGTGCTGTTGCACTCGTTACCTTCACTGTCACGATTTGACCTATCAGGTTTTTGTCTCTCGACTGGAATCTTATCACGATTTTCCCTTCGGTGTGGCCTGTCAGATATCCGTTTTTGCGGTCATAGCCTGTCACAAGAACCTTCTGGGTCTTGCCGATAAGTCCTTGATTATAAACGAGTGAATGTTTCATCAGCTCGTCGGTGAGGATGTGATAGCGCTCGCGTTTCTTAGCTTTCGGCACGTCGTCGGCCCACGCTGAGGCCACCGCACCAGGACGCACGCTGTACTGTGCGATGTAAGCCATGTTATATTTGAACTCCTCCATCGCCTTGCGTGAATTTTCAAACTCTTCTTCGGTCTCGCCTGTGAAACCCACGATGATGTCAGTAAAAATCGTCGCCTCAGGCAGTAAACGTCTGATAGTGTGGATGATATGACGATAATCGTCGAGCGTATGTCTGCGGTTCATGCGTTGCAGCATATTGTCGTCGCCCGACTGTATCGGGAGGTGAATCTGCTTGCCTAGGCATTTATATTGAGAGATAACCTCAATCACTTCGTCGCTCATGTCACGCGGGTGAGGGGAGGTGAAGTAAACCCAGAATTCCTTGCCGCTGGCATCGCCGTAAGCGCCAATCCTTCTTAGCAGTTCCGCGAAGTTTATCTCTTCGCCTTTTTTATCTAAACCGTAAGAATTGACATTTTGTCCGAGTAAGGTTATTGATTTATATCCTTTGTCGACAAGTTCTTTCAGCTCATTGATGATATCTTCTGATTTTCTTGACACTTCACGGCCGCGAGTGTAAGGCACTGCGCAGTAGGTGCAGAATTTATTACATCCGTTTTGGATCGGGATAAACGCTTCAAAATCTGAGAGATGATCGGGCTCGATGACCCAGAAACGGTCCATATTCGCTGATGGGTTGACGTTTCTGTTGATAGGCATATGAAAAGCGCCGTATTGCTGGATCATATCCGGCAGATCAGGCAGCTCGTTCATAGTGAACACGAGATCGAACAGCTTCACGAAACGTTCGCGGTCGGCAGGGAGTATGCAGCCCGACACGAATGTGATGCAGTTGTGATCCTGTTTCATCTCGTTCCATTTCAGGATACGCGAATACACCTTGTCGATGCCTTTCTGTCGCACCGAACATGCTATCACGCCCAAAATCGAGGCTTCCTCTTCCTTGTCAGTCTCCGTAAAACCCATGCCATGCAGCACTGTACGCACTCGCTCAGTGTCGCTACGGTTCATCTGACAGCCCAATGGCAGTAAAAAATACTTCATCTCTTAAAATTTGGCTGCAAAATTACGAAATTTTCCCTTTGGAAATCAATAAATAAGGCTAAGAATATCTTTAGCGATTTCGTTAGTGCCACAATCAGGGGCTTTTTTGATACTTGCACCAGTCAATAAACGCTCAGTTTCTTCAATAAGATCGGGCTCAAGACCGTCGGATGCAATCGAAACGCTCTCGATGACACCTTTTTCTTCGTTGACATGCATGTCGAGTTCAACGAGGCCCCATGAGAACTGTGCGCTTTTCTTTGCATGGAAGTTGCGCCATTTACCGAAAAGATACTCATCTGAAGCGAATAAGTCTCTGGTTTTCAATACTTTATCGGTAAGTAGATCGTTGAAAACAACAACTTCTGCTTTTGCATCATAAACCTCTTCAAAAGCCTTTGCAAGATAAGGCATTATCGAGTCTGAAGTGATGCTGGCCACTTCTGAGAGGTTGATGATACGGCTTGCCACCGATTTCACACCGTGTTTCTGCAACTTGGCTGGGTTTACTTTGAGATATTTTGCCAGTTTTTCGCCGTCTGTCTTAATCAAAATAGTGCCGTGATGAAGTCGTCTGTCTTTATAGATTCCAAAAGCATTTCCGGAGAATTTGCGTCCATCGAAAAGTATGTCATTTCTGCCTGAGACTTCGGCTTCCAATCCGAAATATTTCAAAGCGGTCTTGATGACATTCATCTGCTTTGTCACGTCGTAATGCTTTTTATGGGCGACAAACGAGAAGTTGAGATTTCCCAGATCATGGTAAACAGCGCCGCCGCCAGTCCTTCTTCGTGCGGCATGACCGCCTTCTGCAAGCAGAAGTTCCACATTACATTCGGTGAACGGGTTCTGATTGTAACCATAGACTACTGTCTGCTGGTTTTTCCACAAAAACATAATGACGACTTCAGGATCGCCATCGTCTAATAACGAGCTTTCCACGGCCAGATTCAGGTGTGGATTATATTGATTGCCAATAACAAGTTGGATTCTTGGTTTCATCTAGAAAATAGTATATCCTACGGTGACTTGTATGCTGATGTTCTTGTTCGATCCCACTTCCTTAACCACGTCGATGAAACCGAAATAAGCTCTCAAACTGACAAAGAAGTCTTCATTGGGGATGAGGTTGTCGGTATAAACGCCAAAGATAAGTCCGCAGTCGAAATTGTTATAGTCGAGTTTGGACGATTTCCAGCTGTCGTTGCCGATTTTGGTTTTAAGGTTTCCAGCGATGCAGTAACGCATGTTAAAACCGGCCTCAAGTCCTAGAATATCAGTGAAATAATATTGATAGAGCACTGGAATGTTGATGTAATGCAGGCGGTATTTCCTATATTCCTTGAGCTCGTCGCGGTTATTGGTAATCCAGCGTTCCGACTGCTGTCCGCCCATCGAATAGTCGATGTCGGCGATGATGCTCATATTCTCGTTAAGGAAATACTTTCCGAAGCCACCCACCGTGAGGCCCACTTTCAATCCGTTGTTTTGGTATCCGTTGAGTGTCGACATGCCAACGCCGCCACGCACACCAAGCTGATAATTATAGTCTTGCGCCTTGAGAATGCCTGTATTGAAAATAAAAAACATGGCAACCAATAAGGTTGTCAAGCCTTTGGATACCAGTCTTTTGTTATTGCTTGAGAGGATTCTCGTCATGTCGTTCGTTTAGAAACTGAAAAAGCCAGATAACAGGTCTTTTGCTGTACCTCCTGCTTTCTGACTTCGTTTTCAATTTGTAGTCTCTCCGGGATTTGAACCCGAGTTACCAGGATGAAAACCTGACGTCCTAACCAGACTAGACGAAGAGACCAATTTTAGTTAAAAGTTTAAAGAGTAAAGTTAAAAGAGTTTTAGTTTCCTTTATCTTTTAACTCTTATCTTTTAACTAAGCTTAGTAGTCTCTCCGGGATTTGAACCCGAGTTACCAGGATGAAAACCTGACGTCCTAA
>CAMZAM010000033.1 GCA_947304185.1 uncultured Bacteroidales bacterium
ACATAGCACATCTGCGTTTCCGCACCAACACCTTCGGAGCAGTGTTCCGCATCCGTCATGCCATGGTGTTCGCAATACATAACTTCTTCAACAGCAAGGGTTTCTACAACATCCACACCCCGCTCATCACAGCATCCGACGCTGAAGGCGCAGGCGAGATGTTCCAGGTGACAACCCTCGACCTCAAGAACCTGCCTAAGACCGAAGACGGCAAGATCGACTACAGCCAGGACTTCTTTGGAAAGTCGACCAACCTCACGGTATCAGGACAGCTCGAAGGCGAGCTCGCAGCGACAGCACTGTCGAAGATCTATACCTTCGGACCTACCTTCCGTGCCGAGAACTCAAACACCACACGTCACCTCGCAGAGTTCTGGATGATCGAGCCGGAAATGGCATTCTACGACATCCACGATAACATGGAACTCGCCGAAGAGATGCTTAAATACTTGATTCAGTATGCGTTAGATAACTGCATGGACGACCTCCTCTTCCTCAGCAAACGTCTCCAGGAAGAAGAAAAGAATAAGAAAGAAGAAGAGAAATCCATGGAACTCATCGAGAAGCTGCATTTCGTTCTCGAACATCCGTTCCAGATCCTCACATATACCGAGGCTATTGAGATTCTCCGCAACTGCAACTACAACAAGAAAGGCAAGTTCCAGTATCCTATCACTGGCTGGGGCGTCGACCTGCAGTCGGAACACGAGCGTTACCTCGTTGAGAAACACTTCAAGAAGCCTGTCATCCTCACCGACTACCCAATGGAGATCAAGGCTTTCTATATGAAACAGAACGACGATGGTAAGACTGTCCGCGCCATGGACGTGCTCTTCCCTGGCATCGGCGAGATCATCGGCGGCTCAGAACGTGAGACCGACATGAACAAGCTCCTCAAACGTATGCATGAAGTAGGCATTCCTGAGGAATCGATGGACTGGTACCTCGACTCACGCCGCTTCGGCTCAGTGCCTCACTCAGGCTACGGCCTCGGCTTCGAGCGCCTGCTGCTCTTCGTCACCGGCATGAGCAACATCCGCGACGTCATCCCGTTCCCGAGAACGCCAAAGAACTGCCTATACTAATAAAACCATGAGTTCGCAGAGACTTACTCAGACGCAAAAGCTGCTCCAGAAGCTGTCGCCACAGCAGATTCTCATCATGAAACTGCTGCAGATCCCGACGATGGAGCTCAGCACACGCATCAAAGAGGAGATCATGCAGAACCCTGCCCTGGAAGAAGGCGAAGAACAGGAATATGATAACGACGACATCGTCGACACCTTCGAAGACGAGCAAGGCGACGACGACCACTACGACCCGCTCGATGACTTCGACGACTATCTGAAAGATGACGACGAAGACGACGCGGCATACAAATACTCTGTAAACAATAGCAGTCCCGACGACAAACACTACGAGGCGCCGATCACAAACGAGACCACGTTCCAAGACTCGCTCATGGAACAGCTAGGATTCCGTAAACTCGACGAGAAGAAATATAAAATCGGGGCTTATATCATAGGCAACCTCGACGATGCTGGCTATCTGTCACGACCGATAACAGGCATCGCCGACGACCTGCTGTTCACACAGAACATCGACGCCACCGAAGACGAGATCCGTGAGGTCCTGGAAATCATCCAAGACTTCGACCCGGCAGGCGTCGGCGCGACGAACCTGCAGGAATGCCTGCTGATACAGCTGCATCGCCTCAACGAAGAAGAGCCAAGCGACGACTGCATCAACGCAATCAACATCATCGAAAATCACTTCGACGAGTTCACCAAGAAACACTACGATAAAATCGTCGCACGCAGCGGCATGTCGGACGACGACTTCAAACGGGCACTCGACATCATACTGTCGCTCAACCCCAAGCCAGGCGGCTCGACAGGCTCCGTCGAACAAAACAACAACTACATCATCCCCGACTTCACCGTCATCAACAACGGCGGCGAACTCGAGCTGCAGCTCAACAACCGTAACACGCCGGAGCTGCATGTCAGCCGCGACTTCATCGACATGCTGAAAGAATATTCGGCAGGCAAAGACAGCCCTGAGAAACGCGAAGCTGTGACATTTATCAAGAATAAGATCGACGCTGCCAACTGGTTCATCGACGCCATAAAACAACGCCAGAGCACTCTCTACGTCACCATGAAAGCCATCATGGAGTATCAGAAGGAGTTCTTCCTCACTGGTGATGAAGGTAAGCTTAAGCCGATGATACTCAAAGATATATCAGATATGGTCGGTCTCGACGTGTCAACAATCTCGCGCGTCGCCAACAGCAAATACGTTCAGACGGCCTACGGCACCTTCCAGCTAAAATTTTTCTTCAGCGAAGGACTCGTCAACGATGAAGGCGAGGCTGTGTCGACGCGCGAGGTGAAGAAGATTGTCCGTGAAAGCGTCGAAAACGAAGACAAATCAAGCCCGCTGACCGACGACGAGCTCACAGCCATCCTGAAAGAGAAAGGCTACACCATAGCACGCCGCACCGTGGCCAAATACCGCGAACAACTGGGCATACCCGTCGCCCGCCTCCGTAAAGTATTATGAAGACAGCGAAAATCATCTCTATAATAGGCCATCCTATCTTCCATCCGACATGGATGATGATACTGCTGCTCGTAACAGGCATCACCCGTTTCACGCCAGGCAACGACTGGATGTTCCTAACCATAACTTTCTCGTTGACATGCCTCCTTCCGGCACTCGTTATTATGATGCTGAAGAAATGGCATTTCATCGAGTCGTACGAGATGGAAGAACGTGACGACCGCCTCGGGCCTTTGTTCATCATGATGCTCTTCCTCTTCGTGACATTCAGGTTCTTCAATAAGATGCCGCTGTTTTCAATCTACAGCTTCTATCTCACAACCGTCATCGTCACCACGATTCTCGCTTTTGTGATAACGTTTTTCTGGAAAATAAGCCTCCATGCCCTCGGATGGGGCTGTCTCACAGCTTGCCTATTCATCATGACAACCGCCTCGATACGTCTGTATCTGCTTTATTTTATCGGCTGTATCATCATATCAGGCATAGTGGCAGCCGCCCGCCTAAAACTCAAATCCCACAGCAACGCCCAGATTTACTCAGGCTTCGCCATGGGATTCGCTACAGTTATAATGGTGTTTTTACTGTCGATGATTTAATACGGTCTGATGCCGATACCGATTGAGAACGGTAATATCTGCGGGCCTCTACCCTCTATAAACGGACTGGTAAACTGATAACCGACATAAAGGTTAACCGAACGGTATCCGAATCTTGCGAACGATGAATAAATGATACTCTCCACCGCATTGATGTTGTTAAACTTGACCTCCCACTTGTGACCGTCGCCATACATATAGCCGACTGCCTTTGAGTTAGCCTGAATCAAGAAGCTGACCTTGGCACCGAACGAAATCTTAAACTTGTCGGCAATCCTCAGATTCACCTCCAACGGAATGTCCATATAGTGGAAATTCAGCTTGCTCTTCTTCACGGTGGCCTCAGTAAACTCTATGGCATGCGCGTAAGGCTCTGCCAGCCAGGCATTTTTCATGTAATAATTATGACAAGTATAACCTGCGCCAAGCGAAACGGTGTGCTTCGAGTCTCCCATCGGGAAATTATAAGTAAGATAAGTGCCGAAACCCTGGTTTATCGCACGCAAGTCGAAATTCTCATATTTGCTGCCGGTATTGATATCGGTAAAAATATCAAAACCCATCGTGACCTTACCGTTTGAGCGGTCTTTGATGAGCTGAGCATTCGCCATAAACGAAACCGACACCAAAGCTAATATTAAAAAACACTTTTTCATATCTCTTAACTTTTATCTATTATCTTTTAACTTCAATTTCTGTCTTTTATCCAACAATGCATCCATCTCTTCGTCCGTCAGATCGGGATTCTTAAGCTGCGCGTCGATGGCATCAATCAACGACTGATAGTTCTCGCCAGTTTGCAGCGATTCGAACGCCTTCTCCTTCATCTCCACCTCTTCGATATGGTTCTCAGGGAACTCGTCAATATCGGCATCTTCTCCAAGTTGCTCGCGTAACTTATTGATTAACAATGATATAAACTGCTTAGCCATGCCATTATCCATCATTCCGAACATCTCAACCGAAAACTGATCTTTAATCGAGTCATACTGGGTGAGATACGCCTTGAGTTGCTCCAGCTGGTCCTTGTCGATACCAGGCACGTCGTCGGGCGGGTATTTCTCCATCACCTTCTTAAACAGCCTAAACAACTCTTCAATCTGCTTTTTCAAATCGTCGTTTTCCATAATCTCAATTATTCTTCATAGAAGATGTCATCTTTCAACCTGTTAAGTGAGTCATAGATATAAAGACTGTCAAGCAACAGAGTATCAATGACATACTCGTCGTCGATGAAAATCTTTTTCCTTAACTCATCAGGATCGATGGTGTCATACTTGTCAACACTCGAGCATAACGCTATGTAAGGCAGCTCTATGCGGTCGGCGGTCACGAAAGCATTTGAATACTCTTTTCTGATCTGCTGATACATATTCTCGGCCTCCAGTCGTGTACGGTAGTCGCCGATACGCAGGCGGTAGTAAGGTTGACCGAAGATAAGATAAATCGGCACCTCAGGATGACGGGCCACAAAGACCTCCTTCACACTGTCGGCCCGACGCAGCGCATCGTTACCGAGTTCCATAAAAATCTGCACTCTGTAGCCGTCGATGGTGCTGTCGTTGACATGAATTTGACGCTGTTTCATTATCAAATTGCCGATTCTCGGGTCCTGATTTAAATTCAGATACCCGATTTGGGCAACACAACTTATTGATAATAAGCATGTTATGATAAAAAACAACAATTTCTTCTTCAAAACAAAAAATTTTTTGTAAAATTACGCAAAAACTTTCAAATTAGTATGTGTTTTTTTGTAATTTTGTGAATAATTTTTAGATATGAATGAAAATCTCGACGCATACGGCACCTCGATGAGCAATGCTGAGAAGGAGATCGAACAGGTTTTGAGACCTGACGCCTTTGCCAGCTTCGCAGGACAGGAGCAAGTCGTTGCCAACCTTAGAGTCTTTGTGCAGGCTGCCGCCCAACGTGGCGAGTCGCTTGACCATGTGTTGCTCCACGGCCCTCCGGGACTGGGTAAGACCACCTTGTCGCACATCATCGCCAACGAACTCGGTGTGAACATGAAGATGACCTCAGGGCCGGTGCTCGACAAGCCGGGTAACCTCGCGGGACTGCTCACCAGCCTTGAGAAGAACGACGTTTTGTTTATCGACGAGATACATCGTCTGAGTCCTGTCGTGGAGGAATATCTCTACTCCGCGATGGAGGATTTCCGTATTGACATCATGATTGAAACGGGTCCTAACGCCCGCAGCGTGCAGATACAGCTTAACCCGTTCACCCTGATAGGCGCCACCACTCGTTCCGGACTGCTCACAGCACCGCTGCGCTCACGTTTCGGCATCAACATGCGCCTCGAGTATTACGATTCGAAGACCTTAGCAAACATCATAAAACGCTCAGCATCAATACTCAAAGTGCCTATCGATGATGAGGCAGCTTTTGAGATAGCGAGAAGAAGCCGTGGGACACCGCGTATCGCGAACCTGCTGTTGCGTCGTGTACGTGACTTCGCGCAGATAAAAGGCGACGGTCGTATCACCATCGAAATAGCAAAGGTCGGCCTGAAGGCCCTTAACGTCGACCAACACGGTCTCGACGACATGGACAACCGCATCCTATTGACCATCATCGAGAAATTCAAAGGCGGTCCTGTCGGCGTCAACACCATAGCGACAGCCGTCGGCGAAGAGGCAGGCACCATCGAAGAGGTATGCGAGCCGTTCCTCATCCAGGAAGGCTATCTCATGCGCACACCTCGCGGACGCGTGGCGACAGACTTGGCATACAAACATCTCGGATTATTCAAAGGCGCCGACCAAGGCTCACTGTTCTAAATAATATCGTCATTTCGAGCGTAACGAAGTGAAGTCGAGAAATCTCCAACAAATATAGACCGAGATTTCTCCATTCCGCTCCGCTTCAGTCGAGATGACGTTTGTTAACTATATAAAAAAGAAACAACTTCCTGGGGAGGGAAGCTGTTTCCAAATTAACCATTTAAAACTTAATCCTATGAAAATCAAAGCTTTACTCTCTTGCTTTGCATTTTTCCTGTTCAATTAACAAACCAATAAAACAATGCTGAATTTTGCCATCCATAATATGAATAGTTTATTAGTTTAATCGTTTGTTATCGGGGTGCAAAATTATAAAAAATTTTCATTACTTTTTCATTTTTTTGAAAAAAAATTAAAATTTTTATATTTTGTTGATTAGCATAGACTTATATATTATTATATATAGTATTTTAGACTTTTAGACATCTGTTTTAGCCATTTAGATATATCTGTTTTACGTTTATAACAAAGATTTTTCTGCCATTTTAAATTTCACCCTGATAATGACGAAAAAAAATTATCATGTAACCAAAATAAAATATATATATTTGCAGGTTGAAAGCAATTCACTTTGTATGAGAAAACCCATTTCGATAATATTCTTTATCACGTTTATTTTATTGAATTTCATTTCGTTAGCACATCCGACAAAAACCGTCAACATCGTTGGAAAAGTTCATGATAACGACAGCGGTGAGGCTCTCGAATATGCCACCGTGACTTTATTCCATCGTTCCGACTCCACCTTCGTGGCCGGAATCGTCACCAACGACAAGGGCATGTTCACTCTCGAGGCCGAGGAAGGAAGCTATTATCTAACGATACAATTCATTGGTTATCAGACAAAAACCATAGATGTCACTGTGAAAGCCAACAGTAGCGACATCAATATCGGAAAGATTCATCTTATCCCCGACAGCGCGCTTCTTGACGAAGTGGAGGTGGTAGCCGAGAAATCCACCATGACGATGACTTTAGACAAACGCGTCTTCAACGTTGGTAAAGACCTTCAGAGCACTGCCGGCAACGCAATCGAGATACTCGAGAACATACCGTCGGTCACCGTCGACGTCGATGGTAACGTCAGTCTGCGTGGCGACGACGGAGTGCAGATCCTCGTCGACGGCAAAGTATCTGGACTCGTCGGACTGAGCACACAGGATGCCCTACGAAGCCTGCAGGCCGACATGATCGAGCGCATCGAGGTGGTGACAAACCCTTCGGTGAGATACGACGCTGAAGGTAGCACCGGTATCATCAATATCGTATTGAAAAAAGACAAACGACAGGGCTTCAACGGCAGCGTTGACGTGCGCGGCGGCATACCGTTCGAATGGGGCAAGGCTCAACCCGAGCCATTCCCGTTCCAAGCAGGCATAGGCACAAGCCTCAATTACCGCCTGCGTCGCTTCAACTTCTTCGGAAGCTATAACTTCAACTACCGCGACGACATCAGCGACGGCTACACCAAAACCGAGTACTTCAACGGCGGTACTCCTTACGACCCCAGCGCCCATAACCACGGCGACGCCACACAGATAGCAGAACAGACAACAGAACGTCTGCGTCATATGCAAGGGCACACCCTACGCGGAGGTCTCGATTTCTATATCACCGACAACGACATCATCTCGTTTTCAACGATGTACCGCCACGGCACAAGCCATAATAACCCCACTGTAACATACGTCGATGAGTTCCCTTTTGGCGGCGACACACAATATAAGAAACGTACCGAAGACTGGCACAACACCCGTCCGATGAACGAGTTCACCCTCGACTACGACAAGTTTTTCCAGACAAAAGACAACTACCTCAAGACATCGTTCCGTTATTTCCAGACAGAGAACAACGAATGGTCGGACATCTACGACAGGCACTTCCTCACACAGGAAGACATGGACAACGAGGTCGCCATCGACTCTTCCATCATCCGACAGCACACCAGCACCATCGAGAAACACCGTCGTTTCCAAGGTATGGTCGACTTCGCATATCACCTCGGGCTGCATAGCATCGAAGCAGGTGCCAAATACACCAACGGAATGCCAAGCAACGACGCAATCGTCACAGAAAACGGCGAATATCTCACCGAATATTGTCATAACTTTGACTACAACCAGCAGGTGGCAGCGCTCTACGCAAGCTACGGCACAGAGGTCGGGCTCTTCTCTTTCCTCGCCGGAGCACGTTATGAGTACACCTACACCATGGCAAACTATAAGAATAAGGAAGACGGCAAACACACGCAGAGCTATCACGACATCTTCCCCAGCGGCCATGTCAACTTCAAGATTACCGAGAAAGACCAACTGCAAGTGAGCTATTCACGTCGCATACGCCGTCCAGGCTATTGGCAGATGGCTCCTTACCGTTCATTTAACGACGACCGTAACATTAGAATGGGGAATCCTGCGTTAAAACCAGTATATACTGATAGTTACGAGTTTTCATATCTCAAGTTCTGGGAAGGTGGAAACTTCAACCTCACAGGTTATTATCGCCACAGCACCGACGTGATACGTTATTTCACCGAGGTCACCGGCGACATCTCGACGAGCATGCCCGACAACTTCGGCATCGCCGACGACTATGGCATTGAGATAGTCGGACAAGTTAAGGTGTTCAAGTGGTGGAGCCTCAGCGGCAACATCAATTTCTTTGAGTCGTCAGTCGTCGGCGATCACACGTCTACCAGCACAGGTATCACCAGCCACCTGACCACCGACTCATACAACCTTATGGGACGTCTTGTATCTAAATTTGAATTTAAGAAGATATGTAATATCCAAGCCACAGCGCATTTCCGCACACCTCACGATGAGCCTCTCGGGTTCCGCGAAGCTCATCATTGGATTGATATCGCAGCTTCTCGCGACGTATTGAACGGCAGAGGCACTCTCTCGCTCAACGTGAGAGACCTCTTTGGCACACACTCACACGCCGGCGAGTCGTGGAACACCAACTTCTGGCAATATAGCAAAGGAGCATGGAGCAAGACAACAGTCACGCTCAACTTTAACTACCGTATAAATCAGCAGGCTAAGAAACAAAGAGACGACGACCATAACCACGAGGAAGGTGGCGATGGTGACGGCGATGATGATGAATGATTATTCAACCACTATCTCATCGCAGAAAATCCAGGCCTTTTCGCCTGCTCCGACGTGCCAGTCAGGACATAATCCTATGCTCTTGGCAACCATTCTGACATAGCGAGCCTGAACGTGTTTTCTGACGTCAAGTTCCTGAATGATGGCGTCTTCGGCTTCAGGGTCGACTTCGTTTTCGACAACACCTATCGATTTGAATTTCTTGCCGTCGTTAGAGATAAAGAACTCCACCTCCGTAGGCATGAAGATCCATGACTTCTGATCCTGCAGGAAGCTGCCTGCCAGACGATGGATGTCGGTCATTTCACCGAGGTCGACCGTGGCGTCTAAGTCAACGCCGTAATAACCCTGCCACATCCCCACGCGGAAGTTGTCGTTGCCGCGCTGCAGGTCGATGAGGGCGATGCTGCCACCGCCA
>CAMZAM010000034.1 GCA_947304185.1 uncultured Bacteroidales bacterium
CCCTCCTTAAAGAAGAACGTGTACCCTTGATATCGGGCTTTGGGGTCTGTCTTCAAAAATTGGACGACAGAACGAGATTAGTATATGCCCCGTTCCCATCGACCGTTTTTAGCTTTAATAGGTTCTCTTATACCTGTGTAGGCCATATAACGGTACAAAGTGCCTCGTGCTACTTTTATCTTTTGAGCTATGTCGGGAACGCTTACTCCTTTCAAATACTGACGTACAATATAATCATGTCTAGCCTCGCATTTTGCATTTGGTTTAATATTTCTTTTACCTTGCTTACGCCCTAAAGGTTTCCCCTCTGCTTTCAATCTACTCAACGCTTCTTTTGTTCTTTGACTAATCAAATTTCTTTCAATCTCGGCTGACAGTCCAAAAGCAAATGCTAACACTTTGCTTTGAATATCATCACCCAACCGATAGTTATCTTTTATGGTCCAAACTCGGCATTCTTTTTTCATACAAAGACTTAAAATTTCCATAATCATAAATAGGCTCCTGCCTAATCGGGAAAGCTCAGCACAAATTATTAAATCATTTTGTTGAACTTTCTTCAGTAAACGTCCAAGTTCTCGCTTGTCGTAATTCTTTGTTCCGGATATGGTTTCCTCAATCCAACCATCAATTTGAAGCTGCTCTCTTTGGCAGAAATTGTTAATTTCAAAGCGTTGGTTTTCTACCGTCTGCTTGTCGCTTGAAACGCGAATGTAACCGTAAATCATTTTTGTGACGAATTTCGGTAAAATTGTGACGAAATTGCCGTTTTTGTGACGAAAATAGTCTATTTGGGATGAAATTCGGAAATTTTGTGACGATATTTCTTCATAAAGGTTATTGGTTATAGGTTATAGGTTATTGAAGTGAAGGCTCATAATGCTGTCGCTATTAAAGGCTTCGCTCCCTCGTCGCTTCGCGGTGCGGTGGCCACGGCCCGAATCGCGGGGCAGCGGTGGTCCGATAATTCGGGCCTTGATTTTTTAGTTTCACTGATTTTGCTACGCATCAGCATAGCTCGAGTAAACTCGGCTCTGCATTCGGCTTACGCAAAATTGGATACTTTTTTATCAAGAAAAAAGTATCATACAACCGCCCGTCAGGGCATAAAATTCCTATCTTTGCAAAAAAATTCAAATGAAGCACATTCAATATACCACCCAAGGCACCTGCTCAATTCTCATTGACGTGACAGCCGACGATGACAACATCATTCAAAATGTGGCGTTCCTCGGCGGTTGTAACGGAAACCTCCAAGGCATCTGCCGCCTCGTGACAGGTCAGAAAATCGACGACGTGATAGCCAAACTCAACGGCATCCGCTGCGGCAGTAAAATCACCTCTTGCCCCGATCAGCTGTGCCAGGCGCTGAAAGAATTGAAAAGAAAATAAGTGTAAATTTTTCTTGACAAAACCAAAGTTTTGTTGTATCTTTGCATAAATATTTGAAACCAAGTCAGCATCGTAAAACATCATTGAAAGAAAAGGATTCACGACAGAAATGTTGTGATTGGTTTTATTATTAATGTTGTTGATTGAAAAAAGACTATGGAAAAAGAAACAAACAAAAAAGAAAAGAAAAACGGAATAATTGATGTGAATAATATTGAAAGCATGATATATGTGGTGAGGGACAGTCAAATTATGTTAGATAGAGATTTGGCTATGCTTTACGAGGTTGAAACTAAATATCTGAAACGTCAGGTTAAACGAAATATAGAGCGGTTTCCTGAGGACTTCATGTTTCAGTTAACAAAGGAGGAAATGTCAATCTTGAGGTGCCAATTTGGCACCTCAAGATGGGGCGGTGAGAGATATTTGCCTTTCGCATTTACTAAGAACGGAGTAGCCATGCTTAGCGGTGTGCTTAATTCAGGTAAAGCCGTTGATGTAAACATCAAAATTATGAGAGCATTTACCACCATGAGCCGCATCGTATCTATAAATTCAAACATCTATCATAGAATATCAAGTATTGAATATCATCAAATTGAAACCGATAAGCGAATTGATGATGTTTTCAAAAGATTGGATACAAATAAACCTAAAGAAGGGATATTCTTCAACGGTCAGATATTCGATTCATTCGTTTTTATTATTGATCTAATAAAAAAAGCAAAACGAGAGATTATTCTTATAGACAACTATGTTGATGAAACAGTATTAATCATGCTGGATAATCGAAATAAAAATGTTGTAGCGAGTGTTTATACAGCGCGTATTACAGAAAAACTCAAACTGGCATTGGCCAAACATAATTCACAATATCAGCCAATAAACATTGATGTTGTAAAAAGATTTCATGACAGATTCCTTATTATTGACGACGATGTTTATCACATAGGAGCCTCATTAAAAGATTTAGGTAAAAGCGTGTTTGCCTTTTCGAAAATGGAAATTGAGAAAGAGATATTGTTATCTTTGTTATAATTCTTTCTTGTGTGGTGGACACCACCTAAGGCACCTGCTCAATTCTTATCAATGTTTTCAGCAAATTGAAAGGAATCCGTTGCTGAAAAAGATTAACTTTTACCCAGATCAGCTTTGTCTGGTGTTGAAGGAATTGAAGAGATAATAAAATTGTTTTCAAAAAATCTTTTGGGTATCAAAAATAATTCCTATCTTTGCAGCGGAATTATAAAATTAAAATTTATGCCCGAAATGAAAATAACAAAGATCTGGTTCGACGGTGAACATCTCGTCGGAGAAGATGAAAACGGTAATGTTTACAAGCAGTCGCTGCTGTGGTATCAAAAACTGAAAGATGCCTCGGATGAGGAGAGAAACGCCTATTCTTTCGGTTTTGATGGCATTCATTGGCGAAATCTCGACGTTGATGTCAGCTTCGAGAGTTTTTTATATGAAGATGCCGAACCATCTGATTTTCAACGATTTTTCCTCGTTCATAAGGAAATAAACATCACTGAATTTGCAAAAATTGCAGGAATCAACGCCACGTTGTTAAGGAATTACATCAACGGGTTTAAAAAGCCTTCAAAAGAGAGGGAAAATGAGATTTTGGACGCGATTCATGAAATAGGGAAGAAGTTTGTTGAAGCAAAGTTTTGAAAACACCCACGAAGGTACGAATTTGATACTTTAATATCTCAAAAAAACACAAAAAGTTTCAATATAACACAATATTGAACAAATTGTTTTCAAAAAATCTAAAATAGAATTGCTATTGCCTGAATTTCGTTATCTTTGCAGGGTATAAATTACCATAAAGATGACTAAGGAAGACAACAGAAAAGAACGCAGATCGTGGTGGATGCAGTTCCTGATCAGCGTTATCGGAACGGCAATTGGCGTAGGCCTGACTTTCGCCGTGAGCAACAGATTGGAAAACCGGAAAAAAGAGCAGGCACAGCGTCTGACCGCCATGATGGTGATTCACGACATCGACGAGTCGATCGACAGGGTGAAATCGATGAAAGATGATATGGAACAGCAGTACGACGCGACGATTTACGCGATGAGTCATCTCGACCAGATGGAATCGCTGTCGTTTGATACACTGGTGCTGGCTCTCACTTATATTGTGGCTGACGATGAGGCGTTTAGCTTCGATACGTCTAAGGAGAAAATTTTCCATAGCAGTCCCGACACATGGCAAAATCTGGGAAGCATGAAGTTTATCGACAACGTGCAGTCGTTCTATTTTAACCGTCAGTCGTTTCTGGAGACATACAACAAATCGGTTTATTGGAAACGTCCGATTTCGACACGCGAATTCGAGGAGATAAGTGTTTACGATGAATCGTTGAGCATTGAGCAATATCAGGATTTGTACTATTCAAAACTGCGTGTATTTCTGAAAGAAAAACTTGCCGAAACCAGCGTGCAGCATTACATTAACTATGCGGCGTGGCGTATGCTCGAGATCACCAATATGATCGGCGAATGGATAAAGATTAACAACGAGAATAAATTCCTCATGAGCATCACCGATGAGGAACTGGAAGCCTATGTGAACAGCATCAATAAGACAGGCATCGCCTTAAAGGAAGACAATCTGATAGGAACATGGAACTTGTCGTCGACTGATGACCAAAATGCGGACATGGAATTCAGAAAAGATCATACCTTTACTATCGTAAGCAATCAATCGGCAACCACTAACATGCCTTTCGCTAAAGGAAAACTGAAGATTAGTTATTCCGTTGAAGGAATATGGGCTCTTGAAGGAGACTCGTTGATACAAACTGTTGATTGGGATACATATTATCCGGAGGCGGATGCCAGTGAGTTGATGGCTTTGCCGGGTAGACAGGATATGCTTGACAGCTGGCTTAAGGAATATAGTGAATCGCTTTTAGATTTTAAACGTAATAACCCTGGCCGTAAAGAACGTATCGCATACGGCGCCTGTCTGGATGTCTCGCGCGACAAGATGGAGCTTAAATCGATGACCCTCGACGAAAAAGGGGAGATGAAGCTTAATGTCGCATATATGAAGCGTAAGAAATGATTGCGGCATATTATAAAATATTTATTAATTATGTCTTGCAAATTTGAAAATATATCCGTAAATTTGCACGCAAATTTTTTGTTAATTGCTTTTTGAATTAAAAATTAAACAAATCAAACATAAATGGCTATGAATAAGCAGATTACATTAGAGCAGGCCGTTGAGAAAGTTCACGACGGCATGACAATCATGTTCGGCGGATTCCTCGGAGTGGGAAGCGCAGTGCAAATCATCGACGCTATCGTTGAAAAAGGCGTGAAAGATTTAACCATCATCGCTAACGATACCGCTTACGACAACATTGCACACGGTAAGCTCGTCGCCAACCATCAGGTGAAGAAGGCTATCGTGTCGCACACAGGTACCAACAAAGAGACAGCGGCACAGAAGAACGCCGGCACCCTCGAAGTTGAATACGTACCACAGGGCACACTGGCAGAGCGTATCAGAGCCTACGGCGCAGGTCTCGGCGGAGTCCTCACCCCAACAGGTCTCGGCACCATCATGCAGGACGGCAAGCAGATCGTGAAAGTCGATGGTAAAGATTATCTCCTTGAGAAACCTCTTAAGGCTGACATCGCTTTCTTGCGCGCTAACATCGTTGACGAGTTCGGTAACATGGTGTTCCTCGGAACAACCAACAACTTCAACCCACTCATGGCTACAGCAGCCGACTACGTGGTCGTTGAGGCCGAGAAACTCGTGAAAGTGGGAGAGATCAAGCCTGAATGCGTACACGCATCTGGTATTTATGTCGATGGAATCTACGTCGAGAAATAGGTTATTGGTTATAGGTTATAGGTTATTGAAATTTTAGAAAAATGGAGAAAGAATATAGATCATTATTGAGACTGCGTATGAGCGCTAAGGATGCTCACTACGGCGGAAATTTGGTTGACGGCGCTCACATGGTTCACCTCTTCGGCGACGTCGCAACAGAATTGTTAATCCAGACAGACGGCGACGAAGGTCTGTTCTGCGCATACGATAACATCGAGTTCCTCGCTCCGGTTTATGCCGGCGACTATATCGAGGCAGAAGGCTGGGTCACCAAGATCGGCAACACCTCACGTAAGATGGAATTCGTGGCACGCAAGGTCATCGCTCCACGTCCTGACATCAGCGACTCAGCAGCCGACGTGCTCGCAGAGCCTATCATCGTGGCACGCGCAAGCGGCACATGCGTGGTGAAGAAAGAATGCCAGAGAATTCAACGCTAAAACATTGAGACATGGATAAACTGATAATCACAGCTGCTATCTGCGGCGCAGAAGTAACAAAAGAACAGAATCCTAACGTTCCTTATACCGTTGAAGAGATAGTGCGCGAGGCTAAGTCGGCAGTCGACGCCGGTGCCGCCATCGTACACCTTCACGTCCGCTGGGACGACGGCACACCTACACAGGACCGTGGCCGTTTCCAGGAGTGCGAAGAGGCTATCCTCAAGGTTTGTCCTAACGTGATTTTGATTCCTTCGACAGGCGGTGCCGTCGGTATGACACCCGACGAGCGTCTTCAGTCGACCGACACCAACCCACGTCCTGAGATGGCAACCCTCGACTGCGGAACATGCAACTTCGGCGATGAGATCTTCGACAACACCATGCCAACGATGCGCGCCTTCGGCAAACGCATGATCGAGCGCGGCATCAAGCCGGAATACGAGTGCTTCGAGATGGGTCACCTCGACACCATCCTCACCATGGCTCGCAAGGGCGAAGTCCCTGGCGCACCGATGCAGTTTAACTTCGTGCTCGGCGTCCCTGGCTGCACACCTGCAACAGTGGCAAACCTCTGCTGGCTCGTCAACGGCATCCCGGCAGGCTCGACATGGACAGTGACAGGCGTCGGACGTAACGCATTCCCAATGGCAGCAGCAGCTATCGCCATGGGCGGCAACGTACGCGTCGGATTCGAAGATAATCTCTATCTGTCGAAAGGCGTCCTCGCTAAGTCAAACGGCGAACTCGTCGAGAAAGTCGTGAGACTGGCAAAAGAACTCGGCCGTCCAATCGCCACATCTGACGAGGCAAGAGAGATCCTGGGATTGAAGAAGAGATAATCTCTTTTCGTCATTTCGACCGACCGAAGGGAGTGGAGACCTGAGCTTGCGAAAGCATTTGCCTATGGCGAATAAATCTCCCTCAATTAAATGAGATTTCTCGATTCCGCTTCGCTTCACTCGAAATGACGGGAATTATTAAAAAAAAGAAAACAAATTAAAAGTAATTAAATAACAAATAAAAATTTAATAAAATGCAGAAACACGGTAATAAATACGGTACACACCGCGTGATTGAACCAAAAGGTGTTCTTCCACAACCAGCTAACAAACTCGACAACAACATGGACGAGATTTGGGACAACGAGATTTTGATTGACGTCCAGACATTAAATATCGACTCAGCATCATTCACCGACATCCACAACTATGCAAAGCAGCAGGCAGGTCCTGGCGCAAGCGAAGAGAAGATCATGGAAGAGGTGAAGAAGGAGATGTTCCTCAACGTCGAGTTACAGGGTAAGCACCGCAACCGCAGAACAGGCTCTGGCGGTATGCTCCTCGGTAAAGTCGAGAAGATCGGTGACGCTTTGAAAGGCAAGATCGACCTCAAAGAAGGCGACCGCATCGCAACATTGGTGTCATTGTCACTGACACCTCTCCGCATCGATGAGATCATCGCCATCCGTCCAGACGTTGACCAGGTCGACATCAAAGGTAAGGCTATCCTCTTCGAAAGCGGTATCTACGCTAAGATTCCGAGCGACATGCCAGAGAAACTCGCATTGTCGGCATTGGACGTCGCTGGTGCTCCAGCACAGACAGCAAAACTCTGCCAGTATGGTCAGACAGTCGTCATCCTCGGTGCTGGTGGTAAGTCAGGTATGCTCTGCGCTTACGAGGCAAAGAAACGTGTCGGCGTGACAGGTAAGGTCATCGGCATCGCCAACAGCCCTAAGTCAACACAGCGTATCAAAGACCTCGGCTTCTGCGACATCGTCGAGAGCGCTGCAGGCATGACACCAGTTCAGGTTTATGAACTCGTCGAGAAACTCACAAATGGCAAGATGGCCGACGTGACAATCAACTGCGTGAACGTTCCGGATCAGGAGATGACAGCAGTCCTCTGCACAAAGGACGACGGTATCGTTTACTTCTTCTCAATGGCAACAAGCTTCACAAAGGCTTCATTGGGTGCTGAAGGTATCGGCTCAGACGTCAACATGATCATGGGTAACGGCTACACCAAGGGTCACGCTGAATTCACACTTCAGGAACTCCGCGAGAGCCCGAAACTCCGTAAGATTTTTGAAGAACTTTATGCTTAATCAGCTATTGGCTATTGGCTGTTGGCTGTTGGCAATTTGATTTATGGTTGCTGATGGCCAATGGCTAAAGGCCAAAAGCCAATGTTTAATATTATGGGAGAATCAAGAAGAAAAATAATGTTTCCAAACGTTACCGACGCTGAATGGAACGATTGGAAATGGCAGGTCAAGAACCGCATCGAGACCCTTGAGGACTTGAAGAAATATGTGCAGCTGACACCTGCTGAGGAAGAAGGCGTGAAGAAGACCCTTTCGACTCTGCGTATGGCTATCACTCCATATTATCTAAGCCTCATCAACCCTGACGACCCGGCTGACCCGGTCCGCCGTCAGTGCATCCCTACGGCTGCTGAGACACATATCGCACGTGCCGACCTGCTCGACCCGTTGCATGAGGACGAGGATTCACCGGTTCCAGGACTGACACACCGTTATCCTGACAGAGTGTTGTTCCTCATCACCGATATGTGCTCGATGTACTGCCGTCACTGCACACGTCGTCGTTTTGCAGGTCAGAAGGACGACGAGTCACCGGCCGACAGAATCGAGAAAGCATTGGAATACATCGAGAAGACAGAATGTGTCCGCGACGTGTTGCTGTCAGGCGGCGACGCCTTGATGGTGAGCGACAAGAAGTTGGAATACATCATCGGTCGTCTCCGTCAGATAAAACATGTCGAGATCGTTCGTTTAGGAACACGTACTCCTGTGGTCTGCCCGCAGCGTATCACTCCTGAGCTCTGCGACATGCTGAAGAAGTATCATCC
>CAMZAM010000035.1 GCA_947304185.1 uncultured Bacteroidales bacterium
CAATGACATTTGTGAGGTGTTTATAGAAGATCTCACCTGAAGTCTCGATGTCGTTGCCACGGAAGTTACGGAAATAACCTATCGCAAACTGGTCGCATTTCTGCGGTTTGATATTCGGACTCGTCGGGAACCACACGTCGAAAGGCAGTCCGCCGGTGGCGTTATTGGCGATCTGTGCATATTGTACAGTCCTTGAATACGAAGCCTTTACCGATGAGGTAGGAGTGAGGCGGTACATCATCGCGAGACGAGGCTCGAGGTTGACTTCGGTGTGGAAAATCTTGCCCGAGTCGTAGTTTATCGAGTCGTAGAAATCATAGTTGTCGTTGAAGAGGTAAAGTGTCTCTTTTCCGATGTTCTGATACATCGAGAGACGCAGTCCGTATCTTATTGAGAAGAAAGGACTTAGGTTATGCTCGTGACCGTAATAGAGAGCCGATTCGATGGCCTTACGGTACACTTTTTCCTGTGTGTCAACGCCGATATATTGTGCCACCACGCCGGTGCGGTCGTCGAGTTCACCTTGGCTGTAACGATGGAAAGTCGAGGAGATGCCGAACTTCGCGGTGATGTTGCCGTTCATCAGCCAGGTGAAATCGTATTTTCCCGTAAAGTCGGTGATACCGGCTTTGATAGTGAAATCATAAGGTTTCATCGTCACGTCGACGTTGTATCGGTATTTCGTGTAATGAAACGTGAGATTTGAGGTCAGTTTTTCGTTGAAGATATGGTTCCAACGTGCGGTGGCTGTGGTGTTTCCGTAGCCTATGCTCATCAGGTTGACGACGCCAATCTTATCGTAGCCGTTATATGCCGAGATATAAAGTCGGTTATTCTTGTTGAAGACATGCGTTATCTTGCCGTTGAGGTCGTAGAAATACAGACGTGTGTTTTTGAGTTTGTTAATAAAATAAGGTGTCAGCAGGCCTCCGTATGTCACACGCCCGGCGAGCATCACTGAGGTTCGCTGGTGGTTGAAAGGCATGTTCATCATCAGGCGGCTTGTGAGTATACCGACGCCTCCCGTCATTGTGAAGCGATCAGGAATCTCGTCGAGGGTCTTCACGTCGAGAACTGACGACAGACGGCTGTCGTAGCCCGCCGGGATGTCGCCCTTGTATAATGTTGCATCTTTCACAACATCATTGTTAAACACTGAGAAGAATCCCAGAAAATGCGAGGCATTGTAGACAGGAGCATCGTCCAAGGTGATGAGGTTCTGGTCGGGAGAGCCGCCGCGCACGCTGAATCCAGATGAGCCTTCCGATGCGGCCTGGACGCCAGGAAGCAGTTGTATCGCCTTGATGACGTCGACTTCGCCCATCAGTGCCGGGATCTTACGGATCTTGACCATCTCGAGTTTTTGAACGCTCATGGCGAGCTCACGCACGTTGGCATCAGCCTTCTGACTTGTGATGACGACGTTGTCGAGCATCTGTGCCTCGGCTTTCATGCTGATATTCAGTCGTTTACGCGAGTTGTCGATGACAATTTCCTTCTCAATGGTGGTATATCCGAGATAAGAGAAACGAATCTTATATTTACCAGGAGCAATCTGAAAATCGTAGTAACCATTGTAGTTGGTGACAGTTCCTTTCTGAAGAGAGTCGTTATAAATAGCGGCACCGACGAGCATCTCACCGCTGTCGGCATCACGTATAACGCCATAGATGCCAGTCTGAGCGATAGCACCGAGAACAGCTAACTGCAACAGTATGAATAGTGTTATTATTTTTTTCATATAAAAAACTTCAGCCTGCAAAAGTATAATTTTTTTTGTAACTTTGCGAAAAAATTTTGGATATGAAATATAATTTCGACGAGATAATCAACCGTGCCGGAACTGAAAGTGTCAAGTATGATCTGAGAGAAAAAGTGTTTGGCAAAGCCGATGTCATCCCGATGTGGGTGGCCGACATGGACTTCCGTACACCAGATTTTATCAGAAATGCCGTTATCGAGCGCGCGAAATACGACGTTTATGGCTACACTTTCCGTGAGGACGAGTATTTTGAGGCTATCGCTAAGTGGATACGCCGTCGTCATGGTTGGGATGTGAAGAAAGAATGGATGACGTATACGCCAGGTGTCGTCGCTGCTTTTAACATGGCGGTGATGGGCTTGACGAAGGAAGGTGACGAGGTCATAATACAACCGCCTGTTTATCCACCGTTTTTCCATGCTGTGGAGAGTCATAACAGGAAGCTAGTGCAGAATCTGCTTATCGACACTGAAGACGGTTTTGTGATGGATTACGAGCTTTTGGAGAAGCAAGCTAAGACTGCTAAGATGTTGATACTCAGCAATCCTCATAACCCTGTAGGACGCTGCTGGACCCGCGAAGAACTGCAAAAGTTGGGCGATATCTGTATGAAAAACAATGTGATAGTATTCTCCGACGAGATTCATTGCGACTTAGTGTTGCCAGGCTTTAAACACGTGCCTTTTGCCAGCGTCTCCAAGGAGTTTGAGCAACATTGCATCACGGCCCATGCGGCGAGTAAGACGTTTAATCTTGCCGGAATGGCGACCTCGACGATAATCATCGCTAATGAGGATTTACGCAAGAAATACGTTGATTTCGTCGACAGTACTGAGATCAATCTTGGCAATATCTTTGGTAAGATTGCCACTAAGACGGCCATGGAGCGAGGGGAGGAGTGGCTGCAGGAATTGCTGCAATATATAAAAGGTAATATCGATTACGTGGTCAATTTTATTCATAAGAATTTGCCGAAGGTCCGCGTGCATAAGGCGCAGGCAACGTATATGCTATGGCTCGACTTCTCAGCGTATGGATATGATAATCAGACACTTAACCATAAGATGATTTTTGAAGCCGGCTTAGGTTTGAATAATGGAAAGGAGTTTGGAAAGCAGGGCGAGCAATGCCTGAGGATCAATTTGGCGTGTCCGCGCAGTGTTGTTGAGACGGCAATGGAGAAAATAAAAAAGACCTTCTGATGAAGGTCTTTTTTTTGTGACCTGGCTGGGGCTCGAACCCAGGACCCCCACATTAAAAGTGTGATGCTCTACCTGCTGAGCTACCAAGTCGTTGAACTGTAGCGTTCAATTTGCGACTGCAAAAATACTACATTTTTCGTTACCTGCAACAAAAATTTTCAAAAAATTTTATTCGAGGATTCCCTTGCCTTGACGGGTTATAAGTATCTCATTTTCAGTGCAATCCACTATGGTACTCTCTTTGTTTTCGCCATATCCGCCGTCGATGATGATGTCGACACGGTCTTTATAGCGCTCGTTTATCTCCTCAGGATCGGTCAAAAAGCCTGAAATCTCGTCTTCATCGAGGATGGAGGTTGTCATTATCGGGCAGCCGAGTTCCTTTACTATGTTGGTGATGATAGGTTGGTCGGGGATACGGATACCTATAGTTTTGCGTTTGCTTTGGAAGATTTTCGGGATGTTGTTGTTAGCCTCGAGGATGAAGGTAAAGGCGCCTGGAAGGTTACGGCGCATCAGTTTAAACACCTCGTTACTTATCGGCTTCGTGAACTCCGAAAGCTGACTTAAGTCGTTGAAAATGAATGAAAATACTGCTTTTTCCTTCCTAATGCCCTTTATCTGTGCGATACGTTCGAAGGCCTTGTTGCTCTTCACGCTGCAGCCAATGCCATAGATTGTGTCAGTGGGAAAAATGATAACCCCGTCGTCGTTAAGGCATTCAAGAATCTGCTTGAGGTGACGCGGGTTCGGGTTATCAGGATGGACTTTAAGAAACATATTGTGATCCGGTTGGGATTCGAACCCAAGACCCACAGCTTAGAAGGCTGTTGCTCTATCCAGCTGAGCTACCAGACCATTGCTTTCGCGCTGCAAAATTACGAATTTTTTATGAAATACAAGTTAAAAATACAAAAATAATTTTGTATTTTATAAGAGGTTGTGCATCAATGACTTAAATATCATTTCTTATTTGACGGAGGCTGGGGCTTCGACTTTTTCACGTTGATGACGCTGCCCATAAATTCCATTTCGTTGGTCTCGACAACGGCCTTGTAAGCTTCGTTTTCAATAGGCATCTCTATAAAACCGTAGCATTTCGAACGGTTCGTCTCATGGTCCATGATGACCTTGCATGACGAAACAGTGCCGAAACGCTCAAAAAGACGGCGCACGTCGTCGACAGTTGTTCGCGGAGATAACTTGGCGATAAAAATTTTCATGTCAGATAATTTCGTTAATAAAAGCTAAATGGTTAAATATCAACCGCAAAGATACATATTTATTTTTAATAACAAAATTATTTTGCAAAAATTTTCAATTATTTTGCTACCTGCATTATTCTATTGATGATTTCGGTGTTATCCATCACGCCTGAGAATTTTTCGGCGCCCGGACCGTATGAGAACACCGGCACGAACACGGCAGAGTGGCTTCCAGTGCTCCATTTGAAGTCGGTACGAGTGTATTTGCCTTGTGGATCGACGATAGTGAGGCCACCTGTTTCGTGGTCAGCGGTGACGACGACGAGGGTGTTGCCGTCTTTCTCAGCGAAGTCGAGCACTACGTTGAGGGTATTATTGAAGTCGATCATCTCTTCGACGAGAGTGGCTGAGTCGTTGTCATGGCATGCGAAGTCGATCTGTGAGCCTTCGACCATGAGGAAGAAGCCGTTCTCGTTGTCGAGCATCTCGATTGCCTTAGCTGTGGCTTTCGGCAAGAAATCGCCGCGATCAGGAGCTTTGTCGATGTGCTTGCGGCATGTCAGCACCATAGTTTTGGCGCCGTTGTCTTCAATCTGCTCGAGCGAGTCATAGATGTTCCAGCCGTTTTCCCACATCTTGCCGAGGAGGTCGAGGCTGTCCTTGCGTTCGGTGAAATATTTCTTACCGCCACCGATAAGTACGTCAAGTCCTTCTTTTTCTGATATTTCGAGTGCGATGCCTTCGTTGTCTTTACGTGTTACGTTATGTGCCAGGAAGTCGGCGGGAGTGGCGTGTGTCACTGCGCATGTCACCACGACGCCGGTTTTCTTGCCTTGTTCAGCGAAAATCTCGAGCATGCTTGGCATCGGGATGCTATCGGCGTTCAATCCTACGTTGCCGTTGTTTGACTTTGTGCCGTTGGCGATGGCCGAACCGCCTGCTGCAGAGTCGGTTATCTCATTTGATGCAGATTTCGTTATCGAGAACCCTGAATAAGGAAAACGTTCGAATGCTGTTGCTTCGGGACTTGTCAGGATGAGTGAGTAGACCTGTGCCGGACCCATGCCGTCGCCAATAAGAACGATAACATTTTTAGCCTTTTTTGGAGCATTGTTTTCGTTATTTGAGCAGCTAAATGTTGAAAATAAAGCTGTTACGATGAATAAAACTGATAAAAATCTGCGCATTTTCATGGTAAAATTATTTTCGCAAAGATAATAAAATTCTGATTATCAACAAGAAAATGATGAAATAAAAAATTTTTCAAAAAATGTTTGGTTGTATTAAAAAATGTTGTATTTTTGCACCCTGTTAAGCCACAAAACATGGAGAGGTGGGTGAGTGGCTGAAACCAACAGTTTGCTAAACTGTCGTAGCCCCTAAGGCTACCGGGGGTTCGAATCCCCCCTTCTCCGCCGGAAATATCGGGGCATAGCGCAGTCCGGCTAGCGCACCTGCTTTGGGAGCAGGGGGTCGCAGGTTCGAATCCTGCTACCCCGACACAAAAAAGAGACGCTTTTGCGTCTCTTTTTTTATTTCAGTTTGTTATCTTATTACGATTTTCTGTGTTCTTACGTTGTCACCGTTGATGAGACGCAGTACATAAGTCCCTTGCGTCATTCCACTTATAGAGACATTTCCTGAGACATCTACTTTCCGTGAAACGATCACACGGCCCATCATATCAATCACCTGCAAAGTTGCGTCTTCGACATCAGCCGTAATGATGATGTTGCCGTTGTTGACGAATGCAAAGGTTTCATTATCGTCGTTTGCATTTCTGCCGACCAACACCAGTTTGAATCTTCTGGCATAGTCAGACGTCATGGCAGTGAACGTATATTCAGGTGTTTGTAGCAAATCAATATCCGCACCGGTTATATTATCAATAAGGTGCAGATACGACATTTCCATGCTATCAGGATTGACCGCAATCGTGTAGATTCCATCCTTGCCAGCCTCGAAGTAGATGTCCTGCTCGTTGCCCTCAATCGGAACGACGGCCATTTCTTGGTAGTCGTACATGGCGAAAATTTTCGTGCCGTTTTCGCGCAAGGTAAGCTTCTCCAG
The DNA here is from genome assembly GCA_947304185.1 of uncultured Bacteroidales bacterium. GTDB lineage: Bacteria > Bacteroidota > Bacteroidia > Bacteroidales > F082 > Limimorpha. Next base: position 6,240 of record CAMZAM010000035.1, read on the forward strand.
AGTCTCAGCATCTTTTTTCAAAATCAAGCGGTCAATAAGTTTGTTGTTTTTGCTAATTTCCAAGGCGATATGGTCATGTTTGACATTCTCGCCTCTAGCAGAGCTGTTGAAAGTGATTGAGGCATTGTCAGCTGTGGCCTTCACGAAGAAGCCCTCGCCAGTAAGTAACGGTGCGTCGGCTGAGACCTCGCTCACTATCAAGTCAGACTTGTCGCCGTTCATGCGGTACACTTCCGCAGCCACATCGGTGCCTGTAAAGCTCGTTACATTGTGCGCAAATGGATTGCCCACGAGATTGAATCCTTTTAAGTGGTCTGCAGCTAAAGTATAACTCAAAGGCACGTTAATCGTGGCGTTGCCCGTGTTAAGCGGACCATTCAAGCCGATGGTGATGTCTTGGCTATTGGCGTAGAGATAACCTTTCGTCGGCTCGATGTTGAAGCCTGGAGTGGCGCTGTTGGTGCCATTTTTGAAGTTTCTCCAGTAGTGCGTTGGCTCGTGGTAATAATAGAGGTCGTATTCGTTGGTAAGGATTCCGTTTTCCGTCGATGGCGCAAAACTCTCGGTGGCAGGCGAGGCTATCAAGTACCAACCGTTGGACATAATGTCGCCTTGAGTTTGCTGGACAGTGTATTTTGAAATGCTCTTCTGCACCGTGGCATTCACACCCTCGTTGCTGTGATATAGCTGACCGCCCTCGGCAATAGTGAGGTTGCCGCCGTAGAGATCGATGTTGTTGGCATTGACGGTGTAGCCGCTCGGGACGGTGGTGTTAGCCATTATGACCACGTCACTGCCATCGGCAGGTACAGCGTTACCGCTCCAGTTTGTGGCTACGTTCCAATTGCCCTCGGTTTTGAAGATATTATCATTACTGTAATTAGTGAAAGTAAATGTATCATTAGCTGTTGCACCATTTACTCTTATTACATCACCTGAATTGAAAGTTCTTGCTGTGAATGTTGCGATGTTATTTACAACCTGGACAGTTTCAATCTCTACATCGTTTACAAAAAGACTCAATGTACCGCCATCATTTGTATAACACTTTATTACTCTGTCAGTTAACTTTTTATAATCCTTTCCACAGATGTGTACAAATTTGTCGTTCGGATTCCACCAAGCCTTGTAAAGATAGAAAGGATCCTTCTTTGTCTTGTGGTCTCTCTCAACAAG
>CAMZAM010000036.1 GCA_947304185.1 uncultured Bacteroidales bacterium
ACATCCTATCAATAAAATTGATAAAGGAATAAGCATCAAATGTCTGATTCTCATCGTATTATGTTTTTATTATTTAATTCCCATGTTGTAAAGTATGAAAGCATAGATGTCGGCTTGCTCCTCGATGACTTTCGCCATCGGTTTGCCGCCCCCGTGTCCGGCTTTGCTGTCGATACGGATGATCTTCGGCTCATCGCCAGTCTCCGCTGCCTGTAACGTCGCTGCATATTTGAATGAATGCGCCGGAACCACGCGGTCGTCATGGTCGGCGGTCGTCACCATGATGGCAGGATAATGCACGTCCTTACCGCTCTTGATGGTGTGCAACGGTGAATAGGCATACAACGCCTTGAACATCTCCTCGCTGTCTTCGCTGGTGCCGTAATCTGAAGCCCAGTTCCATCCTATGGTGAACAGGTGATAACGCAGCATGTCCATCACTCCCACCTGAGGCACCGCCACGCGGAACAGCTCCGGACGCTGGTTGACGACAGCGCCGACCAGCAAGCCTCCGTTAGATCCGCCGTTGATGGCGAGATAATCAGGTGAAGTGTATTGATTATCAATGAGATACTCGGCTGCAGCGATGAAATCGTCAAACACATTCTGCTTCTGCAGCTTAGTACCAGCCAAGTGCCATTCCTCACCGTATTCGTTGCCGCCACGGAGGTTAGCCAAGGCATAAACGCCACCCATCTCTAAGAATGGGATGCGATTCACCGAGAATCCAGGGTTCAGAGTGATGTTGAAGCCACCGTAGCCATAAAGCAGAGTCGGGTTCTTGCCGTTTTTCTTCAGGTCTTTCTTGTAAGTCAAGAACATAGGGACCTTGGTGCCGTCCTTGCTGGCGAAGAACACCTGCTCGGTGGTGTAGTCCTCAGGGTTGAAGTCGACATTAGGAGCGCGGAACACCTCAGAAGTGTTCGACTCGATATCGTATCTGTATATAGTCGTCGGGAATGTGAACGAGGTGAAAGCGTAGAAAATCTCAGGTTCCTCGTAACGGCTCACGATGCCAGTCGCGCCGAAGGTCGGGAACTTGATCTCGTGCTTCAAAGTGCCGTCGAGCTCATACACGAAAGCGTGGTTCGAAGCGTCTTTGTCGTAGGTGACAATCATCTTGCCTGCGCCGAGCTGTGCGCCCACCATCACGTCGTCGTTTTCAGGAATCAAAACCTCCCAGTTTTCGATGGAAGCCTTGCTCAAATCCTCAACATTTACTACACAAACCATGCCTTTCGGCGCGTCGTAGTTCGTCATGATGTACATCTTGCCGTCGATTATGTCAAGTGGCGAATAAAAGTAGTCCATGTCGAATGCAATCTGCACAAACTCTCCTTTCGGGTCGTTCATGTCGCGCAGCCACAGGGTATGTCCTGCGCCCTGACCGCTCTCTTCGAGGAACATGTAGTGCTCGTCATCGCTCAGTCCAACACCGTGGAAATAACGTGGCTGCGCTGGGTTTTCGTAGAACAGCTTGTCGTTCTCCTGCGGCTCGCCGAGCTTATGATAGTAAATCTTATGGTTTTCGTTGACGTTCGAGAACTCCTTGCCCGACGTCGGCTTGTCGTAAGCAGCATAGAAGAATCCGTCTTTATACCAGCTAGCGCCTGTGAACTTAGCCCATTCGATATGGTCCGGAAGCAGCTCTTTTGTGGCGACATCCATCACGTAGATCTCCTGCCAGTCGGAACCGCTGCGCTGGATGGTGTAAGCGAGATACTTGCCATCATTCGAAAAACTCATTCCGCCAAGAGAGACAGTGCCGTCTTCAGAGAGTTTGTTAGGATCTAACAACACCTTCGGTTCGCTGTCGAGGGCATCCTGCATATAATACACGCTCTGGTTCTGCAGACCGTCATTTTTGCTGTAAAAATACTTCCCAAAACGTTTCCACGGAATGCCATAACGTTCATAATCAGCAATTTGCGTCAAGCGCGCTTTGATCTTTTCCCTTAATGGGATATGGCTGAGATACTCATTTGTGAGTGCTCTCTGAGCCTCGACCCAAGCGTTCGTTGCCGCCGAAGTGTCGTTTTCAAGCCAACGATAAGGGTCAGCGACCTCAGTGCCGAAATAGACGTCAACGACAGTCTCGTCGCGGTCTGCCTTCGGATATTCTTTAATCTTATAACGTGAATCGCATGATGACATCATCGCCATTACACCTATTAATATTAATGTGGTTCTAAATTTCATTTTAACTCTCTTTTAACTTTACTCTTTTAACTTTTAACCAACTATCTTTTCCCTTTCATGATTTCGACAAACGGATTGTAGTAGTTATCACCTTTTTGTGTGACGCCTTCAAGACCTTTACCGCCGTTCTTCGGACGTTTTACATCACCGAAGATACCTTTTTCAAGAGCGGTGAACAAGCCTTCTTTCACGATTTCCTCAAGCAATGCTATTGTGTTGTTTAACACTAACTTAGCACGCTCACGGCAGATGCCGCCTTCACGGAACTGCATCTCCTCGCCTATGCTGTGCATGTTGTTGAAGATGTATTTCGCGTTCTCGATTGAGAGGTAACGGTCGCTCATGAACGGAGTGTGGATAGCCTCAGTAGGCATACCGAGCAGCTGGATTCCCTGATGTGTCCAGATACCGATCATGTTGAACAATGCATCCTGGATGTGACCACGGAAGATGTTACCTGTCATGAACTTGGTCGGAGGCATGTATTTCAAAGTAGCCTTCGGGAAGATCTCACGTGTCATCTGAGCCTGTGCCAGCTCGAGGAGGAAGCCGTTTTCAAGCATCGGGTCCATCTCGAAAGCGTGACCCAAGCCCATCTGTTCTTCCTTCAAACCTGCACTGAATGCAAGCTGTTCGTTGATGAGGTCTGATGCCAACACAGTGTGAGCTGCCTCGACAGCGTCAGCGGTGGTCAGGTAGTTATCCTCACCAGTGTTGATGATGACGCCAGCGAATCCGTTGATGATACGGCTCATGTACTGGTCGATAAGAGTACGCTGCATGTTGATATCGCGGAACAAGATACCGTAGAGAGCGTCGTTCAACATCACGTCGAGACCTTCGAAAGCGCCCATGACAGCAATTTCAGGCATACAGAGACCTGAGCAGTAGTTACACAGACGGATGTAACGGCCGAGCTCCTCGCCCACCTCATCCAATGCCTTACGCATGATACGGAAGTTCTCCTGGGTTGCGAATGTGCCGCCGAAACCTTCAGTTGTAGCGCCGTATGGCACATAGTCGAGCAACGACTGACCTGTGGTACGAATCACAGCGATGACATCAGCACCCTGACGTGCACCGGCCTGCGCCTGCACCACGTCTTCGTAGATGTTACCTGTTGCCACAATAATATAAAGGTATGGCTTAGGACCCTCGCCGATGGTGTTGAGGTAATGGTCACGACGGTCGTGGCGAGCGCGGATCTTACCGACGTTCTCGTCGATGACAGGCTGCAGTGTCTCAGCGATCTTCTTCTGGTCGCGAGTCACCACCTTGGTGATGTCGAGCTTGCCGGCTGCCACCTGCTCAGCGATCTGCTGTGGCTTCAAGCCAGTCTGAATCATAGCGTTAGCGATGAAGAAAAGGATACCTTCATTCAGCACACCCTTCTCTTTCAGAGTGTCGACCACCACGTTCGGCAGCGGCACCTGGTTCTCATCAACGCCGTCGATACCCATCAATCGGCTCAGCGTACGCTCCACCGCGACAGTAGTATATTGTTCAACGAATTCCTGCACCTGGTCGGCAATCTTCTTCGCCAAACCTCTAGCATACTCAACTTTAGTAAAATCAAGACCTAATTTGCTTTCCATAGTAATATGTTTTAATTATTTATTATTTCCTTTGCCAATGAAAGCCATTCGTTGTCAACGCCAAGACTTTCAGCTATATTCAATGCCTCATGCGGCACCTCACCATTCTGCACTTCCACCAACTCATAATTCATCTTGCCACCTTCAAAACCTTTGACTCGCAAGCAATGATTGTTATAAGTATTTATGTTATAATGAGTTACAATTATCAAACTCATCTGCTGATCTTGCAAGACTTTCACCAATGCCGACACCAAAGCTGTTCCTTCTGTCGGGTTGGTAGTTCTTGCCGGCTCATCAACAAGAGCCATGAAATTCTGTCTCAATCTCGAAGTCTTGATGATTTCATCAATCTTCTTCATCTCTGCTGCAAACGACGACAAGCCTTTATGAATCGATTGTTCGTCAGTTGTGCAAAGGAACACCTCATCCTGAAGCATGATGTCAGCTCTCTTAGCGGGTATTCCGAATCCGAATTGGAAAAGATATTGGCACAGTGCCAACGTCTTGATTACCACCGTCTTACCACCCATATTCGTTCCCATGATAATCGTCGGCTTCTGTCCGAACTTTATCGAAACCGGTTGGTAACTTTCACCTTTCTCTTCCAAAATCTCTTTCACTTCCGGATTAAACAACCCCTCGTATTCCGTTGCCCCTTCTTCTGAGATGGTCGGGAAACAAAGGTTGTATTTTATCATCTGATAGGCTTTGGCGAGGTTTAAATCGATGAGCGCCAACGACTTCTGCGCAGCCTCAAGGTCATCGGCGTATTTCGAGAGCTGTATCGACAGCTTGCCGCGAATCTCATCTTCAATGCTCGTTGCCTCGTTGAACAACGCCTCGTCGAAGCCGTCCTTCGCCTTCATGATACGTCTCAGCTCCATCAAGCGCGGCGAATATGAGTCGTAAATATAAAAACTCGCAATCTTCATCCCATCCGGGTCGAGAATCTTAACGACTTCTTCCAAATCAGGGATAAAGACATTGTCATTCAATTGTAAATTGTTGATTATCAACTGAACTTCGCCTGATAACATCGCCAGATGCTTCACCTCGAATAGCTCGATGTCATCCAGCACATGTTTACTTCTCAGATGCGTAATAGTACCCTGAATCTCCTTAAGATTGCAGAGCTTAAACTGCAGGTTGTTAATCTGGTTTTGGTTCTCTTTGATGTTTACAACCTCATAAAACTCATTGAGTATCAGATAGTTATTCTTAATCATCAAGGCATCCGTCGGCATCTCAGTGTCGAGAATCATCCTCCTCGCAAAGCCCGAGTGGGTGTCGAGGTTGTCGATCATGTATTTCAGACCGCAAGGTTGCTCTATGAGTTGTTTCAGTCGCATTTCATCAAATCATAAACCGGAAGGTTGATAGCTTCCGACATTGTTTTACATAGTCTGTCCGAGTCGAGCACCATGCCGTTGGGTGCCGTCGGGTTCACTGTCACCGCGATGAGCTTACTTTTCATCATCACACTGAGCTTGCCGCCGCCCCTCACAAAAGCCTTATATATTATAGGTGTGAGGAAAATCTTGGTAAAATCAGTCACCACTATCTCCGTGCCCTTGAAAATCTTCTTCGTCCGGATGTGCTCCATAAAACCATCTGTCAACGCACCGCTCATAAACAGCGTCTTGCAGTGTTCTATGCCGTCGGTGCTGATTTTCGTTGACAACGACGACGTCACCTTCAAGTCATGCAACTCATCGTTGTCGTCGACAGCCCAAACACCCGAGTGTATATCGTTGAACCTCAATCTGTTATCTTCAGATGTCAAATCCAGATTCACCATATCCACCACAAATGCCGTCTTCTGCACGAGGTTTGTTATGTTCGCCGAATAAGCTGCTCCCGTTGCCAGAATCATCGACTCGCTCGTTGCCGGCGACGCCAGACTCATTCGCGAAAGCGCCCCGTCGATGATGATCAAGTCGATGTTATATTTCTCCATCGAGCTCATCCAGCGCCTCAGCCCTAGGTTCGACGAAGGTCCTGAAAGTAGAATCTTACCCGTCGTCAGCGCCTTGGCCGTCACTATCCTTCCTAATGAAGTGTTCTCATCGCTCACGTCGACAAGCTCCGAAACCAGCCGTCTTTGCAGATAGTGTTTCTCGCTCGTCGCGAAAAATGTGCCTTCTTTCAGTGTTATCTCAGGCTTCGCCGTCTTCGTCACCTGGTCGGTCGTCTCGCCGTCGATGCCAATGGAACTCACCGCAATACGCATCCTATCGAGGGGCAGATGACTCAACACGTAGTTCAGACTCACCGTCTTTCCCGTGTTCTTCTCAAGCCCCACGATAGAACAGCTCTTGTACTTGATAAGTTCCTTTATAAAAGGCATAACTTATTGAGCGTCATTGTCTTCTGCCTTTTTATCCTTATTTCTTTTTCTCCAGAATAAAAGATAAAAAATATAGAATAAAATTGCAAAAAGAATCGTTTCAATCAAACTCAGGAAAATGTTCGTCAGCCAAGTGTAAAACAAGAAATTCAGCTGGTACTTGTAGACAAACGACATCAGGATGTTCGCCATCCAGACGATTATCATCAAAACGAAGATAAGCTTCCAGTTTGATACTTTTGGATTATTATCGCTCATAATCATTTTTATTTGTTGTGTTTCTGTCTTTCATGACGATAGAGATGAGCCGGTTCGATGTTCATCTTCTCGCCTTCAAGCAAGGTGATGACGCCATCGACAGGTTTATTTCTGTCGACCTCCTCCACTCTCTCAGCCTCAAGTCTCTTCTTAAGTGCCTGGCACTCAGGGCAGTTGCACTCGCTGTGATATTCTGCAGGCTCGGTGTAGGTAGTGATGACGCCTTCGAAGTTACGCAACACCACTCTGCCTGGTGACTGTGAAATCACATACTGTGGCATGACCGGGGTCTTGCCGCCACCGCCTGGAGCATCGACGACGAATGTCGGAACGCAGAAGCCTGATGTGTGGCCACGCAATCCTTCGATGATCTCGATACCTTTCGAAACTGGTGTACGGAAGTGCTCCAATCCCATCGACAGGTCGCACTGATAGATGTAGTACGGACGTACACGCATCTTCACGAGGTCGTGAACCAACTGACGCATTACAAACACGCAGTCGTTGACGCCACGGAGCAACACGCTCTGGTTACCCAACGGGATACCGGCGTTGGCAAGTCTCTCGCAAGCTGCGAATGACTCTGGTGTCACCTCATTCGGGTGGTTGAAGTGTGTGTTGATCCATATTGGATGATACTTCTTCAGCATGTCGCAGAGCTCAGGAGTGATACGCTGCGGGCAGA